>JACPQD010000104.1 GCA_016190665.1 Chloroflexota bacterium
AACCCCTATCCCCCATCCCCTTTCCTTTGTGAATTCATAAGGGAGGCGGTAATATCATGGAGACCACAACCACCTATTTCGCCGAGGCCGGCCGGGACAACACCGCCGAGACCTTCCGCGTGGCCAAGCGGCGCGCCGACGAGCTGGGGATCAAGACTATTATTGTTTCCTCTACCACCGGGGAGACGGGCGTCGTCGCCGCCGATTTCTTCAAAGGCTATTGTCTCATCATTGTCAGCCACGCCTTCGGCTTCCGCGCGCCGAATGCCTTCTCCATGACCGAGGAGAACCGGGCGAAGATTCAGGCCAACGGCGCCGTCATCCTCCACGCCCCCCACGTATTCGCTGGCATCGGCCGGTCGGTGCAGCGCAAGTTCAACACGCTCCAGGTAGACGATATCATCGCCAATGTCTTCCGCGTCTTCTGTCAGGGTATGAAAGTCATCCCTGAGACGGCCATGATGGCCGCTGACGCCGGCCTGGTGCGCACCGACGAGGAGGTGATCGTTATCGCGGGGACCAACCGCGGTTCCGACACGGCCGCTGTGGTCAAGCCGGCCAACTCCAAGGACTTTTTCGATCTGAAGATCCGCGAGATTATCTGCAAGCCACGCCCCTAGGGACGGGGGCCGGGGGTTGGGGACTAGCCCCTGACCCCTGTCCCTGCTGCGCCCAAGACCGCAGCCCGATCAGTTATCCGCTTTCTGCAGCAGGTCGGCGAAGACCTCGTCGTGGTAGATTTCGTGCTCCTTCACACGCGCCAGAAGCTTCTTGACGTCGGCGTCCTTGACTTCCTCAATCTGGCGAGCGTATTCTTCGGTGACCTCGCGCTCCACGGCGATGTCAGCTCTTAACATCCGGGCGGCGTCTGGCGAACGATCGATCTCGGCGTGCTCCATCCTTGGCGTGCCTGACTTATCGACCAGCTTCTCCGCCAGCCAGCCCATATGCTGCATCTCATTGACGGCCTGGTCCTCCAGTTCGCGCTTTATGTCGGCGTTCCCAGTCATGTAGGAGTGAAAGAGGTACTGGAGTATCACTGTATACTCGTGCTCAATCCCCCAGTTCAATACTGCTGCCAGCCGGTCCTTCCGCTCGCCACGCCTATCCCGGGCGCCCTGGCGTTGGGCTTTCACGACCAGACTCTCGAACTTGTCCTGATGGGCCACCTCGTCAGAGTGGATGCGCTGGAGGAGCCGCCTTATCTCGCGGTCCTCAATCGCTGCGATGTGCGCCGCATAGAGGGCGATGGCTTCCTGCTCAGCCAGAACGTCATTCTTCAGCCAGTCGGCCACCCAGCCATTTCCCTGGCGCATGGGGCCTCTTGCCAGGCTGGGCGCTCCGCCCAGTCTGACCACGGTCTCGGCAAGCCAGTCCATATGGCGCATCTCTTCGCGGGCGATGGCCTCGATCTCACAGGCGATGTCGCCTTCGCCCACGCCATAGGCATGCTCAAGGTACTGGACTATCGCCGCATGTTCCCCCTCGATATCTTCGTTGAGCAGTGCGATGAGTTTTTCATTCAATTTTTCGACTCCCTACCTGACAGCCGTTTGCAGGAGCATGCTGCTGACCATCATGGGTATGCCAACCAGCAGCGGGGTGAGCAGGGTAACTTTTACGTTTGTAACCAGGACAGGGATAAGTCTGTCCATGTCGTTGTGGTAATTGAGCGCGCCCTTCATCGCTTTGACGCCCAGTGGGAGCGTGAGCACGCCAGCGATGGCGGCCGGAGGCAACGCTCCGAAGGCTACGGAGAGCACGATCGACGCATACATGGCGGAGAAGAGGGCGACATAGACCTTGGCGCTGCTCTTCCGTCCCAGGACTATGGGAAGATGGCGCCGCTCGGCGATCTTGTCGGCCTCGACGTCGGGGAACTGGTTGATGAGGAGGAGGTTGCTGATCAGGAAGCCTGGCACCAGGGAGGTCAACAAGGCGGCGCTGCTTATGGCGCCTGTCTGGGCATAATAGGTCCCCAGCACCATCGCCAGGCCGAAGCCGAGGCCCGGGGCGAGCAGGCACAGGATAGGGCGCCGCGTTATGCTGGTGGTATAAAAGTAGACGAGTAACATTCCGGAGATGCCGATAGGTATCATGCCCCATCCCACGGTGAGCGCGAAATAAAGGCCGATAGGCAGCAGGGCGAGAAGGCTAGCAAGACCGAAGAAGAGAACCTCTGGGGGCGTGAGCAGACCCGCCGGCAATATGCCGCTGCCGCCGCTGAACGGCGTCCTTTTCGTCCGAAGATCGATGCCGCTCTTGAAGTCGTAGTAGTCGTTCAAGACGTTCACGCTGATATGGGCCAGGAGGGCACCGGCTAATGACAGGAACAGGCGGAAGATATCCACATGGCCGGTGTCGTAGAGGGCGGCGGCGGCCCCCAGAAGGACAGAGGCAGGAGTAATGAGCAAGAAGTGCGGTCGCGTTTCGAGGAACCACAGTTTAATACCGCTGGGTGCTGCGTCGAGGGACATGGCTTGACCTCCTCTTCATAACCATCGTACTGCTCGAAAAGATCCTGCTCACCCGTTGCCCGATCGTTCCCGGGGCGGTTGGCGCGCCGCCCCTTCCTTCCTGTCCACCGCCCCGAGGTCGCTGCCACCGTTTTCGATGATAGGTTAGCCATGCGGAGATGTCAACTCACGCGGATGCTCAGCTTCTGGCCGAGCGCTCTGAAGAGCTCAACCCAGCTTTGTGCCGTCTTGTCGCCGCTCGAAGCCTTTTCCCGGAAGCCAGGGTAGACGTCGAGGAGAATAGCGTAGTAGGCGTTCTGCGCCTTCCAGAGGTTCACCTCGAAGGTCAGGGAGCGGGCGAGTCTGACGGTACTCTCCAGCCTCCGGAGCCGGGCGAGGTCAGCAGAGTCAGTCAGCAGCCGCTCAGCCAGGCGGTCGATGGTCCGGCTCAAGGCGTAGGAAAGACCGGAAGTGTCGAGCTCAATACACATGTTCCTGACGTTGTCCAGGAGCGTTCTCGCATTGTCCGCGTCGACAACGTCCGCTTCGAAGCCGCGACGCAACTCCGTGTTCAAGATGAACTCGGCAGCGGCCATAAAGGCCTTTGGGATGGGAGTCCTGAGCTCGGTGAAGAAACGCATCAGCGGGGCGTGGCGAAGATAGATTTCGCGGTAGGCGCTCTCGGCCTCGGCGAGGGGAGCGTCGAGGACCAGATTCATGATCTGGCGTTGTTCGTCTCGGAAGAGGGACTTGATGGAGTAAATGGACGCGCCGAAATGGGCGCTCATAATCCTTATCACTTCGGTGAGGTCCGCTTTGACGAAGGCTTCGGCGGCGTCTTTCACCAGGACCTCGTGAGCCTGGGCACCAAGGAACTCCCGCACGCCTACGCTGAGATTGTGGTCTCCGAAGTGGAGGACGCCGAAAATGAGGTCACAAGTCTCCCGGGTCACCTCGGAGTCGAAAGTGGCTCTGCCTACGACGAACTTGGTGGCTCCGGCTTCCAGCCTCTGGTACTGCTGGCGCTCCACGAAATAGTGGTAGATCTTCGTTCGCTGAGGATAGTCCTTGAACAGGGAGCTTGCCGCGTAGTGCGCCCCCAATTTCTCTCGGTCCACACGGGCCGCGCCCACGAAGGTATCATAGATGTGATGCCCGTCTCTGTAGTGAGGACTGTTGCTCTTCGCCCTTTCGATGATTTTGAGGAAGGGAGATTGGAAATCTTCGCCGTGGACATCTCCGGCGAGTTGGAGGGCGCGACCGGCGTACTGGAGGACCTGCGTTGCCTCGATGCCGGAGATATCATCGAAGAACCATCCGCAACTGGTGAACATGAGCATGGAGTGGCGTTGTATCTCGAGGAGCCGCAGCGCTGTGACCCGTTCCGCAGGGCTGAGATCGTGGGTGGCGTGCTGGTTAAGAAAGCCGGCTACGTCCTCAGGCGAGCGGTCGAGGATCACAGCTATGTAGTCATTGCGGGTTTGCCAGGGGTCTTTGAAAAGCTCCCGGCCCAGGGACTCGAAACGGGGCGCCAGGGCGCTGTTCAGCCAGTCCATGGCCTCACGCAGCGGCGCGCGCCACGATTGATTCCAGCCAGGATGGGCGCCGGTGCTGTCGCCGCAGTCGCCGCGCCAGCGTTCGACGCCGTGGGAGCAACTCCAGGAAGTGTTCTCGATAATCTCTACTTCGTGGGTCGGCGGATGTTTTGCTAGGTACTCCCCATAGTTGGTGAGGCGCGCCGCGCCGCGAGTCTCGATGGAGTCCAGGGCGTAAGCCAGCGCCATCTCGCCGAAGCGATGGTGATGGCCGAAGGTCTCGCCGTCGGTAGCGACGTGAACGATTTGTGGCGGCGCCTCGGGCGGACGCGTTTCGGAGAAAGCGCCCAGGAGCCGACCAGCAAAGTCTTCGCCGCTGCGGAGCAGGCCCTCGAAGGCAACCGCATGTCCGATGGGCGCGTCGTAGAAGAAGACGCTGATCTTACGCCTGGACGGCAAGCGCACCTGGTAGGCCATGGTCGGGTCTAGCTGCCCACCCTTGGCGTCCCGCCAGACCCGGGCGCCGATGGGGCGCACGCGGGCCGCCTGGCCCGGGGACAGGATGGTGAACCGGATTCCCAGCTCAGCCATTATGTCCAGGGTTTCCAGGTCCACAGCCGTCTCGGGAAGCCACATGCCTTCCGGAGGGCGGCCGAAACGGTGTTCGAAATCGCGGATGCCCCAGAGCACCTGGGTATATTTGTCCCGCCGGTTGGCCAGCGGCATGATAAGGTGGTTGTAGGCTTGAGCTATCGCCGAGCCGTGGCCGGAATAAGTCTTCTGAGATTCGCGGTCAGACGCCAGGATCGCCTCGTAGACTTCCGGCGCCTTCTCCTCCAGCCAGCTCAGGAGCGTGGGGCCGAAGTTGAAGCTGATCCGGGAGTAATTGTTGACTATCTTAGCTATCTGTTCTTTCTCCGCCAGTATGCGGGCGGCGGAATTCGGCGCGTAGCACTCGGCCAGGATACGTTCGTTCCAGTCATGATAAGGGTAGGCTGAGTCCTGGACTTCTATCGCCTCCAGCCAGGGATTCTCGCGCGGCGGCTGGTAGAAGTGGCCGTGGATGCAAATGTAGCGTTCCACTAGAAGCGTCCATCCTCGTCGCAGGAATGGTCGGACAAGTCGGACATGTCCGACTTGTCCGACATATTGGGGCGGGTGTCACCCGCCTCTACGTCTGCGCGGTTTTTCCTTCGCTCTTCAAGAAAATGGCGGCAAGGGGAGGCAGCGTCAGCTTGAGGGAATAGGGACGGCCATGAAAGGACTGGGGGGTCGCTTCCGCGCCGCTGCCGTTGTCCACGCCGCTGCCGCCAAAATCGAGGGAATCGCTGTTCAGGAGTTCTTTCCAGAATCCTCCTCGAGGCACTCCTACCAGGTAGTCGAATCGGGGGACCGGCGTGAAGTTGCATACCACCAGCATCCGGTCGTCGCTGGACTTGCTCTTGCGCAGAAAGCTGAGCACGCTGTTTTCGGCGTCATTGCAGTCGATCCACTCGAACCCGCGATGATCGCAGTCATACTCATGAAGCGCGGGCTCGCTGCGGTATAGCTCGTTCACGGCTCCCACCCACGCCTGCAGTCCGCTGTGGGTGGGATACTTCAGGAGATGCCAGTCAAGACTCTCCTCGCAGTTCCACTCGCGCCACTGGCCGATCTCTCCACCCATGAACAGGAGCTTCTTTCCCGGTTGACCGTACATGTAGCCGTAGAGTGTTCTAAGGTTGGCGAACCTCTGCCAGTCGTCGCCGGGCATGATTCCCAGAAGAGACCCTTTGCCGTGAACGACCTCGTCGTGGGACAGCGGGAGAATGAAGTTCTCGTGGAACGCGTAGATCATGCGAAAGGTGATCGTGTTGTGATGGAATCTCCGATGGATGGGATCTTTCCGCATATACTCCAGCGTGTCGTGCATCCAGCCCATGTCCCACTTGAGGCCGAATCCCAGGCCTCCAACGTAAGTGGGTTGAGATACCATGCCCCAGGCGGTGGACTCCTCCGCGATGGTCTGCACATCCGGGTAGTTCCGGTACACTTCCTCATTGAAGCGGCGCAAGAAGCAGATGGCCTCAATATTCTCGCGCCCGCCGTAGCAGTTGGGCACCCATTCACCTTCTTTTCGTGAATAGTCCAGGTAGAGCATGGAGGCGACGGCATCCAGTCGCAGGCCGTCGATGTGGTACTTGTCCAGCCAGAAGAGGGCGCTGCTAATCAGGAAGCTGCGCACCTCGTGGCGACCGTAGTTGAAGATGTAGCTGGTCCAATCGGGGTGGAAACCCTTCTGCGGGTCGGCGTGCTCGTAAAGATGCGTCCCGTCGAACAAGCCCAGCCCGTGCCCGTCAGTGGGGAAATGGGAAGGGACCCAATCCAGGATGACGCCAATGCCGCGCCGGTGCAAGTAGTCTACCAGGCACATGAAGTCTTGAGGAGCGCCGTAGCGGCTGGTCGGCGCGAAGTAACCGGTGGTCTGGTAGCCCCAGGAGCGGTAAAAGGGATGCTCCATCACCGGGAGGAACTCCACATGGGTGAAGCCCAAGCGCGTCACATATTCCGCCAGCTTTGGCGCCATCTCGCGATAGGAAAGGGCGCGGTGGCCCTCCTCGGGCACTCTCATCCAGGAGCCGAGATGCACCTCGTAGATGGACATGGGAGCGTCAAGGGCGTTCCTGGCACGCCGTTTGGCCATCCACTCCTGGTCACACCAGTCATAGCCCAGGTCCCAGACCACGGACGCCGTTCTGGGAGGGACTTCCTGAAGAAAGGTGAAGGGATCGGTCTTCTCGGCGTGAAAACCCTTGTGCTTCGAGGCGATGTGGTACTTGTAAAGCGATCCCTTGCCCACGCCTTCGATGAAGCCTTCCCATATCCCCGACTGCCCTCTCGAGCGCAAGGGATGACGCGTTCTGTCCCAATGGTTAAAGTCTCCGACGACGGAGACCTGCCGGGCGTCGGGCGCCCACACGGCGAAGTAGGTGCCTTCGGCGCCATCCACCACAAGATGATGTGCTCCGAGCTTGTTATAGAGGCGGAAGTGGCTTCCCTCATTGAAGAGGTAGAGGTCATCGTCCGTGAGCAGGCTGGCGGGTGCTGCCCCCAGGGTCCTTGGTTGCCTGGCGCCACCCCCTCTTTTCCCTTTAAGACTCTTTTCCTTAACGGTCACTGAGGATATTCCTTTCCCCGTCGTAAGTGGTCTATTTCTCTGAGTATATCAGTAACCTCAGGCATATGACAAAAGGTGTCGAAATCGTAGCGCGCCTTCGAGCGCCAATTGGGGTTTTCGTCGGTGCTGCCGGGAACGTTCTGCTGGTTGGTTTCCAGCCACAGGTCCTCCAGGTTGACCATGAGCGTCCGCGCCGGGCCGGCGCTCAGGAAATTCAGGCAACCCCTGAGCAAGGTGAGCAAATCTCCCCAGTCCCCCTTTAGCCAGACTCGCCGGCCCAGGAAATCCGTCAGGACGTTTTTGAGGTGCTGGCGGTAGCTCCGTTCGTTCTGGGCGCCGTTCTCGTCCAGGAGGCCCTTGCTGACCCGGTAATCGATGTCGAGGCCGTGCCAGAAGCCAGCGAAGGTGGGGGTATCGTGCGTATTCAGGCTGGCCATGGAGCTTGGGTGCGGCGCCCTGAGAGCCTCTTCAGGGTTGGGCGCGAAGGCGAACTGCCCCACGTACATCCCGAGGATATTGTGGCGGGCCATATCCCGGTTGACCGCAGGCGGCACGGTCCCCAGATTCTCGCCCACGATAACCGACCGGCTTCGGTGGGATTCCAGGATGAGGATGGCGTATAGCTCGTGGGCATGGTAGCGGACGTAGACGCCTTCCTTTGCTTCCATACCGCTGGGCACCCAGAAGAGCCGGTGCAGGCCCATCACATGGTCGATGCGCAGCGCGCCAGCGTATTTAAGGTGATGACGAATGCAGGACGCGAAATAACCGTAGCCTTGCTCTCTGATCTTCTCCGGATGAAGGGGCAGGAGGCCCCAATCCTGCCCCTTGGTGAAGAAGTTATCTGGAGGGGCGCCGGACGATACGCCCTGGGCGAAGGCGGAGCGCTCTCGCCAGACATCGTAGCTATCCGTCGGGACACCCAGGGGCAGATCGAGGTACAAGCGCGAGCCCAGCCCTTCAGCCGTGCAGGCGACATCGCCAAGCTGCGTGTCGGCGAGCCACTGGACAAATTCGTGGTACCGGCAAGCTTCTTCATCGTAGTCTTGCGGGCCTAGAACCCCGTCGCAGAGGGGCTCGGGCCAGGAGGGCCATGCGGCCCGGCGCCGCTCGCCCGCCGCCCGGAAACGGGCGTAGTCCTCCACCGCGGGGTGCGTTTCCAGGAAGCTGCGGAAGGCGGCATAGCTATCGGGTTTCTCGGCGAGGAAGCAGCGCGACAGCTCCTCCAGCGTCCGGCGCTTCACCGCCATCTGGCGGCGATAGTCCACGAGGGGGGCGGCTCGCAACTCCTCAAGCTCTTGTTGGATTTCCGCTGAACCAATGATCGTCCCTGGGCAGCCCGTCAACTCCGGAACCCTGGTGACGTCGACGTAAAGCTCGTTCCAGAAGCACCGGCTGGCCGGGGAGTAAGGGCTGGAGATAAATGGCTCATCGAGGAAGTTGGCCAGGAGCGGCAGGGTGCCCACGAAGCTGCCTCCCAGGCTCGCGACCCACTCCATTAGACGCCCGAGCTCCGAGAAATCTCCTACTCCCCACCTGGAGCGCAGCGCGTAAAGAGGCAGGAAGACGCCCCAGACTTTGCCCGTCTGATTTTCGCGGGGCGCGTAAGCCTTGAGCGGGCTGGATATGATCAGCGATTCAGTTTCACTCCCATCCACCTCCAGCCTGAGACGGTGATAGCCGTAGGGCAATGTAAAAGGAACGATGATTCTGTGCAGCTCGTACCGCTGGCCTTCCACCGTTTCATCCGCGATGTGAGACGCGCGGCCAAGGTCGAAGGTCCACCGTAGCGTCTCCCCCTCTTGAGTCTTCAAGTGGCACTTCGTATGGCGGCGGCTTGATGTGGCGGGTCGCCGTAGCTCCAGCTCAATGGGCCTGCGGTCCCAGGTCACGATCACAGGCTCGATGTTCCGTCGCCATAGCGCCTGCCGGCGCTCACGGATGGCAGCGGGGACGTCGCGGAGGGACTCCACGGGAACGCCCAGCGAGCGGAGGACAGCCAGCAATGCTTCCGGGGAGGCGCGGCGTCGCTCCCCTTTCATATCGAAATACGAGGTTTTCACGCCGTGAAGCCGGCTCAGCGTCCTGAGTTGGTCCTTCTCGCTACTCATCGTTCCTTGCTTCTTGGCTAGTGTTCCCTTGTTAATGGGTTCTTGGTCATTGTCCCTTGTCCCTTGTCCCTTGTTTCTTGGTTATTGGCTATGGTGGGGTCTCCAGCAGTTCAACGATGCCCCTGATGGGTATCCTCAGCCAATCGGGGCGATTGTCGAGCTCGAAGCCGAGCTCGTTAATGGCCCTCTCCAGGAGGTAAGCATCGAGCATGGCGCGAAGGTCATCACGTCTCTGCGGAAGGACTGCTGTCTGGCTCATCAGCGCGAGGTAGGACTTGAGGAAAGTGGCGCTGACCCACGGATACCAGAGACGCACGAAAGGCTCCAGGATGGGGATATCCTCCGGACATGCCACTGCCCCGGTTTCCACGTCGAAGAGCGCCCGGTAGGCGGCGTAATGGAAGGAGCGGAGCATATCCGCCACATCTCGCAGCGGCGAGCGCTTGAGCCGCCGCTCGCTCAGGGGGAGGAACGGCTCTCCTCCGAAGTCTATGATGACGAAGTCCTTGCCTGTGTGGAGGAGGTGGCCTAAGTGATAGGCTCCGTGGCAGCGGATTCGCGTCGCCACAATCCTGCGCTCAAGGAGGGATCGAAAGCGGCCCAGGATCTCATCCTCGCGGTCGAGAAGCGCCTGGGCCTCGGGGCGCACCGCCTCCGGGAGCTCTTTCAGACGTGTGCGTACCAGGTGGAATACCTGGGCATGGGCGTTGCGCATGGACTGATAGATGGACCGTCGGTAATAGGCTGTGAAGGGCTCCGGAGCGAACTTGGGGTCGTCGGTTGCTGAGGACAGGGCGAGGTGAAGCTCGGCGGTCCGTTGACCGAGGAGACGGGCCGTCTCCAGGTAAGCCCCGATGAGCTCTCGGGCCAGTTTGGGAGGGACTTCCTCGGCCAGAGCCAGCGGGTGCGCCGGCGGCTCGCCCGCGGCGCTGCCCTGTCTCCGGGTGGCCAGGGCCCTCTCAAAGAAGCGTCCCAGGGCGTCCAGAGTGTACCGCCAGGCATCGCCTTGGTGGGGGATGAACCCCTGCAACAGTCCCACGGTTGCGGCCTCCCGGCGACGCCCGAGACGACGCTCTATAGCCCCGGCCACTGGCGGGGCGTTGGTGAAGGACGTGCTTTCCGTGAGGAATCTTCCCACCTCCAGTTCGGGGTTCACTCCTGGATCGAGACGGCGGAAAAGCTTCAAGATAAAGCGGTCTCCGTAGACGATGGACGTGTTGCTCTGTTGCGCTCCAAGTACGGTCGGCTCCAGCGAGTTGACTAGGTCGCCGCCGAGGCGGTGAAAGGCCGGAGTTGGCCACGAGAGGACCTCTCCTCCACCGCTCTTGAAGCGCCGTCGCCGGGCGATGGCATCCAGCAGAGCCCGGCAATAGGACTTCTCCCGAAGAGCGTCATAGATGAGACCCCCCTGGCCGGTGGCTTCCGTTTGCAGGCGGGCGACGGCCGCTTCGGGGAATTCCTTTCCTCTCCTGGCGGCCCGCCTGCCCATGGCGAGCGCCAGATGCAGCACGTAGGTCTCGGGCTCGCCTTCCTGGTAGTACACTCTGACCAGGAGAAGGTGGGCGTCCAGCCCCTCAGCGATCTTAGCTATCGGGACGGTGTCAGCTATCTCCGCGGACCGGATGGTCCGCTTTCTTCCCAGGAACCAGGGCTGCTTGTACAGGTATTCGGGGAGTACGTTCTCCAGGGCGCCCTTGTCCCGACCCCAGATTGCCTCGTCTTCCAGGCTCCCCACATATACGGTGGGCGGACCGACGGCAGACACGGCCACGGCCGCTGGCTGAACTCTCTCAGGCTCCAGCGTAAACCAGTAAAAGTCGTGGGGGCCGAGGGTCAGGAAATAGGGCGCCCTCTTAATGGCCGGAAAACGGGTCCGTCCGAAGAGCTCCACGGGCGCCAACCCTTCGAAGGCAGAAAGGTCAAGCTCCGCCGACTGTACGAAGCGAGAAAGGTTAGCCACCACCAGGATGCGCTCTTCTTCGTAGCGGCGCACAAAGGCCAGGACCTTCCGGTTCTCAGGGTAGAGGAACTCCAGGCTGCCATGGCCAAAGGCGCAGTACCGCTTTCTCAGCGCGATGAGACGCTTCATCCACCAGAAAAGAGAAGAGAGGTTCTTCTGCTGCGCCTCGACATTCACCGTCTCGTAGTGGTATTCCGGATCAATGATCACGGGAAGAAAGAGCTGCTGCGGATTGGCGCTGGAGAACCCGGCATTGCGGTCCGGGCTCCACTGCATCGGGGTGCGCACGCCGTTGCGGTCGCCCAGGTATATGTTGTCTCCCATGCCTATCTCGTCGCCGTAGTAAATGACGGGAGTACCGGGAAGAGAGAAGAGCAAGCCATTCATAAGCTCGATGCGACGGCGGTTGTTACCGAGAAGGGGGGCCAGCCTTCGCCGGATGCCCAGGTTGATCTGGGCCTGGGGGTCCTGGGCGTAGACCCGGTACATGTAGTCCCGCTCCTCGTCGGTGACCATCTCCAGGGTCAACTCGTCGTGGTTGCGCAAGAAGAGCGCCCACTGGCAGATGTCGGGGATAGGAGGAGTTTGCCTGAGGATGTCGATGATCGGGAAGCGGTCCTCCATGCGGATGGCCATGAAAAGGCGAGGCATTAGAGGGAAATGAAAGGCCATATGGCACTCATCGCCGTTGCTGAAATAGGCGATGGCATCTTCAGGCCACTGATTGGCTTCCCCCAGGAGGAGGCGGTGAGTAAATCTCTCATCTACGTGGCGCCGCAACTCTTTCAGGAAGGCGTGCGTCTCGGGGAGGTTCTCGCAGCTCGTGCTTTCCCTCTCGTAGAGGTAAGGCACCGCATCGAGGCGCAGCCCGTCCACGCCGAGCCCCAGCCAGAAGTCCACAGCCTGGAGGATGGCGCGTCGGACGCCCGGGCTCTCATAGTTGAGGTCAGGCTGGTGGGAGTAGAAGCGATGCCAGTAGTAGGCCTCGGCCTCGTTATCCCACGCCCAGTTGGATGATTCGAAGTCCTTGAAGATTATCCTGGCGCCCGCGTATTTGTCCGGCGTCTCGCTCCACACATAGAAATCCCGCCAGCGGCTTCCGGGCTTCGCGGCGCGCGCTCGCTGGAACCAGGCATGCTGGTTTGACGTGTGGTTAAGGACGAGCTCGGTGACAACGCGCAGGCCCCGATCGTGGGCCTGCGCCAGGAAGGTGTTGAAATCGCGTTGGGTGCCGTAGGCGGGATGAACGCCGGTGTAATCCGAGATGTCGTAGCCGTCATCCTTGAGGGGAGAAGGGTAGTAGGGCAGGAGCCAGAGAGTAGTCACGCCGAGATCTTGCAGGTAGTCGAGCCGGCTGGTCAGCCCGGGGAAGTCCCCCACTCCGTCGCCGTCACTGTCGCAGAAGGACCTGACATGCAGCTCGTAGAAAATGGCATCCTTGTACCAAAGTGGGTCGTTGCCTGATGAGGCAAGTTCCTTGCTATGGGCCATCCAGTGCTTATCCTGAGCCAGGTTGTGACGTAAGTCGCTTATCTATATATTACACGACCTGAGGGGAAGCGGGAAGGGGAAGACTAAATGATGAGTGATGAGTGATAAGTGATGAGGAACGCGCGAAACAGGGAGCGGGGAGCGGGGAGGGAGACGCAAGAAGCGGGAAGCGAGAAGTCGGTCGCCCGCGCAGCTCTACTCGGAGGCATCCTTGACAACCGGGCACCATAGCTTTATAGTCAGTTGCACAAATCGCCCGTCGTGCACATTCCGCCAAGCGCAGGTAAGCCAAACAGGTTCGGCAGTTTCTGGTGAGAGGCTGATTTAGGCATGAATAATGGCGCGCCCGCGAAGACGTCCATGAACTTGCTAGGCTTGGAACTGCATCCTAGTCCAAGATTGACCGACAGGCCGCAGTTGTTGCCGGACTTGGGCATCTACTATGTTGGAAACGATACTTTGCCTGTCCTTCGTAGCCACCTCAAGACGTATCGAGTCCACGACTTATTGTCTCTCGTCTCGCAGGTCTCCAGCCTTCGTGCGTCGCGCAGAACTGGGTTTGAAGAGCGGCTGAAGAAAGCGGGAGTCGACACTGTCTCAACTCTTCGAGACTACCAATTAGCGCTCGTCGTGCGGGTGATTCTCGAAGACGAGGATGAGGGCCAGGTCCGACACATTAAGCCTGGGCTTCGAGAACTCGTGCACTGCTGTCAGCTGACCACAAACGTCTTATGTTCAGCGGATAGGCTTGTGAGTGCGACTTCTGCCGGTGCAGGCTGGTCCCTCATCCACCGGTTCGCCTACCAGCAATTCCCTGATCAGGAAGGCGAGAGATTCCTTCCACGCATCCTAGCTATATACAGGAAGATAGCGCCCTCGCTGTGTGAGCATTTCGGTTTCTCACTGTCTCAAGTCTATCAGCAGAAGTATGGCCTAAACCTTGACGAATTATGGTTCTTGGGATTCGGCTTGTACAGTTGCGTAAATGCCCATCCGGGCAATACGTTCGGACCAGCAACACTCTGCCAATCAAAGGATTTCAAGAGCATAAGCCCGCCGCTCGCCAACCGCTTCTTGGACTTGGTAAGTTGCACCCCAGCGGAATACTGTTCGAGGTTGGGGGAGCCGAATACCGGCGAGCAAGGCTTCGAGCCGTACAACCTGAACCCGCTCATCAACTGGCCTCTGATAAAGCTCGGCGATCAAGAATACGTCCTTCCGCTTCCGCGATACCTCCTATATCGAGTAAGCAGTGGAGTGTACTATGAGCTGGTCCGCGAAGACCAAGGGCGATTCGGCGGCATCCTCGGGCGAGCCTTTGAAATATATGTCGGCGACATACTCAGAGATCTTCCGGGCGTACCGGAGCTCTTGCCGGAGCAAAGCTACGAGATTGATGGCCAAAAGAACGTCTCTTGTGAGTGGATGATCGTTGATGGTGAGTCTGCAGTTCTAATCGAATGCAAGACTCGGTGTCTGAGTGCGCTTGCGAAGATAACCGGTGACCGCGAGAGAATTCGCGCAGACTTGGCTCGTCAGCACGGTGTGGCGGATGGAATAAGAAAGCTGCAGGCAGTGAAATCGGCGATTGAGCGCGGAGCGACCGGACTTGAGATGCTTGGGGGAGTCAGTCGGGTGTTCTGTCTCCTTGTGACCTTGGACGACTTCTATCTGCCGAACGGCCCGGATATTAGAAGTATTATCGATGAAGAACTTGAGGCCCGCGGCGAAGGGCGGCTTACCTGGGACGTCCAAATTACCGACGCGGGAGGACTGGAGTGGCTAGCAGCCTTGCTAGCCAAGCCGGGCGTGCGCATTGCGGATGTGATGAAGAGAAAAGTAGACGATGTGACGTTCAGGGAATGGGACTGGAAGAATTTCGTGCCCGAAGTATCAGAAGAACTGTGTGGAGGCCCAGTAGGACCTTGGCTCAAGATATTCGACGATGTGCTCGAGGCTTTTACAGGCGAAATGGCTGAACAATTCCGGTAGCAGCTCACGAGGATCGCGGAAGTCCGGGAACGAGGAAAAGGATACCTCGCGGACTTCTATGCCTTGAGTACCTTGAGTCCGGCGCATACTTCGATTATGTCGAAATCGCTGTCCTTGTGAAGAAGGACCAGGTCCTTTTCCATGCAGATCGCGGCAATGATGCAATCAACCGTCCTCCTTAGCGTCTTGCCCTTCTTCCTGCAATTCCTGTAGACCTGTGCCGCTGCCAGGTATGTCTCAGTGCCTTCAGGTCTCTGGAGGGGGAATTCCAGCAGGTAGTCCTTCACCTTCCGAAAATCCTTGTCTTCCCTTATGCCTTGCAGGACTTCAGCCAGGACTATCTCCGTGATGGAGACATCCTCTTCCTCGTCTATGAGCCTGTGGAGCGTACGTCGCTCGGTGGAGTCCACGCCTCTGAGAAAATCAATCCAAACGCTGGTATCTGCCAGGATCATACTCTGCTCTTCCTCATCTTAGAGAGATTGCCCACCCATTGCACCTTGCCCTCGAGCGCCAGGATCCTCTTTCTCCTCGCCTTGCTCACGAGTTCCTTGAGGGCAAGGTTCACCAGTTCCTTCTTCGTTCTTGCGTGGGTGAGCTTCATGGCCTCATCGACCAGGTCTTCATTAAGTTCGATATTTGTTCTTAACACGCCAGCATCCTCCTTCATGTCATACACAAAACATAGCATATTTGTGTGTATGGGGCAAAACGAAAGAGACCGGTCCGGTCTTACCCCTTCTCTTCAGACCGAGGAGGTTTCGAAAACCTCGTCGGTCTCAGCGTATCTCCGCTACTTGAACTTCACCAGACAGCTCTCCCGGATATCCTCCGCAGGCTGCAGCGCCGTGTTGATCTTGAGGCGGAGGTCGCAGCGGAAGCAGCGCGCCGCCTGGCGTTTGGCCCGTTCCTCGGTCATGGCCAGCTTGACCTCCTTGAAGCCTTGAAGCCTCTCGGCCAGAGGGATCAACTCTCCCTCCTCACGCTCCCATTTGTCGAAGTCCTCGTCGGCGACGAGCAGGGGGCTGAATTCCTCCACGGGCACCAGGGTCTCCTCGATATTCCCGTCGCCGCCCAGGTATTTGTCCACAGAGCTGGCTGCCTTCCGGGCAGCGGCGATGGCCTCGATAACCGAGGCCGGGCCGGTAACGGCGTCACCGGCGGCGAAGACGCCCTTCACGCTGGTCTGCAGGGTCTTCTCATCCACACCGAGCCTGTTGCCCCTTCCTGTCTTCACGCCGAACTCTTTCGGCACATCCGGCGCCTGGCCTATGGAGGCAATCACCGAGTCGAACTCGGTCATGTACTCGCTTCCCTTGACCGGCTCGGGGCTCCGGCGGCCGCTGGCGTCCGGCGCGCCCAGCCTCATGCGGATGCATTCCAGGCCCAGTTTGCCGTTCTGCGGGACGATCTTTGAGGGCGCCGCCAGGAACTCGATCTTGATGCCCTCCTGCAGGGCGTCCTCTATCTCCTCCTCCGCGGCGGGCATCTCGGCGCGGGTACGCCGGTAGATGATGGACACTTCCTTCGCGCCCACGCGCAAGGCCACGCGGGCGCTATCGATAGCGGAGTTGCCGCCGCCGATGACGGCCACCTTGTCGCCGGTCTTCACCGCCTTGCCCAGGTTGACTTCTCTCAGGAAGGAGGCGCCATCCATCACTCCAGGGAGGTCCTCCCCCTCCACGCCCATCTTCATGCCCTGGTGAGCGCCGATGGCCAGCACCGCGGCGTCGAAGCCCTGCTTCATTAAGGTATCCACGGACTCGATCTTGCTATTGGTCTTGATATCCACCCCGACCTCGCGGATGAGATCGACTTCATACTTGAGAATGTCCCTGGGCAAGCGGTACTCCGGTATGCCGTAGCGCATCATGCCTCCGCACTCAGGCAGCGCCTCGAACACGGTCACCGCATGCCCTTTCTTGGCCAGATAGAAGGCCGCCGTCAGCCCGCCTGGGCCGGCGCCCACGACCGCCACTTTCTTGCCCGTGGGCGGAGCTACCTTCGAATAATGCTTCCAGCTTTCATTGCCCAGGTCGGCGCAGACCCGCTTGAGTTCCTTGATGGCGATAGGCTCATTTAGCACGTCGCGGCGGCAGCTTTGCTCGCAGAAATGGACGCACACGCGACCCAGCGAGCCCGGGAAGGGTATCTTCTCGCGGTTGACGGCCAGAGCCTCGCTGTACCTGCCCTGAGCTATGTAGTAAAGGTATCTGGGGATGTCTATGTGGGCCGGGCAAGCATCGCGGCAGGGCACCACATAGGCTTCGCCCCTCGCGTAGATGGTCTGATATGGCTTCTTGTCCATGATGGCGGCCACGGGGCACACCTCGACGCAGGCGAAACAGAACTTGCAGCCCGAGTCCTGGGTGGAGCCGCCCTTGACGGTCATCACCTCCGTGGGCTTTTCATCCATGTCGAACTTGTAGACGCCGATCCCCCTCAAATCGCGACAGGCGCGGATGCAGCGGCCGCAGACGATGCAGTAGTTGTAGTCGCGATCGTAATACGGGTTGTCTTTGAAGATATCGTACCCTTTGAAGCGGTAGGGGATCTCTTCCTTGACAGTGCACATATAGTCGGCGGCCTTCTGCAGCTCGCAATGATAGTTCTTGTTGCAATAAACGCAGTGTTGCGTTACCGCGGTAGTGCGCAGGCATATGTCGGAGGGCCCGCATCTGACCTTGCGCCAGCACGTGAGGCAATCGTGGGGATGTTCCGCCAGGATATGGTGCAAAGCCTGGCGTCGCAGGTTCTGGACGGCGGGCGTCTCCGAGTTGACGGCCATGCCGTCCGCCGCAGGGACCATGCAGGACAGGGGGAAATCGTCCCGACCCTCGATCTCTACCACGCAAAGGCCGCAGACGCCGGCGGGCGCCAGGTCCGGGTGGTCGCAAAGGCCGGGGATGTATATCCCGGTCTCCTGGGCCGCGCGGAGAACGGTAGTCCCTGCCTGGGTCCTCACCTCCCGGCCATTGATCTTGAAAACTATTTCATTTCCTGCCATCTACACAGTCCTTTCCCTCGATTTCGCTCTCTAGGGTCGAGGCAGCAAGAGCGGGTGTTCTTGCCCGATGAGTTGAGGCTGTCACGCCTCGGAACGTCAGAAAGGCCGAGCATATAGCTCGGCCTTCTTCAATTTCCGCGACTTACGTCCACCTCATGAGCCGGTTGCACGACATAATCATTTAGCCCTTTGCACGGGATCTCTGCGCGAACATCGAACGTCAGAAACCAAGGAATTGATTATATCAGCAAGTTATTGATGGTGCAATCTCTGGCGAATGGTAAATCTACCTTTGGAAACGATGTCCACAACTATCGCAGTACCTTCCTCACCGCTGCCAGCACCTTCTCTTTGTTGGGCAGAACGAACTTCTCCATAGGTGGGCTGTAGGGTATGGGTACATCGGGCGCGCAGACCCGCAGAGGCGGGGCTTTTAAGCGCTTGAAGGTCGGGGCATCCTCCACCACAACAGAGATAACCTCAGCGGCCGCTCCGGCGGTCTGGCAGGCCTCATCGATGACCACCAGCCTCCCCGTCTTGGCCACTGAAGCGCGGATGGACGCCTTGTCCATGGGAATCAGCGTCCGCGGGTCCAGGACCTCGACGGATATGCCTTCTTTCCCCAGCTCCTGTGCCGCCTCCAGCGCTGCATAGAGCATGTGAGACAGTGCTACGACGGTAACGTCCGTCCCCTGTCTCTTCACCTCCACATTGCCGAAAGGGACGGTGTATTCTTCCTCTGGCACCGGGCCTTTGATCTTAGAGAGGGCCCAGTGCTCGAAGGAAAGCACCGGGTTATTGTCTCTGATAGCCGCCTTCAACAAGCCTTTCATGTCATAAGGAGTGGCCGGCAGGATGACTTTCAGGCCGGGGATGTTCATGAACATGGCATAGGGGCTCATGGAATGCTGGGCCGCCATGGACATCCCGCCGCCCACCCATAACCGGTAGACTATCGGGAACCGGGCCTGCCCGCCACACATATACGTTATCTTCGCAGCCTGATTGATGAACTGGTCCATAGCCACAAACATGAAGGTGGACCAGCGCACATTCACAATCGGCCTGAAGCCAGAGCCAGCCAGGCCGATAGCGGCCCCTACATAGGCCGATTCAGAGATGGGAGTCGTCCTCACCCGGTCGGAGCCGAACCGCTTCTGCAAGTCCCCTGGCGCGTCAGTAGACAGGTGTACCAGCCTGTCGTCGCGGAGGAATTCCTCCTGCAAAGCCTCGTTGGCCGCCTCTGCGTAGGTTATCTCTCGCGTCATCTCATCTCCCCGCTATTGAGAGAATACGCCTTCCAAGGCGTCCTGAGGCTCCGGCCACGGGCTGTGCTCGGCGAAACTGACCGCCCCGGCTATCTGGGCCTGCACACTTTGATCAATGGCGTCCAATTCCGCCTGGGTGACCGTCCCATCGTCCCGCAGCTTACGCTCCAGACGAACAATCGGGCATCGCTTCTTCCACTCGGCTATCTCATCGGCGGGCCGAAAGTCGGCGAAAGCCCCTGATTCCGCGTGGGCATGCCAACGATAGGTCTTGCACTCAAGAAAACTGGGGCCCTCTCTCGCCCTCGCCCTTGCCACAGCCTCGTGGGCCGCCTCATGCACGGCCAGAACATCGTTCCCATCGAGGACAACGCCGGGCACAGCGTAGGCCCGCGCCCGTTCCGCTATGTCCTTTATCGGTATAGCATACTTGGCTGGAGTTACCGAGCCGTAGAGGTTATTCTCGCAAACGAAGACGATGGGCAACTTCCAGATGGAGGCCAGGTTTACCGCTTCGTGAAAGGCGCCCTCCTGACAGGCGCCATCGCCGAAGAAGGAAACCGCCACCCTGTCCCCACCCTCCAGTTGCGCGGCCATGGCGGCGCCCACAGCTATGGGGAGGCCGGCGCCCACAATTCCGTTGGCCCCCAGCATGCCCACGCCGAAATCGGCGATATGCATCGAGCCGCCCTTCCCCTTGCAATAGCCGGTTTTCCTCCCATAGAGCTCGGCCATCATGCGTTCGATGCCGGCGCCCTTGGCGATGCAGTGGCCGTGCCCCCGATGCGTGCTGACAATGCGGTCGTCAACCCTCAGGTTGGCGCAAACTCCCGCGGCTACCGCCTCCTGACCGATGTAGGAGTGGACCAGGCCCGGTATCACATGATTCGCGTAGTCCTGAGCCACCCTTTCCTCGAAGCGGCGGATGGTCAACATGGTGGTGTAGATCTGGAGGATTTCTGCTTTTTGCACGGCCATCCTTCCTGGTAGTGGCAGGGTGGGTGAAGCAGCCTGCCGCTTCGACAAGCTCAGGGCAAGCTCTGAGCGCAGCCAAAGGGAAGCGCAACCCACCGGTGAGAAATGCTGATTATCGGCGGTGATGGCAGGCCGTCAGTATTTCATCGGGACGCCCCGGGACTCTCAGGCGGACGGCCCATCCATTTGATCTACGCCCGCGCTTTTCCCGCTTCCTTCTCCCTGCTCCTCGCTTCTCCCTACCTGGCTATCCACACGTCCTCGAACTTGTGGTTCGTGTAAACGCTCTTGCCTGGGCTCCAGTCTCTGAACCCGGGCCACCAGACGGCCCGGCGCCCTCCCCAGGTGATAACGGACCTGGGGGCCTCGCTATGGATTATCCTCTGCATCTCCCAGAGACTTTCCTTGCGCTTTGCAGCGTCTAACATGGCGCTCTGAAGCTGATAGAGCTGATCAAACCTGGGGCTGCTCCATTTGCCGTAGTTCTTAGCGGTTCCGGTCAGGTAGTATTCGCCCAGAATTACGTCTGGGTCGTCGTGGCCGCTGGCGTCGGCGAAGACGGCTGCCTCGAAGGCCCCCTTAAAGAGCCGCTCTTTGGAGACGGTTAACTCCAGCACCTGCACCTCAGCCGTGACGCCCAGCTTCGTCAACTGGTCTTTGCTGAACTCAGCAGCCTCTTTGGCATGGATGCTGCTGCTCGTCATAATCGCGGTCTTGAACCCCTGGGCGAAACCGGCATCTGCGAGCAGCTTCTTGGCCTCCGCCACGTCCTGGTCCTTGGGTTTTCTGAAGCCGGGCATCGACATCAGCTCTTTCTCGGGAAGGGCCCAGGGCGAACCCGGCAGCACATAGCCGTACCCGGGAAAGTGGCTGCCCGCGCGCACTACCTTGCCCCCCGCCTCGCGGTCGAGAAGGGTGCTGACGGCCTTTCTTACACGGACGTCGCTCCAGGGGGCCACTTGAGTATTGGGTATGAAGGAGGTCATGCTGGTCTGTGTCCTGTCCTGAACGATGAGCTTTGGCTCCGCTTCTTTGAGGGCTTTCGCCTGGATGGCAGTCAGTTCGGCAGCCAGGGGCAAGAGGAGGACCTGTTTGGTGCGGAGGGCGCTGATCCGGGACATCTCGTCGAGGACAATGTAGAAGGTTATGCCATCGAGGTAGGGTCGGCCCTTCATAAAGTAGCTGGGGTTCTTCACCACCTTGAAGGACACTCCCTCGGTATAGCTCTGGAATTTGAAGGGCCCGGAGCCCATGACGTCCCTTTTCATATCCCCCTTCCTCTTGATGACCTCAGGGGCGAACACATAGTTGAAGGGCAGGGCCATGAGCTGCAAGAAAGATGCCTGCGGGCTTTTCAGGGTTATCTTCACCGTCAACGGGTCGGGGGCTTCTATCTTGTCCACGGCTCGATAAAGCTCCTTGCGGGCAGAGAGCATCCCCGTCGGTGGGAAGATGATGCGGTCCAGATTGAACTTGACGTCGGCGGAGGTAAGCGAGGCGCCATCGTGGAACTTCACCCCTTCATGCAGGCGGAAGGTATAGGTCAGGGAATCGGGCGATACGTCCCACTTGTTGGCCAGGTCGCCAATGACCTTGTCTTCGTCCTTCGGGTCGTTTTGCACCAGCATGCTGTAGGCGGAGGTGAGGGGAAGCTGCATGGCGATGGTGGTGTCCTGGTGCATGTCGAAGTGGGGGACGGCGAGCCGGCTGGTGGTCGTCAATGTGCCCCCGTAGCGGGATTGTTCGGCGGCGGGTTTTGGTGTTGCCTGGGGCGCGCCCGCTGCGGGGGCGGTGGGCGCTCCAGCAGGCGCCTGGGCCGGTTGCTTCGGGCTCGCGGGAGGGGCCGCCGCAGGGGCGCAGCCCGCGAGTAGCCCGATGACGGCGGCCAGGCTGATAAATGAGAACGAGAGCTTCCTAGTCATTGGTGACCTCCTGGACATTCCTGCAACATCTCAAGCCCCCTTACCTGGCTAGCCACATCTCCTCGTACATGTAGGCGTAGTAGTGCCCCAATGATGGAGGGGTGTATCCCCTGACTTCTTTCCACCAGGCATACGCAACTCTGCTCCAATACGCAAGGGCAATGGGGACATCCTTGAGCAGGATCCTCTGCATCTCCCAGACGGTCTTGCGTCGTTCGGCCTCGTCGACCGTTTGCGATTGCTTCACATACAGCTCGTCGTACTGGGGATTGCTGTAGCCGCTCCAGTTGCTGGGGGAGCCGGTCACGTAGTTGTCGCCCAAGTGCGCGTCTGGGTCGCCGCCAGCCGGGCCATAGGAGCCCGGAGTCACCGCGAAGGCTTTTCTGAAGCGCTGCTCGTTATAGACTGTGGGCTCCGCCACGTTGAGATCCACGGTAATGCCGATGGCGGCGACCGCATCCTTGAAGACCAGCGCCAGGGCCTGCTGCGCTGCGGCTGACCTGGCCAGGGCTTCCGTCTTGAATCCATTAGGGAACCCCGCCTCGGCCAGCAGCTTCTTGGCCCCCTCGATGTCCGGCCGGGCATAGCCGGGCGCCTTCATCAGTTCTTCTTCCGGGAGGGCCCACTTCCCTGGCGGCTGGGCGGCAATCCCCACCACGCCCGCGCCATCCAGCCCGGTCGCCAGCATCCTTTTCCGGTCGAAGGACATGCTCACCGCCTGGCGCACGCGAACATCGTTCCAGGGCGGTCTCGCCACGTTGAAGATGGCGCCGTACCAGGCGGGATGAAATGCCCACTGAAGCGCTACTTTGTCCGCTAGCGTCTCTTCAAGGATTTTCGACTGGGACACGGACATATAAGGTGATGGCGACCACCACAGGATGCTCCTGGTTCTCAGGGCGGCAAATCTGGTGAAAGAATCCTTGATTATGTAGCCCTTCACGGAGTCCAGATAGGGCCGTCCCTTGACGAAATAATTGGGGTTCTTCACGAGTTCCCAGCTTACGCCGGTGACGTAATCCTTGAACCTGAAAGCGCCGCTCCCCACTATCGTCTTCGTCATGTCGTTCTTCTTCTCCAGGACCACGCGCTTCGGCATCACGGCGAAGAAGAAATGAGCGGCTATGGTCGGAATGAAAGAAGCCTGCGGGTTCTTCAGCGTTACTTTGACGGTGTAATCATCTGCCGCGTCGATCTTGGCGACATTGGCAAGCTGCTGTCGCCTCGGGCTCTTCACGAGGCCCGCCTGAGGATCGCGGATTCTATCGAAGGAGAACTTCACGTCCTCCGCGATGAGGGGACTGCCATCGTGGAACTTCGCCTCCTTGACCAGGTGAAAGGTGTAGACTCTGCTGTCGGGGCTGAGCTCCCATCTCGTTGCCAGGTCCGGGACCACCTTCGCGTCAGGCCATGCATGGGCGTCGTATCTGGCCAGGCCGTTGTAGGTCCCAGCTCCAATGGTGTGGGTGAAGCTCTCCTCGCGGTGAATATCCAGGCTCGGTGGGTCTGCGCCGATGCCGACAGTTAATACTCCGCCATATTGGGGCTGCGCGGCCGCAGGCTTAGGGCTGAGGGCAGGAGCAAGGGTGGGCGCCGCAGCCGGCTTGGCTGCTGGCGTCTCAACCTTTGGGGCGGTTGGTTTTGAGGCAGGCGCTGGTGCTGCCGCAGGAGGGGCAGCAGGGGCGCAGCCCGCGACTAGCCCGATGACGGCGACGAGAGAGAGGGTCAATTTCGCACAGCGCATTTCTCCTGGACTCCTTTTGCTCCGCTTCAGCTACTGCGCCAACCAGACATTCTGCCATTTCAAGTCCTGGTCTTCCTCAACCGGCCAAGCTGGAGGCCCTGCGAGGCTCGTGGCTTGCTCGCTATGAGACGGAGCAGCTCACCCCAAGCTCCTCGTACCTCTGTCTAACAGCTTCCACCTCCTCAGGGGAGGGAGACTTGAGGTCTTTGATGAGGTATGGCCTGTCGACGTTGTCGTACTTGCCCATGCCCAGGCGGTGATAGGGCAGAAGCTGAACGGCCAGGTCTCGACCCAGGGAGCGCACGAAGAGGGCGGTGGCGGTAATGTTAGATAAGGTGTCGTTGAATCCCGGGATCAATGGTATCCGGAAGAGGAGCTCCTTTGCCTTGCTTGCCGTCAACTTGGCGTTGGTCAGGATCAGCTCGTTGGGCTGGCCGGTGAACTCCCTGTGCAGGTCGGAGTCCATGTGCTTCAGATCGTACAGAACGTAGTCGGTGACACTGAGCACTTTCTCCAGTTCTGCTTGGCGGATGTGGCCGGTGGTCTGGATGCAGGTCTGTATGCCCAGCACGTGGCAAGCCTCGAAGAGGGCCACGACAAAGGGGGCGTGTATAAGGGGCTCCCCGCCGGAGACGGTCACGCCGCCGCCGGAACCATCGAAGAACATCTTGTCCCGGCGCACCTTGTCGACGACCTCCGCGAGGGTCATTCCCTTGCCATAAACGGTGAGAGCCTCCTGATAGCATACGGGCACGCACTTGCCGCAGGCGTCGCACTTCGCCCGGTCGACGGTGATCAGTCCTTCGGTGTCCAGGCTCAGCGCTTCCTGGGGACAGGCTGCGAGACACTTGCCGCATTTGTTGCAGCGCGCCCGAATCACGCCCAGCTCAAGGTTCGGACTTATCGATTCCGGATTGGAGCACCAGCGACATCTCAAGGGACAGCCCTTGAAAAAGACGGTGGTCCGCAAACCGGGCCCATCGTGGAGACACAACGTCTGGATATTGAAGACGGTTGCCGACGCCGCCTCGGCGTCAGCCGGAGCTTCAGGCTTAAACACAGCTGATTCGTCCAACTAGATATGCTCCTTCGCTATACTGGGCGTCCGGCAGGGGCGCGGCGCACCATGCCCCCACTCTTCGCATTTGTGTGGCCTACGTGCGACGCTTGCCCGAAGGGACCGGCGCTGCCGCCACAACACCACATCATTTTGCCAACCAAACATTCTGATATTTCTGGAAGTTGTAGTTACCAATAAGTTTACCGCGGCCTCTCACCTCCGGCCACATACCCACTAGACCGTTTCTCCAGTAAATTACAATTTTGCCTGCCACATCAATCAACGCGAGATCGAGCTCACGCACGATTTTCGCCCGCTCCGACGGATCTGTGGCCCGCGCTTGCCTGGCCCAGAGATCGACGATCCTCTTGTCGTCCACCCTTGCCCAGTTCTGGCCCCAGTCCCCACGCAATGGAGGCGTCCAGAATCGAGATTCATTCTGGGGGTCGGGGTACATGTAGGCGCTATGGGAGGCATAAGCGTTAAAGGCGCCCTCGGTCAGCAAGGCGGTGCGCACAGCGGTTTCCTTGATATCCAGCTCGTACTTGATCCCGACCTTGGCGAGTTCATTGGCTATGTAGACTGATAGCTCGCTATTGATCTTTTCCGTCCTGACCAGCGCCTTTGTGGCAAGGCCATCAGGGTAGCCGGCTTCGGCGAGAAGCCGCCTGGCCTCGGCGATGTCGGCATCCTTGGGCTGACGCCAGCCAGGGATGGTCGCCAGTTGCTCCTTGGGGATGCCCCATTTGCCGGGAAAGTGGCTGCCTACCTCGCCGTATCCCTGAGCCAGGAGCTTCAGCGCGTTGTGCCGGTCGAAGGCCAGGCTGACCGCCTTCCTGACTCGGATATCAGAAAAGGGTTTCTGCGCGGTGTTCAACGTTACGTTGCCATATTGCAGGCTCGGATACGATATTATGACGACGTTGGGGATTTCCTTCTTGACGGTCTCCGTGTCAGTGGGCATCAGGCCGGCTTCCCCCGGACCGGTGAGCCTGACCCGCCCGGTGCGGAAGGCCGCCAGCCTGGTCGCGGCATCCGCAATGATGTAGAAGGTGATGCCATCCAGATAGGGGCGGCCCTTCACAAAGTAATCGGGATTCTTGATGTGTTCCACGGAGACGCCTGGCGAGTAATTCTTGAGCTTGTAGGGACCGGTCCCCATGACGTCCTTCTTCATGTCGCCCTTCTTCTCCAGAAAGCTCTTCGAGTAAATGACCTGGTAGCCCGAAGAGAAGACGTTGAAAAGGGAGCCGAAGGGGTACTTGAGGAGGAGCCTGATCGTATCCTTGTCTGGCGTCTCGACCTTGGCGATGGCCTCCATCTCCGGGCGGCGCGGCGCTCGAATGCCCCTCGGGGGGTCGAGCTGGCGGTCAAAGCTGGTCTTGATGTCCTCGCTGGTAAACGGCGCGCCGTCATGGAACTTGACGTTCTCGTGCAAACGGAAAGTATAGGCAAGGCCATCTTTGCTGATCTCCCAGCTCTTGGCGAGGTCTCCAATGACTTCCTCAGGATTCTCGGGGTCGGATTGGACGAGGCCGTTGTAGGCGCTTTGAAGCACAGTCACCACCGGATAGGTTGCTTCCTGGGCCACATCCAGGCTCGGCGGGTCTCCGGTGGTAGGTACAGTGAGCGTGCCGCCGTATTTGGGCCCCTCGGAGGCGGCTTTGGCCGTGACCGCAGGTGTGGCCGCCGGACTCCCTGTCGCCGCGGAGGGGGCGGACGTGGTTGCCGCTGGGGCGCAGCTTGCCGTGAGCATCAGTAGTGTAATCAGACTGGCCGCGGAGACTGACGTCTTCACGAAAGGGCCTCCTCTTGGTCGGACTGAAGACGCTGGACCCATTATTAACTTAAGGCGTGGAGATTGATTTCTTTTCCTTGTGGCTGTTTCAGGCATGTTCTGGAACAGGCTGAATGAGAGCATCGATAACCCGGCGCGTCATTTCCTCGGCCTTGGCTGCTTCCTCAGATGGGTCTATCCTCCCCGGCCTGGGTTGAGCGAGTGGCACGATTCTGAGACCGGGAACCCCGAGCGCCCGGGCCTGGGAGTGGGCGGCGACGGCGAATCTGTCGTGGACGATGACAGCGCAAGGGAGGCCCTTCTTCTCGAATTCAATGGCGTCGCGCACGGCGGCCGACGTACAGGAGCCTCAAGCGCCAACGCCAACCACTACCATGTCCGATCTCGTCGCAATCTCTTCGAGTGCTTCCTTTGAGACGCCGACGGAGCCTCCTTTTCCTTTCACCCGGCAGATAACGTTTGAGAAGCTCTTTCTCTCCTCGATGCCCCGCTGGAACGCTTCCCAGAAGAAAATCGCAGCGTAATGCCCGTTGTAAAGAAGCCCCACCGCCTTGCCATCAGCGGTGGGGAGGTTGGCCGACACCTCCCTCGAAACAACTGCCTGGACTTCGCCCACGGGGTCCAGCAGGACAAAACCCGTTCCCTGGGTCATGGTCACCTACCCGTCTCTTCAGCCATTGTTCAGATCCCGGTTGCCTGGCCTCTCGATCTTCCTCGTTTGCACCCAACCCCCATAATGTCCCCAACCATGGAGAACGGCGCAGAACGCTCCTGCGGCTCCCCACCCGCCGGCCACCACAAGCACAATGTCCTCCTTACGGCGCGCCACAGGGATCAGGCCAGTGGGGTCTTCCAGGTTAACCCATTTTGGGAAGTTGAAGTGGACGCGGGCGGCCTTACGTCGCTCTAACGATGTGGTCAGCGCCACCAGGGCGGCAGGCTTCCGGGCATTCTCGAAAAGGAACGTCCTGACGTCCTCTTTCGAATACGACTCCTGGGCGAGCACGGCGGCGGCCCGTGGGCCGATGACGATCATGATGTTCCCGCCGGCATGGAGGTTGTTGCTGCCCAGCTTCGCCATGGCGTCCCCTATCCTCATCAGCACTTGCATGGCGGAGCCGGAGCCGGTGCTGACATGGCTGGGCGCCTCGCCGCCGAAGACGGTTACCGCGCTGTCCTCAGGCTTGAGTCCTCTTTCAACGTGAATGGGCTCCCAGGGGTTGTCTTCCTGATTCTCAGCGATGCAGAAAGCGTACTCGCCCGGATGGCCCAGCGTCGACCTGTCCATATCCCCGGGAAAGCCGCCGCCGATATTCCACCGGATGAGTCTGATGGCTCGTCCCACGGCGCCGTTGGCGCGCGACCCGGAACCGTAGAACACACCGTCCCCGTAGCCGAAGCCCAGCTCCTTTACGATGGGTCCGCTGACCACCGTGATGGGTGCGGCGTTATGGGTGGTGGTATTCAGGCCGCTGAGGTTGAAATCTTCCGCCAGCATCGCTTCCAGAGCGGCGATAACGACGGGCACGTGTTCAGGCAGGCAGCCGCCCATGACGCAGTTGATGGCGATCTTCTCCACGGTGGCAATACCGTTCCTCGGGCCGATGGTTCCGATCACCTCTCCGGGGTCCCGTCCCAGGTATTCGAGCGCCTCCCGTACTTTGTCTTCAGTAGGCAGGACCACGGGCAAGCCGTCGGTCCATCTCCGAGAGTATACTTCCTCCACGGCGGCTTCGTAGTCTTTCACTCCGATCCGCGCGGACTTCAGCTCCAAGGAACCTCCCTCGAGGAAGTAGTGGACACGGTGGACGGCAGGGGCACTGTGCCCTACTCCCTACAACCTCCAGCCTTTAACCTACAGAGACTGTTCGGTGCGACTAATTATCTCGTCTTGCACCTCGGGCGTCAAGTTCACGAAATAGGCGCTATAGCCAGCCACGCGCACCACCAGGTCCTTGTGTTTCTCCGGGTGTTTCTTTGCCTCCAGAAGCACCTTCTTGTCGATGAAGTTGAACTGCACATGAAGGCCGCCGTTGCCAATGAAGGTGCGCGTCAGGGCGGCTATCTTCTGCATGGTCTCCGGGTTCTGCACCACGGTGAGGGGAAACTTCTGGTTCAGGATGCCCACCATGGCCTCGGTGAAATCGGCCTTGATGGCCGAATTGAGCACCGCCGTGGGTCCGTTTCTGTCCATGCCGTTCATCGGCGAGAGCGAGCCATCGGCGAAGGGAGCGCGCGCCTTGCGGCCGTTGGGGAATGCCCCCACTCCTTTGCCTCCGGAGTAGTGCCAGGAAACCCCATTGCGATTGACGCTATGGGGGTAGCCGAAGCAGTTTTTCTGCGTGGTGACAAACTTGCCACTGAACTTGGCCACGTCCCGCAGCACGTAGTCCGCCTCATCGATGTCGTTGCCGTATTTCGGAGCGGCCAGGCACATACGGCGGATCTCCTCTCCCCTCTCGCCGGCGAAGTCGGAATCCAGGGCGTCCAGCAGTTCCCCCATAGTCAGCTTCCTGTCCTCGAAGACGAGCTTCTTGACGGCCGTCAGGGAGTCGCCTACATCGACCAGCGCGCGGTCCTTGTTGTGCCAGAGAGGATAGGCCTCCGCGCCGCCAGTGAGGTGGCTCTTGCCGTTCCTGATGGTGGCGGAGTCCAGGGCGGAACGCAGGGGCATCCGGAAGACCTGCATCGAAGCCAGATGCATCAGGTTCTGAATCCGGAAGAGCCTGCCAAAGACGAACTCATACTGCTTGTGGTAGGCGTCGACAAGCTCGTCGAAGGACTTGAAAGTCCTGGGGTCGCCCGTCTGGGGGCCGATCTGCTTGCCGCTGAGCGGCGACACGCCATTATGCAGCGCCAAGTCCAGAGGCACGGCGGTGTTCATCTGCAATGGGTTGTAGTGGCCGTAGTCAGGCACCACCGGCTGGGAGCAGCCCACCACTCCCCAGTCACGGGCCACCTCCAGTGGTATGCCCTTCTTGCACATGACGTCGATGACATGCTTGTCGTTGAGGTACATCGGGATGCCGTTAACCTTCTGGTTGGTCTCCAGGCACTTCTCCATAAGCCAGTCCGGCGTCCCCTCATGCAAACGGACCGTGGCGTGGGGTTCCGCATATCTCAGTTGGCCCAGAACATGGAGCATGAGATGGGTCAGCTCGTTGGCGCCCTCGACCCCATCCCGGTTCACACCGCCGAGGGTTATGTGGTTTATCATCGTGGCCTGATGGCCCTCGCGGCCGTGCTGTGCGGCGCGTATCTGCTCCAGGCGCGCTACGTAGGTGATGAAGTCACCGAGGATGTCAGCCGCCTTCTCCAGGGTGATCCGCCCTTCCTCGATGTCCCTCTTGAAATAGGGATACAGGAACATGTCCATTCTGCCCAGGTCATTGCCCTTGCGAGCGTTCTCCATGATCAGGGCGGAATGGGTCAGGCGGAACGACACCACGGCCTCGAGGAAGGTGCGAGCGGATTTCTCCGGGACCCAGTCACAGGCAGTGGCGAGGTCTTCCAGTTCCTGGCGCCTCGCGGGGTCCGTCTCCCTGGCAGCCATCTCACGGGCCAACCGGGCGTAGCGGTGGGCGTAGTCTATCACGGCCTGGCAGGCGATGATGGTGCCTTGCCAGAAGTATAGCTTGTCCGGGTCGTGTTCGTTGCTCGCGCGGAAGGACGCCATGGCCTCCTCCGCTTCCCTGATGATGCCGCCCAGGCCGACGCGGACCAGTTTCTCCCACATGGGCAGGCCGGGCAAATAGGGCACCTCCTCGTAGCGGGGCGAGCTGGCCCGTATCTCCATCGCATCGTCATACCAGTCGCCGTAGACCGCCTTGGCCATCTCCAGAGCGGCCTCCGCCGGGGTGCGCCCCTTGAAATAGGCCGCGGCCTCCTTGCAGGCCTCCCAGTCCTCGGCGGACATGTTCCCCACCTCGGCCGGGCCTCCGAAGGTCACCTTATTTCCCTCGACGACGTGCTCGAAATAAGTCCCGTTCCAGTCGATGTAGGGCGCGCTGCCACGGAAAAAGCGAGTTTGGCTGCCCGGAGTCAACTCTCCGTCAAAAATGACCAGAGGCATGCCTTCCAGGACTGCTTTCAGCTTCTTGGCGCTCCGCAGGTCGATGGGCTCGCCCTCAGTCTCGCGCAACGACTTCACGGACAGCTTCAGACGCTCGGCGCAGACCTGGGGCGCCTCCTCGAAATACTTGGCCCGAAGCTTCTGGAGCCTTAGGCTCATGGGCAGCGCGTCAATTTGCCTTCTCAGTTCTGCTGGGCTGGTAGCGGTGATCATTGCATGCCTCCCTTGAAGTGTTGCTCACACAAAAATGATTTGCTACGGTCAGTCCTCAATCCCTAGCAGGGGAAAGCCCGTCCCCCCCCCACCGAGTTCGTTGGAATGCACCGGGACCCTTGCCCACCAGTGTTTTCACTCTTTGTGGGTTGCTGATGACTGATGAGGATTATCCGCCAACGGGACTACTGACGCTACTATAGTACCACGGCGCAAGAGTGTCAAGTGCAAGAGGGGCTCCAACGTCTTGGTGGCCATGCCACGCCTGCCCTCTGACCCGACGCGGGCTGAGTGCGTCAGCGCGGTCTACTTTCGAAAGCGCTTCGCGCTATTTCGCCAGCCAGGTCTCCACGTGCTTGTACGAGTTCCAGGCGCCGACGGGTGCGGGGTAATTCCTGACGATTTCCCAAATGCCCATGGTCCACATGCCACCCTTAAGGCTTGGCACCACCGGCAGAAGTTCGAACAGGCGGGAGTGAATGTTGCCTACCAGCCTCTTGCGTTCTTCAAAGTCCAGAATCCTCGACTGCGCTTTCGCCCATTCTTCCAGTTGCTCATCCCGTAGGGTTGCGTTCCCGAGAATGTTTTCGAGCCAAGCCGTGGGATCATCCGCATCCACTCCCCAGCTATCGAACAGCAACTCATACGCCTGGCGGGTCTTGCGGTCTTGCCAAACGGCGGTCTCCAGGATTTCCAGCTTCAAGTCTATGCCGACGGCACCATACTGATCCCGCAGCACTTCAGATGCTTGGGCGTGAATGCTGCGCGAAGGCATAGTCAAGGTGAGACCCCTGTCATAGCCAGCCTCGGCCAGCAGCTTCTTGGCCTCCTCAATATCGGCCGCCTTGTTCGGCCGATATCCGGGCATCTTCAAGATCTCGGCATTCGGAAGGTCCCACTTGCCGTGGGGTTCCGGCAGGAAGAAGGTGGCCAGGATGCCTTCTCCCCCAAAGGCGACCTTGATGAAATTAGGGCGGTCGATGGCCAGGTGAAGGGCCCGCCGAACCCTGACGTCGCTCAGGGGTTTGTGAGAGACATTAATGAGGACATATGTGTTGCTCATGCCAACATACCGCAATGGTCTAGCTTTTCCCTTGAGCTCCCGCTCGGTAATCTCTGCCGTAACCGGGTTCAGCCCACCCGCCGCCAGCGAGGTAAGCAGCACTCTTCCTGTTCGGAAGGCGGCAAACCCAGTGGCAGGGTCGGTGATGATGTAGAACATAAGTCCGTCCAAATAGGGACGACCCTTGACGAAATAGTCCTTGTTCTTTGCATATTCAATGCTTGCCCCGGGATAGTAATTGGTGAACCTGAAAGGCCCCGTGCCGAGGACTGTCTTCTTCATGTCACCCTTCTCCTCCACCACTTTCTTGGGATAGATGACGTGGTGGCTGAGGGCCAGGCCGCCCAGCAAGCTAGCATCGGGGTACTTGGTGACTATTTTGACTGTGTTGGCGTCTGGCGTCTCGATCCTATCGACGGAGGCTAGCAAAGCCTTCCTGGGGCTCTGTACGCCCCTCGGAGGGTTGCGCAGCCTGTCGAGGTTGTACCGTACATCTTCCGCCGTGAGGAGGGTGCCGTCGTGGAACTTTACCCCTTTATTGAGGTAGAACATGTATTCCAGCCCGTCCTTGCTCATTTCGTACCTCTCAGCAAGGACATTAATGATTTCACTCTGGTTAAGGGGATTGTATCCCAACAGAGCGTCGTAGGCCGGGATGGCGACCGCGCGCGTGGCCGCCAGTTGTTGCTGGTGCAGGTCGAAGCCGGGAGGCTCCAGATACGCGCGTATGGGGAGGATGCCGCCATATCTTGGCTTTTCCTCTGTTGCTTTCACCGTGGGCGTTGGCGCCCCAACCAAGGAGTCTTGGGCGGCTGGGACCGCAGACGGGGCGCAGCTTGCCACTAACAAGCTCACCACGGCTAACAGGCCCGCTATCAGCAACCATCTCTTTGTCCTCACGGTAATGCCTCCCTTCCGCTTGCTTGTTTCGCCCAGAGCGCAAGCCCACCTACAGGCAGGTGAAAACGGGCAGTCCCTATGGATTAGCGGCCTGCACCATCTCCTTGGAGCCAGTCAGCACCTCGACCACTCGCTCGATGGCATCATCGGCGTATCGCTCTATCGTTGCCTGAGGCATTCCGCCTATCGGATGCGGCACTTTGACTATGGGGAGAGTGGGCCGGCCAAGCATCTTCACTTGAGCCCGTGCGAGCCTCTCGAAGACGTCCGTGCAGAAAGTGACTACTGGAAGCCCTCGTTTCTCCAGCTCTATTGCAGCGTGGGCACCCCACGTTGTGCAGGCGCCTCAGTCGCCTATACCATTGAGAACGAAATCGCACTTCTCTGACAGCTCTTTGAGCATTCCCTCGGCGATGGCCCCTCCGGGATGTCTCAGCATCCAGGGTAAGCTGCCCACGCCAAAGGCCTCTTTCAGCCTTTTTTCGACTCGCGCCAGCAGGATATCGCCCCCGGGCTTGTAGTTGTATAGAACAACCATCGACTTGCCACGCAGGCTGTCGATTCTCGGCGCGGCAGGCAGCTCTGGCACCGCAGTCTTGACCCCAGCGGGATTGTGGACCCTAACCATTTCTTTGGGCATGTCGTTGCTCCTTCCGGACATTACTTCTTGGGCAGGCGTATCGGCTTGGTGACTGGATGAGCTCTGGTTATGGCGCCCATGAAAGCGGAATGCTTTCCTGGACCGCCGAGCACCAGGATAGTGATATCCTCGGGCTTCAGTGCGACCGGTACACGGCCGTCGTCGTCAATGTGAATGCCGGTCAGCTCGAGTTGCTGCTTTCGCCACGGCCCCAGCTCCGGCCCATAATAGCTGAGCGGCAGCCCAGCATGATCAAGGACGAACTGGCGAACCATGGCCTTGGTGTAGCCTCCGCGAGCGACGACCTCCGCATGCTCGGGACAAAAGGCGAGAATAGAGTCGGCGAATAACATAGTGTTCCCGTTGCCTAAGGGGCTCATGGCATGGCTCAACGTGGTTAACACGCCGACGGCCGTAGTGCTGCTCCGTTCCAGCACGTCGTGCGGGCAATCGGCCGGGAAAACGGTTACGACGTTATCTCCCTTCTCGTAGCCCTTCTCTACGTGAAGCGGTTCCCAGGGACTTTGCTCCTCATTCTCCCCCACGCAAAACGTATACTTGCTGGGCATCCCCGTAGTGGAGAGGTCGAGTATGCCGGGCGTGGCGCCTCCGACGTTAAGCATGATGAGGCGTAACGCCCGGCCGATGGTGGCGTTGGCGCGCCAGCCCGGCCCGAAGCAGTTGCTGCGACAGTTGATGTTCAAGTCTTTGCGGATTGGGCCATTCACCACAATGAGGGGAGCCGCTCCGTGAGTGGTAGCTTGCAGGCCGTGCAAATTGAACTCGCCTTCCGTTATCGCTTCCACGGCGGCGACGACCACAGGCAGGTATTCGGGAAGGCACCCGGCCATCACCGCATTGATCGCGACCTTCTGAACAGTAGCATCCGCCCAGATTGGCGGGATCTTCCCGAGCACCTCGGACGGACTGCGGTCGGCGCCCAAAAGCATCGCTTCCACCGCCTCGTCGACAGGCGGCGCAATGGGCAGGCCGTCGGTCCAGCCCTGTTCTTGAAACAAGTTGTTTATGGTCTGGAAGTCGTTCTCCACCAGGAAACTGGGTTGCTCAACGGCCACTCGGTGGGTCATGATATTTGCTCCTCATATCATTCTGTTTCCATTTGAACGCCTGTCAGGCTGCCCGGATACCTCCTGGAAGGATCAGCATGTCCCCTTGTGAAACTTGAATCCCATCTACATGGCGGGAAGCGGACCCAGGTCCTCTCCAGCCTGTTTGATCAGCTCGCTCCAATTCGTGGGCAGCTTGATTTCCTTGCTTATGGGCTCGAACTTGCCCGAGTATCCCGTCTGCATCCAGTAGCCGTGTCCCGACTGATCACCTCCAGCAACGACTATCATGAAGTTCTCCGGTCTGCTCGTTATCGGGCAGGGATCGGGAGACCCTGCCTCTGGCGGTTTGTAGTTACCCAGGTCACGCCACGGGACTTTTGTATGCTGCCACAAGAAGGCTTTCACCTTTTCCTTGGTCCAACCTAGATTTGCCAGCGGTCCAGCGGCAAAGCGTCCCAATAGCACAACTCCAGGTATATTGTATGCGTGACGCCAATTCCCGCTATGCCTCATGTATGCCGCCATGCTCGTCAGCGTCTTTAACGTAGCCTCCTCGGTGGTTGTTCTCACGCAGTTCAGGTTGTTGGTACCGGCGACAGCAACGACGGTCACCACGTTGCTCTCTCTGGAGAAACCGCGCTCCACGTGTAGGGGCGCCCAGGGGCTACCATCCTCATCCTCGGCGAAAACGACATTGGCATACCTGGCCGGCCCCCCATATAGCGACATGCTTCCTGACCCTGGAACGGCTCCGCCCGCAGTAAGGAAGAGTAGTCTGAGAGCCCGTCCAATCGTGGCGCCCGCCGGATGCTTTGGGTCCGGGCCCAGACAGCCGTACCTTGAGTTGAGGCGGATTTGCCTGGCCGCCGGTCCGTTGACAATCACCACGGGATAGACGCTGCAGGTGGTTGAATTCATCCTCTCATGGTGGAATCGAGGGTCGGCGATGGCCTCCACCGCAGCGATCAAAGTTGGCAAGTACTCGGGACGACCTCCGGCCATGGCAAGGTTGACAGCGATTATTTCTATAGTGGCTATTCCACCTCTGGGCAGGATCTTGGCCACCACCTTGTCATGAGGAAGGTCTGCGCCTGTCAGTATCCAATCAACTGACTCTTTTGTTGCCGGCTGGATGGGCAGTCCATCAGCCCAGGAGTTCCTGAGGAACAGGTTATTCATTCTAGCAATAGCTTCCCTGTAGTCTCTGCCCTGAACCGTCACCTTCGGCGGTGTGTGAGTCTTCTTCGCTCCGCTGCCGGGCCTCCATCTGGTTAGCCCGAAGACAATCTTGTCGATATTCTGCTCAAGTGGGGTTAGATCACTACCGGGCAGGAACATTTCGATGGGGAATTCGAACACGGTTGGAGCCTCGGCCGGGAATCCAAGGTTGGCAAACGCGTTAGACACGGCTCGTGGAAAGCCTCTACGTGTGACCACTGTCGAAGGTATTCCGAGTTTCTCGACTCTTGCGGCGGCCCGACCGGCTGCTGTTGAGCAACCACCTCAACCGGCGTTGCCGACGATGACAGCCTGGCATCCCTTCCGCTTCACAATCTCACTAATGTCGTCAATGTCAATCTCGTCATTCCCGATAGGGAACTCGGTGTAGGGGATGGTCCGCACATCGGGGAAGCCTTTCCGGAGCGCCTCCCGCATCAGAGAAAACGTCCTGTCAGCCTCCCACACTCCGTTTGACAACTCGCAAATCGTTTTGCCTCCCAGAGTATCAAGACGGGGTGCGTGGACCTCGGGCACGTCAAAAGCGCCGGTCGGGTCGTAGAGCTCCAGTGTCACTGGGCCTGCAGCATTTGGCGCCTCCTTGACTGCTCGCGCGGCGGGTTGAGTTGTTGATGCTGGTTCCATTGCCGGCTTCTCCCAAAATCCGTTCTTACCTTTTCTTCCTTCCCCTGTCGCAGGAACGACGGGCACGTGTGCCATGCGCTGAGTTCCCTAAAATACGCACAATTCTTGCGTCTTGTACATGCCAGCCAATAACAGCAGTCAAACCGAGCCTGGAGGCACCTTCACCGTATGAGTTTCGTCACAGCATGGGTGACCTGGGTGGAGCAGCCCGGGATGTAAGCGCAATGCCCTCCCGCGCCGCCGGCAACCACGATGTGCATGTCCTCAACACGGTTGGCGCAGGGGATGTAAGTATCGGCGTTCAGCTCTCCAACTACGCGTCTTACGTCCATGAACTCCATCACTGGCTCGTTGATGATCGCCTCGGCGACCTCTGGAGTGAAGCCAGACACCCTGAGCCTGGCGTTCTCAAAGAGGTATCGTCTGGCGTCCTCTTTCGAGTAGCCATCCCTCGCGATAAGTCTGGCGTGCTCAGGACAAATGATGATCAACGCCCAACCATGCCGGGGGCTGCCGCCGATGGCCATCATTCGGGCAAGGCCGGCCAGGAACTCCCGTCCGGTTGCCGCGTAGGGTCGGATATTAGAGTTGCCCCCGGCGCCGAAAGCGGTCACAGTGCTCGAGTCAGCACTGAAGCCGAGGTCATGATGGAATGCGGGCCAGGGACTTTCGTCCTCGCTCTCGGCAAGGCAGAAGGAATACCTTCCCGGCTGCCCCTGGGTGGCGCGGTCAGTGTCTCCCGCCAGTCCTCCGCCCACATTTATCATGATGAGCCTCAAGCAGCGTCCAATGGTGGCATTGGCGCGGTTACCTTCCCCCAGGCAATTATAGCCACTGTTAATGTGGAGCTTCTTGGCCACGGGACCGTTGACAAGAAAGAGAGGAGTAATGGGGTTAGTCGTAGTTTGTATTCCGTAAAGGTTAAAGCCCTCCTCAACAATCGCCTGCACGGCGGCAATGACGACTGGCAAGTATTCAGGCAAGCACCCCGCCATGACGGCGTTCGCCGCAATCTTCTCGACAGTAGCAACTCCCTGCTTTGGCGCTACAAGACCTATTACTTCCTGGGGGTCTCGATCCACTGCCTCCAGCATTCGTTGCACCCTCTCCACCGTCGGAGGGATGATCGGCAATCCGTCGGTCATCCTCTCGCGATAGAAGATCTCGTTGATCTCCTCCAGGGAGTCAGGCGTCCGCACTCTGTCTGTGATCGCCATCTCTCAATTCCTTCCTATGAGGGGATAGGTTCAGCCGTGGCCCGGGTCAACCCGGAGACGACGGCGCCGAACACTCCGGCGGCCCTCTCCTTTACATCGTCCCGGGTCAGACCACTCCAACTGTACGGATGGGGTATGGTAACAATGTTGAGGTTCGGCATGCCCAGGGTCTTTGCCAGACCGCGGGCCAGGGGCGCAAACTCCGTGGTGGTGATGAGCACCGTCGGTTTGCCCCTCTTCTCGAACTCCAGCGCATCGCGGAGACTCCACGATGTGCACCCTCCTCAGTCCCCCAAGCCAATCACCATGGCATCGCACTTGTCCGCCATCTCCTGCACCAGTTCCTTCGGGGCAGGCCGTGGGACCACGGGCTTCTTCCTCTGAACAGCCTCAAGGGAAGGATACTCCCCAACGAGCAATTCCTCCAGGTCGACTAGAAACAAATGGAAATTGGACTTGCCGTTATTGAGCAGGCCGATCACCTTGCCATCCAGGCCGGCCAGCCGCGGAGATATGCCCCCCTGGCTGACCTGGGGCTTGCCCCTGGGATCCACTAGCTCTACGAATCGAACTTCAGCCATGTTTCCCCCTTTCATATTCGTATTTTGTGCCCCCGCTCGGGAATGGGCGCCACTCGGACAGAGAGGCATCGACCGCCTTGATGCCATCAGCCTTTGGCCAGCCAAACGTCCTGGAACTTATGGTTCCTCTTTACGCTCCTATGGGGCGTCCAATTCTGCACCTCGTCCCGCCAGATGGCCCGATAGCTTTGCCAGGTGACAACAATCTTGGGCGCCTCTTGGTGGATGACTCTCTGCATCTCCCAGATGGTTTCCTTGCGTCTCCCTGGATCTAATGTGATGCTCTGGGTCTTGAAAAGCTCATCATACTTGGGGCTGCTCCATCCCCCATAGTTTTTTGAGCTTCCAGTGAGATAGTATTCATTCAGAAGTAAGTCTGGCTCGTCGTGGCTGCTTCCGTCCGCATAAGAAGCCACCTCGAAATTCCCCTTGAAGAGCCTGTCCCTGGATGCCGCCAACTCCACGACCTGGATAGTGGCAGAAATCCCGCCCTTGGCCAGTTGGTCCCGGCTGAACTCGGCGGTCTCCTTGGCGTGCATACTGGTGCTTGTCAGGATCGTGGTCTTGAAGCCCTGTGGGTAACCCGCTTCGGCAATAAGCTTCTTTGCCTCGGCCATATCTTGATCCTTGGGCTTGCGGAATCCGGGCAGCGCCATGAGGTCTTTCTCCGGGAGCGCCCAAGGAGACCCGGGCAGGGCGTAGCCATATCCAGGCTCGCCGCTACCGGCGCGTATCACCTTGGCCCCCGCCTCTCTATCCATGAGCAGGTTAACTGACCGTCTTACGCGGACATCGCTCCAGGGCTCTTTCTGCGCGTTCGGTATGAGCGAGGTCATGTTGGGCGTCAACCTGGTCTGCGCCACCAGCTTGGGATCAGAACTTTGAAGCTCCCTCGCCTGAGCACTGGTTGGCCCGGCAACTAGCGGGAGCAAGAGGACCTGGCTCGTTCGCAGGGCGGCGAACCTGGCCATCTCGTCGAGGATGATATAGATGGTAATGCCGTCGAGATACGGGCGGCCTCTGACAAAGTAATCGGGGTTCTTTTTTAACTTGAAGGCGACGTCGGCATCGAAGCCTGCAAACTTGAAAGGCCCGGTGCCCAGGACGTCCCTTTTCATATCGCCCTTCTCTTTGATGACATGAGGGGCGAAAATGAAGTTCTTCTCTATGGCCAGAAGCTGCAAGAAGGACGCCTGAGGCCGTTTCAAGGTTACCTTCACCGTCGCTGGGTCCGGGGCTTCTATCTTTCCGACGGCGGCATAAAGCTCCTTGCGGGGTGAGAGCATGCCCCTGGGCGGGAAGATAATCCGCTCCAGGTTGAACTTCACATCTTCAGACACTAGCGGCTTGCCATCGTGGAATTTTACCCCCTCGTGGAGTCGGAAGGTGTAAATGAGGCCATCAGCGCTTACATCCCAACTTCTCGCCAGGTCCCCTATTACTTTGTCTTCTTCAAGGGGGTCATTGCGAACCAGGGTGCTATAGGCTGAAGAGAGGGGGATCTGTATTCCAGCAGACGTTTCCTGGTGCATATCAAAATGGGGAATGGCATGCCGGCTGCCTACGATTAGTATGCCCCCGTATCGCGGCTGACCTGTCGCCGATTTCGGTGTGGGCTCTGGCGCTGCTGATGGCGTGATAGAGGAAACGGTCGGTGGCTTAATCGCCGGCGAGACATCGGCCTTTGAAGTGGCAGAAGGCAACGTGGCCGGGCCGCAACTTGCGAGCAGCAGTCCGAAGACTGCCAGACGACCCACGGTGACGAAGGAATTCCCTTTTCGCATTGTCAGCCTCCTTTCGTTTTCATGCGTCAGCGGGAAGAAGCGCAGGCCGGCCTGCGGGATGTCAGGAGTGAATTGGCTCCTGGCACTCAGCGCCGCGCCCTTCAAATTCCGGAACGAAGCCGGAACGATCTCAGTATCCCGGGCCTAATTCCTTTTCAGCCTTTTTCAGCAGTTCCTCCCACTTGGCGGGCAGCCTTATCTCCCTGGTTTGGGGGACCACGCCACTGCTGCCGTGCTGCATCCAGTAGCTGTGCCCCGAGTGCTCTCCCCCGGCGACTGCAATCCTAATGTCCTCAGGAGTCATTGTCAAAGGATAAGGGTATTGCACGGCATCTGCGGGCATCACGCCATTGGCAACGTCCAGTTCCAGTTGCCATCTGAGAGCGGGGGAATCAGCGATTCTCGCCTTCTCCCACAGGTAGGTCTTCACTCTGGTCTTAGACCAACCCGATCTTGACAACTCCCTGGCAATGCCGCGGGGTACGAGCAACAGGCCAGCATCCTGACCGGGCGTGTAAGCGCCCTCTATATAATTCTTACTCGGATTGCTCATGTGGCCGGCGTACCCCTCGAGGGCGTTCATCATCGATTTCTCAATCGGGGGTTGGGCCTTAGCCATGATGCAGATATTGCTCGTGCTGCTGACGTTGAAGACAGTGACAGTGTTGCTGCCTCGAGGGAAGCCACGTTCCACATTGAGCGGCTCCCAGTCCGCAGGAAGCCCATCTTCGTCCTCAGCAAAGACGATATTGGTATACCTGGCCGGGCCGCCGAATATTGCCATGCTACCTGTGCCGGGGAGACTCCCGCCAACATTCATCATAAGCAGTCGGATGGCCCGTCCAATGCTGGCCCCCGCAGGATGCCTTGGATCCGGACCCAGGGCGCCGTAGCCTGAGTTGAGGCGGACCTGCTTGGCCACCGGTCCATTCACCACGACTGCTGGATAGGCGGAGCAGGTGGTCGCGTTCATGTGCTGGTGTTTGAATCCCCGCTCCATGATTGCCTCTACTGCCGCTACTAGGACCGGCAGATACTCCGGCCGGCCTCCAGCCATAGCAAGGGCAATGGCCAGCATCTCGATGCTCGCCATTCCACCGCGGGGGAGTATCCTACCTTCACCTATTATGGTTTCCCGGGGAAGGTCCGTTCCCGTTAGCAGCCACTCAACTCGCTCCTCCGTAGGTGGTTGGATCGGCAGACCGTCTCCCCAGAGGTTCCTTAGGAACAGGCTGTTCATATTGTCAACAGCTTCTTGATAGTTCTTGCCTTGAACCCTTATTCTCTTTGCCGGATAGTATATTCCCTTGGCCCTTACCTTCGGCTGCCAAACGGTCAACCCTTCAATGATCTGTTCTAAGTTCTCCCTGATCGGAGTCAAGTCACCAGCCGGCCAAAACATCGCGTGGGGGAAAACGAACTGGGAGGCCTCACGCGAAAACCCGGAGCCCGCGAAAGCGTTACCTACGACCCTTTCAAAGCCTTCTCGTGTGACGCTGAAGGTAGGTATGCCCAGCCTCTCCACCCTGGCGAGGGCACGGCCAACGGCCGTCGCGCACCCCCCTCAGGCGGAGTTTCCACCTATGACTGCCTGGCATCCTTTTTCCTGCATTACTTCGCCAATCTTGTCAACATCAATAAGATTGCGTCCCACTGGAAACTCGGTATAGGGGACAATCGTCGCATCCGGAAATCGCGCGCGCAGAAGTTCCCTGATCAGCGGAAATGTACGGGAGGCCTCCCACAGCACGTTGGATAGTTCACAAATCGTTTTGCCGCTCAGCCCATCGAGTCGAGGGGCATGCATTTGGGTCGCCCCAAGAGCGCCTGTGGGATCAAAGACTTCCAGGTTCATCTGACCACGTTCCCCCCAAACGTCGAATTTCCTCACCAACATGGCCGCGCGGCCGTCCCAACTGTCGCAATTGCTTCTGAGAATCCCTGGGGTTTATCCATGCTTGCCGTTAGGATCCGGGCCTGGACAAAGAGTCTCAGTTGCAGGAAGACCTTTTCTCTTCGGTGCGCGCTACTTAGCCAGCCAAACGTCCTGAAATTTGTTGTTCAAGAAATGCGAACGAGCCGGAAGCCAGTCCCGAACCTCGGGCCACATAACTGCAAACCGTTTTGCCCAGGCAATGATGATTCTTGGCCCTTCTCGGTGGAGGAGCCGCTGCATCTCCCAAACCAGTTCCAGACGCTTTTGCGTGTCCATGGTCTTGGTCTGTTCCTCGTAGAGAGCATCGAATTTGGAATTACTCCAGAACCCCCAGTTCTTTGGGCTTCCTGTGAGAAAGCCCTCGCCCAAGAGGATGTCCGGATCGTCGACGGCACTGGCGTCGCCAGAGACAGTTACCTCAAATTTACCCTCTAACAACACCTGTCTATTTACGGCTTGATCTACGAACTGAATATCCACCGTGATTCCGATCCTTGCTAGCTGGTCTTTCGAGAATTCGGCAGTCTCGGCGTGGTGCGGCTGCCGGCTCGAGGACAGCTTGAACCTGAGACCTTCAGGGTAGCCAGCTTCAGCAAGGAGCCTCCTGGCCTCGGCTATATCCTGATCCTTGGGCTTCCTGTAGCCCGGCATGGCCATCAGTTCCTTCTCCGGTAGGCTCCACTTTCCCCCTGGCGTAGTATAGCCGTATCCTGGGAAGTAGCCGCCACGTATCACCTTGCCACCTAACTCCCGGTCCATTGCCAGATTGAGAGCCTGTCTCACACGGACATCGTCCCAGGGTTTTGCGCGTGTGTTGGGTACGATTGACGCCACGCCGGGAACGGCCCTCTCATACATCACACTGCCAGGCTCACTTCGCTTCAACTCCGTCGCGGCAGCCGGGGTCATGTCAGCCGAAAGAGGTAACGCATGGACTCGCTTGGTCTGCCAGGCCGCCATCCTGGTTCGGTCATCAAATACCATGTAGACGGTTATGCCGTCGAGATAGGGCCGGCCATTAATGAAGTAGTCAGGGTTTCTCTTCACGCTGAAGGATACTCTGTCCACGTAATTGCTGAACTTGAAGGGGCCTGTGCCCATGACATCCTTTTTCATGTCGCCTTTCTTCTCGATCACGGAGGGTGCGAAAACAACGTTGTAAGGGAGGGCCAGTAGTTGCAGGAACGAGGCCTGAGGGTACTTGAGGGTTGCCTTCAGCGTGGCAGGGTCAGTCGTCTCTATCCTTTCCAGAGCGCGGAACAGTTCTTTTCGGAGGGAGACAGTTCCCTTGGGCGGGGACACGATTCTATCAAGATTATATTTGATGTCCTTGGACGTCAACAGAGTACCGTCATGGAACTTCACTCCCTCGTTAATATGAAAAGTGTATGTCAAGCCGTCAGCGCTCACCTCCCAAGTCTTGGCCAAGTCTCCGATAATCTTGGTGTCGTCCATAGGGTCGTTCTGAACGACCAGGTTATAGGCTGGGGCGAGGGGAAACACGACGCCAACGGCGCTTTCTTGGTGCAAGTCAAAGTGATAGGGTTCGGTCTTATTGACAAGCAGCAATGTGCCGCCGTACTTCGGCTGCTCCGCTGTCGGTCTCGGGGTTGAGGTAGGCGCCACCGGTCTAGGCGCCAGGGTTTCCGCTACTGGCGCCTTGGCCGGCGGCGTTGTCTTTGACAGCGAGGTTGGCGGCGCAGGCTGGGCGCAGCTAATTATGAAGAGTCCCAGACTCGTTAGACAACTCGCGCCTGAAAGTAGTATTTGTCTGCGCATTCCGGATCCTCCTCTTGGCGCTTCTTGCGCCTAATCTGGAATCTCCGATTTGAATCCTTTTCCCATTTTGACATCTTGGCTGTCATCCCCGTGCAAGCTCATAGAGCAGCCGCTACCAGTTCACCCATCTCTCGGGTGCCAACTTTGGTTTTCCCCGGCTCCATCAGGTCATAAGTGCGATAGGTTTTGAGCACCGTGTCGACAGCCCGCTCAATGGCCTTGGCCTCTCTGTCCAGCGCCAACGAATGACGGAGCAGTAGCGCAAGGCTCATGATAGTGGCTATGGGGTTAGCCTCGTTCTTCCCGGCGTGGCTGGGGGCGCTGCCGTGAATCGGCTCGTAGAACCCGAAGCCCCAGAGAAGGGAGCCTCCCTTAGACACGCCCCTCACCTTCCCTGGGTTAAGAGTGGCAGAGGGAGCCATGCCCAGAGATCCCATCAGCATCGCCGCCTGGTTGTTTAACATGCCCATTGTGGACCTGTTGTCACCGACGATGACGTCGAAGCCTGCCGGATTGCGAATGAGCTGCATGGCGCAGTTATCTGGGGCCATTACGCCCAACTCCACATCAGGATATTCGGGAGCTATCTCCCCGGCAATTTCCCGCCATAGGTGCGAGGTCGCAAGGTTGCTGTATTGGCATACCAGCATGAGTTTCCGCCTGCGGCTCTGAGCAAAGCGGAAAGCGAAACCCAACGTACTCCTGATCTCTCTCTCAGAACAGACAAGCCTGTCCTGCGCCTGTCTCCCGCGAGAGTTCTGCCATGTTTTCTTCCGGCCTCGAGAGAGTGTGCAGGCGAAGTGGCGCAGTATTACGAGGTCCACTCCCTTCAGGATTTCCGGCCTGAAGGAGGTACGATGGGCAATGGTGGCGAGGTACTTCGCCGGGCGCAGGTCGGTGGAAAGCTCCAGCTCTCGACGCAACTGGTATAGACCGCTATTGGGTAATACTTTGGCGCCGAGAAAGTCGTACTTGGGGTCGCCCGCGGCTCCGAAGAGAACGGCATCGCTCTTGCGGCACATATCCAGGGTTTCCGGGGGAAGGGGGGGCAGCCCCTTGTCCATGGCGGCTCCGGCGATAAGCCCGTATCTCAAGTTGAAGTTATGCTTGTAGTGGCGTCCTACCTCCTCGAGAACGGTCACTGCTGCCGGCACTATTTCCCTCCCGATGCCATCTCCAGGGATGACGCCGATGTTGAATTTCACTGCCTGATCTCCTCCCACTTCACAGCCGCCAAGACGGTAGCATCCCATGGCCTTATTCGCTTTCACTCCCCCTCTACCGATCGAGCCATACGTCCTGGAATTTGTTGTTCAACAAGTGCGAGTGGGCCGGAACATAGTCCTTTACCTCGGGCCAGAAGGCGGCAAAGCGTCTTGCCCAGGCGACAATAGCTTTCGGCGCTTCGCGATGGAGGAGGCGCTGCATCTCCCGGGCCAACTCGACGCGGCTTTGCTTGTCGACAGTCGTAGTCTGTTTCGCGTATAACTCGTCGTATTTGGAGCTGCTCCATTTGCCCCAGTTTTTCGTTCCCTCTGTCAGATATGATTCACCCAGGATTATGTCCGGATCATCTGCGCTAGCGGAATCGTTATAGGTGGCGATTTCAAATCTGCCTTCCAGCAGCCTCTGTTTATGTGCCGCCGAATCGATTATCTGGATGTCTGCGGTAATCCCGACCTTTGCTAGCTGGTCCTTCGCGAATTCAGCAGTTTCGGCGTGGTGGGCCTGGGAGAGCGTCAATAATGCGCTCCTGAAACCTCCAGCGTAGCCAGCTTCAGAGAGGAGCCTCTTTGCCTCTGCCACGTCCTGGTCCTTGGGCTTTCTGAAGCCAGGCATGGCCATCAATTCGTTCTCTGCCAGCGACCACTCTCCGTTGGGCATAGTGTAGCCGTACCCAGGGAAGTAGCCGGCACGCACCGTCTTTCCACCTAATTCGCGGTCCATTACCAGGTTCACCGCTTGTCTCACCCGAAGGTCGCCCCACGGGTTAACCTGAATGTTCGGCACGACCGCGACATTGCTTGGTTGAACCCGCTCGTGCACGGTGAGGCTCGGCGCTTTCTGCGTCAGTTGCGCCGCTTCGGCTGGAGTCAAGTCTGCCGAAAGAGGCAGCATATGGAGCCTCTTTGTCTGCAACGCGGCGCTTCTTGTTCGCGCGTCGGTAATGATATAGATAGTTATGCCGTCAAGATAGGGCCGACCTTTGATGAAATAGTCCGGGTTTCTTTTCACGCTGAAGGAGATCCTGTCGATGTAACTACTGAACTTGAAAGGCCCCGAGCCAACGACATCGCGCTTCATGTCCCCCTTCGCCTTGATTACCTCGGGTGGGAAGATGAAGTTGAAGGGCATGGCAAGGAGCGTCAGGATGGAAGGCTGCGGATGTTTGAGGGTCACCCTTACCGTCGAAGGGTCAACGGCCTCTATCTTGTCGACGGCGCGGAACAAGTCCTTACGCGCCGATATAGTTCCCCTAGGCGGGAAAACGATTCGATCAAGATTGAACTTGACTTCCCCGGCCGTAAGCGGAGCGCCGTTGTGGAACTTCACTCCTTCGTGGAGGCGAAACGTATATGTCAAGCTATCCGCGCCTACCTCCCAGCTCTTGGCCAAGTCTCCGATTATCTTGTTTTCATCCATAGGATCATTTTGAATGAGGAGGCTGTACGACGAGGCAAGAGGGAGCAGCGCGCCGATGCTGGTATCCTGATGCATGTCAAAGTGGGCTGGTTCGAGCCTATTCGCAAGCAGCAACGTGCCACCGGATTTTGGCTGCCGGACCATCGGCCTGACGGTTGGCGTGGGGGCGGCCGCTTTTGTCTGAGGTGCCTCTGTTGCGGCCTGCGCCGTGGGCCTAGCGGCTGGCCCCGGCGGCGTCAGCGCGGTTGGCGGGGCGCAACCCCCGAGGAGCACGGCGATTAGAAACGAAGTAGCGGCAGCAAGTAAATGTTGTCTTCTCATGTCACCTCCCACCGAGATTATTCGGAAACTCGCGCTCGGCTAGCGACAACGATAGAAGCCGACGCCAATTGCGCTGGTGACAACGCGTGCAGGGCCGCAAACCGGCTGGCCGCACCGCACGCCCATGCCCATCTCGGGTTCTAGCCAACGGGAGGCCCGCTAGCTTGAGGCTGGGCCCCAAGCGTGAAAATGAGGCCATCTTATCAAATAGGAAACGGATCTCTGTGGAAGGCGACAGTCCAGCATTACTCGACGATTACAGTGACTGCTCGGTCCGGCTGATGATCTCATCCTGCACCTCGGGTGTCAGGTTCACAAAGTAGGCGCTGTAACCGGCCACCCGCACCACCAGATCCCGGTAACGCTCAGGATGTTTCTTGGCGTCGAGGAGAACGTTCCTGTCGACGAAGTTATACTGGATGTGAATGCCTCCGTTTGCGATGAAGCTGCCCGTCAAGGCGGAAATCTTCTGCATGATCTCCCGATTCTGCACAACAGTTACGGGGAACTTCTGGTTCAAGATGGCCACTAGGGCCTCACTGAAATCGGCTTTGATTGCAGAGTTGAGGACGGCGGTGGGGCCACTCCTATCCATACCGTTCATCGGGGATAGAGAACCATCTGCAAAGGGCGCCCGCGCCTGACGGCCATTAGGCAATGCCCCTACGCCCTTCCCAGCCGCGTAATGCCAGGCAACCCCGTTGCGATTAATGCTATACGGGTAGCCAAAGCAGTTCTTCTCGGATAGGATTATGCTCGCGCTGAATTTGGCGACGTCCCGTAGCATGTAGTCGACCTCGTCCATATCATTCCCGTATTTCGGAGCCTCCAAACACAGGCGTCGGATTTGCTCACCCTTCTCGCCCGCGAAATTGGAATCGAGCGCATCCAACAGCTCGCCCATGGTCAGCTTCTTGTCATCGAAGACGAGTTTCTTTATTGCCATTAACGAATCGCCTACGTCGACCAGGCCGCGGTCCTTCATATGCCACAAAGGATAGTAGTCAGAGCCTCCCACCAGATGGCTTTTCCCATTCTCCATAGCCCCCTTATCCAGCGCCGAACGCAGAGGCATTCTGAAGCGTTCCACTTCAGCAAGATGCATCAGTCGCTGCAGTCTGAGCATTCTCCTGAAGATAAACTCATGCTGTTTCCGGTAGGCATCGTACATTTCGTCGAAGGTCTGGAAGTCTCTCGGATCTCCGGTTGAGATGCCTACTTTTCTCCCTGTAAGTGGAGAGACGCCATTGTGCAGCGCCAAATCCAGGGGCACAACGGCGTTTATTTGCATCCCCAGATAATGACCCCGGAGCGGCACCACTGGTTGGGAACAGCCCACGACCGCCCAGTCGCGGGCCTCCTCCAGGGGGACACCCTTCCGTTGAATGGTCTCTGTTACGTGCTTGTCATTCAAGTACATGGGGATGCCGTTCACTCTTTGATTCGTCTCAAGTGCCTTCGCTCTTATCCATTGCGGCGTGGCTTCATGGAGCCGGAGCGTAGCATGCGGCTCGGCATATCTCAGCAGCCCCAGTACATGCAGAATGAGATAGGTCAACTCGTTGCAGGCATCTCGCCCGTCCGCTGATGTGCCACCCAGAGTGATATGGTTTATCATGGTGGCCTGGTGCTGTTCTCGACCTCTTAGGTCCTTGATCTGTTCCAGGCGCGCGACATATGTGATAAAGCTACCGAGTATATCTGCGGCCTTCTCCAGAGTTACGCGACCCTCGTCTAGATCGTCCTTGAAGTAGGGATACCAAAGCTGGTCCATCCTTCCAAGGTCAGCGCCTTTGCGGCCATTCTCCAGGAGGAGAGCCACATGGGTCAGACGGATAGACTGGACGGCTTCGTGCAAGGTCCTGGGTGGGTTTTCCGGCACCCATTGACAAGCATCGGCTATTTCTTCCAGCTCTTTGCGTCTCGCTGGATCAGGCTCCTTGGAAGCGAGCTCCCAAGCCAGTCGGGCATGCCTATGAGCGAACTCCACCACCGCCTTGCAGACAATGGTCACCGCCTGCCAGAAGTAAATCTTCTCGGGGTCGTGTTCGTTGCCTTTCCGGAAGCGGTCCATCGCTGTCTCGGCGTCGCGGATGATGCCTTTCATGCCCGCCTCGAGCACCCTGCCCCACATCGGTACCCCGGGCAGGTACGGCTGTTCCTCCTGGCGGAGATTCAACACACGTACGGCGCAGGCATCATCGTACCAATCACCCCATAACGTTCTTGTTATCTCTCTGGCTGCTTCCGCAGGAGCCTTTCCCTTAAAGTAGGCAGCGGCTTCTTTACAAATCTGCCAGTCCTCATCCGCCATGTCCCCCACCTGCGCCGGGCCGCCAAAAGTCACCTTGCGTCCGTCCACCACTTTGTCAAAGTACTCGCCATTCCAGTCGATGTAAGGAGCACAGCCACGAAAGAAGCGACTCTGGTTGCCAGCCGTCGCATCTCCCTTGTGGAAAACAATGGGCACGCCCTCGAGTATCCTCTTCAGCTTCTTCGCGCTCCTGATCTCGACCGGCTCTCCTTCCGACTCCTTCCAAGCCAGGAGAGCGTACCTGAGCCGTTGGGCGCAGACTTGGGGTCCCTCTTGGAAGTACGTCGCCCTGAGCCTTTGGACACGTGGACTTAGCTCCAAGGCATCAATAAGGTCCCGCACGCCTTCTGTCACGATGGGAATCATTGTCACTTTCCTCCAGAACGCAGAAGCTCTTCCCACCTGTCTGGCAACACTATCCGCCTGCTCACAGGCGGCCCCTGTTGGTGATTCTGCACGAATCCCTTGCTCTGGTTCCTACCTGGATCTCCGCTCACGACAATGTTTATCCATTCAGGCCTCAAGAACACCGGGACCATCCTGTTTGGGTCCGTAGATTGACAAAAGTCCCTGGATAGCCTGCCCTCCTCTACGCACTTGCAGAAGTTGAAAACCGTGGGCCCCCCTCCCCATGCCAGTTTCTCCAACACCCCCGCTGACTCCTGCGCATTATCGTATAAATACTGACGTACGTTATCTTTTGTCCATCCACCGTTGGCTATCACCGATGCCACATTGGGACTAAACACGAATAGCGGGTGGAACCTACCGTAATGTGCTGCAGGGGCTGTCTTATACGCCATTGACCGCCGCCCGATGAACTCGGCGATTGTTTCCAGATGGTCGAGGGGAGTATCTCCGCCGCTGTTGATAGGCGGGCTCATGCTTATCACACTCTGTACGGTAATCACATTCTCTCCGGCCTTGAACCCCCGGTCAACACTGAAGGGCTGCCAGCCCATCTCTGTGACAGCGTCCTCATTCTCTGCCAGGACCACATTAAACGTATATCCGTAGGTAGCTTTGTCGGTTGCCCCGGGCGGTATTCTCAAGCCGGCGACATTCCTCATGTATAGCCTCAGGAAACGTCCGACACTAGTGTTGGCCTGTCTCCCCACCCGCGTTACGCCTGCTGCGCAATTGAAATCCAGTTGCTTGATGACCGGGCCGTTCAGGATGATCAGCGGTTCCCAACCTGGAGTGCTGCCAGCATGCTCTATACCAAACTCCGGGTCCGCAATCGACTCGACTGCGGCCACTAGCAATGGCATATACTCAGGACGGCATCCTGCCAAGACACCATTTACGGCCACATTCAGAATTGTGGCCTCACGATTCTCAGGCAAGAGCACCCCAAGGACTTCATCCGGTGATCGATCAGTAAAGCTCAGGAACTTCTCAACCATATCTACCGTTGGTGGTATTATGGGCAGTCCATCAGTCCACAGATTCTCGTAAAAGTACTCCTGGACCTCCTGCAGTGTTCCCCTGAACACGATGTCCCTCGGCCTTGGTTCAACCGGCTTTACGGCATCCTCGACTGGCTTGGTTAGTCCCTCAATAATACTATCTATGAGAACCCCTTCAACCTTCCTCCGCAACTGCTCTTCGTTATCTGTCATGATTACGCCAGGGTATTCAGCAATAGCAAGGTTCTGTGCACCCAGTGACTTTGCTATCGCCTGCGCCTGTCGAAGAAAGGCCGTGGCCGCTATCGATACGCTGCGAACGCCACCCTTCTCAGCCATCGCACTTGCCCGCACCACCGCGGGCGTGCAACTCCCTCAGTGGCCAATGCCAGAGACGACCGCGTCGCACCCATGTTTGCGAAGCAGGTCAGGCAAGGCTGCCGCCGCAGAGCTATGCGTGTTACCGAATGCTGAATAGTCAACAAACCTGATACCGGGGTATCGCTTTGACAACACATCCCGAACTATGGAGAAAATCTGGTCTCCCTTGAAAAGCCAGTCCCATAGCTCGCAGATAGTTTTCCCATTTAGGTCTGCAGAACGGCTGGCGAGAGGTATTATCTCGTAAACCGACCTGCCAAGTGGCCACATTACCTCGTACACCGGCTGTACCATGCATGCCCTCCTCAAACGGTTTGTCTATGTCAAGCTAAATGGGAGCGATATTCGGTCTGCGCCTGCCGCGCCGTATCCGCACAGCTTGTCCTGTTCTCCAGTCGCGCCTGGACTTCAGTTTTCTAACGCCGGCCCCCAACTCTAGAGAATCTGGTTTCGGTCGATGCATGCTTGCGATGGGCGGTGTGACAAAATTATCATAGCAGTGATGTCAAGATACATCTGAATACACGGACTGTGTCCAAAATATACAGAGATCGGTATCACGAGTCACGATAGAAGATTCGGGAAGAGATGAGAGTCGGCTGAAGTTGGGAGGGGATTTCTTACCGGGCAAATTTCTCGATCCAACTCGCTCGCTGAGACGGATGAAGCTCGGGATGACCGCAAGCAGAGACAGGATCGGTGCGATCAAAGTGTGAGGAAGGATCGAGAGCAGGAAGATGATTTACGGACTATCGTTTAGCGGCTGCCAGCCCCCACGCTTCTTCCTGACCCAGAGGCGGATGGCGGAAACGAGTGACTGCATTTCGCGGGTGAGGGGACTGCCGGCTCGGTAGACCAGGAAATAGGGTCTGCTTCTTGGAAAGCCTTCAACATTCACCAAACGGAGCTGGCCGTTCGCCAGTTCATCGTTGGCTACCGCCCGAGAGACGATGCCGATGCCTATGCCAGCCTTGCAGTACTGTTTGACCAGGTCATTCTTGTTGACCTCCATTACCACTTTGAACTGCAAGCCGTACTTGTGCTCGACCTCCTTGATTTCTGCACCTATTGAGCTGCCCCTTGACGGCAGGATCATCCTCTCCCTGCTCAGATCCATCACGGAGAGAGAGTCAGATTCAGCAAAAGGGTGACCAGGAGGCGCTACGACAACCAGCACATCCGCAAATATCGGCAGCCTTACGAGCCTGGGAGCAGGCTCAATCAGCGACGTAAAGATGAAGTCCAGGCCGCCTTCCAGAAGACGTTGATGAATGTCCTTCCCATGCGCACTCGTGACCGAAACGTTCACGCGCGGATGCTCCGACATCCAGCCAGACAGAACCTCTGGCAGGAGATGCATCGCGACAGAATTGCTGGCCCCTACCGCGATCTCGCCAGAGAAAACGCTCTTTTTCTCCACCAGCATCTGTGCTGCCAAGTCTGACAAAGAGACGATCTGCGTGGCAAACTCATGGAGGTCTCTACCAGCCTTGGTGAGGCAAACACGGTTGTCAACCCGCTCCAGCAGCTTCATACCGCATGCCTTCTCCAAACGTCTGATGGATTTGTTTACAACGGGCTCGCCTACATTGCATTCTTGCGCCGCGCGACTATAGCTGCCCGTCCTTGCTACGTTGCAGAGATGCAGGAGCTGGTTCAGGGTCAAGCGACAATTAGTGTTCATAGAATGCAGCTATTGTACCACATAGTCTATTGCCGCCGAAAACTTCCGCATCTGTCGCGGAAGCGCTTGGCGCTCGTTGAATTCCACCTTTGACAATGGTAATATACCTGCAAGGAGAGTTCAGGATGAGCGTTCCGGACTGGCAATTGACCGCAACTACCGTCTTCTGCGAGGCAGTGAATGGCGAGGCCACTCTGCTCGTGTACGGGGATGGCTCCGCCCGGTGCATCGCTTACAAGAGGTATTGTCAGAATGGCGCCACTCCGAGCAAGGGCGGTTGTGTGGGGACTGAGTGTCGGAAATTGATTGAATATCGGGATCAGTTGTTGGCTGAAGGGACTGAATCGTAGTGGTGCAGGCAAGCCCGGTGGTCGCCACTGAACACAAGGCGAGGATTCGGATCGAGAACCTCTCGCTGTCTTTCGGCGGAGTGAAGGCCCTTTCCGACGTCTCTCTTGACATAAGGGATAAGGAGATTCTGGCTATTATCGGGCCCAATGGCGCAGGCAAGACTTGCCTGATGAATTGCATCAATGGGTTCTATAAACCGCGGAAGGGCGCCATATACTTCGATGGCCAGAGGATCGACGGGATACGCCCTGACAAGGCGGCCCGTATGGGACTGGCCAGGACCTTCCAGAACATCGAGCTATATACCGGGCTGAGCACGCTGGACAACATCATGGCGGCCAGGCACGTTCTCATGAAACAGAATGTACTGGCCAGCGCCTTGTATTTCGGCTGGGCCCACAGAGAGGAGATCGAGCACCGCAGGGTGGTGGAAGACATCATCGATTTCCTGGAGATAGAGCCTATCAGAAAAAAAGTGGTGGGCATGTTGCCCTACGGCATGCGCAAGAGGGTGGAGCTGGGGCGGGCGCTGGCACTGGAGCCCAAAGTTCTGCTCCTCGATGAGCCGATGGCCGGGATGAACCTCGAGGAGAAAGAGGATATCGCCAGGTTCATCGTCGATATCTTCGAGGGCCAGGGGGACACTTATCCGGAGACGCCGGTGCTCAGGGACGGGGTGAGCTGCATTATCCTTGTGGAACACGATATGGGCGTGGTTATGGACCTGGCCGACAGGATCGTGGTTCTCGATTCCGGGAGGAAAATCGCTGAGGGCACCCCCAGCGAGGTCAGAACCAATCCGCAGGTAATCTCAGCCTATCTCGGAAAAGAGAAGTAGGAGGACGGGGAAGCGCGGAGCGGGAAGCGCGGAGCGGGAAGCGCGGAGCGGGAAGCAGGAAGGAGTATTCAGCTTTCAGCTATCAGCTGTCAGCCGCCAGGCGACTACAGGTGGAGGCTGTGGGCAGAGTGGGCCGTGTGGACATCAGGAGCACCTCTCTCCGCATAGACGCCCGGACATCCGCCCCCGTTCATCATTTCGCATTTATCATTCATTCATCATTTGTCTCACTCCCACTTCCTCTCGTCCACGATCCTCGGCGCACGCTCAGGAATCGTCCCGGCGGTGACGAAGTCGACCCTGTCCAGCTTAACGCGGCAGACATTCTGGAATCGCTTGTTCAGTTCGTCGGCGACTCGCTCCCTGTCCAGCGTCTCGTCCTTCAGTTCCGCGGTCAGCGTTATCTCGTCGCGCTGCGCCTGGCGCCCGACCAGGATCTGGAAGTTGGAGATACCCTCAACCACCAGGATCGCCTGCTCCGCCTGTTTGGCGACGACGAAGACGCCTCTCACTTTCACCGCGTCGCTCGTCCTGCCAACGATTCCTGTGATCCTGCTGGAGGTGCGACCGCAGTGGCAGGGCTCCGTGGTGTAGGCAGACATATCTCCCGTGCCGAAGCGGATAAGCCCCCACGTCTCGTTGTGCACTGGCGTCACCACGATTTCCCCGATCTCGCCCGGGCCTAGCTGTTTGCCGGTCTCGGGGTCGACTATCTCCACGACATATTCGTCCATGAGATGCATGCCGGACTTCTCGCGGCACTCGTAGGCGATGGCGCCGCCCGGCTCGGTAACGGCGTAAGCCTGAGCGGTGGCGATGCCGTAGACCTCCTCGAAGGTCTTGCGGAGCGAGGGCGCCAGCATCTCGCCAGTGAACCAGGCGCGGCGGAGGACGAAGTGGCGCCGGAAGTCACGGCCCAGTTCCTCGGCCCGCCTGATCACCGTCATCAGGAAGCTCGGCGTGCCGACGAAGCCGGTGACCTTCAGGTCCAGCATGGTCTGAATCTGAATCTCGGTGCTTCCCGTGCCTATAGGGACCACCGTGGCCCCGCAGTCTCTTAGTGCCTCGTGCATCAGCATGCCGGCGGGAGACAAGTGGTAGGTGAAAGCGTTGATGACCATGTCGCCCTTTCGGAATCCCGCCGCCCAGAAGGCCTTGGCGAACCATTTTATGCTGGAAGTCTGAAGAGGCTCGTAGATAGGGCCGGGTGAGATGAACACCCTCTCCACCTCCTCCGACGGTATGGCGAGGAGGCCGCCGAAGGGGGGATGGGCCCTCTGTAACGCGATGACATCGTTTTTCCGGGTTATCGGGAGTTTTTCCAGGTCCTTCACCCGGCCAATGTCGCTGGGTGTTACTCCCGCCCTGTCCAGGAGTTGGCTCGCCGCGGGAGCGGTATGATAGGCGTGCTCCACCGTCTCATACAGCTTTCTGTTAGCGTATCTCTCCCTGGCCTCAGCGGACATGGTCTCCAACTCGTCGAAGAACTCGTTGCGCCCTAGAGCCATCTCTTTCGCCTCTTGTAGTGCTTGACCTCGCGGTAGCTCTTCTTTGTCCCCATGGCGGAAAGCCCCATGTAGAACTCTTTCACATCCTCGTTGTTAGTCAGGAAATCCGTGGTGCCGTCCAGGACGATGCGACCGTTCTCCATGACGTAGCCGTATGCGGCGATACCCAGCGCGATCCTCACGTTCTGCTCCACAAGCAGCACGGAGGTCCTGTGCTCACTGCTGAAGCGACTGATTATGTTGTATATCTCCTCCACCATGAGCGGCGCCAAGCCGAGGGAGGGCTCGTCGAGCATCATCAGCGTGGCCGCCGACATCATGGCCCGTCCAATAACCAGCATTTGCTGCTCGCCTCCGGACAGGTACCCCGCTGTGTTGTGGCGCAAAGTCTTGAGCCGGGGGAAGTAATCGTAGACCATCTCCAGGTCACGTTTGACCGCCTTGCCATCGGTGCGATGGTAGGCGCCGACGCGGAGATTCTCTTCAGCGGTGAGGTGGGCGAAGACCCGGCGGCCTTCCAGCACTTGCACCAGGCCGAGCTTTCCTATCTCCTCGGCTCGCTTTCTGTCGATCCGCTCTCCGTTCCATTCGATGCTGCCGTCGGTGATCTCCCCTTCCTCGGTGCGCAGCAATCCGGAGATCGCCTTCAAAGTAGTGCTCTTGCCGGCCCCGTTTGCCCCCAGCAGGGCAACAATCGACCCGTCGGGGACTTCCAGGGAGACCCCGTGCAGCACACGTATGACATTGAGATAGGTTACTTCGATGTTGTTAAGCTTCAGCATGATGTCGTTTTGGGCAACAAAAGGCAATCTCCGACACCGTTAGACAGGTCAGACCGGTCGGAGATGACCCGAACTCCGGAACCCACGGGGGAAGTGGTAGGGGGGCTGCTGGCGCGGACGTTGAGCGAGCTGCTTAACGGCCAGGTCCAGTTCAGCCATAAACGCTTTCGCAACTTCGGGATTTCTCATATGGTACCACTCGTGCGCTGCGCGCGCTTCCGCAATAGCGCCCGGGTGAACCCATATCCTTTCACGCGGCGCCACTAGCGCTCCAGGATTATGCGACGCGCTTCAGGCCACGGCACCGGCTGAACAGCCCCCGAGTCCAACCCGTGAGTCCGCCAGCTAATCTCTGCCGCCCATTTCGCTTCCGCGTCGGCGTCGATGGTCTCATCGAGGCTCTCCAGCAACGAAGCTACTAGCGCGGCGCGCGCCTCTTGCGGCAGCTTCAGCGCTTCTTCCAGAAGGCTTGCGGGTTCCCTCTCCACCTGCTGTCCCTCCCAACCAACGGACTCTGCGACCGACTTCAGCCTAGCACATCCGCGCTGGAGGCGCAAGACAGCGGTCTGGGTCCGTCAGCTTACGTTGACCGCTTGCCAGCGCGCTGCACCCCTGTCTGCAGTCTTGTCGAGCAAAAATACTCCACAAAGAGTTCCCCCCGAAGGCTGCAAAGGCGCTTGCGGCGCTGCGGGCGGGCGCTGCCCAACGTTGTGGCGGACGTCTCTGTCCGCCAGGCGGGGGTAGGTCCCCTCCCGGGCCGATAGGGATGCCGGCCAGTACCGTGTGACTGTAACCGCCCGCAGGCGAAAGAACCGGAACTAGCTTGGCCAGTTTACTGCTAGCCGAACCAGGGGAACTCCTCGTACTTAATCAGGGGAGCTTCCACCCAGCCGGACACGGCCTGGAACTTTCCGTCCTTGACTTGGTACACTCTCACGGACTTGGAGCCGCGCCGGTCCTGAGGATTGCTGAAGTCCACCGGGCCCTGCAGCCCTTGCACGTCGTAGCCCTTTACATTGCGGAATCCCTTCTCCTCGATGGCCTTCCAGGACTCCTCATTCCCCTTGGCGAGCACCTCATAACCGGCGCTCTTCACCGCCTGCCGCATTATCTCCGCATCGATGAGCGCCTCCGCCCAGGAGATAAGGTAGTCCAGGTTGCCCTCGTGCTCGGGATGGTATTTCTTGGCGTACTCCATCACTTTGGCCATCCCCGGCACATTCTCACCCCAGGTGACGGTGGGATAGACGCCGTAGACACCCTCCGCCGCCTTGCCCGCCATGTCGATAAGCACTTTGGTGAAGCTGGCCTTGGCCATGCCGACGGTGATGTTCTGGAGCATGCCCAGCTCGTTGGCGTTCTTGAGGATGATGGACGTGGGAGCAGGCGTGCTGGAGATGAAGAGCACGTCCGGGTTCTTGCCTTTGACCCGGGTAAGAGCCTCGATCTCAGATATGGTCGTGGCCGCATGCTCTTCGACGGCCACAATCTCAACCCCCAGCTTATCGGCCATAGCCTTGGCGGCGTCGCGCACGCCGTAGCCCGTGGGGTTGTTGAGCAGCAGCAGGGCCATCTTGGGCTTGCCCTGTTTCTTCCAGAGGTTCTTCATGTAATAGTTGGTGAAGGCCCCCCAATCGTCACCATAGTCGGGCGCCTGGATGTAGATATGCTGCGGAGGACGGGTGTTTTGCGGCGCGCCAAAGCTGACCATACCGGGGAATCCTGCCCGGTTGGCGATCTCCTGCGACGCCGCCATATCCTTCGAAGCGCTGGTGGTGAAGAAGAGGTTGCCTTCATCCATCAGCTTCTTGACGATGGTGGCTGATTGCGCGGCGTCATACTTAGTGTCATACCAACTCACCTGGATGGGATGCCCTTCGACTCCCCCAAGCTCTTCATTGATATACTTCACGGCGTCCAGCTTCCCCTGGCCCATGGGGACGCCCTTCTCCGCTGCCGGACCGGTCATCGGCATGCTGAATCCTAGCTTGAGGGGACCCTTGGCGGCTGCCCCTTTGCCTTGGGCCGCCGGACCCGCCGGGCTGCACGCGCTGATAAGCGGCAGCGCGAACAGCAATAGCGCCAGCAGGGCGAAACTGGCCCGTTTGGTGAACCGATTGTTCCTCATCTGATCGTTCCCCTTTCCATTGGATTTTGTCCTCCTTCCTTCGTGTTCTTATTTCTGGGTCTCTGCTGCGCACTTAGTAGGAGAAAGGCCAAAGCCGGTAGGAGGCTTCAAAGTCCTGTGAACCTCATTGATGCCGGTCTCGTTCGCGTCAGTATGAAAAGGGCCAAAGCCGGTAGGATGCCTTGAACAGCATCCACCGGTGTGCCAGCCCTCGCGGCTCGAATACCAGAAACAAGATAATCGCCAGCCCGAAGACCATGGGCGCGATGCCGGTGGCAAAACCGGTGGGCATGGCGGGGAAGGTCTTCTCCAGAATAGGTGTCATGAACATCACTCCTTGCTGCAAGAGGCGGATGAAAATGACGCCGAAGATTGGGCCGAGGGTTGTGCCCATCCCGCCGATGATGACTATGCCTACATACAGGATGGAGTCCATAAGAGTGAAATTCTCCGCGTTGATGAAACCGATCCAATGGGCCAAGAGGGCCCCCGCTATGCCCGCCAGGAAGCAGCCGATGAAGAAGGCGAGGAGCTTGTAATGGAACAGGTTGATGCCCATCACCTCGGCGGCGAGATCATTGTCTCTGACAGCGATAAAGGCCCTGCCCACCCTCGTTCTCGCCAGGTTCTTGGCCAAGAAAACGCAAAGAGCCACAATGGCGAAGATAAGGAGATACTGGCTCGCGTCGGTCCTGAAGACGATGGGCCCAATAGACGCGTAGGGCACCTTCATGCCGTTAAAGCCGCCCGTTAGCTCCGTCCAGTGGTTGATGACCCAGACGATGATGAACTGGCCCGCTATGGTCGTTATGGCCAGGTAGAAGCCCCTTAGCCTGACCGAGGGTATGCCAAAGATAAGCCCGATGATGCCGGCGGTAAGACCCGCGCCCAGCAGCCCCACGAGGAAGGGCAGCCCTAGCTTGTTGGTCAGTACCGTGGTGGCGTAGGCGCCGACGGCCATAAAGCCGGCATGGCCAATGGACAATTGACCGCAGTAGCCAGTCAGGAGGTTTAGGCCGATGGCAGCGATAATGCTGATGCCGATAAGGTTAGCCACGCCCAGCCAGTACTTGTTCATATAGAGGGGGGCGGCGTAGACGAGCACGAGGAGCAGCCCCATTAGCGCCCACTGGGTCCTGGTCCGAAGGATCGCCATGTCCGTTGCATAGTCGAAACTACGCGTTCCACAGGGCAAGGTCATTAACTCAAATCCTTTCCGGATTGGGGGCCATGCTTTGCGCTTCCTAGATCCTCTCGATGCGCTCCTCGCCGAAGAGGCCATAGGGCTTTATGAGCATGACGATGATAATGATGATGAAGGGTATTATGTCCTTGAATCCCGGCCAGGTGAGGGGAGTCAGAAATCCGCCGCCGATGCTCTCGGCCAGCCCGATGATTGGGCCGGCGATGATGGCGCCCACGAAGGAATCCAGACCGCCCAGTATGACCACGGAGAAAGCTTTGAGACCAGTTTCGACCAGGCCAAAGGTGATGCCGCCGATGCTCGAGACCAGCACCCCTCCGATGGCGGCCAGGACGCAAGCGAACATCCAGGACCTGGAGAAAATGGTGGTCACCGGGATGCCGCAGGCTTGAACGGCCAATTGGTCATCGGCAGTGGCCCGCATGGCGATGCCCATCTTGTGGTAGCGGAAGAAAAGGGAGAGCAGGCAAAACACGGCCAGCGAGATAGCGGCTACCCAGATATACTCCTGGGAGACAGCGGCCGTGCCGATCATGACGGGTTCCTTGGGAAAGAGGCTGGGCAACGCGGCCACGCTGGTCGGCCAGATGAAGTTCACTGCTCCCTCGATGAAGTAGGCTATTCCCAAGGTCACAGTGATGAGAGACAGGATGGGTTGGGCGATAAGGGGACGCAAGGTGAGCCTTTCAATCGTCCACCCCAGACCCAGGGCGAAGAGTATGACCATGGGGAAGCCCAGCCACGGGGGCAGCTTGGCCTGGACCAGCATCCCGTAGGTGAACCATGAAGAAGCGAGCACGATCTGCCCCAGGGCCAGATTGGCCACGCTGCTGGATTTCCAGATGAGCGCGAAGTTGAGAGCGATAAGGGCGTATACCATCCCCACCGCCGTGCCAGTGATCGTGTATTGCAACAGTTCAGCCACGGCCTCCCCTTCCTATTCGATGCTGTTCACCCTGATGGTGGTGCTGACAACCCCCTGGCGGCCGTCCCGATAGGTTACGGGCGCGGTTACCTCAACCTCCGCCCCATGCCCGTAGATAGCGTCGATCAAGTCCTTGTACCTTTGCTCCATGAAGTCGCGTCTCAGTTTTCGGGTGCGGGTAAGTTCGGCTTCGTCAGGGTCGAATTCCTTGTGCAGGAGTACGAATCTCTTCACTCTCGTAGGCTCGGGTAGATAGCTGTTTACGCGGAGAAGGTCCTGGCGTATCAGGTCGGCTATCTCCCTCTTCTGCGACAGGTCCACAAAGGTCGTATACGGTATCCTGTGACGCTCCGCCCATTTACCAACCATGGTGAAGTCCATATTCACTATTGCTGATACGAAGTCTTTGTCCTTGCCTCCGATCACCATGGCGTCCTTGATATAGGGGCTGAACCTGAGCCTTCCCTCGATGTATTGGGGTGCGTACCTGTGTCCCGAGGCCAACTCACCCATGTGCTCCAGCCGGTCCATGAAGATGAGGTGCCCTTCGTCGTCGACATGGACGGCGTCGCCCGTATGGCACCAACCGTGCACCAGGCTGACGGCCGTCTTTTTCGGGTCCTTCAGGTAGCCGCTGAACATGCAGTCGCTCTTCACCAGCAGCTCACCCTGGTGCGTTATTCTGACCTGGGTGCCAATAGCGGGACGTCCTACGCTTTCGAAGTGTATCTCTCCCTTGGCGTGGGACGAGATGAAACCGGCTTCGGTGCTGGCGTAGTTCTGGCGCAGCTCGATGCCGATGGCGTGAATCAGCCGGAAGGTGTCCAGACTCAGTACGGAGCTCCCTGTGACGGCGAATCTGACCCTGCTTAGCCCCAACTGGTCCTTGAGAGGTCGGAACAAGACCAGGTAGGCCAGACCGTGAAGCCCTTTCCAAAAGAAGTTAGGCTCCTTGCCCTGAAAACGGATGTCGGCCACCTTGTGGCCCACAGGCAGACACAGATTGTAGACGAAGCGCTTCAAGGGATGGGCGTCCATCATCTTCACCTGTATCTGGCTCACCAGGCCCTCCCACTGCCGCGGGCCGTAGGTGACGAAGTGGGGGCCGACTTCCCTGGTGTCCTCGGCGATGGTTTCAGGCTCCTCAGGGAAGTTGAGCCTGGCGCCGGTCAGCAGGTGGGGGATAGTAGAGAAAAAGCTGTCGCCTACCCACGCGGCGGGGAAATTAGATATCAGGTCGTCCTCTTCGCTCAGCGGGTAGCGGCTTATGAATCCCTGGGCGGTGTTGATGAGGGCGCGGTGGGTGATCGTAGCGCCCTTGGGCAGGCCGGTGGTCCCTGAGGTGTAATATATAAAAGCCACATCATCGGCTTTGCCCCTGGCGATGTTCTCCTCGAAAAGGCCGGGGTGGGTCTTCTCGTATTCCCTACCCAATCTGACGACATCGCTGAAGCTGGCAAGCAGCGAATCGTCGTAGCTGCGCAAGCCCTTGGGGTCCCAGTAGATTATCTTCCTGAGGGAAGGCAACTGCTCTTTGATTTCGAGGAACTTGTCCGTTTGTTCCTGATCATTGACGACGGCGAACCTCGCGTCCGAGTGCTCCGCGATGTATTTGACTTCGGAGGGGATGGAGTCAACGAAGATGCCGGTGGCCACACCGCCCGCCGCCTGGGCGGCGAATTCACCCCAGAACCATTCCGGCTCGTTATCGCCGATAATGGCGACCACGTCGCCGTGCTGCAAGCCGAGGCTGATCAGTCCTAACGAGAGGTACTTCGCGCTCTCGTAATATTGGGTCCAGGTGTACCTCTGCCACACGCCGAATTTCTTCATGCACATGGCAGTGCGGTTGCCCCACTTTTCGAGGTTAGCCTTGATGATCTGCGGGATAGTCTCCCCGGCTTCCATGAGTACCTCGGCCCGGCCCGTCTGGGGTGTTTGATTGGCGTTTGGGGGTTAGCTTAGCAGACGGCCAGTTCAATGTCAACTCCGCTGTCAGCGCGACCCACTTCTAGTGTCATGTAACACTTGAAGTTGCGAGTTTCACGGGCTCGTCCCCTGCAGGACTGGCGCTGGCGTGTCGGGGTCGGGGACGACCCCGACTACGGAATCCGCACTTCTTGCTGTTACGCGATACTAGCCGCTGAGCACCGTTTTACAGCCCGGTTTTTCTGAGGTAGAATGGTTTTGTAGCCTATTTGCTGACTTGTCCGGAGGAATGGGAGATGCCCTTCAACATAGGCGTTCCCGAGATGATTCTAATTCTAGTGATTGCCTTGATCGTTTTCGGTCCCGGGAAACTTCCTGAAATCGGCGGCGCCATCGGTAAAGGGATACGGGAGTTTCGGAAGGCATCCCTGGATCTAACGCGACAGTTCAACGTGGAGCTTGCTCGCGAAGCTGAGGCAGCCAAGGCGCGGCAGGAACGGGTGGTGTGCGCAAAATGCAATGTCGAGAATCCTTCCGCCAATAAATTTTGTTCCAACTGTGGGACTGAACTCCCGGTGTTAACGGCCTAGCTCCAGCGTCGGGCAAGCGGGCCAGGCTCGTAGGCGCCCCAAAACCTCTCGCAAAGCTTGCGTCGTCAAGGAAGAGGTGATACAATGGCTTGATCTGTTGGGGGGCAGTGGGGAAACATGGAAATTCGTCGATTCTTCGTATTGATGCGCAAGTGGCTGTGGTTGATTTTTGTTGGGACAGCCCTTGTCACTTCTCTCACCTACCTCATAAGCAGTTCGATGGCGCCTGTCTATGAAGCGAGCGCCACTCTTCTCGACCAGCAGATTTTCACCAACCCCGGCGGCGAATACGCCGCCCTTCAGGCCAGCCAGCACTCCATCAAGACCTACACAGAGTTGGCAAGATCGACCCCAATGCTGCAAGAGGTTGCGGAACGTCTCGGCCCGGGCTTCACCGTCGCGCGGCTGCAAAACTCGGTCAGCGCTGCGCCTATCCCTGATACGCAATTGTTGAGAATAACCGCTCATGATAGCAATCCGGAGGTGGCCAAAAACATCGCCAACGAGCTGGCCGCGATTTTCGCCAAGCGGAACACCGAGATCCGCCAGAGAAGATTCGAGGACGCCAGACGTGAATTGGAGCGTCAGATCGCCGCTATTGAGAAGGAGATTGACACCACCCAGTCTGCTATCAACGCCCTCGGCGACCCTAAAGACGCCAAGAACGTCAGCATGCCGGAGTTTGTCAGGTCCGAGATAGCCAGGCTAGAGAATACATTGATAAAAAAGCAGACGTTGCATACCGTCTTGCTCAGGAGCGCTGAAGACTTTCGCATGGCCTCCGCCAGATATGCCAACAATCTGGCGATCTCTTCCATGGCGGAGACGCCTCGTGCACCGGTAAGGCCGAAAGTGCTCAATAACACCCTCCTGGCCGTTGCTGTGGGTCTTGTCTGCTCCACTGGACTTGCCTTAGTAATGGAACGCCTGGATGATACCATAAAGACTCCAGAGGACGTGTCGGAGAACCTGGCGCTTTCCACGTTGGGGAACATCGGTCGCCTGCGCGGCCGAAACCCCGGAGACAGGCTCATTGCCGGCCATCATCCTAAGTCCCCTCTTTCTGAGGGATACCGGACGCTTCGAACCAATCTGCAATTCTCCACCGTCGACAAGAGCCTCAGTTCCCTGCTGGTCACGAGTCCCAGTCCCGGTGAGGGCAAGAGCGTCACCGCGGCCAACCTTGGCGTCGTGATGGCGCAGACGGGTCTGTCCGTTGTGCTGGTGGATTCCGACTTGAGGCGTCCCACCCTGCATAGGGTCTTCGAATTGCCCAACAACGTGGGGCTCACTACGCTGCTGCTTCGAGATGATTTCAGCCTCGAGGGGCATCTCCAGGCGACGAAGCAAGGGAATCTGCGCTTGTTGACCAGCGGGCCTCTTCCTCCCAACCCTTCGGAACTGTTGAGTTCAAAGAGGATGAAAGGCCTGCTGCAGCATTTGCGAGAGATGGCCGAGGTGGTGATTCTGGATAGTCCACCGGTGCTGGCCGTGACGGATGCGGCCGTTCTTGCCAGACAAGTGGATGGCGTTCTCCTTGTGCTAGATTCTGGCCGCACTCGTCGCGATATGGCGGTCCGTGCGGCAGACGATTTGCGGAAGATCGGCGGGCAGATTTTCGGCGTAGCTCTGAATAAGATGGGTGCGGGCGGTGGTTACTATTATCATTACTACTATTATTCCTCAGATGGAGAACGTCATCGGCGGAAGCCACAGCGACTGCCGCTCAGTCTGGCCTCGTGGCTGTTCAGGCGGTAGGTAGTTTCCTAGCGCCCTTTCCTGACGAATCTCTCTCACTCTTGTTCGAATTCGCAGCTTCCTTTTGCTAAAGGGGTGGCAATCGGTGCAAGGCATAACGTCCGGACTTGGAGCCAGCCGGCTACTGGCGGCAGGCATCTTCGTCGTTCTCGCCTATTTCATAGCTAGCGCAGTATCCCAGTTGTCGTCAAGCTTCAGCCTCGGCATGCTGGCTCGGAGTGCGATTCCCATCGGGGTTATCGCGTTTGTGCTGGTGCTCGTTCTTACGTCCAGGGAGACATGGTTTGCTGCACCGAGCCTCTCGCTCGGGCGCATGCTGGTCGTCGCCAGCGCTTCTCTGCCCGCTGCGGCCTTTGTGCTCGCTGCCTCCATGTTCGATCCCACCCTTTTCATCATAATTAGTGGGGTGTTCGCGGCCTTACTCGTGTCCCTGTATTTCTTGCTGACGTCGCGGGGCGTCTCTTCCGTGATGGTTCTCTGCCTGGCCTTTCCTTTCCTGAGCTATCTTGAGCACTTGTTCCCTTCCTTTCGAGAGTTTCGCATCGGACCCTTTGCTGTCACTCCGTCTATCTCCTTTGTCGTTGCTCTTGGCGCCTTGATCCCCCTGTCGCTGAGGCGAGAGCAAAGGGGCGGCGTCGGCTCGACGCCGATACTGGTGGCTGCCCTGGCCTTCGTTTTCTCCTCCTTGCTGGCTTCACTCATATCCGCAGATATCTCCCAGAGCCTGGGCGAATTCTGGCTGGAAGTTTTAGCGCCTTTCCTGATATTCCCCGTGATACTGTGGTTCGCCAGAGACCAGAGGGATCTCCTGACCCTGGTTGGGTCACTCTTCGCTATGGTAACAGGGATCACCTTCATTTCTGTGTACTTTGTCGCCAGGTATATTGGTACCCGGTACACCACCATTTACGATGCGTATAGCATGCCCTTGTTTGCTAATATAAACTCTGGAAGTCTGGCTCTGATGATTCTGATGGGGCTTCCCCTGGGGATCGCGCTGCTCTGTTCCACGAAGAAGCGCGCCATCGCGGCTTCGATATCTGGGGGTATAATATTCCTCATTGCCGGACTATTTCTGACCTTCAACCGAAGCGCCGTCGGGTTGATGGTCATAGCTCAGAGCCTATTCCTTTTCAAGAAGAGACCGAGGAAGATCCTTCTCGCAGGCGCAGTCGCGTCGCTGCTCTTGTCCATGCTCTTCTTGCCACTGGTGCAACGTGTTGTCTTCCACCGATTTCAGAACATTGGCAACCTGGCGAGTTTGCTGGAAGATAGCTCTCTCACTTACCGGATGAATGCCTGGGCGGGCGCGATAGGAATCATCCGAGATTATCCGGTATGGGGGATAGGGTATGGACAGTGGACGAGATTCGTTCCCCAGTACGGGCAGTATCAGCTCGTCCGGATTGGGCTGACGGAGAACCGCGAAATTGGCTATGCAGTTGACCCGCATAATTACTATCTTCTGGTAGCCAGTAGCGCCGGCCTAGTGGGGCTTACGGCCTGGCTATGCCTCCTGGCTCTCCTCGTGAGAGAGGCCCTTTACGTGGCGAAGCGGTCGTTGTCCCCGGCTCTGAGCAACCTGGCTCTGGGCGCGCTGGCCGGCCTCCTGGGCATGGCCCTGTTGTCGTTCCTTGGCGGCGGCATGCACGAGGGGGTTTTCATTGGGATGGGCATCATATTCTGGGCGCTCGTGGGCATAATCAGTGTGCTCGGCGCGCTGACGAGGAGGACAGCGGTTGACCCCGTTGGTGCCCCGCGGTGGGGCCATCTGAAGGAAGAATGCCAGGCATCGTGAAGACGCAGTTGCAACCGGAAACGAAAAGGATGCCCGACTCGCTGCTTCCCCCGAGGCGGTTTGGTTTGCAGAGTTTCATTGTGTGGAACTGTGCCCTTCTCCTCTTGTTCATCGCATTCGTGGCGGCTAGCAAGCTGTTCGCGTGGGGATTCCCACAGAGGCGCGCCGTGAATCCCCTTTACGCGGTCTTTGATCCCATGGCCCCGAACTTTTTCACCCTGCTCGCGGTGGCGGTCTTCGCAGTTTTCTTTTTCCTGGTCTGGCGTTTTCTGGCCGATGAGGCGCGCCGCCCTTTGTCTCTTACGCTCCTTTTCTTTGTGCTCTCCTCTTTCGCAGTTAACGCCTCGGTGGCAATGGTTCGGGGTGGGCCCGCGGCCCTGGAGTCTCCCTTCTTGCGGCCTCAGGACTATTACGCCGAGATAGGCAAAGTAGAAGGCTTGATGGCCTTTCTGCGCGATTATCCCACCATTTTGGGTACAATGGAAACTCACGGACATGTTCACCCCCCTGGGCCGGTCCTGCTCCTGTGGCTGATTTCGCAACTGATTGGACAGGGGCCTTTTGTGGCCGCGCTGGTGGTGGTGGTGACAGGGAGTCTTTCAGTCGCGCCTGTCTACTTGCTGCTGAGAGGACTCTACGGGGAGGGCTCCGCCACCGCTGGAGCGGCCCTTTACATCGTGATTCCCAGCGTTGTGTTGTTCACGGCCACCTCGATGAACGCGGTCTTCTCGTTCTTGGCCGCCTGGCTGTTCCTTATCGGATTCAAGCTTATCCAGACCCGTCGCTTTCCCTTGGCCGTCGGCCTGGGCGCTCTGCTCAGTCTCAGCACTTTCTTTACCTTTGATCACGTGTTTGTGGCTTTCTTCCTGGGCATGGCAGGCCTGCTCTTCGCGATCCAGAAGCGCGATTGGCGCAGCTTGCCGGTTTTCGCACTGATCCCCCTTGTCTATACCTCACTGTACCTGATATTGCATTCCGTCAGTGGTTATAATCTCATAGAGGTCTTTACATCGACCTACGGGTATTACAAACAGGACAGGGCGGATATGGTCGGTCTCTATGGACCTGAATCTGTGTCCGCCCTCTACTGGTTCTTTGGAAACGCCGCAGCGTCACTTTTCTTCCTTGGCGTTCCAACCGCAGTCCTATTCTTCAGGGGTGCAATCAACGCGCTGAAAAGGGCTGCTGCAGACACTACGATGAGAAGCATTGGGCTTGCTGCTCTAGTCACGCTGGCCGCTGTCAATCTCCCGGGGCTGTATTATGGAGAGGTGGAACGAATCTGGATGTACTTGGTACCCCTCGCAATGGTCTTCGCTGTCAGGATACTGCCAGGCTTCCAGCAAGGAGCGCGGTCCACGGCCGGTCTGTATTCAATCCTTGGGACGACAGCGTTTCAGACCTTGCTTCTCGAACACGTCCTGTACACGTACTGGTGAGCGAAGGCCTGCAAGTCGGGTATGATGGCGTGTAACGCGGGAATCTGGCGGAAGGCAAGGAGGGCCGGTCGGCTCTGACGCACAGGAAGGACCAGTGTGGTCTCTGCGCCGTCGCTGTTTCGCCGGGAGTGGAAGACGGCGCAGTGGAGGGACTGAAATGAAGGTTGGTATACTTGCCGGAGGCTATGGCACCCGGTTGGCGGAGGAAACTGACAGGATACCGAAGCCCATGGTGGAGATCGGCGACCAGCCTATCTTGTGGCACATCATGAAGGGATACGCGGCGTGTGGATTCGATGAGTTTGTCATCGCCCTAGGTTACAAGCGCGCCGTCATCAAGGATTACTTCCTGGCTTACCGCTGCCGGGCTAGCAGTCTCACCATTCGTCTTAAGACCGGCGAAGTGTTGGTTCGCGACGGCGATTCAGAGGATTGGACCGTTCATCTACTCGACACCGGACTCGGCACGCAAACGGGCGGCCGGATAAGACGCGTCGCTCAGTTCGTGGGCAACGAGACCATGATGATCACCTACGGCGACGCAGTGGCAGACCTGGATATCAGAGAACTATTGGCATTTCACCAGAGCCACGGTCGGTTGGCGACCGTGACGATAGTAAGGCCAACGGCGCGGTTCGGCGGCGTTAGTCTTAACGGTGACTTGGTGGCGCGTTTCGAGGAGAAGCCGCAAACAGGAGAGGGATGGGTCAACGGCGGTTTCTTTGTGCTGGAGCCGAAGGTACTTGATTATATTGACGGAGACGACACCGTGTTTGAACGGGGGCCCCTCGAACGTCTGGCTGAAGACGGACAGCTCGTAGCCTACCGCCACCCCGGTTTTTGGCAGTGCATGGATACCCTTCGCGACCTTCGCTTACTTGAAGCACTCTGGGAGAGCGGCAAGGCTCCATGGAAGGTATGGTAACGATGCAGGTGGGTTATTGGGCGGGTCGCCGCGTCTTCGTCACTGGCGCCAGCGGGTTCTTGGGTTCCCATCTGGTCCGCCGGCTGGTCGGACTCGGTGGGCACGTGTTTGCCTTCCTGCGGCCCGCGTCTGAAACTCAGCGAATTGCCGATGTGATCGACAGGGTGACTCTGGTCGAAGGTGACCTCTTTGATGTGAAAAGCCTTGAGAGGGGCGTCGCTGTCGCGAGGCCAGAGCTTGTATATCACCTGGCTGCCGCTGGGGTCGCGCCTGATTGCGACGACGAACAGTTGGTGCGCGTCAACGCGATGGGCACGTTGCAATTACTGAGAGCTTGCGCGGGGAGCGGCTTGCTGCGGTTCGTCTATGCCGGTTCTTGTTTCGAGTATGGCGAGGGGTCAGACCTGGCAGAGAGTCAACCGCTGGCGCCGACCAGCGTCTACGCGGCTTCAAAGCTGGCCGGACATGCAATAACTCAAGCTTTTTGCCACCGCCACAGCCTGCCCTGGGTCTCGCTTCGCCCGTTTACTGTCTACGGACCGTGGGAAAGAACAAGTCGGCTCATACCTCATACGATTTTCCGGGGTTTGAAAGGCGAGGACGTTCTCGTTACTCCCGGTGAGCAGGAGCGTGACTATATCTTCGTCGACGACGTGATCGATGGTTTCTTGCTCGGTGGTGAGCATCCCGCGGCGATTGGCCGGACGTTCAACCTCTGTACCGGGCAGCCAGTGAAGGTCAGAGACATAGTGTGTCAAGTTCTGGACCTTCTGGATTCCCGCTCGCGCCCCGTTTTTGGCGCCTTACCCTACCGGGCCGATGAGATGTTTCGGCAATCCGGCGACAACAGGCTAGCCAGGTCTGTTCTTGGGTGGGCGGCCAGATACTCGCTCCTGGAAGGGTTGCGACTCACCATCGAATGGTACAAAGGGATTGCCTGTCTGGGCGAGCAGGGAGGAGAGATGGTAAGGCCGTGTCGAGAATAACCTCCGTGGCTCTGGAGGACGCGCAGGCGATCGTCGGCGAGATGGCGGAGTTGCTGAAAGAGCTCTCCGGCGGAACTCTGCTGGTCACTGGCGCCAGCGGGTTCCTCTGCAGCTACCTTCTAGATGTTGTGGCTGCGCTCAACGATGCTGCTCTGGGGCCGCCCTGCAAGCTAATAGCGCTCGACAACTTCAAGAGTGGCCTTTCTGACCGTATTGCTCACTTGAGGACGCGCCCCGACGTTCGTTTCGTGCTTCACGACGTGGGCCAGGCTTTTGAGCCTGAGGAGCCGGTGGACTGGATCGTCCACGGAGCCAGCATCGCATCGCCGTCGCTGTACAGGCAGTTCCCATTGGAGACGATCGACGTGAACGTCAACGGCACGCGGCACATGCTCGAAATCGCCCGCCGTGGAGCCAGGAGCATGCTTTATCTGAGTACAAGCGAAATCTACGGCGACCCCGGCCCCGGCTTCATACCCACCAGGGAGGACTTCCGAGGCAACGTGTCCTGTACGGGTCCCCGTGCTTGCTACGACGAGTCCAAACGCCTGGGGGAGACACTATGCACCACCTATTTTCGCCTGTACAGAACGCCGGTGAAGATTGTTCGTCCGTTCAATGTTTACGGTCCCGGACAGAGGCTTGATGACGGACGCATAATCCCTGATATGATGACGGATGCCTTACGAAGGCGGCCTCTGGTGCTTTACAGCGACGGTCGAGCTACGCGCAGCTTCTGCTACGTGCGAGACGCGGTGCGCGGTATGCTCTCCGTCCTTCTCTCTCACGCTGATGGTGAAGCCTTTAATCTGGGTAACGATGCAGAGGAGATCAGCGTCGCTGGCCTCGCCGAGCGAATCAGCGAGGTTGCGGCGCCGCCGCGTTTGCCTGTTGAATACCGAAGGAGCCTTGACCCTCACTATTTGACTGATAATCCCGAAAGGCGCTGTCCCGATATCAGCAAGCTGCGTTCACTGGGCAACTGGCGGCCGGAGGTGGGTTTGACCGAAGGCTTGAGTAGGACCTTGCGCTCGTATCGTGAACTACATGAAGATGTTGCAGCGGGCGGCGTCCCCGCGGCGGACGCGCGCGGAGGTTCGGGATGCGCGTAACGATCTTTGGGACAGGGTATGTCGGGCTGGTAACTGGAGCTTGCCTGGCTTCTCTAGGCCATGATGTGGCCTGTGTGGATGTGCAGGTGGATCGGATCGAGCTGGTCAAGAGGGCAAAGTCCCCTTTCCATGAGCCCGGTCTCGGTGAGATCCTTCGGAAGGGACTGGATGAGGGGCGGCTGCGCCCAACGACAGACTTCCAGCAGGCCATGTCGGGAAGTGAATTCTCCATCATAGCGGTGGGAACGCCCCCGGGTCAGGGAGGGGCGGACCTTTCCTTTGTGGAAGTTGCGGCAGCGCAAATAGGACAGAGCCTGGGGCAAGCTTCTGAGTATCACGTCGTCGTTGTCAAGAGCACGGTCCCGCCCGGAACATCCGACACCATGGTCCGGCGCATTCTCGAAGAGCAGTCGGGACGACGAGTGGGCGAGTTTGGCCTCTGTATGTGCCCGGAGTTTCTCAGGGAAGGGTCTGCGGTGGATGATTTCATGCATCCCGATCGCATCGTGATCGGCCGCTGGGACGAGCGTTCGGGCCGCGCTCTGGCGGGGCTCTTCGGCGTCTTCGATTGCCCGGTGGTGCAAACGAGCCTGAGGAACGCCGAGATGATCAAATATACATCTAACGCGCTTCTCTCTGTACTGATATCCTTTAGCAATGAGATAGCCAGCCTGTGTGAGGCCACCCCTGACACCGATGTCGAGACCGTCATGGATGCCTTACATCTGGATAGGCGGCTCTCACCCCTGGTGAACGGCCAGCGCGTGACTCCCGGGTTACTGAGTTATCTCCGCGCGGGAGCGGGCTTTGGTGGGAGTTGCCTTCCCAAAGATACCAGTGCGCTCCGCTCGTTCGCTGCAGCTTGCCAGGTCGAGACGTCTCTACTGGATGCCGCTGTACGGGTGAATTTGAGAAGGCCCGCGCAGCTAGCGGAAATGGCGGACGGCGCGCTGGGTGGCTTGGCAGGGCGGACGGTGGCCGTTCTGGGTCTGGCCTTCAAGCCGGGCACGGATGACCTCCGTGACTCGCCGTCGCTCGCCATAATGCGGCACTTGCTTGAGAGAGGTGCGAGGGTAAAGGCCTACGACCCGGTGGTCTTGGGGAAAGCGGAGCTGGCGGCCGACCCACGCGTGGTCTTGTGCCATACTCCCGAGACTGTGCTAGCCGATGTAGATGCGGCCCTGATAGCTACGGCGTGGCCCGAGTTCGCCGAATGGAACTGGGACGCGCTGTGTAAGCTGATGCGCCGACCGGTCATCCTCGATGGGAGGAGCGCCCTGCGGCATGTGGCTTTGCCCGTCGATGCCAGCTACTGGTGCGTTGGGCGCTGCGGCCCCAAAACCCCGGCATAATGGCTAAGAACGACAACCCGATTCACATGAAAGAGACGATCTTAAGGCTGGTACGGCAATACTACCGGATGGCCCACCAGCGCCCGCCTTTTGAGCCAGGAAAGACTCGGGTCACTTACTCGGGACGTGTATATGATGATCGTGAGTTGGTCAACCTGGTTGACGCCTCCCTGGATTTCTGGCTGACAGCTGGCCCGTACGCCGAGAAACTCGAGGCCAGGATGCGGCGCTTCTTCGGCAGCCAGGATTTCTTGCTGGTAAACTCCGGATCCTCAGCCAATCTGTTGATGGTTGCGACGCTATGCCATGAACCCGCGAGCGGTGAAAGAAAGACGGACCTCCCGGTCCTTCGTCCAGGGGATGAGGTCATCACGCCTGCCGTAACCTTTCCTACCACTTTGACACCCATTATGCATCATCGCCTTATCCCTGTCTTCGTGGATTGCGAGGTTGGAACGTATAACATGGACCCGGGTCTGATTCAGGACGCCGTGGGGCCTAAGACGCGGGCTATCTTCGTGCCTCACACTCTTGGAATCCCATGCGACATGGATACCGTCGGCGCGGTGGCCCGCCTCCACAACCTGTGGGTCATTGAAGATGGCTGCGACGCCCTGGGCGCTACCTTCGATGGGCAGCTTGTGGGGACCTTTGGCGCCATGTCCTCCGTCAGTTTCTATCCCGCCCACCAGATTACCATGGGGGAGGGTGGGGGCGTCGCTGTGAACGATCCCAATCTGAAGAGCATTGCCCGGTCTCTCCGGGATTGGGGGCGACACTGCTGGTGCGACCCCGGAAAGTCTAACACTTGCGGCAAGCGTTTCGGCTGGCAACTTGGTATGCTGCCGGCTGGATATGATCACAAGTATATTTATTCGAGCCCCGGTTATAACTTGAAGGTCACAGACATGCAGGCGGCCATCGGGCTGGCGCAATCGGAGAGGATACTGGAGTTTGTGGAGGCTCGACGTCGCAACTTCCGCCGGTTGTACGAAGGGCTGAAACCGCTGGAGGACTATCTCGTTCTGCCCATAATCGACGCGCGTGCGGTTCCTTCCCCCTTCGGTTTTCCGGTTACAGTTCGGAGCGGTATCAAGCGGAGGGACCTCGTTGCCCACCTGGAGGCTGCCAACATCGAGACTCGCCTCGTCTTTGGCGGCAACATACTGCGTCAGCCGGGATTTGCCCACATCGAACATCGCGTGTTTGGTCGACTGGAACGGTCAGATTTGATCATGCAAAACACCCTGTTTGTTGGGGTTTATCCCGGGCTGACGGACCTGATGATCGACTACATGATTGAAGTATTCACTCGTTTCTTCTCGGAGGCCAGGGCCTAGTGGACACTGAGGACGGAGCATCCATGGTCGGGCACGGGCCAGTCACCTTGTCCTTCGTCATACCTGTCTACAATGAAGAGGGCAACATCGAGCCTCTTTGTCGGCGCATCCAGAGAACTTGCGCGGAGAATGAAATTGCGTCCTTCGAAGTCATTCTTGTTGAGAATGGCAGCTGGGATGAGTCCGAGGCTGTAATCCGAAAGCTCCACAAGGAGGACCCGCGTTTCAAGATGCTGCAACTGTCGCGCAACTTCACCTATCAGGGCGGCGTCAGCGCGGGACTTGCCTATGCCACCGGCGAGTGGGTTGCGGTGCTGGACGGCGATCAGCAAGACCCTCCCGAGCTGGTTGCCAGGATGCTGGAGAAGGCGAGAGAGGGTTTCGAGGTTGTATACGGCGTGAGGGTGAAGCGGCAGGAAGGCCTGGCCAAGAGGTTGGCGTACGCCGCTTTCTACAGATTGTGGAAGGCTACCGCTCAAATCCAGGTGCCTCTGGATGCAGGCGACTTCTGCGTGATGCACCGCAAGGTCGTCAAATGCATTGCGTCCATGCCTGAGCGTCATCGGTTCGTTCGTGGGCTGCGTGCCTGGACCGGCTTCCGACAGACCGGTGTCGAGTACGAGCGCCAGGCTCGAGCTGGCGGGCGCAGCAAATTCGATCCGCTGGCTTTGACAGGACTCGCGCTTGATGGTTTGCTATCCTTCTCAGTGATTCCTTTGCGGTTGATGACATTATGTGGGTTGGGCGTGGCCTCGGTTTCCTTTCTGGTTGGCGCTGCTCAGGTAGGCGTCAGAGTAGCGGGCTGGTTTGGTCTCTCTGTGCCGTTTCCTCCGCCTCCAGGCTTCACCCAGATAAACCTGATAATTACCTTCCTTCTTGGTTTCAACATTCTTTGCATCGGCGTGCTGGGGGAATACGTAGGTCGCATTTATCAGGAAGTCAAGGAACGGCCAATTTTTGTGGTGCGGGCCAAGCTTTTCGGGGAAGGCAACGGCGAAGAAGGATGATTCCTGGAAGTCGTGCCGGAGCGAGCAGGCGCTGCAGGCTTTGTGGCGGGAGGATGTCAGCCCGCACAGACCATTTCGATGACATAGCCGAACAATATGACCAGAGTCTGCCCGGCCACGTAGCTCGCCATTACCTGGAGAAGCGGGTCAGATTTGTCAGCAAGCTTCTCCGCGGTGGGTGTGTCCTGGACATCGGGTGTGGCACCGGAGCGCTGGCCCACCGGCTCCGCGAGGCGGGATATGAGGTGGCAGGACTGGATCCGTCTCGTGGGATGCTGACGGTTATGGCGAAGAGGGACGCTGCTTTGGTGTCGGTGCAGGGCGCCGCCCAAGAGCTGCCCTTCAAGTCGGGTAGTTTCGACCTGGTCCTTTGTGTGGCGGTCCTTCACCATATCGCAGATATGGCAAAGGTGGCTGACACTATCTCCGAAATGGTCAGGGTGACGAAGGTTGGCGGGAAAGTTATCGTCTGGGACCACAACCCCTTGAACCCATACTGGCCCATCATAATGGGCAAAGTCGCTCAGGATACCGGGGGAGAAAGGCTGATTCCTCTTGAAGATATACTCCAGAATCTGAGGCGTTCTGGGGAGACGATGCAGGCCCAGGTTTGGAGGCTGGGCTGGATGCCCGACTTCGCTCCCAGGTTTGCGCTGCCGGTGCTCAAGGCGCTCGAAGCGGCGCTGGAGACGGCCCCGTTGATCAGAAACTTGTCGGCTCACAATGTTGTGGTGGCAACCAAGGGAGAACCGTAACGTGTGGGATGGTAAGAGCATAAGCGTGGTCTTACCCACCTACAATGAGCGGGATTCGATTCGTTCCTGCATAGAGGACTTCTCAGCCCTGGGAATTGTTGACGAGATAATCGTTGTGAACAATAACGCCGCGCTGGGGACCGACGAAGAGGTGAGACGGACGCAAGCGAAGCTGGTGCACGAGCCCCGTCAGGGCTACGGGTACTCGGTCCGAAGGGGTTTGGAGGAAGCTGCCGGAGACTACATCGTACTGTCCGAGCCCGATGGCACCTTTGAGGCCAGGGATATCTTCAAGCTCATCGCTTACGCTGATGACTTCGATGTGGTGCTGGGATCCCGAACGGTCGCCAACATGATCTGGGAGGGCGCCAACATGAACTTCTTCTTGAAGTGGGGTAACTGGGCTGTAGCCAAGATGATAGAGTTTCTCTTCAACGGTACCAACTTTACGGACGTTGGCTGCACCATGAGGCTGATCAAGAGCAAGGGCCTCGCCAGGATCAAGGATGGCTTTACGGTTGGCGGCAATCATTTCTCTCCGGAGTTCATTATCTTGTGTCTGGCGGCGGGACTGAATGTTACGATGATACCGCTTAACTACAAGAAACGGGTGGGAGTCTCGATGGGCAGTGGCACCATGCTGAAGGCCGTTGGCATCGGCGCACGGATGATAGGGTTGATCATGAGCTATCGCTTGAGGCTTTGGCTTAGGGGAGTTTCTGGAGTATCCCGTTGAGCATCGCGCGGAACAGCGCCACCATTCTTGTTACCCAGATAATCAGTCTAGGGCTGGGCATTTTCACCAGCATGGTCGTAGCCCGCGCCCTCGGCCCGTCGAATCGTGGCGTGTATTTTCTGGTCCTCAGCACCACCGCCCTTGTGATCGGGCTGGCGAACTGTGGTATCGATTTCACGGCGACATACTTGCTGGCTAAAGGCAAGTACCGCCTCAAAGAGGTGAACGCCAATGCGCTAATCATCGTCCTCGTAATATCAGCCATGGTTCTGCTTGTCTATTTGCCTGGTCGGGGCCTTCTGCGCGACACGCTATTCCGTGGGATCGAGGAGCCGTTTGTCCTCTATGCCCTGCTGATGATACCCTTTGCTCTTTACACACGCTATTGGGGCGCTATGATGCTGGGCCTCAACAGAATATGGCTGATGAATCAACTGGAGATCGCCACCGGAGTGGTCGGCGCGCTGTGCGGCTTCGTGGTCCTCGTCATTCTGGGTTGGGGGATCTGGGGACTCCTTGGCCAGGGCGCCCTTTTTGCTCTGGCGCTGACGGCAGTCAGGCTGTTTCTGGTCTGGAAGATCGACGGGTTGAAGTTCGGCCTGAATCTGAAGTTGTTGAGGGAGTCGCTGCATTTCGGCTTCCGGGGGCAAGTCGGCAACTTTGCCGGCGTCATCCTTCTCCGCGCCGATAGTTATATCGTGAACTACTTTATCGGGGCGGTGGGGGTCGGCTATTACTCTCTGGCCTCCTCTTTGGCGCAAAGGCTTTCGATGCTGACCAGCCCGATCACTACGGCGGCGAACCCGGTCATCACCCGCTCGGGTCGCGAGGAGTCAGGCCGGCTAACGGCGCAAGTGTTGAGGCACAGCGCCCTGCTGGTCATCGCCGGAGCGCTGGCGTTGGTGGCCGCTGGCCCCTGGTTGGTGCCCCTCCTCTACGGCGACGAGTTTCTTCCTGCGGTGGAACCCTTGCGCATCCTGGCGTTGGGCTTGATTCCTGAGACCGTGGCCCTTATCATAGCAGTTTACATCACGGGGCAGTTGGGGAAGCCTGAGATCGGGTCGGTGGTGGCCTGGCTGGACTTGATACTATTCGTGCCGCTGAGCATGTATCTGACTGGCACTATGGGTTTCACAGGCACCGCTCTCGCCCTTTCTGGCACCTACTTGTTCGATGGGCTGGTGTTCATTGTCCTTTTCCACGTGAAGTCCGGACAACGCCTGAGGGACTTCCTTCTTATCCAGCCCAGGGATATCTCGACCCACATGACTACTGTTTCGCGAATCACGTCTCGTCTGTTCGCGCCGAGGAACATCCAATGACCAGTGGAGTGGGAGACGCCGTCAGGCGCGTGTTGCGAGTGGTGCCCTTCGCCCGGCCTCTGGTGCGAGAGCTGAGAGCGCGCCGCGTTTACTACCGTAAGCTTCTCGATAGGCCGAGGGAGGTCCTTATCGAGACGACCAACATCTGCAACCTTGACTGCCCCATGTGCTACTCGCGGCAGGCATTGCGGGAGAAGGGGTTCATTGAGCTGGACACTTGCCGCCGGGCTATCGACCAGGCGGTGGAGCTCGATATCAAGGATGTCCATCTCTATACGGTCGGTGAGCCTTTGCTGCATCCCCACATAGCGGAGATGGTTCGGATAGCAAAAGAGAAGGGGCGACGGGTCTTCATTTTCACCAATGGGGCGCTGCTCAACCCCGAACTGGGGGAGAAACTCATCGACGCCGGTCTGGATTGCCTGACCTTCTCCGTCGAAGGCCACGAAGCCGGGAGATATGAGAGGACGCGCCGGGGGTCGAAATTCCAGCGGCTGCTGGAGAACGCCTCTGCCTTCCGCAAGCTCCGCGACAAGAGGGGCGCCCCGACCAGGATAGAGGTCTTTTCCGACGTCTCCAACGAGACGAAAGAGGAGTTGACCGCCTTCGTGAGCTTCTGGAAGCAGTACGCCGACGGGGTGCAGTTGGTCTATCTAGCCAACCAGGGGGGATACATAAAGGGCATTCAGAACAGTCAAGTGTTGCCGCCTGCGGAGACAAGGCGCCCCTGCAGCTCGCTCTGGGCCACCATGGTGGTATTGTGGAATGGAGAGGTCTCGGTGTGCTGCGTGGACTTCGAGGGCAGGCTGATCGTGGGCAACATCTTCGAGAGCACCCTGAAGGACATCTGGTTCGGCAAGGCTTACAAGAAGTACCAGCTCTGGCACGTGGGACAGCAGTTCAGCAAGATGCCCAAATGCGGCGGATGCGACGCCGGGCTCATTAACATAGCGTACCAGATAGAAGAGCTGAATAGAACGCTGGAGAACAAGTACCCGCGTTGGCTGAACGAGGAAGCGCGAAGCGCGAAGCGCGAAGCACGAAGCGGGCAACGGGAGGCGCTGTGACGAAGATCCTACTGGTGGCGCCGCCCTTCTACCGCTTGATGGGCAGCCACTTCAACGGCATGCAACTGGGGATAAGCTATATCGCCTCCTACCTGGCGGCGCACGGCCACGAGGTCAGGATATACGACGCTGATTTCCTGGACAACGCCACTTATCTAGACCAGCGCGGCATCTTCGAGAGTTACTCGACCTACAAGAGTACCCTCGGTGATCTCTCTCATCCCCTCTGGGAGGAAGTGAGGAAGAGCATAGCCAGCTACGGGCCCGACGTGGTGGGAATCACGATGCACACGGGGACCTTCAAGAGCTGCGGCAACGTAGCGCGGATAGCCAAGCAACTGGACCGGGGGACGAAGGTTATTGTGGGCGGCACGCACCCAACGTTGGATGCGGCAGGTACGCTCCAGTGCCAGGACTTCGACGTGGCGGTGAGGGGAGAGGGCGAGGAGGCGGTGCTGGAACTGGTGGAGGGTGCGGCCGAGAGGGAGGTGCTCGGCCTCAGCTATCGCACTGGCGAGGCGATCGTAGCGCACAATCCGGATAGGCCCTTCATCTCTGACCTGGACGCATTGCCTTTCCCGAGCCGCGATGCCTTTCTGCATTCAGAGGCCCACGATATAGGCTATGTGATCACCGGGCGGGGTTGCCCCTTCGCGTGCACCTACTGCGCCAGCCCGGCCAAGTGGAGGCGGACAGTGCGCTTCCGCTCCGTGGAAAACGTGGTGGCGGAGATCAAAGACGTGTTGGTCCGGTTTGAAGCTCCCATTTTTTATTTCGTCGATGATACCTTGACCATCGATCGAGAGCGGACCAAAGAGCTATGCCGCCGCATCATCGAGGAGAAGCTCGGCATACAGTGGCGTTGCGACACGCGCGCTGATCGCTTGGACAGGGAACTGGTGTCACTGATGAAGGAGGCTGGCTGCATCCGCGTGAAGATGGGGGTGGAAAGTGGCAGCGACCGTGTCCTGAAGCAGATACGCAAAGGGGTAACCAGGGAGCAGATCTCTCGGGCGGTTGACTACGTCAAGGAATTCGGTATACCGTTGACAGTCTATCTGATGGTCGGTTTCCCCTGCGAGACCAGCGAGGACGTGAGAGAGACAGTGGAGTTCGCTAAAAAGCTCGACGCTGATTACTACAGTCTCAGCGTCCTGGCTCCGTACTACGGGACACAAATCTACCATGAGGTGCACCAGAACGGAGCCTCGCTGGATAAGGAGCACTGGGAGTATTTCTTCCACCAGAGTGGGGACATGATGGTCAACGATAAGATCGACAAGGCGGTCATTGAAGAGTTTCTAGCTCTCAATGAGAGGAACGGTAAAGGGAGGCGGTTGTGAAGATCCCTATCCTGCGGCTCCCCTACACCGAGGAAGATATCGATTTCATCAAGGAAGGCATCGCGGAGACGTTGAGGAGCGGCTTCATCACCATGGGACGGAAGGTGGTGGAGCTGGAGAGAGCCTTTGCCAGTTTCATCGCGGTGAAACACGCCATAGCCGTAAACAGCGGCACCAGCGCCTTGGAGATCGTGCTCAGGGCGATGGGCGTGGAAGGGGCATCGGTCGTCGTGCCGACGGTGACTTTCATGGCCACGGCCACCGCCGTGGTCCACGCCGGCGGGCGGGTCATCTTCGCTGACGTGATGCGGGAGAATCTCTCCCTGGACCCGGACGACCTGCGGCGCAAACTGAGGAAGGATACCAGCGGCGTCATCATCGTCCATATTGGCGGCATAATCTCCCCACTTTTTCACGAGATCAAGGCCTTCTGCGATGAAAGGGACCTCTTCTTGCTGGAGGACGCGGCGCACGCCCACGGCGCCGCCATTGACGGCGTGAAGGCGGGCGCCCTGGGGATCGCGGGCGCTTTCTCTTTCTATCCCACCAAGGTCCTCACTACCGCCGAGGGCGGGATGATCACCACCAACGACGACGCCGTCGCCCGGATGGCCGACACGCTGAGGGACCATGGCAAGGCCGACCACCGCTTCAATCTTCACACTGAGTTCGGGTACAACTGGCGTTTCAGCGAGATTCACGCGGTGCTCGGCCTGCAACAAATGAGGAAAGCGGATTCCTACATCAAAGAAAGGCAGCGCATCGCCCGCGCTTACGACCGGAAGCTCGCTGGGACGAAGCGTATCACGCTGGTGGAGATTCCAGGGAACGTGGAGTGCCCCTATTACAAGTATATCGTGTATCTGGATGAGAACATAGATCGTGATGCGCTGAAAAGGCGGATGCTGGATGAGTATGGCGTCAATCTGACCGGGGAAGTCTACGCTGAGCCCCTTCATATTCAGCCTGTGTTCAAGAGCTACCCGGGGACGATGCTGAACGGGGAGAAGGACAACTTCCCTGGGGCGGGCTATGTGTGCCAGCGACAGATCTGTTTGCCCGTTTACCCGGGCCTGTCCGAGGGGGAGATAGATTACGTGGTTGATTCCTTGAAGCGATGCCTGAGATGAAGCGAGAAGCGAGGAGCAGGAAGCGCGAAGCAACCACGGACCGGCTGTCATCGTGAGCTTCATCAGGCGGTGTGGCATCGCCAGATACATGGAAGGACGTGCCTTCGACGTGGTTGGAGGTGCGTGGTCAAATGCGGCGCTCTATTGCTGTCATCCTGAGCTTCATCAGGCAGCGGGGCGCTGCCGGATACATGGAAGGACATCGGTGTTCCTGAAAGACGCCTTTGAACGTCTATTCCAGCGAAGTTCCAGGCTGGAATCCGGACGGGCCCGTGAGCACGCGGCGTACGTCCTTCTCGTGTCTGCGCTCTCTGGATTCCGGCCCGCGCCGGAATGGTGTGATGAGAGGCCCCAGTTCTCCTTGCCAGGTGCCGTTATACATGCAGTAGCCTTGATGTCCTTGAAATCGGGTGGTCAAATGTGGCTGCTCTCTGGAAAGACTCCATCCCGCGAGGAATCCGACGATGGTACGCCACCATTCCCAGGACGCCCATCTGTCTTCCGACGCCTTTGGAGCGGTCATCCCCAGCCCCGGGAACGGCAGCGAAACTGCGTCGGATTCCTCGCGCGAGAAAACATTCTTGTCTCAGGACGTATTCAACCTCGCGCTCGGATGACAGCAAAAGAGGCCCCTGTTTTTCATGTTCCGAACTCCGACGTCCGACACGACATTGGCGAAGGGCTGCCGAGTCCATCTTCATGGTCGGTGGCGCCAGCCAAGGTCATCGGGAGCTGATATGAAGGTGCTGGTCACTGGAGGGAGTGGCTTTATCGGCAGCCACCTGGTGGACAAGCTGGTGGAGAGGGGACACCAGGTGCGCGTCCTGGATGTAAAGCATCCCCATCGCGGCGACGTTGATTTTGTGATGGGGAGCACGCTTTCGCTCCGTGAGGCCGAGGCGGCGACGCGAGGGATGGAGGCAGTCTACCACCTCGCGGGTTTCTCCAACATCGACCTGGTGAAAGATAACCCGGTAGCCACTGTGAGGAGTATTCTCGGCACGGGGTACGCGTTGGAGGCGGCGCGTCGGTGTGGGGTTGGAAGGTTACTCTTCGCCAGCAGCATCTTCGTGTATGAGCAGCGCGGACATCTCTACACGACCACGAAGGTTGCCGGAGAACGGATGTGCAAGGACTATCAGACCCTATACGGACTGCCGTATACAATCCTGCGCCTGGGGACTGCCTATGGTCCCCGCAGTCGGGACGCGGATGTTGTGTCTATTTTCGTACGGGTTGCTCTTAGGGGTGGGCCGCTTGTGGTCCACGGAAGCGGGCGCCAAAGGCGGAACTTCCTCTACGTGGAGGACATGGCTGAAGGCTGTTGCGCTGCGCTGGCTCCCCAAGCCGAGAATAAGAGCTATGATATCGTCGGACGCGAGTCGGTAGCGATTGGCGCTCTTGCCGAGACAGTGGCCTGCCTGTTCGGTAACAGGGTGGTGGTCTCCTTCGATTCTTTTCGGGAAGATGACCATGTCGGGCACGAGCATGCGCCGGACGAGGGGTCTTGGGCTGACCTGGCGTGGGAACCCCGGACCTCCCTTGAGGATGGAGTGAGAAAATACATCGCCTGGTCCCTCGAGCACCGATCGCTTGTGGAGGGCAAGTGAGAGTCTGTTTCATGGCCTTCCGCAGCATACACACACAGCGGTGCCTGGACTGGTTCGTGAGAAAAGGGCACGAGGTGCATTTGATCACCCACCAGCCGCAGCAGATCGATGGCGCCAGGGTGCATGACATTTCCTTCCGCACCAGCGCCGCGCTGCGCTGGAAACGCTATCTTAGTCTTGATTTGAATCACAACCTTGCCCGCAGGCTGCGGTTAGTCTTCCAGGTCAGGAACCTGGTCAGGGAGATAAACCCTGACGTGTTACATTTGCATACGCTTTACTTCCCCTGTTATTATGGAGCCTTCGCTGCTGCGAGGCCGCTGGTTATCTCGCCTTGGAATGGCGACGTTATCTGGACGCCCAAGAGGCCGTGGTACCACCGGGCCATCGTCGGCTACGCCCTGCGGCGGGCCGACGCGGTTACCGCCGATAACCAGACCATGAGGGATACCTGTCACCAGCGCTATCGGGTCCCCGAGGAGCGAATTCACGAGATCAGGTGGTTCGGGGTGGACACCAAGCACTTCTATCCCCGAGGCAAAGATGCCTCATTGATGAAGCGGTTGCGGCTGGAAAGCTCGCCCGTCGTCCTGAGCACGAGAGCGCTCTCTCCGGGATACAACGTGGATGCTCTGGTCCGGGCCATGCCGCTGGTATTGGAAGAGGCGCCGGAGGCAAAGTTCGTTTTCCTCTGGCCGGGCGGTGAACTGGTGGAGGTTATTGCCGATCTGATCCGGCAACTTGGAGTCGAGAGCGCGGCCCGCCTGGTGGGCCGGGTGGACCACAGTGAGCTGCCTTCATATTATGGCTCAGCGGATGTGACCGTCTCCATAGCATCGCCTGACTCGATTTCCGCCTCTCTATTTGAGGGCATGGCTTGTGGAACGGCCCCCGTGGTTGGGGACGAGCCGGCGGTGACCGAGTTCGTGAAAGATGGTTGGAACGGGTGGGTTGTACCTCCTCGGGACCACGTGGCCCTGGCCCAGGCGATAGTCAAGCTAATCAAGGATGGCGAGACGAGGCAGACGTTCGTGGAAAGAAACCTGGCGCTGGTCAAGGACAAGGCCGACTTCGATGGCGAAATGGGCAAGATCGAAGCGCTTTATTACGCTCTGCGGGGGAAGACCGGAGGGCGATTTGGAGTCAGGAAGGATTAGAGAGAGTCATGAAGGTGTTGGTTACCGGTGGCCTGGGAGCGGTGGGGGCGCCGCTGGCGGAGGAGCTCCGGAGACGAGGGTACGAGGTCTGGGTCTGCGACCTCAGGCATTCGAGTACTCCCAACTATATCCGCTGCGATGTGGGACAATACCGGCAGGTGGAGCGGATTTTCGCTGACAATGACTTCGATTACGTTTACCATCTTGCGGCGGAGTTCGGACGGTGGAACGGCGAGGATTACTATGACACCCTTTGGACGACCAATGCCATAGGCACCAAGAACCTGGTCCGACTGCAAGAGCAGAGGCGTTTCCGCATGGTGTTCTTCAGCAGCTCGGAAGTGTATGGCGACTACAATGGCGTTATGTCCGAAGATGTGATGGACAAGGTTGAGATTAAACAGTTCAACGACTACGCCATGACCAAATGGGTGGGCGAGATGCAGGTCCTCAACTCGGCGGCCATGTTCGGGACGGAAACGGTCAGAGTCCGGCTCTTCAACATCTACGGCGTGGGCGAGTACTATTCGCCCTATCGCGGGGCCATTTGCGCCTTCATATACAAGGCTTTGAAGAACCTGCCGTATACTGTCTTTCTGGAACATCACAGGACGTCCTGCTACATCGATGACGCCGTTCATACCCTCGCCAACATCATGGACAATTTCAGGCCGGGGGAGGTGTACAATATAGGGGGCAATCAGTACCACGACATAAAGTACCTCTCCGATCTGGTTCTTGGCTATCTGGGAAAAGATGATTCTCTGGTAACGTACAAGGAGTCTGAGGGCTTCACCACCAGGGATAAGAAGGTGGACCTCTCCAAGGCTATGAGGGACTTGAGCCATAACCCGAAGGTCACCCTCGAAGAAGGCATCCCGAGGACGATTGAGTGGATGAAGGGAGTCTACGGGTCCGCGTGACAAGCAAGAGCGTCAAGGAGGCTCTTTATTCCTTCTATGTCACAACTGCTACCTCGCCGGGCGGCGAGGGTAAGCCATTTGACCGAACCGGCAAAATCCGGTTCAATAAAGGGAGAGATTCATCGTTATGAGATGCCTGGTTACCGGTGGGGCGGGCTTCATAGGCTCCCATGTGGCGGAAGCGCTTGTGAGGCGAGGGGACGAGGTGGTGGTCCTCGACAATTTCTCCACGGGCTCCCAAGATAATCTAAGAGACATTCCCACTCTTGAAGTCGTGAAGGGCGATGTCCGCGACTCCGTGCTGGTGGCCGCTCTTGCCAGAGGGACGAAAGCCATCTTTCATCTAGCTGCGGAAGTCGGCAACCTGAAATCCCTGCGGGACCCGGGGCTTGATGCTTCTGTCAATATTCTGGGCACGATAAACGTGCTGCGATGCGCGGTTGACTGCGTAGTGAAGAAAGTAGTGTATTCGTCCTCTGCGGCCATCTTCGGTGAGGCCAGGTTCTTGCCGGTAGATGAGTCACATCCGACCCAGCCGGAATCCTTCTATGCGGTGAGCAAGCTGGCCGGAGAGAAGTACGCCCTTTCCTTCGCCCGGCTCTTCCCTATCGAAACCGTATGTTTGCGCTATTTCAATGTCTACGGCCCTCGGCAGGGACATAGCGAATATGCCAGCGTCATCCCCATATTCGCCGAAAGACTTTCCAAAGGGCTGCCGCCGGTTATCTATGGAGATGGTGAGCAGACCAGGGACTTCGTCAGCGTTCACGATATCGCGGCGGCGAATGTCCTGGCGGCGGACTCCAGCTTCTCGGGTGAGGTATTTAACATCGGAAGCGGAGTTCGCACCAGTGTAAACAGGCTCAACGAGGTCATGCAGGCAAGCATGTGCGTGCGACTGGCCCCTTTCCATGCTCCTCCACGCGCAGGGGAAGTGAGGCACAGCTTGGCTGACATTTCAAAGGCAGGGAGGATGCTGGGATACGCCCCTTCCGTCTCTATGGAGGGTGGCATAGCAGAGCTTGTTTCGTGGCTTCGAGAAGGTTCCTAATGCAGGTGCCCTGGCTGTGAAGAAAACTCTGGTAATCACAGAGTGGGCCCCACCGGTTGTCGAGGGTGGGCCGGTCCTCCTGGGCAGACTGCTGCGCCGTTTTCCCAAGGGCAGCTACGCGTTCCTTTGCCGGAGACCAGAGGAGCACCGGTCCGCCGTCGACCCGTCGGGCCGTCTGGATTGCCAGTATGACTTCTTCCATGTGCCCCAGTTTCTGGGATCAGGGCGGGTGGCAAGAAATCTAAACAGGGTTCTGACGTATCTCCTGATACCTATGCTGACCGTAAGGGGGCTCCGGCTGGTGAGGTCGGGCAAGTTCGATAACATATTGAGCACCACTATGGGAGAGGGGGCGATAATTGCTGCCTACTTCGTCAGCCTTGTCACACGCAGGCCGCTCTTCGTGTACTGCTTCGACGCCTGGCGCGAACTGGCGGTAGGCCGCGTGGACAGGGTCATGGCGTTCCTTTTCGAGCGGAGGGTATTGAGTCACGCAGCCAGCGTTTTTGTGATGAGCGAGGCTCTCCAGGGATTCTATCGTCAGAAATACGGTTTGTCCACAGTCATGCTGCCACACCCGGTTGACCGATCGCTCTATGACGCTAACGGAAAGTCACCTCGACCTGTCGGTAAGGAATGCCGCATCGTCTTCACCGGAGTGATTCACAGCCCCCAATTGGATTCAGTCAAGCGCCTGGCGGAAGTGGTGAACTCTCTGGAGAACGCCAAACTTGCATTGTATACACCTAACTCGCCGCATGAACTCGCCGCCGCCGGCGTTGGGGGGAGGAACGTGGAGTATGGATTCGTTGAATCCACCGACGTCCCCCGGGTTCAGCAAGAGGCCGATGTTCTCTTCTTGCCCATGGCTTTTAACTTCCCTAACCCGGCCCTGATAGCGACTGCCTCTCCGAGTAAGATGCCCGAGTATCTGGCGGCGGCCCGGCCGATTCTGGTCCATGCCCCCAGCTATTCTTTTATCGCGGACTACGCCCGGAAGCACGGCTTCGGCCTGGTGGTCGATAAGCCCGACGAGAAGGAACTGAAGGCGGCGCTCCTCTCGCTGATGAACGACCAGGAATTGCGGGGCAGCCTGGCGGAGAAGGGTCGCGCCCTGGCGCAACATCATGACCTGGAATCGGTCTCCAATCGACTGAAGGAGTTTCTACTCCAGGGAGGGCCTGTTCGATGAAGGTGCTCCTGATTCATCCACCATGGAAGAGGCTGTTCCACTCGGAGCTCGCCGAATACCCGGTTGGGTTAAGCTGCATCGCCGCTGTGCTCCGCGATGCGGGGTATGACTGCACGGTCTACAACGCTGACTACGGTTATGGGGATGCTGAGCCGCTGACTGACTATTCCAGCCTTGACGCGGGCTACAGCAAGATGACGCGCGGCTATGCCGAGTATCTTAAGGTCATCGGCGACTTGTCCCATCCGATATGGCATGAAGTCAAGGGGGTAATTCGCGGCCTTTCGCCGGAAATAGTGGGCATCAGCGCCATGACGGCCAGCTTCGGCACCGCGCTGAACGTGGCTCGACTCGTGAGGGAGGTAAGCCCGGAGGTCCCCATAGTCTTTGGCGGAAAGCACCCCACGCTCCTTCCGGAGGAGACCATGAGGAACCCGGAAGTGGACATGGTCGTGCGTGGGGAGGGGGAATACCGTTTTCTCGAGCTGATCGAGAAGCTGAAGACGGGCCGATTGGAAGAGGTGAGGGGCGTCTCCTTCAGGCGGGGAGGCGAAGTTATCCACAACCCGGATGGGGAGCGAATCTCCGATCTCGACGCCTTGCCCTTCCCGGCTCGGGAGCTTCTTTACGACGCTCATCGGTATCCCGAAGAGGGCTTCGGCACCATGTTCGTCACACGCGGCTGTCCTTACCAATGCGTCTTCTGCGGCTCGCCCGCGCTCTGGAAACGGCGAGTGACGTTTCGCAGTCCTCGCAACATCGTGCGTGAACTCAAGGAAGTCGTGGAAAGATACCAGACCGACAGATTCAGTTTCCAGGATGATTGCCTTACAGTGAAGAAGAGCTTCATCCTGGAGGTCTGTAGTCTCATGCGGCAAGAGGGGTTGCGCATCGAATGGTCCTGCCTGGCTCGCATCGACCAGTTGGATGAAGAGACACTCATAGCAATGAGGCGCGCCGGCTGTTCCATGGTGTCTATCGGCGTTGAATCAGGCAACGACGAGATTCTGAAGAAGATCAAGAAGGGCGTGACTGTCGATCAGATCCGTCGGGTTGTGAGGCTATTGAAGAAGCACGATATCAAGACGACGGGCTTCTTTATGTTCGGCTTTCCTTGGGAGGCCGAGAAAGAGATTCTTGACACCATTCGTTTCATCAAAGAGCTCAAGCTGGACAGGATTCACTACTCGCTGGTCGTACCCCTCCCGGGAAGCGAGATTTTCAGCACCCTGGACGCCATTGGGGCCCTGGACCACCTGAAGACCCCCACCGTTGACTGGAACCGGTTTTATCAGTATAGCCCGGACATGTTTTTCGCTAAGGATCTCTCTTCTGACGAGCGCTTGGGCTTGATAGAGCGTATAGAGAAGGAACTTGACTTTGTTAACTGGCAGCGGGCCGGGATTAACCGCCGACTGACTACCAGGTTCATGAAAAGGGTGAAGTACTATCTGCCCAGGCCGGGAGAAGCGGCCAAGAGGGTGGCCGCTATAGTTGCGGGGAAAGGCGGGCGCGGATGAGGCTGCCCGATGCGGCGGAACTCAGGAACGACGACCACCGGGCGCTGTATCGGTTCGATATCCGCGAGCTTCATCACCCCGACCCTTATGTGAGCCGGCTCGGCAGAATCGGTCGCATCTACAGGACGACGGCGACGGTGAAGAAGCTTGTGCGGAGCGGGCGCTGCCTTGATATTGCTTGCGCTCAAGGCAGCGCCGTTCATCTTCTGGCGGAGAGCGGCTATACCACCGTGGGCGTCGACCTGAACCCGAACTACCTCACTTACGCTCTTCTCAAGCGGGAGAGCGGTTCGGCCCATTTCGTCTCCGGGAATGCCGAGTCCTTGCCGGTGGCGGATGGCGCGTTCGATGTGGTGATCATGGGGGAGATCCTGGAGCACGCCGCCTTTCCTGACAGATTGGTCCTGGAGGCGAGGCGTTGCCTTGCAGACGATGGCCACCTGATAATCACCACACCCAATGGCCATCGAATCCACAGCGGGCTGATCACCTATCATGAGGCGCAGCGCCAGGCTGACACGCTCAAGGATAGGCAGTACCAGCCCAGCGGGGAAGGTCACCTCTTCGCTTTCACTCTGAAGGAATTAAGGTATCTGGTGGAAGGACTTGGGTTCAGAATAGTGGAGGCCTGTCATACGCATACGTTGCTGCTGAACCGGGCCGCATACCTCAAGCCCCTTCATCTGCCCGTGGGCGTTTTCCTATGTGTGGATTCTATCGTGGCGGCGGCGCCGCTCGTGGGGCCGAGGCTTTCGGATGCTCTCTTCATCGTGGCGGTGAAGAAATGACGGCATCGGCGGCTGCATCTCACGGGACGACAAGGATCTCTGTCGTGGTGCCCACATACCGGCGGGCGTCGCACCTGAAGCAATGTCTGTCGTCGTTGGTTGACCAGAGCAGGAAGCCGGACGAGATAGTCATCGTGGCGCGTGAAGACGACGGTGAAACACTGGAAGCCGCAAAGGACTTTCAAAAGGAGCACGGAGCGAAGATAGCTATTAAGGCCGTTTCTGTCGAGAGGCCGGGGATGACGGCGGCGCGCAATCGCGGGCTCCAGGAGGTGGCGGATGGCATCGTTTGTTTCATAGATGACGACGCCGCCGCCGCTCCGGGCTGGCTCGAAGGCATGGAGCGCTGGTTCGACAACCCGAAGATCGGAGCCGTTGGCGGACCGTGCATCGATGTCAGGGTGCCCGAAGATGACCTGCGCACTTTTCCTTCGGTGTTCAAGATCAGCCGTCTTGGGGCCGTGAGCCGTCTGGGCGCCGACTGTCTAACTCCCGGACCGGTCAGCGTGGACCACTTGCGGGGTGCTAACCTATGCCTGAGGAGGTCGTTGGTTCCAGGGTTCGATGAGAATCTGGTAGGACACTCCTTTCGCGAAGACATGGATGTTTGTCTTTCGGTCAAGAGCAACGGATTCGACATAATGTACGATCCGGCCTTGAAGGTGGACCATTTCATCGCGCCGACTGTGGACACCGGAAGGGGGGAGGCCGGCCGCCTGTTCTGGGAGGCGAACGCAAACAACACTTACGTGTTACTGAAACACTTGAAAGGGTGGCGCCGCCTGGTTTTCCTGGTATTCACTTTCGCAATTGGCGACAACTGCACTCCGGGATTGGCGCGCTGCCTGGCGCGGGCGGTCTTGTACCGCAGTCCGGAATACTTGACCGACAAGCTGGCGCCCTCGTTGAAGGGGAAGTGGGACGGAATGCGATTGTATTTCGAGCGTCGCGGAAGGGGGTGGGGAAGTGGACGATGACCGCCTGACCCGGGACATCAAGCAATGCTACGACGATGCCTTTCAGCGGGAACTGGAGGCCAGTCAAAAGGGGGAAGGCGTTTACGCCTGCGAAGTCGATCCGGGCTAGTGGCTACAGCGGCTCGGAGCGCACTCTGGCAACACCTACTACCCGCAGTTTCTTCGTTATTTACGTGTGGAGCCGGGCAAGAAAATGCTTGATGTGGCCTGTGGACTCGGAGCGCTCTTGATGTTTGCCGAGGGGAAAGGGTTACGCACCTACGGCTTGGATATCTCCAGCAAGGGCATTGAGATAGCTAGATTGAACACCCCCAAGTCCGGCCTGATTCAGGGGACCGGCGAGGTCTTGCCTTACCGTGACGGGGTCTTCGACTACGTCACCTGCATCGGCAGCCTGGAGCACATGCTGCACGCGGGCCTCGCCCTCCAGGAGATGTGGCGAGTCGGCGCATCGGGAGGGAAGCTGTGCCTTCTGGTGCCAAATGCTCACTTCCTTGGGGCCTACCGGAATCTCTTTCGGAAGGCGGAGACTTATCAACAACTGACTGGTCAGCTCTATGAAAGGATGGATACGCTGGGGGGCGGGCGAAAACTCATCGAAGGTGGTGACTGGCGCATTCAGCGTGTGCACAGGGAGAACCACACCCGGATGCGGCCGCATTTCTCGGCGCGGCAGATCATGAGGCTGCTGCTCAATCCTGTATTGCCGGCCCGGCTCTCCTACGGTCTTGTGTTCATATGCGAGAAGCGGGACGCATGAAGGTTCGTTTCCTTGTTGGGGACATCTTTCCCCCCAAGGCTCACGGGGGTGGTAACCTGTTTAACCGCAAGATGGGCGAGTCCCTCAGGTCGAAGGGCGAGGTAGTGGATGTGATTGACCTGGCTGACCTGATAGCTGGATTCCGCCAGCGATGGCACACCCTGGAGAGGTTCCGTGTTGCAGAGCGGATCGCTCGGGTGCTGTGGCTCGCGGTGCACCTCCCCAAGCCTAGCAACGCCGTCATCTTTGAGGATCACTATTTCCTCAGAGACGTTTTTCTCTACAACCTTCTGATGACGGCCTTCCGCCGCGCGGTCATCGTGGCTGGCGTCTATCACTTCGAGGAATACCGGAGCGACGGCTCGGGCTGGAGACACGCATGGCAGCGTTTCAAAGAGAGGCTCTATCTCCTGGGGGTCCAGACTGAAGTGGCGATAAGTCGGTACACCGCGCGAGAGTTGGAGTCTTTGGGTCAGCCTGCATCGAAGATAAGACTCGTACCCTGCGGGATAGATGGCAGCGAGATCAAACGCTATCCCAAAGAGCCATCCGACAAGGTCAACCTGCTTTTCGTGGGTCATTACCGGCCTCGAAAAGGGGTTGATCATCTGGTGGATGCTTTCTGCAGGCTCAATGCCGAAAACGCCGTCTTGCACCTGGTGGGGAAGAAAGAAGACCCGCAATACTTCGAACGGATCGTGGCTATGGCGCGTGAGAATGGTTTGGAGGACAGGATCATCTTTCATGGGCAAGTGGACCGTGATCAACTGTCCCACCTCTACTCGCAAGCGGATATCTTCGTCTTTCCGTCCTTGCAGGAGGGGTTCGGGATCGTTCTCCTGGAGGCCATGAGCTACGGTCTGCCAATAGTGGCTTCGAACGTCTCGGCCATACCGGAGTTGGTGATAGATGGCGAGAATGGTTTTCTCGTGCCTCCGGCTGATCCCGACGCGCTGGCGGCGGCTATCACCAAATTGATTGAAGAACCGCGTCTAAGGCGAGAAATGGGTGAGGCGGGGTATAGGATAGCCTCGGCTTACTCCTGGGAGCGGTCAGGTGAGCTTTTCTATAAGATCATCCGTGAGTTGCAGAAGGCAGCATGAATCGATTCCTCTACTAGGCGCTTATCAACATGGGATCGACAAAGTTTTGTCGATACAGGCGCGAGGGGCAAGTCCTGGAGGAGGGGTGTAACTGCCCCAAAAGGGGCCATGTCTTCCGGGCGAAGCCCCGGACGACCCGTAGGAACTTGCGGGAGGCGAAAAGTTTACAATCTCTAGGGTTTCAGATTATCATTGTGATTGATTCTAATCGGGTACCGCCGGTTCAGCGCTGCAGGCCATGGGGACGCGGACGGACGAATCTGTCGATTCTCAGCGGAAATACGACTGCTTTCCGGGGCTGAGATAAGGCCAGAGAGATCAGTGTGCTTGAAGGTAACACGGGGGAAATGCGATGCTTAATCTAGTAAGACGCGCGTGGGCTGCCTGGCTGCGCTTGATGAGAATCGTGGGGCACTTCCAGGCCAGAGTGGTACTGACCGTGTTTTACTTTGTAGCCATAGTGCCCGTTGGGGTTGGCCTGAGGGTCTTCTTAGATCCTCTGAGGCTCAAAAGAGCCAACGGTTCCTGCTGGCTGGGGAGAGGGCGGCAAGACGCGAGCCTGGAAGAGGCGAGGAAGCAGTCCTGATGTTGATTCTGGGGATATCCTGTTTCTATCACGATGCGGCCGCGGCGATTCTCAGGGACGGGCAACTGATAGCTGCGGCGGAAGAAGAACGGTTCAGCCGGAGGAAGCACGACAACGGTTTCCCGGCCGGGGCCGTAGAGTTTTGTCTTGCGCAAGCCGGCGTGACAGTGGGCGATCTGGATTGGGTGGTCTTCTACGAGAAGCCGTTCCTGAAGTTCGAACGGATTTTGATGACCACTTTGCAGACCATTCCTCGGTCCGGGACTGTCTTCCGCGAGGCGATGACGGCATGGCTTCTGGACAAGCTGTGGGTGAAGGGAATTATCAGCGACAGGCTGCGCATCGATCCGAAAAAGGTGATATTCGTCGAGCATCACCTGTCTCACGCGGCGAGTTCCTTCTTCAGCTCTCCCTTCGATAAGGCGGCGGTCCTCACTGTCGATGGGGTTGGTGAATGGACTACAGCCGCCTTGGGCGTGGGCGAAGGGAACGAGATCAGGCTGCTCAAGGAGCTGCACTTCCCTCATTCCCTGGGCCTGCTTTATAGCGCCTTCACCGCGTTCCTGGGTTTTGAGGTGAACGAGGGCGAGTACAAGGTCATGGGAATGGCCCCCTATGGGAAGCCGCGCTATATCGACAAGGTATACGAGTTGGTGAAGGTGGAGGATGATGGCAGTCTGTGGCTGGACATGGATTACTTCTCCTTCCACTACTCCTCCACCCGGACTTTCAGTGGCAAGTTTGAGGAGCTTTTTGGTACTCCGCGTCTTCCGAGCGAGTCCGGAATCCTGGATACATACTATGTGGATATCGCCGCCAGCATCCAGAAGGTCACCGAGGAGATCGTTCTGAAGATGGCCAACCATCTGTACAAGGAGACCGGCCTCAAGAAGCTTTGTCTGGCCGGTGGCGTTGCCCTTAATAGCGTCTCCAACGGACGGATCTTGAAGGAGACCCCCTTCGACGAACTGTACATCCAGCCGGCGGCTGGCGATGGCGGTGGCGCCCTTGGCGCTGCCCTCTATGCCTATCATAGCGTTCTTGGCCAGCCCCGCTCTTTCGTGATGGACCACGCCTATTGGGGAAAGGGTTACACCGAGGAAGAGGTGAAGAAGGCCCTCGATGCCCAGGGCGTGAAATATGAGTACCTGGGCGACGATGGGAAGCTCGTAGCACAAGTCGTGGATGCCTTGCAGACGGGGAAAGTGGTTGGCTGGTTCCAGGGCAGATTCGAGTTCGGCCCGCGCGCTTTGGGCAACCGCAGCATACTGGCTGATCCGCGTCGGGCCGAAATGAAGGACATCGTGAACGGCAAGATAAAGTTCCGTGAGCCTTTCCGGCCTTTCGCACCTGCCGTGCTGGTGGACAGGGCGGAGGAGTTTTATGATTTGCCCCAGGCGCAGAGGCACTATCCTGCCCGCTTCATGCTCTACGTGGTGAATGCGAAGGAGGGCAAGAGGGACATGGTTCCGGCGACGACCCATGAAGACGGCTCATCGAGGCTGCAAACGGTCTTGCCGGAATACAGCGAGCGGTACTACCAGCTCATTCACGGATTCGGCCAGACGACGGGTGTACCCGTGCTGCTGAACACCAGCTTCAATTTGCGAGGAGAGCCTATTGTGACTACTCCGGAGCAAGCTCTGAGCACCTTTAACCGCAGCGGACTGGACCTGCTGGTTCTGGAGAACTTCGTCGTGAGGAAGGCGTAGACACCCGATGGCCAAGACAATTCTAAAGGGGATGTTGCCCTTGCTGTTCGGTCTCGCGTTGGCTGGTCTGGTCGGAGAGGGTGTGTTGCGAGTTGCCTTTCAGATACAGAAGCCGATATGGGCCCCCTCGCCGGATTCCCGGCGTGAGTTGGTGCCTGGGTTTTACGAGTCCAAGGGCTCCTGGGAAGTGCGGATAAACTCGAAAGGGCTGCGGGACTATGAATACCCGCTGGAAAAAGCGCAGGGCAAGTTCAGAATCGCGGTGCTGGGCGACTCCGTCTCCTTTGGAAGTGGAGTGAACCTGGAGGACACCTACGCAAAAGTGTTAGAACGCACGCTCAACCGGGGCGCAAACCGCTACGAGGTCATCAACTTCAGCGTGCCAGCCGCCGATACGCCGGAGGAACTGGCCGCACTCAAGGGGAAGGTCCCGTCGTATAAGCCCGACCTCGTAGTGCTCGGCTATATGCTGAACGATACCAAGCCGACTTTAGATGCTGCGCCCGGAGCGAATCCCAGCGGGGGCGTTCGGCAGCATTTGCGCGTCTTTGCTCGCTTCCTTAATGCCAACTCTTACTTGTTCGCCTTCTCCTGGGAGCGATTGGAACGGATCATGTGGAAGTCCAGCGTCCTCCGCGTATTGAATGATAGAGCTCAGTACTATGAAACCGAGGACGCTTACACGAAGTGGATTGTCACCGCCTACACTGAAGAGCCCGACAGCGCTTGGACGCGGGTAAAAGCCGGCATCAGAGAGATGAAGGACCTTTCGGGCGCAAAAAGCGCGCCGTTGTTCCTGGTCATCTTACCCTTCTCCAACTCGGTGTACGATAGCGATCCCGACTTGAAGCCACAGGACCTCGTATCGCGCTTCGCTCTGGAGGAGAACATACCATATCTTGATTTGACGCCGCGACTTCGCGAAAACGCAAGCGAGGCGCTTTTTCTGCCCAACGATATGGCTCACCTCACGAGTCGGGGGCATGAGATCGCGGCCGAGGCCATTTTCAATGAACTGAAGGCACGCGGGCTAGTCCCCAGCGCGCCGAAATAGTGGAGACGCAGGAGGCGGAATGAGAGGCGTTCGAAGTTTCTTCTACAAGTTCGGCATAGCCGGCGAGTTGCTCGGCTTCTTCTGGGAGCGCAAGCTCTGGTGGCTTATGCCTATCGTAGCCATGCTGCTCGCTCTCGGGTTGCTGGTCGTTTTTGGTGAGGCCACGGGGCTGGCGCCTTTCATCTATACGCTGTTCTAAGCTTTGGGGCCGGCCGGCCTCAGGACTTCAGGACTGGATACGAGGGGTCTCGGGGGGGGTTATCGACGTCCCAGCTTACTTCCCCTCCTTTGACACCTTTCTGCCCGTGTAAGAGACTGCCATGAGATTTCAACGCGTCCTTTTCATCGTGCCCAATCTGAAAGGCTTTTATAGCTCTCCCGGATACCCTCTTCCCGGGACGGGGTATCTCATTGCTTCGCTAGAGGCGGCAGGTGTTGAGTGCGACGTTCTGGATATGTATTTGAGCTATGGCCCCTCCGACCTGGACGCCAGGGTAAAGAGCTTCCAGCCTGATCTCGTAGGTGTGACGGTCTACTCCTACCGGCGCACTGCTGCCTTTGGGCTGGTTCATCGGATAAAGAACGTACATTCCCTGCCCGTGGTTATCGGAGGGCCCCACGTTTCTCTCGTCGGCGCGGAGGCTTTGGTGGAGAGTGGGGCTGATTTTGCTGTCAGGCACGAGGGTGAATACCCCTTGACTGCACTCTGCACTGGAAGCCCGCTCTCAGAGATTGCCGGCCTCCTCTATTTCCAGGATGGGCAGGTCCGGGAACGCGAGCATGCATTCATTGAAGACCTGGATAGGCTGCCTTTCCCCACCTATCGTCCCTTCGATCTCAGCAGATATCAATCGAGAATCAACGTCGTCTCTTCGCGAGGTTGTCCCTACCAGTGCATTTACTGTTCTGTTAAGAGCACTATGGGAAGGGGGTTCAGAGCGCGCTCGCCGAGAAGCGTTGTCGAGGAGCTGAGGTACTGGTACGAAAGAGGGCGGCGCGAATTCAATTTCCTCGACGACACCTTCGCTCAGAGCAAAGACAGAGTGTACCAGCTATGCGACCTCATTGAATCCGAAGGGTTGCGCGGTCTGGAACTGGGGTGCACGCAAGGCATTCGCGCCAACCGCGTCGATCGGCCATTGCTGAAGAGGATGAGGGAAGTAGGTTTTCGCTACATTGGCGTGGGTGTGGAGAGCGCCAGCAACCGCATTCTGAGGACGATCCGGAAGGGACAGACAATTGAACAAGTCGGCCAGGCCATCGAGGCTGCTTGCGACCTGGACTATCGAGTCAGGCTCTTTTTCATGGTGGGGCTTCCGGAGGAGACTCCAGAGGATCTGGAGGAGTCCTTCGCCTTTGCCACGAGATATCCTGTTCAACAGGCCATGTTTTACAATATTATCCCCTACCCGGGAACTGACCTGTTTCGATGGATCGAGCAGAACGGACGATTTCTTGTGGATCCTGCCGTCTACCTCAACGATGTGAATACCCGTGTGAACATGCCCTTCTTTGAGACGCCAACGCTTTCGCTGGCAGAGAGAAAGCAGGCGCTGAAACGTGCGGTGAGCGTTTCTCGAAGAGTCCAGCGCAACTATCGGGTGTGGCAATGGCGGTCGTTGGGCGTGGCAGGCAGGGCCGCAGCCTGGTTGGCTTCCACCGGTCCGGGCATAGCGCTCGTTGAAAAGATGAAGAGCAGTTCGATTGTGCCCAGAGCGCTGAGCGTCATGAGACGCCAGCGCCAGCAAGGGCGGTCTCGGTCCGCTGGCTGTGCATAAATGGTTAAGAAGTCGCTCACGGATTTTCTGCTTTTCTCTTTTTGCCTCCTTTACTTGCCGGTGAGGTGGTGGCGTCAGCGTACCTTCGACTTCGCTAAAGTTCGAAGACTGCTGATTGTGGCGCTGAACCATGGTGTGGGGACGACGATTCTTCTTATGCCACTCCTCAGGTCCCTCAAGAAGAATCGACCGGACCTGCATGTGACGGTGCTATCCTCGCCGAAGGCCGTGGGGGAACTGCTGGCTGGAGCGGACTATGTCGACGATATTATCATCGAAAGCGGACTGCTGGGAGCGCGACCAGGAGAGGGGCTTCGGTTCTTCAAAAAAGAAATCAGGCCGGGCAAGTTCGATCTGGCGATTTCCACCTTTTACGATACTTCGGACAAGATCTCTCTCTGGAAATTCTTCTCAGGGGCGCCTTTTCGGCTGGGTTACGAGCCCGGAATTCCGGGTCTGCTCAACACGTTCACTCTTTCCTGGAATGAGAGCACCCACGAGGTGAACCGGCACCTGGATCTCCTGCGCTTCCTGGGAATCCAGGACCTCGACGAGGACCTCTCGCTTCCGGTAGGCTACAATGACCGCCTGTTTGCCGGCAAGTATCTGGCCGCTCGGGGCGTCAAAGAAGGCGATCTGGTGCTTGGCATCCACGCCGGCGCTAAGGCCGACTGGCCAGAGAAGCGATGGCCCCTGGAGAGGTTCATCCGGGTCGCCCGCGAGTTCTCGGCGAAGCACGGGGGAAAGGTGATATTCTTCGGCGGCCCCGACGACCGAGAGGAATCGGCTCTCCTCGCTGAGGCTGTCGGGGAACAAGCGCTGGCGAATCGGCAGACGCTGAAAGAGACGGCGGCCCTCATCGGCCGCTGCACGCTTTTCCTCTGCAATGACAGCGGCCTGATGCACGTGGCCTCGGCTATGAAGGTACCGGTCGTGGCGGTTTTTGGCCCGACCAGAGTGACCAAGAACCATCCCTGGGGCGTGCCTTATGAGCTGGTCCGGAAGGAACTGCCTTGCAGCCCATGTTATAGTTATGGGCGTATCATATGCACTGAGAAACATGAATGCATGTTGGGCATCGGCCCGGAAGAAGTGAGTGATGCTCTGGACAGGATGCTCCGAACGATTCGAGGACAGGGTCCCACTAGGCTGAGCGTAGCGCTGGATGTTTGAAGCCTCTTTCTTACTGCGGCACGCGCAGAGAGCGATGGAATCGAAGCTTCTGGATATGAGGAACTGTTCGGATGGGCGGTTCCAGGAGATCCACCGGGGCATGTTGCGAATTCATCTTGCGCAACAGCCGAGGTGGTTCCGGCCTCTCCTGTTGAGAAGCTCGCGCCTGCAGCATCTGATCGATTATGACCACTGGTCCAGGGCCTGGGAATACCCCTGGGCTGTGCAGGCGGCGGCCTTAGACCAAAATGGGCTCAACATTCTTGATGTGGGCGGCGGGGGCAGTCCCTTTGCGGCATACCTGGCTGAGAAGGGACATAGCTGTCACGTGATTGACCCGTCCATGAACCGGGGGTTGGGCTTGGGTCGCAGGAGAGATAAGGGCCTCTATTGGGATCTGAGGTCACTGGTGTTCCGCCCGGTCTTGAGATGCATCGGCATCACCAGTTCTTGGGGCCTCCCATGGAGACGAAGCCGAAGCACGGTGCGCTATTATGCGTACTCGGCCACAGACATTAAGTTTGCCGACCGTTCCTTCGACCGAGTATTCTGCTTAAGCGTAATGGAGCACATACCGCGTCATCTCTGGCGAAGGTGCATGGAGGAATTCGAACGCGTTTTGAAGCCGGGAGGGCGGCTGATCCTGACCCTGGATATGGGGACCGTGGGAGCCAATGATCGCGAGTACCTTTCCCTGGTGGATTCCTGCTCGTTGAAGCTCCTGGGGGATTTGCCCTACGAGACGCCTATCAGCCCGGAGGACAAGGAACTGAGGCATCCGGGGTATTCCCATGAGACGCTTGGGCTGGTATGGCAAGGCTGAGCGCCGAGCACACTGAAGGGTGAGGCTGGGTTGTAATGGGCGAACCTTTCGATATCATCTGTTTCAACGATCAGTGGGATAAGTATCGGCGGCGCGACAAGAGTATAATGCTGGAGTTGGCCAAGCGCGATGAGATAGACACGATCTTATTCGTGGAGCTGCCCCTGACACTCACCTCTCTTATCAAGTTCTTGTTGGGGCGCACCGCTCAATTCACCGCCGAGAGATGGGCGCGACTCCGATCGAAAGGCCAGATCTTTCAGGAAGGGAAGGTATTCGTAGCTACGCCGGTTTGCCTGTTGCCCTTTGATCGCTTCGAGCCTCTTCAGGAGATCAACATACGTCTGATGAATCTTCAGCGCAGGCGGTTGGTGGAGCGTTTCCTCAAGGCGCACCCGATGAAGAATGTGGTCTTGTGGGTCAATCAGCCCCGCTTTGAGGCGGGCTTCGTAGGCGAGTTCAATGAGCGATTGCTCTGCTATGACCTCTGCGATGACCACACCGAATTTAGAAACACCTCTGCGAGGTTCAAAGGACGACTGGAGCAAGAGGACGCAAAACTGACCGCGGCTGCCGACCTGATTTTCGTGGCCTCCAGGGACCTGGAGCGCAAGAAGAGGGCTCTGAAGGAATCGGTATGGCGTATACCCAACGCCATCGATTTTGATTATTTCCGAGGCGTTTTCGCCAGTGCCTCAGAGCCTGATGATCTGGCAGCGCTGGGGCGGCCCCGCCTGGGCTATGTGGGTAAGATAACCTATCGCACCGACCTCGGCCTGGTGGAGCACGCAGCGCGCGCCCATCCCGAATGGAATGTGGTCCTCATAGGGCCCGTATCCCCGGGAACGGAGGGTGTGGAGAGGCTCAGAGAGCTAAGAAATGTAGCCTTCCTGGGGGAGAAGTCGTATGACGAGGTTCCCGCTTACCTGAAGTATGTGGATGTCTGTATCATGCCGCACAAGCGAACGGGTCTGACGACCAGCCAGGACCCTCTGAAGCTATATGGGTACCTTGCTTCCGGAAAGCCCATCGTGTCCACGGATGTAGCCGGCGTGGATGCCTTCGCCGATGTCGTGAGGATATCTGTCAGTAAGGAAAGCTTCGTTGCCCAGATTGAGGCGGCCCTCAGGGAGAGCGATGGAGAGCGTGCGGCGAAGCAACTGGCGCTGGCTCAGGAGAACTCTTGGAGCAGCCGTGCCGATGTAATGTTCAAGCTCATCCAGGAGAAGCTCGCGGGGCGGGATCCCCACGCCTGCGAGGCAGCGGCATGAATGCTGAGTTGGCTCAGTATGAAAGTGCTGCTCATCAACCCGTTGTCAGCACCGGGAAGCTTGAAGCCCTGAAGCGAAAGGTGGAGGCGGACATCAAGAGCTATCGCGGGAGGGGGCGGTACGCACTGCTCCTTCGCCGTATCTCCACCTCAGGACCTTTGGCTTCCGAAGCACGGTCAGGAAGGTGCGCTCGTGGATAGCGGAGGCGGCTTGATAGCAGGCAAAGGCGGCGGTTGGGCGACGCGATTCTTGTGGCGGGCCAAGCCGCCCGCGGGATTCTGGTCCTTTCGCTGTGTCGCGATTCTGGCATGTCTGATGGCGCTGCTTTCTCCTGGCGGCCTGCCCGCGCTGGATACTTCCGGCCACGGGGCTTTCGACTCCTCTGCGCTGGACTTATTTCTGGACTCGGCAAGCTCGTGGGTAGCTCCTCCGGGCGAGCAGCCTCATACTGGCGAAGATTTTGACGCGGGGTCTGGTTCGCATTCTCGCCTACATGACAACCTCATCAGGCACAGTGCTGATGTCATTTCGATTGGTGAGACGCGGGATTTGGCCGGCCGCTTGTTCGAGGTCCAGAGGGAATAGGATTTGACGGCTTCCGAGGTGAGCGGGATAGTCAAATTCTGTTCAGGGGTGAAATGTCCAACCAATGAGAATATTCATCGCTGGCATGGACGGTTATCTTGGATGGCCTCTGGCTGTGTACCTCGCGTGCAAGGGCCATGAGGTGGCTGGCGCCGACATTTTCATGAGGAGGAAATGGGTAAAAGAGAGGGGCAACCACAGCGCAACGCCCATCCGGTCAATGAGGGACCGGTTGGGGGCCTTCAGAGAGGTGTTTGGCAAATCAATAGCCTTTCATGTCGGTGACCTGCGCCAGTACGAGTTTGTCCATCACGTCCTCGGGGATTTCAGACCCGATGCTATCGTCCATCTTGCTGAGCAGCCCTCCGCCCCCTACAGCATGATCGATATTGACCATGCCATGTTCACCCAGACCAACAACCTTGTCACCACCTTAAACCTGCTCTACGCCGTTTATGACCTTTGCCCGGATTGCCATCTGGTGAAGCTGGGCACTATGGGCGAATATGGCACCCCTAACGTGCCGATACCGGAGGGTTTCTTCACCATAGAGTATCGCGGCAAGACAGACACCTTGCCTTTTCCCAAGCAGGCGGGGAGTTGGTACCATTTGAGCAAGGTCCACGACAGCCAGAACATCGCTTTTGCCTGCAGGTCCTGGGGGCTGAGAAGCACGGACCTGATGCAGGGCCCGGTATACGGCATCAGGACAGAGGAGACGCAGGCGGATGAGAGGTTGCTCACCAGGTTCGATTTTGGTGAGGTCTTCGGCACCGCGCTCAATCGCTTCTGTGCGCAGGCGGTGATCGGCTTTCCGTTGACCCCTTACGGGAAGGGGCAGCAGAAAAGGGGATTCATAAACCTTATCGATTCCATGAGGTGTATCGAGCTTTCCATCCTTAATCCCCCTGACCGAGCTGAATATCGCGTCTTCAACCAGTTCACCGAGATATTCTCCATGGTGGACCTGGCCCAAGCGGTGAAGGAGGCGGGCGAGAAGATGGGCATTAGTGTGCAGGTAGCCCATGTGGAGGTGGATCCGCGAGTGGAAGCGGAGCGACACCTCTATGAAGCCGACCACCAGAAGCTGCTCGACCTTGGCCTCCAGCCCCACCGCATGGTGGATGCCTTGGAGTATATTCTGCGAGACCTCACTAAATACAAGGACAGGATTGAAGCCAAGAAAGAGCATATTCTGCCTACGATTTACTGGTCTAAGGAGAAAAGGGAGGCTGCTGCTGGGCTCAGGTTGCGGGAAGTCGCTTTGAGATGACGGCGCCAACCGCGGGACTCTTTGACTGATTGAGCTCATTATATGTGCGGTTTTCGCCCGGGAGCCGGGAGGTTGGGAGTTGGCAGGGGCGTTAGCATGACGGTGCTGGTGATTTATATCCATGTTCGGTGGGAGATATGCCACCGGCGATTTCTTTACCGCGCGTTGGCGAGGCTGCTGAAGGGCAAGGCTGTGGTCCTTTGTGTCGACCGTCCCCTGGACCCCGTCGCTTCGCCCATTCTGCGGCCTCGGCGTATCCTGAGGTGGCTCGAGGATGGCCCCGGCCCGCGTGAAGAGAGCGAGAACCTCTTCTTGTTTACGCCGTGGGTGTTCCTCCACGACCAGGTGGTTATGGGGGTGAAGCCGGTGGTGTGGGCTAACCGGCGGTTCTTGACTCATCAAATAGATTCTGCCCTGCGCCGGATGTCCCTTGATCGTGGGCGACGCATATCCTGGATCGCTCATCCCCTTCTGCACAACTTCCTGGGGGTGGCTGGCGAGGAGCTGGCCATCTACGAATGTTTCGATGAATACGCCGCCTATCCCGGCCTGCCAAAGAAGAGGAGCGCAAAGCTCCGTTGCTACGAAAGGAAGGTGCTGGAAAAGGTTGGGCTGGTTTTCGCTGTCTCGGAGAGGCTGGTACTGTCGAAGGGAGCTGTAAATCCGAATATCTACTTCATGCCCAATGCCGCCGAGGTGGAGCACTTCGAGCGCGCCCTCGATGGGAAGACCCAGATTGCGCCGGAGGCGGCTTCCATCAAGCATCCAATTATTGGCTTTATCGGTGGCATATGGGGGATATTCCACGCGGAGCTACTCCAGTATGTAGCCACTTCTCGGCCCGACTGGTCGCTTCTTCTCGTGGGCAACCTCAACAAGGTCGCACCTCCTGCTTTTCTTGAGAGCTTTAAGAGATTGGTCTCGTTAGGCAATGTTACCTGGCTGGGGTGGCGGGACTATGAGATATTGCCCGGCTACCTGAAGCCGATGGATGTCTGTCTTCTTCCCTATGAGGTTAACGAGTGGACGGAGAACTGCTATCCTAACAAGGTCCACCAGTACCTGGCGGCGGGGAAGGCGGTGGTATCCACGGATCTCCCCGAGGTACGTCCCTTTGGGGATGTGGTGAGGATTGCTGACAGCCGGGAAGAATTCCTGGCCATGATTGAGAAGGGTCTGAAGGATTACGGTCCTGAGGCCGTAGCCCGCAGGAGAGCGGTGGCGGCGCAGAACTCCTGGGATGAGCGCGCCAAGCTGGCCTGGGGCGTCATTGAGAGGCATTTGGCTGGGAAGGGTTCGGGTGAATACTGACACACGCAGATTGCAGGAAGGCTAGAACATCGTTGAGAGGCATTCGGGTGGGAAGGGTTCAAGTTGAGGCGAGCCCCCTCCAAAGGGCAGTCTTCGGCGCCCTGAGGAGGGTTTTCCCGACCAGAGAGCTGGATCGATGCCCAAGAAAGCTGCTGGTGGTCCATATGGGCGGTTTGGGCGATCTCATAATGTCGACCCCGGGCTTGCGAGCGCTGCGCCGAAGCTTGCCGGATTGCACCATACATTTCCTGGGCCTTCCCTCTCTGACAGACGTTTTCAGCGGTCTTGGCTATCTTGACGAGGTGATTCCATCCTTCGACCACACTAAGTTGAAGCGGCCAGTGTCACTCGCCGCCTTCGGTGAGTTCTTCCGACTCTTGAAGACCCTTGTCATTCTGAGAAGGGAAAGATATGATGCTCTGCTCTTGCTTCAGCCGCAGATGTCGGCAAGGGGAGCTCTCAGAATGGCCGCCATCACTCTCAGCCTGGGTATTCGTCATCGGTTGGGGCGCGATACGGAGGAGCGGGGTTTTTTCCTCACTAAGCGCATACCCGAGCGGTTCTTCGAAGTAAGACACGAGGTGGAAAGGGTTCTCGAAGTGGTCAAGGCCGTCGGGGCGTTGCCAGATGGGCCAGGTGTTGAGGTGCTAGTTCCGGACGACGCCCGTGAGGCTGCGCGAGGGATCCTGGGATTGGCCAACATCAAGTCAGAATCAGCGGTCGTTTTCTGTCCCGGCTCCCGAAAGGCATCCAGGGCCTGGCCCGTGGAGAGATGGGCGGCGCTGGGCGATCGTCTGGCGGAGGACTTGGGAGCGAGAATCGTGATTATCGGAGACGCTGGTGATCAGGTTCTGGCGCAGAAGATAGCCGGGCTGATGAAGGCCGAGCCTGCTCTTCTGACAGGGAAGACCTCGCTTCTGGAGCTGGCAGCGGTCCTGGACTTGTGCAAGGTCGTGGTGAGCGTCGACTCGGGGCCGATGCACCTGGCTTCAGCCCTCAGCCCGGGCTTGGTGGCCCTGTTTGGTCCGGGGCAGTTTGATCGGATCCGTCCCTATCGCAATGGCAGTAATGCGGTCATAATGAGGGGAGGAGCGGAGTGTGCTCCCTGTTATCTGGACTACTGTCCCGAGCACCGATGTATGAAGGCCATAGCCGTTGACAGAGTGTTTGGCGCGGTCTCTGCGCTGTGGGACAAAGCCTCAGGAGCGGGCGCCGGCGGAGTGACGGCCAAACGCTGCTGTGGCGAACTGAGTATGGCTGACTCTGCTAACGCATCTGGAAAAGGCGGAGAATGAAACGTATCTGCGTTCTGGGGTTGGGCTATGTCGGTTTGCCGCTGGCTATTGCCTGGGCGCACGCCGGATTCCCGGTGCTGGGCATAGACCTCGACGAAGGCAGGGTGCGTCGGTTGAGGGAGGGCAAGAGCCCTATCGGGGACGTGCCCAGCTCAGACGTGGCCGAGGTAGTGCGGGATGGCCGCCTCTCAGTTAGCAGCGATTACAGTAAGGTGGCGACGGCGGATATTATCTCCATATGCGTTCCAACCCCGATCTCCCTCGCCAAGACCCCTGACCTCTCATATGTCGTAGAGGCGACGAAGGGTATAGCCAGCTACCTGCGGCCGGGGCAACTGGTGATGCTTGAGAGCACTAGCTACCCGGGGACTACCGAAGAGGTAATTCTGCCCATCCTGGAGGGCTCAGGATTGAAGGTGGGACGAGATTTCTACCTTGCCTTTGCCCCGGAGCGGACCAACCCGGGGGACAGGCAGCACACGCTGGCCAACACGCCGAGAGTGGTGGGTGGCGTGACCACGGCTTGTGCTGAGGCTGCCAGGCGGGCACTCGCCGCCATCGTCCCCCAGGTCCATGTTGTCAGCTCACCGCGGGCGGCCGAGATGACGAAGTTGTGGGAGAATATCTTCCGCAGCGTCAACGTGGCCATGGCCAACGAACTGGCGCTCCTTTGCGAAAGGATGGGCATTGATGTCTGGGAGGTCATCGAGGCGGCGTCCACCAAGCCCTTTGGCTTTACGGCCTTCTATCCGGGGGCCGGCGTCGGGGGCCACTGCATACCGGTGGACCCTTATTACCTCTCCTGGAAGGCGCGGGAGTACGACTTCTACACCCGCTTCATCGACCTGGCATCTCAGGTCAATTTAAGCATGCCCTACCATGTTGTGGAGAGGGTGGCCGAGGCCCTTAACGCCCAGGGCAAGCCCTTAGCTGGCTCACATATCTTTGTCCTGGGGGTAGCTTTCAAGAAGGACGTCGATGACGCCCGCAATTCGCCGGCGGAGAGGGTGCTGGAGTTACTGGTGCAGCGCGGGGTGGTGGTTAGCTATAATGATCCTTTTGTTCCGCACTTCAATTTGGCCATTAGTCCCTTCCTCAAGGAGGGGGTGTCTCTGGACTCCACCCCCATCACCGATGAGGCCATTAAGAGGACGGATTGCGCCGTGATTATCACCGGGCACAGCCTGTATGACTACAAGCGCATAGCGGAGCTGGCGCCACTTGTCCTGGACTGCTGCAACGCGACCAGGAATGTTGACTCGAGAATCGGCAATCTGGTGAGAGTGGGAGCGCCAAACCGGAAACAATGACCGACCGATGCAGCGTTTCGATATTTGGGTTGAGGTGATTCTAGTAGTGGCCAGCAACGTTTCGAGTGAAGGTTCCATATGAAAACCATCTGTGTCCTCGGGCTGGGCTATGTCGGCCTGCCTACGGCGGTCATGTTCGCCTCCATTGGCCATCGTGTTACGGGCGTTGATACCAACCACAGCATACTGAAGGCGCTCAATAATGGTCGTGTGCACATCTCCGAGCCGGGGGTTGAGGCTATGGTCTTGACTGCCATGCGCGCCGGCAACCTGGTAGTGAGGAATGCGCCCTGTGCCTGTGATGTCTTCATCCTGGCGGTCCCCACCCCTGTCACCGAAGAGCGTCGCGCCGACCTGGGGGATATGTGTGCCGCGGCTGCCTCCGTTGTGCCATACTTGAAGAGGGGCGATCTGGTGGTCCTCGAGTCGACGGTTCCTCCTGAAACGACGAGGAGCATCCTGGCACCCATTCTTGAGCGATCAGGGATGAAGGCGGGCGCCGACTTCTATGTCGCCTACGCTCCGGAACGGGTGCTGCCGGGCAGCATCCTCGCGGAACTGGTGGGGAATGATCGAGTCATAGGGGGCGTCACCGAGCAGTCCGGTCTACTGGCGAAAGAGCTGTACGAGGGATTCGTGAAGGGGAGAATTTCCGTGGTTGATGCCACAACCGCCGAGATGGTGAAAGTGGCGGAGAATACGTTCCGCAATGTCAACGTAGCGCTGGCCAATGAGCTGGCGTTGCTGGGTGAGAAGATCGGGGTGGACGTCTGGGAGGTTATCCGGCTTGCCAATAAGCACCCCCGGGTTGATATCTTGAATCCCGGACCGGGAGTAGGAGGACACTGCATACCACTGGACCCGTGGTTTCTCGTGGAGAAAGCGCCTGAGGGCACGCCACTGATTCAAACGGCTCAAGCGGTCAATCAGCTCATGCCCTTTCATGTTCTGGAGCTATTACGAAGGGAGACCGCTGGCGTCGAAGATCCGGAGGTCACGATTTTTGGAGTTACCTATAAGGGAAACGTGGACGATGTGAGAGAAAGTCCCGCCCTGGCGATCCTTCGCCAGGTCCTCAAGGATGGGTTTGGAGTCCGCTTATTCGACCCGCACGTGGCTAATCTAGCGGAGTTCCAGGCGATGCTCACTGATTTCGAGTCGGCGGTGTGCGGCTCCCATTGCATTCTCGTCCTGGCAGACCACAAAGAATTCGCCAACCTTGACGTCTCTCGGGTGGCTGGACTCGTGAAGAAGAAGCTTGTCATCGATACGCGAAACTGCCTGGATCATGCTGCGTGGCGTTCGTGCGGGTTTCGAATCGTACTGCTTGGAAAGGGCGACCAGTGGCGCTAATCGAAGCCTTATTCTGGCTGGGGGTTGGGCTAACGGTCTACACTTATTTCGGCTACCCTTTGTTGCTCATCGTCTTGAGCGCGTTCAGAGGCCAGGTCGTGCACCGGGGAAGCGTGACGCCGTTTCTAACGTTCATTATAGCCGCTTATAATGAGAAGGACGCCATTCGGGGCAAGTTGGAGAATACCTTGGCGCTTGACTACCCCGAAGAGAGGCTCCAGATAATAGTCGCTTCGGATGCTTCCACCGATGACACGGATGAGATTGTCAGGGAGTACGAAGGGCGTGGCGTGATTCTGAATCGCCAGGCGGAAAGAGGAGGCAAGACCTCGGCGCTCAATGATACCGTCGCTAGACTGGCCAGCGGCGAGGTACTGGTCTTCAGCGATGCCACCACCCGGCTGCAGCCGGACGCCTTGCGCCTCCTTGTCCGGAACTTCGCGGACGAGAGGGTAGGAGCGGTCTGCGCCCGCCTCAAGTTCCACTCCACGGAAAGTTCGGACATTAGCGGGAACGAGGGTGCCTACTGGAAATATGAAACGTTTCTGCGGAGGAAAGAAAGCGAAATAGGGGCGCTGGTGCTGGTCAGTGGGGCCTTTTATGGCATCCGGCGGGAGGTCTTCAGTCCGGTGCCGCCCTTCTTCGCTGACGACTGCATTTCGCCCCTGGAAACTGTCAGTAAGGGTTACAGAGTGGTATTTGAGGAGGAGGCGCTAGGCTTGGAGGAGATGGCGAGTACTGCTCGCGGCGAAGCGCGGATCAAGACGCGAGGGGCAACGAGGGATATTGAGGGCATACTGTCCAGACCGGGCTTGCTCAACCCCTTCAGGCGTCCGCTGGTAGCGCTTGCTCTGGTCTCTCACAAGCTTCTGCGTTGGAGTGTGCCGCTGTTCCTTTTCGTCCTCCTCGCCAGCAACGCTGTCCTCCTTTCGGCTGGCTTGTTCTATCGGGCCACCTTCGGTCTTCAGTTAGCCTTTTACTTTCTAGCATTTTGGGGCTGGAAAGTGAGCCTGGGGAAGTTGCTCAGTATGCCCTTTTACTTCTGTTTGGTGAATTACTCCGCTTTGATAGCGGTAGCGAATGTTCTTCGGGGCAGGAGGCGCGCCACCTGGACGCCGGTGCGACGCTAAATGAAGGTTACCTTTGTCGTGGGGACCGGCGATTAGAGCGGAGGGGACGATAAAGCGTATTACTGATCTCGTTGCGTCAGCTATTGCCATCGGCGTTATGCTGCCGCTCCTGCCGGTCATGGCATTTCTCATCTTGATGGATTCCCCCGGCCCGGTCTTCTACCTGGCGGAAAGGGTTGGGAGGAGGGGACAGCTCTTCACTATGTACAAATTGCGCACCATGTTCCACAATGTGCCTGGCCCAGGGCTATCTTACTTCGGGGACCCGAGAGTCACTCGATTGGGACGGATCCTGCGCCGGACGAAAATGGACGAGTTGCCGCAGCTTGTTAACGTTGTCAAAGGGGATATGAGCCTGGTGGGTCCACGGCCTGAAGCTCCAAGGTTCTTTGCCGGGTTGCCTCCGGACCAGAGAAAGATTCTGGATATGGCCCCGGGGATCACCGGGCTTGCCCAATTGAAATTCAGAGACGAGTCGGACGCGCCGCCAACGGCAAGCGTGGATGGGATGGAGTCTGAGTATTGCCGGGACATACTGCCCCTCAAGCTAAGTATTGACATGGAGTACATGCGGCGGCGGTCTCTGCTCCTGGATGGCGGAATCCTGGCTCAAACCCTGCGGGCGGTTCTCTTTTCGCGGGGAGCGGAGTGATGTTGCGCATTCTGACCGTGCTCGGCACTCGTCCTGAGGGCATAAAGCTGGCGCCGGTGATCAAGGAACTGGAGAAATCACCGGGAGAGATCCATTCCGCCGTGTGTGTAACCGGCCAGCACAAGGATATGCTGGACCAGGTTCTTGCGCTATTCGACATAGCACCAGACTATGCCCTTGATCTCATGGAGCAGGACCAGTCGTTGCCGTCGCTGACCGCCAGGATTATGGTGGCCGTCAGCGGCGTGCTCCAGCGGGAGAAACCCGACCTTGTTCTGGTGGAGGGGGATACCACGTCAGCGATGGTGGCCGCCCTGGCTAGCTTCTACCGGAAGATTCGCGTTGGCCACGTGGAGGCGGGCCTGAGAACAGGAGACATGTATTCGCCTTTCCCGGAGGAAGTCAATCGCCGTCTGATCGGTGTGTTGGCCACCCTGCATTTTGCCCCGACCCGGGCCGCCTTCGACGCGCTGATCGCCGAGGGAGTTCCGAGGGAGCGCGTCTTCCTGACCGGAAATCCCGTGGTGGACGCCCTGCTGACGATCGTCAATGACTGTCGAGAGACTGGCGCCACCGTCCCCTCAGGCGGCGGTCGGTTACTCCTGGTGACGGCGCACCGGCGGGAGAACTTTGGGAAACCGCTGGAAGACATCTGCTACGCTCTCCGGGAGATAGTGGAGAGGAATCAGGACGTGGAGGTAGTATATCCTGTACACCTGAACCCTAACGTCCAGGCCCCGGTTCGAGCCATACTCTCGGGGATCGATAGAATCCGTCTCCTGCCGCCACTTGAATATGGGCAGTTCGCTCATCTCCTGGCGAAGGCTTACCTGGTTCTCACCGACTCAGGAGGAATCCAGGAAGAAGCCCCGGTGCTGGGGAAGCCTGTCCTGGTCATGAGGAAGGAGACCGAACGGCCGGAGGCTGTTTTGGCCGGGACGGCCAAGATTGTCGGCCCCGACCGTCATGCTATCGTGTCTAACGTCGAACTGCTGTTGAAAGACAGCGCCGAATACGATAGAATGGCGAATGCTGTCAGCCCCTTCGGCGATGGCCACGCGGCCAGGCGGATCGTGGAGGCTATACTGGACTACTTCGAGGTGAGGTAGAGGTTAGTGGTGAAAGTAGCTCTTGTCCAGCCGCGGTCCTTCCACACCTGGGAGGCGCTAAATATTGGCTATCTGACCTCCAGGCTGCGGGCCAGCGGCTACCACGATATTTCCTTCTATAGTGGCTTCTTCGATAGCGATGAGGAGATAGTCGAGGGCTGCAAAAGAGCCGACATCGTAGGGTTTTCTTGCACTTCGCCCCAGATGAAGCACGCGCTCTCACTAGCTGGGAAGATTAAGAGACCTGATAACCATGTTGTCTTCGGAGGGGTGCATCCCTCCGCCTTGCCCGAGGACGTGCTGAAGAATCCTTGCGTGGATGCTGTCGTGGTCGGCGAGGGCGAGCAAGCCTTTCTCGATATCGTCCGGGGCGACCTCGAGCGAATCGTGCGGCGGCCTCTCATAGGGAGCTTGGATGACATACCTTTTCCCGACCGCCGTACTGTAAAGCAGGAGAGGAACATCCGGGAGGCCTACCGGGACAACGGCAAGAGGATAGCGGCTATTTTCAGCAGCCGGGGGTGTCCCTTTGCCTGCGTCTTCTGCGTTAGCCATGCGGTTTGGGCCAGGAAAGTGAGGTTCCGCAGCGCGGCCAGTATGCTGGACGAGTTTGAGCAGGTGGTGAGAGATTGGGAAATAGACTTCATGAAGTTCAGCGACGACACCTTCACGCTGAGCAAGAAGCTGGTCATGGAATTCTGCGAAGAGAAGCTTAGACGAGGCATAAACACGGAGTGGGGCTGCAACATTCGTGTGGATACAACTGACGAAGAGATGCTGCGCATCATGTACCGAGCGGGCTGTCGGGAGGTGTGGGCCGGCGTTGAAAGCGGGTCCCCAAGGATACTGGAGGATATGCAGAAGAGGATAACTCCGGAACAGGTGAGACGCACTTTCAAAGTTGCGCGAGATGTAGGGTTGTTTCGGAGGGCATACATCCTTTTGGGCATGCCCAATGAAAGCCTTGAGGATATCCGGCTCACCGAGGATCTGGTAGACGAAATAGACCCGGATATGGTAGGATTCACTGTTCTGGCTCCCTTTCCCGGAACGGTTTTCTACGACGAAAAGCGCCACAGAGATGTGGACTGGTCGGTAGTTGACGAGTACCAGAACGATATGACCCGGACCGTGCACTTGACCAACGATGACCTTCGATGCGAGCAGAGACGCTTGACACAAAAGTATTCCGACCGCCTGGCGTTTCGCAATCGGGAGCTAGCTCGTGCCCACGATAGCGGCAATGAAAGAACTTAGGCGCATCCCACTTTCCGGACCGGACATCACGGATCTGGAGATAGCATTGGTGAATCGGGTCCTGCGCACCCCCTATCTCAGTATGGGCCCGATGATCGAGGAGTTTGAGCGCGCCGCGGCCAGCTTCATCGGTAAGAAATACGCGGCGGCGGTCAGCAACGGCACCAGCGGTTTGCACTTGTGCGTGGAGGCGGCGGGGGTTGGGCCGGGAGACGAGGTGATAACGACACCCTTCAGCTTCGTCGCTTCAGCCAATTGCATCCTCTACGAGGGCGGCACTCCGGTCTTCGTCGACATCGATCCGGAGACTCTGAACATCGACGTGGACAGAATCGAAGAGAAAGTGACTTCGCGCACGAAGGCCATCCTACCCGTTCATATATTTGGGCAGCCGTGCCAGATGGACAGGCTGATGGCAATCGCTCAGCGGCGCCGTCTCAGGGTGATTGAAGACGCATGCGAAGCAATGGGGGCGGAGTTCGAAGGCAGGAGAGTGGGATCCTTTGGGGATGGGGCCGTCTTTGCCTTCTATCCGAATAAGCAGATGACCACCGCCGAGGGCGGCATCATCGTTACCGACGATGTCGAGTGGTTCAAGCTGTTTCGAAGCTTGAGGAATCAGGGACGGGATGAAAACGGGACCTGGTTGCACCATACCCGCTTGGGTTACAACTATCGGCTGGACGAGATCAGCTCCGCTCTCGGGGTGGCGCAACTGCAGCGGATTGACGAGCTACTGAACAAACGGGAGGCTGTGGCTGGATGGTATACGGACCGGCTGGAACAGATTGAGGGGGTCGAGACGCTTCGTATTGATTCTAAGGTGAGCCGGATGAGTTGGTTCGTGTACGTGGTAATGCTGTCGCCCGAGTTGGACCGGAACCGGGTAATGGGCGAACTGGAGGAATGCGGCGTACCTTCCCGTCCCTACTTCACTCCCATACATCTCCAACCTTTTTACATCGATCGGTTCGGATTCAAACCCGGTGACTTCCCGATAACCGAGGCCGTCGCCCGACGCACCCTGGCGCTGCCCTTCTATGGTGGCTTGAAGGAGGAAGAAGTGGAGTTTGTATGCCGCAGCTTGCGCGCCGTTATCGGGCGCCAGTGCGGCTGAACATGTATATTGGGGAGAGGCGTGTGGCCTGGCAGGCGGTCGATAAGGACAGGAGCCCGCGGCATGGCGCCCCTTGCAAATTTGCCCAAGATTCATTAACATGCTATAACACGAAACTCGGTTAAGCTCGACGGTAGATTTTTCGGGCGCTCGGCCCGCCATTAAGAGGACTTGTCTCCGTGAAACTTGTCTGGCACAGTATTAAGGGCTACGTTCCGGCGGTGCTCCTGGATGCGGCGCTGGTGGTCCTTTGCTTCTTATCGGCGCTTCTCCTTCGCTTCGATTGGGATGTCCCGGATCAATATGCGTCTGGTCTTCGACAAACGATTGTCTTTTGGGTATTCATCTACTGTGCTACTAACTACGTGTTCGGCCTCTATAGACATATGTGGCGCTACGCCAGCGCGCAAGAAGTGATCACCATTTTTGAGGCTGCGGCTGTAGGCACGGCCCTTTCCTCACTGGACGTTGTGCTGAGCCTGTCACGCCCAATTCCGGTGACTGTCGTCGTAGTGGGGGGAATCTTCACCTTCGGAGCCTTTACACTAGTCCGCTACAGGTGGCGGCTCGTGACTGGGTTCATGTGGCGGTGGCGGCTGGTGAGATCGGCTCCTGGGAAAAGGGTGTTGGTCATTGGCGCTGGCGAGGCAGGCCAACTGCTTGCTTGGCGCCTGACCCACGAAGGAGCCGGATACGAAGTGGTCGGCTTCATAGATGACGATCCCAAGAAGCAGGGCATGAGGGTGCACGGCGCCAAAGTCCTGGGCAACCGTCACGATATCCGCGAGATCGTTGCCAGCGAGATGGTGGATATGATTGTGGTGGCGATCCACACTATCTCAGACCGCGATCTCAGAGATATGGTATCTATTTGCCTGGAGACCAACGCGCTGGTCAAAGTAGCGCCAAATATATTTGACATAATGGACAATAAGGAAGTGGGTCCGGTCCTGTTCCGTGATATCACTATCGAAGACATCGCCGGCAGAAAGCCGGCAGAAATCGATTTGCTTACGTGCCAGCAACTGGTTCAGGGCAAGGTGGTCCTGGTTACGGGGGCTGGAGGCTCAGTCGGCTCGGAGTTATGCCGCCAGATTGTGAAGCTGAGACCTCGGCTTCTGCTCATGCTGGACAATAATGAGACTGCTCTCCATGACATAAGGATGGAGTTCTCTCATTATCCCGATCTGCCACCGGTAAAGGCAGTGGTGGCCGACATTTTGCGAGTAGAGAAGATGGAGCGTGTCTTTGCTACCCGTGGGCCTGAGATCGTTTTCCATTGCGCCGCGTACAAGCACGTTCCCTTGATGGAAGAGCACCCTGACGAGTCTGTCTGGGTCAATGTCCATGGCACGCGCATTCTTTATTCGCTTTCTTCAAAGTACCATACCGAACGCTTTGTTTTCATCTCCACCGATAAGGCTGTGGACCCTTCCAGCGTCATGGGGGCTTGTAAGCGGATTGGCGAAATGCTGGTCACCAGCCTGCCGGAGGACAGCAAGACTCGTTTTACGGCCGTTCGTTTCGGCAATGTGCTGAACAGCCGTGGCAGCGTCATCCCCACCTTTCTCAGGCAGATAGAGATGGGGGGGCCGATAACGGTGACCGATCCTGAGATGTCGCGGTTCTTCCTGGGCATACCTGAGGCGGTGAGCCTCGTTCTTCAAGCGGCGGCTTTCACTGAGGGTCGAGACGTCTTCATGTTGGATATGGGAGAAGAGATGAGGATTCTCGACCTTGCCGAGAAGATGATTCGCATGCGCGGTCTTCGCGTGGGGAAGGATATCAAAATCGTGTTCACTGGCGCCCGCCCCGGCGAAAAGCTTAACGAGGAGCTCTTGCTGCCAGAGTTCGAGGAAAGGGTTCTTACTCCGCACCCGCGCATATTCCGCGTCCACAGCAATCATCGCGTCGAGAGGGCAGCGCTCCTCTCTCAGATCGATGCTTTAGTTGCCCTGTGTTACAAGGAAGAGCCTTACGAGCTGGTCACCAGGTTGCATAGCTTGGCCAAGAGCAACGGGGTATCTATGGAGGCCCGGAATATTCGTGGCTTGATAGGACTGCCCGCCTACGGAAGTCAGAGTTCTGCCAGTTAGGAGACTAACCTGCTGGCTCGTCCGTCTTCTCGCTCTCGCCCACAACTACGGGGCCGTTGCGCCGATCTTCTCTCAGTTCTCCCGAGGTTGTTCCTCCCTTCAGCCACTATCCGGAGGCTCAAAACGTCCGTTTCGAAGGTGTCTGGAGCCTGAGATGTCCAAGAGAGCTTTTATCACAGTTTCCCTGGGGCTGGCCCTGACAATGGCGGCCGGATTCTTCGGTTATGCCAGCTTCCTTCGCGTCAGCTATCGAGCAGATTCGGCGCTGGGGCATTTGCGCCGAGCGGAAGCCACCGTGAAGCAGTCGCCAGCCGACTTGCTGAAGAGGGATGCTCTGGACCGTGCAATCGCCGACCTGGCTGCGGCCGAGGCGAGTCTTGCCTCTATTAAGCGGGAGCCGCTGCTTTCTCTGGTAGGACTTGTGGGCTGGGTGCCGCGATGGGGCGCCGAGGCGCGGGCGGTGGTAGATCTGCTGGACGTTGCCCTTGATACAGCTTCCGCGGGGCGACTGGCTGGTGAAGGGTTAAAGCCGATAGTGGAGGCGGCGTCTGGTCAAACGTTCGCCCTCTTCGGGGACAGCGGCTTCGATACAGGACTGATGGGCGCAATGAAAGTGGGCAAACCGAGCTTCGAGGCTGCAGCCAGCAAATCGGAGAAGGCGCGGCAGAGGCTCAAATCCGTGAAGGCTGCTGAGCCTACCGGGGCGCTGGCCGATGGCGTCAAACGGTTGGAGGCGCTGCTCCCTTCGCTCCAGGCGGTGGTCGAACTCGGCCGCGCCGCTCCCGAATTGACGGCGTCACTGCTGGGCATCGACAAACCTAGGAGATATCTGATTATTTCTCAGAACAGCGAGGAACTGCGGGCGACGGGCGGTTTCATAGCTGGCGTCTGGCTTCTCGGTCTAGCTGGAGGGAAAATAGCCGAGTTGGATTTCAAGGACAGTTCTGATGTGGACGACCTTTCGAAGCGCTATCCGCCTCCTCCTCCCGCCGTCAGCAAGTACATGTGGGGTGGGGTCTGGCTCTTCCGGGACGCGAACTGGTCTCCTGATTTCCCGACCTCCGCCCGGTACATTGAGGATTTCTATAAGCTGGGCCAGGACGTTTCCGTGGATGGTGTGGTAGCCGTAGACCAGCAGATGCTTGAAAGCGTTCTTTCGCTCACCGGCCCCATATTCATCAGGGAGTTTCAGGAGTTGGTGGACGCCGGGAACGTTGTGGACAAGATGGTTCGTACTCCCGGCGCTGTGGGACCTCGCGGTCTCGAGCAAACACGTGCAAAGAAGCTCTTCATGGCCGCCCTGTTCCAGGAGTTGCTGTTGAGGATCCAGAGTGGGCTGGATGCAGACACAGCGGTGAAGCTTGGGGGCTTGATCGCACAGGCATGGGAGGAAAAGCATCTGCTGATGCACTTCAACGATCCCACGGTGCAGGGTCTCTTGCACCGTAGCCAGCGGGATGGAGCCATTAGACCTTCCGAAGGCGACTTTCTTATGGTTGTAGATAGCAATGTGGCCTATCGTAAGCTCAACGCTCGGATATCAGCGTCTATCCGCTACGATGTCTCCCTGGGTAAAGATGGAACCGCCCAGGCAAAGGTGGTTCTGAATTACAAGAACAACAGCACAGAGAGAATCAACGAATGTCTTCAGGACACTTTGCGGGGAGCAGCTTACGAGCAGTGGCGTGAGGGATGCTACTGGGACTATGTCCGCGTCTACGTGCCCAAAGGTGCGAAGCTGCTCCAGAGCAGCCACATCCCGATGCCTAAGGGCAGCTTCTGGCTCCGGCTGGGCAAGGCGGCGGCGGAGGATGGGGCAATGCTCGCCTCGCCGGAGGGAGGCAAAGACGTTTTTGACGCCTTCTTCGACCTGGCCCCGGGTGCCTCCCGGGAGGTCTCCTTCAGCTACGGTCTTCCGTCTTTGGCTCTGGGCGGCGCAAGGGCTAACCGGTATGAACTGCTGGTCCAGAAGCAGCCGGGGACTCCCGGCATCCCGGTGCGTGTCGGCGTGAGTCTGCCGCCAGGCGCGAAGATCGTCTCGGCTGAACCTACCCCGCTGAAGACCGGAGCCGGCCACGTTGAGTTCCAGGCCGACTTGACGAGGGACCTTAAGTTTGTAATAGCTTATCTGGTGGAGTAGCTCGGGGTCTGCGGGATGAGTGGGTTCTGCTCCGACCGGGATAGGCCGCGATTTGGGTCCCGGGGGTCAGTCCCTATCGATGCTCCGCGCTTGCATGCCGTGCGTATGGAATATATACTAGCCGTATTGATCAACCGTGACGCGTCGGCGCGTCTCAATTTCAACCGGGGGGGATGGGAAGTGGTTTTTGCCATAAAAAGGGTTCTCTTGCTTCTGACCTTGATGCCTTTGTTCGCGGCGGGGTGCGAGTTCTTGCCGCAACCGGAGCCGACGGTTGCCTTTGTTCCGCCACCGACCGCAACGCCGGCCGCAGGTTCTCTCTTCACTGTCAGGCCTGGCGTCATCGTGGATGCAGTGAAGGTCAGAGGTCGTGTGGCCGCGACCCGGGAAGCCTTCCTGTTCTTTGGTCGCGAGGGGTGGTTGAAGACGCTGAACATCAAGCCCGGGGATCAGGTGACAGAGGGAAGCCTCATTGCCGAGCTTAACGACCCCGAGTTGAACCGTCAGGTGGCTGACGCCGAGTATTTCGTCAATAAGGGCACGCTGGATGTGTTTCAGGCCAGGGAGAACCGGTTAGAAAGAAGTCGGCTTGTTGTGGAGAGGGCGAGGGCGAATCTGCAACGCATCGATGCTGGGCTGGAGGCTGCCAGGATATCGGCGGCCTATCGGAAGACCCTCAAAGATAGAGCATATGACTCTTACGTGCAAGTCGCCTGGAAAGAGAACAAGGAGACGCTGGACGCGCTGAATCAACTGGAGGAGCGGGAAATGGCCTACTCGGAGGCGGCTGCCCGGCTCAAGACGTTGGAGATAGATCGGCAAGTTACGGCCGTAGATGTGGAGATTCTCGAGAAGGACCTGGAAAACGCCAGGATACAGGCGGCTACAGAAGAAGGCAACCTTGCCTATCGCCAGAGGGTCCTCGATCTCACTCGCGAGAGGCTGGCCGAGACCCGCATCGAGGCGCCGTTCTCCGGGGCAATCCTTTCCGTGGAGGCGAAGCTAGGGGACAAGATCAATCCTTTCGAGCCCATCGGCATCATGGCGGACCCATCGCATTTGCAAGTAGAGGCCAACGTGACAGAGGTCGATGCGGCGAAGGTTGCCGAAGGCATGCCTGTCGAGATAACTTTGGATGCCTTCCCGCAGAGCAAGTTCAAGGGCAAGGTTGTACAGGTCGCCTCGAAAGCATCGATGTGGCAAGGCAAGAGCGTGTATAAGGTGATGGTCGACTTCGACGACTCGGCAAACGTGCGAGCGGCAGTTCGAATGGGCGCAGACGTCAGCATTGCCAGCAGAACGAAGACGAATACCCTCGTCCTCCCCGCGCGGGCAGTCTATTCGGACGGCATCGATAGGTATGTGGACCTGGTCTCGCAGCAGGGCAGGGCTGAAAAGACTCGCGTGGAGATCGGTATCAGTGATGGGAATCAGACGGAAGTGCTGAATGGACTGAAGGCGGGGCAAGTCGTTAAGATCCCGTGAAAGGTTACCCCATATGGCAATGACCAGCAAAGCGCCGGTCAGCGTAGCACGATACTACGGAGCGCTTCAGGAGATTGCGCGGGCGGCCAACTCTGGGGCGTCGATCAAGGAGGCGCTGGACGCCATCGTCAGGATTGCGGCCAAAGCGCTTCGCGGCAGCGCTTGCTCATTGCTTTTCCTTGATCCCGAGAAGAGACGCCTCACCCACAGCTCCCATTATGGCCTCAGCGACTGGTACGTTCGCAAGGGACTGCTGGACGCGAGTCGCAGTCTGGCTGAATCGCTGGAAGGCAAGACCGTGGCTATCTACGACGTGGCCAAGGACCCTCGCGTTCAGTATCCGGAAGTCGCCGAAAAGGAGCGCATTGCCTCGATTCTCAGCGTTCCGCTGGTGGCCAAGGGAGAGGTGATGGGGACGGCGCGCGTGTACACCAGGGAACGCCGGCGTTTCTCCAAGAAGGAGGAGGCGTTTCTTTCGGCTGTCGCCGATTTGAGCGTTCTCGCCCTGGAGAAGAGGGACACGGGGAAAATTCCAGAGGAAGGGACCAGGGGTGAGGCCGAGAAAGGCTGCGTCCCGATGGGCAGGGCCGTGGTTTTCGCCCATCCCAGCGAGGAGGAGTTTGCCCGTCTGCTGGATTTCTACCAGATAGAATGGGTCTATGAGCCGCGGTCGTTTCCATTGCGCTGGGAGGGAGAGAGGATAAAGGAGATGTTCACGCCGGACTTCTATTTGCCGGCGCTGGACCTCTATATCGAGCTCACCACTTTGAAGCAGAGCCTGGTCACGCAGAAGAATCGCAAGCTGCGGCGTATCAAGGACCTCTACCCCGACATCAACATCAAGCTGCTATATCAGAAGGACTATCTGCGCCTGCTGGCGAAGTATGGTTATGGGCCACTGGCAGGCGCCACGGTTAGGGGTGTCGAGAAGGTATTCCTGAGCGGCGGTCAGATCCAGGCCAGGGTCAGGCAGCTTGGTCGGCAGATCTCGAAAGACTATGCTGGCCGGCCCCTGGTGCTTATTGGCGTTTTGAGGGGAGTCGTGTGTTTTATGGCCGACTTGATGCGTCACCTCACCCAGATCGCTGGGGTTGACTTCCTATCCATCTCCTATTACACGGAAGATACGTCGGGAGCGGTGAGGATAACCAAGGACCTGGACATAAGCATCGCCGGTCAGGATGTGCTTATGGTCGAGGACATAGTCGATACCGGGATGACGCTCAACTACATCTTGAAATACCTGGACGCGCGCAAACCGGCGAGCTTGAAAGTTTGTGCGCTGCTGGATAAGCGGGTCCGGCGCCTCGTGGACGTGCCGCTCGATTACATAGGTTTTGAGATACCTGATGAGTTCGTGGTGGGGTACGGGCTGGATTACCGAGAGCAATACCGGAATTTGCCCTTCATTGGTATTCTCAAGCCTGAGATCGCCGACATTTCGCAGGAAGCCACGAACAAGGCCGAAGTCGGTCCCGAGGCTGTGCGGGCGAGGCATAAGAGCGCCGCAGCCTCAGGCGGCTGAGAGCAGTTCGCTAAGCCTCTTCGCGTTGGCCACCGCGTACGCTTCGGCGTCATTGTTGAAATAGATGTAGGCGGCCTTCAACCCCTTACTCAGCTCTTTGATTCTCTCCGCCCAAGTCTGAAGCTCGTCCTCTGTATAGTTGCTGGCGTAAATGGCCGAGCTACCGTGAAAGCGAACGTAGGCGAAATCGGCGGTAGCCACCACCGGACAAGAAACCTCGGGCATGTCCATAATGCAGAAGCCGGCGTTGTGCCTGCGCAGCGTCTGGAAAGTACTGTCCACGAGCCAGGATACGTGGCGGAACTCGAACACGTGGGAGAGTTCGCGAGAAAGAAGCCGGAGGAATGCCTCCAGAGCTTCCTCATTCCCCTGGTTTTTGGGCATGTTGGGCGGCAACTGATACAGGAGAGGCCCCAGTTTCTCCCGGAGGACTTGAGCCCTCTGCAAAAAGAGTTTGATGCTCGATTCCACGTTTCGCAGCTTCTTCAGATGGGTTATGAACCGGCTTGCCTTGACGGCGAAAACAAAGCCTGCCGGGGTCCCGTCTCGCCATGACTCGAAGGCCGATTCGGAAGGAAGGCGGTAGAACGGGTTGTTGAGCTCTACCGTGGTGAAATAGCGGCTGTAGAAGTCGAGCCACTGGGACTTGGGGAGCTCCCTGGGGTAAAATCTGTCTCGCCAGTGGTCATAATGGAAACCGCTGGTGCCGATATAGCACTTCAAGGCCGCCGCTTGTCCTCCTCGCTCTGTCATACCGATTCCTTTACCCGCTATTCAGTCAAGGGGCGAGCATGGAAGGGAGCGCCGAGAATGATAGCTATGGGAACGCCCCACTGCGCGGAGCGCCACGGCTGAGAAGCAGAAGCCAGAACACTCCCCCTTCGCCTTCGCTCAGGGCAGGCTCTGGCTCCGCTTCTCGTGTACAGTCTAGCCTAACGCCAACTGGATGGTCTCATCTTGCTGTAACAGTCGCTGCAGTAGACGGGCTTGTCCCCCCGGGGCTGGAACGGCACAGTCGTGTCGGCGCCACACTGAGCGCAGACGGCAGGGAACATCTGCCGTTGGGTGCGCTGGCCAGCGCTGGCTCCGGGCCCATACCGATTCCCCCTCCGCGCTTCCCTGCAAGACGGACAACGCTTCGGGTCGTGGGTATAGCCTTTTTGGGCGTGGAACTCTTGCTCGGCGGTGGTGAAAGTGAAATCAGTGTCGCACTCCACGCACCGGAGAGTTCTGTCCTCAAAGCTCACGGATGCCTCCTTTCTCGTTTATTTGGCTCGAGTTGGTCATCCAGGGCCTTGGAGACATCCCCACGGGATTGCAAGGTGATAAGCCAACTGAAACCGCCGAATTCATTATAAGGGAGTATTCCCCATTTGACAAGGGGTAAATAGCGCTAGGGGGCGATAAGCTGGGAAACTGGTACTATCGAAAAGCCCTTATTCTGAATCCCGTTGATGATTTCGTCAAGAATCTCGGCCGTTGCTTCGCTCCCAAGATGGTTTACCACAATGCTGCCATTGGAAACTCCAGCCACTACCTTCTGTCGCACGTTGGACGGAATCGCTCCCTCCACCCAGTCCCCGGAGTCGAGAGTCCAGTATATGCTCCGGTAGCCGGCTTCGGCGATCACCCGATTTGTCCTGGCGTTGCGGCTGCCGAAGGGAGCGCGAAAGAAGGGCTTCGTGGTGCTGCCGGTGATTTTCTGTACTGTATCCTCGGTGCGGCGCAACTCCTCCTGGATCTGCTGGTCGCTCAGGTTGACGAAGTCAGGATGACTGTAGGAGTGGTTCGCCAGCTCATGCCCGTCGGCTGCCATCTGCCGCAACAACTCGGGGTTCTTTTGGGCATAGTCTCCGGTGATGAAGAGGGTCACGCGCAGCTTGTGGGCGCGCAGGGTATCGAGTATCTTGGGCGTGGGTCTTGAAGATGCGCCGGCGTCGAAGGTCAGCGCCACCTGAGGACGAGCCGTATTGCCTCTGGCTATCTCGGCGATGGCGGCGCCCCCAACGGCGACCGGAGGCTTGGCCGCGGCGGGCGGTTTCGTTGGGACGAGAGTGGGGGCAAGGGTCGGGGTGGCGGTGGGCGGGCGGGGCGTGGCGGTCGGGGCCTTCGTGGCCGTGGGAGCCGTAGTCGCCGTCGGTGGGACCCTGGTCGCAGTGGCAGTGGCCGTGCTGGGGGCGGGCGTGGGGGTGGGCGTAGCCTGGGCGGCGATGGCGCAGGCGGAGAGAAAGAGGCATACGATCGAGAGGAGCGAAAGATGTGATTTCAAAGACTCGTGTCCTCCAGAGAATCGAGTATTCTTGTTTGACTTGACAGGACTTTCTCATTAACTCATAATACCGTGCGGCAGCAGTTTCCCCCTCCGATTTCAGCGAGTCTCGGCCAGGGAGTGGATCGGCTTGTCAATAGATAATACCATGAATCTGCAAGAGTCTCGCGATAGACTCCTCCGAAGCCTCGGCCGCGAGATAACCGACGGCCGAGTGCTCACCGCCATGGGGCGCGTCCGGCGGGAGATATTCGTACCGGAGGGGCAGCGCAGCAAGGCATATGACAACGTTCCCTTGCCTATCGGCCTGGGCCAGACCATCTCCCAACCGCTGATAGTGGGTACAATGACCGAAGCCCTGGACCTCAGAGGCCGGGAGAAGGTGCTGGAGTTAGGCACGGGCAGCGGTTACCAGACTGCCATTCTGGCCGAACTCGCCGGCCTGGTTATCAGCGTCGAGCGTCTCGAGTATTTCGCGAGGTCGGCGGACGCCCTCCTCAGGAGCCTCGGCTACACTAACGCCGTTGTTCATCTGGTCAGCGACACGATCGGCTGGGCGGAGGGTGCGCCGTATGACGCTATTATCGTCACTGCCGGCGCCCCACAGGTGCCTCAGGAGCTGATCGACCAGTTGGCCAAGGGCGGGCGGCTGGTCATTCCAGTAGGCTCCAAGTTCGAACAGGACCTGATCAAGCTGGTGAAACGGGGTGGAGAGGTGACTACCACGAACCTCGGGCCTTGTCGCTTCGTACCCTTGATTGGCGAAGGGGGCTGGCCCAACGGAGAAGGCTTGGATCTGTAACGCGTTCCCATTTAAGCTTCTAATCTGCTACTCCTCCGAGAAGGCGCGCTGGGTAGCTTCCTCCGCTATACGCAGCATTCTGGTGTGAGTCTGCTCTATTGTCTCAACGCCAGTATTAAGAATATAGCAAGGCGCAAACTTGAAGAGTCGGCGGAAGAAGTCCACCTGCAACTGCGTTCGTTCCTCGTTTTTCACGAGAAGGTAAGGGTTATAGAAAGGCTCAGTCTTAATCTTGCCCCACTCCTCTTCGGGCCCGCCGCCGGGCAGGACCATGAATTCTCCCTTCCTCAGTGTGTCGATGGCGTCCTCGGTATCCAGCTTCTCCTCGGCTGGCGATCTTTCGTCTCTTCTCAAGAGGACAACTGAGCGCAGTCGCGTAGTATAGATGAATTTCTCCGGGCCGCCTATCCACATAGGGTCCAGAATCACTCGGGAATTCCTGATCGCGCTGTAAGTGTCGCCGACGTTCTCCAGTTTGCACCTCCTGAAGGCTTCCGCCATCCGGGGATAGGTCTCCGCGATGTCCGTCCTGAGGTAGAACTTCCTCTCGGAGATGGTGGCCGAGGCGCGGCCGTGGATGCCGCCGATGTAGTCGACATAGGCCCAGTCGTCGCTATGCATTCTGGCGTTCGGGACACGCAGAACCAGCCCATAGGACTGAGTGCTCTTACCAGTGCCGGTGGGGGCGATAATGGCGATGCCGGAGCCGCCGATGTCGACGACGGCGGCATGGATGCTGTGGATGTCGTGCTGCATCTCCATAATGTCGGCCGCGATTCCCAGCGCCCAGCTTTTGCATTGCCCATAGTAGTCGGTGTTCACAAATACGGCTGTCCTGACTTCGCTGCAATAGTAAGCGTGCGGCTCCATGCCGCTGATTCCATTCACCGCGTAGATGACGCCATGAGGGCGGACGACATCCGGTGAAATGGGAAACCAGTTCTCGATCCAAAAGTCTATCAGATGGTCGCTATTGGTCACCAACTGTACGACAATCCCGTTGATGTTGGCGCTCCAGGCGTGCATGGCATCGTAGGGGATGAAGTCTCTGGCAAGCTGAATCAGCTCATCCATTTGCGACTTGGGGACATTGGTATCGCTGTCCACCCTTCCGTTGACCGAGGTCATCACATTGGTTAGGCCGAGCCTGGTTTGGCTGTCCATAATGGTATCCTCCCATGGGCCTGCCAGCGCCTGCTAACGTCGCATCCTTCTCAGCTCAAAGGTAACGGGGTTCTTGCCATCGGGGCAGGTCGATGTGCCCGTCTCAGGATCGTCCGACCAGGGAAATGAGCCTCCGAATCGGAGCACTCTTGCCGTGGGGAATATGGCCTGGAAAGCGCTGCAGCACAACCCGGCGGGCGTGTGAAGGCCCATGATGAACTCGTCGCCAACTTTATGTCCCGCAGCGCAGTGGCCCTCCTGACAGATTACCTTGGCCAGAACTTCATAGCTCGCTGCCATTTCTTGCCTCCTCACACGTTCTCCCTCTGATAGGCGCCATTGTAGCCCTCTGCCACCGGCTTTGACAAGTAGTGGAAAACCATCTGAAGGACCCGCGCATTCCTGGCCACATCAAATCCGCACCTGTTATAAACGACTACCAGTGATTGGGAGCGACCCTCATAGCCCGCGTCCCATACCGCATTGTGAATGCTGACTCCACAACGCAGGAGGCTGGAACGCGGGTAGGCGAAGGCGGCAATGTGCTTTGGCAGGTGCACCACCTCATTGTAGGTCAATAGATAGGGGCCAGGTGGTAGATGCACCCATTCGTCCTGTTCAAAGGGTAGCTCAGCGCACTGGGAAACGGTTCTGACGGGACCAGCGCCCACGCGCCCCGCGGTGGTGAATCCCATTACCGAACGCAGGGTCAAATCGATGCCATTGACCTGGACTTGACTCTCCGGGTCGATAAGGCCCTCGACGAGAGGCGGGGTGGCCGCCAGGCAGCGCAGTATAGCCTCGCGGCCAAGAACACCGTGTTCAGGCAGATCTTCCATGGCCTGCTATTCCCACCTTTTTCGCCGACATACGACAAAGGCTGCTGTTGCGAGCCATAGAATGGCGAGCGGAAAGAGAAAGAAAAGCCCCAACAGGGAGGCGGCCAGGGCGCCGAAGGCCTGAAATCCGCCAAAGGTAGACTTCTGGGCCAGTGCTTGTTCTGGCGTCACCTCAGTTTCAATTGCGGCCCTCCCCAGATGGGGCGGCAACCCCATGCTGTCCCGCCAGTCGAGCTCCAGACCATCGGTGTTCCACCCGTACACCTCTCGCAGTGCATCATCGAAGGACTTCTTATCCTTCAGCATCGCCATCAAATAGCGCAGCTTATCCCCACCGCCGGTTTCGATGATGAATCTGGCCACGCTGTAGGCTTGCCCGTAGAAAAGCCAGACCTTTCCTGGCTCGCGGGGGTCTGGGACCTCCGTCATCGACTGCAGGCTATAGAGGACATCCTGCTGCACCGCCCGCTCCAGCGCCTGGGCGTGTTCCGGGGCCAGGTCGCCCTCCGCCAGGAGGGCCAGCCCTTCGTCCAACCAGCTCGGGATGTAGCCAATGCCCTGCCGCACCGCGATATGGCTCAGTTCATGCGCCAGGGTTCTGGCTGTGTCCGGCCGACCGCCCAGAAGAAGGACCGTTTTTGGCGAGACCTGCAAGCCAAAGGTGGGCAGCTTGGGGTCCGAGTCGCGGCTTTTCCAGGGAAGGGCGTCCCTCATCTCGAGGACGGACGGGTATACCAATACTTCGACGGTCAGCTCCTTGTCTACGCCGGCTATGAGCGCCGCGCGGCGGAGGTCGGCGACCGCCTTGTCCAGTAGTTGATGCGCGTAGGTTTCGCCGCCGCGATACCAGGAGATTCTCACGCCGTCCCTCTCGACATGTCGCCAGGTGAACCTCGTGTCTTTGTAAACCACCGTCGTCAGGGGCGTCTCCAGCCTGTTGCCAGCGGTGTCCTCCAACGACCACGTGTAGGCGATCTCGACGTTAGGGTGGAGATAGGACCCTTCGGCCCTGCTCCCCAGGACGTGCTCGACGCTCACCTTGCGGCCGGGCGCAAAGGGTGGGGCGGCGGTGCGAAAGGATCCCTCCGCTCCGACCCTGTAGGAGAGCGTGGCTTTCTTCAACGCGTTAGACGTTTCAACTTCCAGGCGGAAGATGATGCCATTGGGGAACCGGTTCTCGGCCTCGGAAGACAGTACCTCCAGCTTCCCCTGAGCGGAAACGCCAGGAGCGACAGCCAATATGGCGAGAAGCGCTAGAATCAGGGGCATGTGGCGCATGGGCCATTAAGGATTCTTGGTTTCTGGGGAGTCCCGCTCGTCATCCATCCCCCAGGTCTGCATCAACTTCTTGATGTGGTCCGCCAATCTGGGGCTGGCCCGCAGCCGTTCGATGAATATGGGGCATCCCTCGAGGAGCATATTCTGCGCCGCAGCCGCCATCTCCCCCAGAAGCCGCACGATTGAATCATCGCCCATGGGCGAGGCGCCGAAGGCGCCGGGCATGCGAGACAGGAACTGGCGGCGGATATCCTCCGGGTTCATACGCATCGGGGTGACACAACATTTGTACCAGGGGCACTCTTTACACTGCACCAGCGCCGCCGCTTCGTCCAGTATGTCTGCCATATCTGTGTCCTCTCCGTAGCCCCGACAGGCGGGCTCCGATACTCAGTCTGTGAAATGGTTTCGCCGCGCCCGTGGTTCAGTCCAAAATACGTTCCGTTCAAATCAGGCGCTACAGGTCGCTAGACCGCAGCGGCTATTAGCTCACCCATCTCCTTGGTGCCGACCTTAGCCTTGCCGGGCTCCATCAGGTCATAGGTGCGATGCGTCTTGAGCACCTTATCCACCGCCCGCTCGACGGCCTTTGCCTCTTTGTCCAGCCCCAAAGAGTGACGGAGCAGCAGCGCAAGGGCCAGGACGGTGCCCATCGGGTTACACTCGTTTTTCCCGGCGTGGATGGGGGCGCTGCCGTGAATCGGCTCGTAGAACGCGAAGCCCCACTGAAGCGAGCCTGCCCTGGATACGCCCTTTACGTGCTCCGGCCGAAGGTTGGAAGAGGGAGCCATGCCTACGGAGCCCATGAGCATCGCCGCTTGATTGTTCAACATGCCGGTCGAAGAAACATTGTCGCCGATGATGACGTCGAAGCTCGCTGGGTTGCGGACGAGCTGCATGGCGCAGTTGTCCGGAGCCATCGCCTCCAATGTCACATCGGGGAAGTCCGACGCCATGTTCCTGGCAATGGTCCGCCACAGCCGTGAGGTGTCGAAGATGCTGTACTGGCAGACCAGCGTGAGCTTCCCTTTTCGACTCCTGGCCAGCGGAAAGGCAAAGCCCAAGGCGCGCCTGACCTCGTTCTCAGAGTAAACGAGCGTATCCTCCGCTTGTTGTCCCCGGGAGTTCTGCCACGTCTTTCTCCTGCCGCGGAGAAAGGTTCCCGCGAAGTCGCGGAGTATCACCAGATCAACGCCCTTCAGGACCTCCGGCTTGAAGGGGGTGCGGTGGGCCAGGGCCGGAATGTACCTCGCCGGGCGCAAGTTGGCGAATAGCTTGAGCTCGCGGCGCAACTGGTGAAGACCGCTATTGGGGATCACTTTGGCGCCGGGGAAATCATATTTGGGATCGCCGGCCGCTCCGAAGAGAATGGCGTCGGACTTGCGACACATTTCAAGGGTTTCCGGGGGAAGAGGGGGCAGGCCCTGGTCCATAGCGGCTCCAGCGATGAGGCCATGCTTCAGGTTGAACTCGTGGTCATAACGTCGTCCCACCTCCCGGAGCACCGTAACCGCCGCGGGCACTATCTCCCTGCCGATGCCATCCCCGGGGAGAATCGCGATGTTGAACTTCATGTCGAACTTCCTTTCCCTTACGATGATAGCGGCATGGTAGCAGAGTTCAGAGTTGCCGTCAAGCCGTTCGTCCTGTAAAAAAGGGATTCGGCATCTCTCGCGTCATGGGCCGCTCCCGTAAGTGGACTTATACAGCTCGTAGTTCTGATATACTGTCTTGACGAAAAGGTGGGTCTCCGACAAGCCGATTTCCTCCACGAAGAGGTCGTCGTCGCCCCGAGGGTTGTTTCTGTTCCACCGCTGGACGTTGCCAGCGCCCCCGTTGTAGGCGGCGATGGCCAGAAAGAGGTTGCCGCCGAAGTGACGGAGCTGGTTAGCCAGGTACCACGCCCCGAACTCCATGCTCACGGTCGGTCGGTAGAGGTCTTCCAGCACGAAATGATCCCTGCCTAGAGCTTTGGCGATCTCTCTAGCCGTGGAAGGGATGACCTGCGTCAGCCCCATGGCATCGGCCCCGGATTTCGCCCGAGGCTCGAAGGAGCTTTCCTGACGCACTAGCGCCAGGAGCAAAAGAGGGTCCAAAGACCCCTTCGCGCTCTCAGCAGCGACTAAATCAGCGAAGCTCTGGGGATACAGGAATTCCCGGAGGGCTTTGGGCGCTCGCTGGAGCGACGGGTCGGGGGAAAGGCGCAGGAGCCGAAAAGCGGCCGCCATGGACAGAGAGTAGAGGCCCTTTTCTCGGAAGTGCACTGCCAGAGGATATAGGGCGGCCGGTCGGTTGCCGACCCGACGCAGGAGTCTGTAGAACTCGCCAAGGGCCTCTCCCCGCAGCCCCGCGGCCAGCAACTCCCTGGCGCGGCGAAAGCCTGGATCCTGTTCCACTTCGGGACCAAGATTGGCAGACGCCTGGGTCCAGGAAGCAAGCCATGGCTCGATCTCTCCACGCCCTCTTTCGACCTTGGGCGGAGCTGCCCGCGGCGCCAGCAGAGCTCCGGCCCGAAGAGCGTAGTAGTCATCCAGCCCGTAAGCCGCCGCGCGTTCGAGCTGCTGCCGCGCTTCTTCCGTCCTTCCGAGCAGCGCCAGAGCTTTGCTGGCCCAAAGGTAGGACCTGGCCCTATGCTTCGATCCAGGACGGCCATCCAGGTGCTCCTCCCAGGCTGCCAGGGCAGGGCCATATTGTGCGGCCTTGTAGTAGACAAGCCCCTGGCGGAAAAGGGCTTCTTCGGAGCGTTCGCTGGAGGGAAAGCGCTCCCATAGCTGTCGGTAGGTCTGCGCCGCCTCATTGTGGCGGGGGATTCCCTCCAGCAGCTTGCCCATCTCCCACAGCGCATCACTCGCCAGGGGATGCTGAGAGCCCGCGACCTCACTCAGCTTCTCCACGGCCTTACCCTGTTGCCCGAGGGCCTGGTGTGCGAGCCCGATGTAATAGCGAGACGGTACGGCTTTGTCTCCGGCAGGGTTGCTTTCCAGATATCGGTCGAATAGTTTAATAGCCTCGGCATATTGGCCTTGGTTGTAGCGGATCAGCCCCTGCCGGTAGAGGTCCACCGAGACGCCGGTATCTTGAAGCCGCTTCAAAGCGCCCGGAGCGAAATTGCTCCAGGGATAGTTATTCGCCAGCGACGTGAAGGCCTTGGTGGCGCCAGCCACATCGCCGAGCTTCTCGCTCGCCTCGCCGATTCGGAAAAGGAGCCGGGCCCGCTGCCCGTCCTGTCTTGTCACCAACGCTTTCTGGTACCAGGCCAGCGATTCTCGGGACATGTCCAGTTCCCGATATATGTCACCGGTCTTCTCCAAGACCTCCTGCTTTGTGGAGGAAGGCAGCTCGCCGTCCAGCGCCCGGGCATATTCGTTAGCCGCCTCAGCGAGCTCCCCAGCCTCGGCGTAGGTCTGGGCCATCTGCAATCGGGCGTAGTCTTCAGCGGGGGCCTGCGAAGATATATAACGCTGGTAACCTTCGATGGCGCCCTTCAAATTCCCTGCCTTTCCACGGGCCGTCGCCAACTGAAGGACGGCGGGGCCAGCGAGGTCGTCCTGGGGATAACCTCGAAGGAAGTCTTCGAAGGTCTGGACAGCTCGCTGGTAGTCCCTGCTCAGGCGGTGGGTCTCCCCCAGGCGGAATAGGGCTTCCTTAGCTTCTACCGAGCGAGGACGGGCAACTATGATGCCGCCGTACCCCTCGATTGCCCTGTCGTAGTCTCCGTTTTGCTGAAGTAAGAAGGCTCTCTTGAGGGCTTCCGCTGGAGCGCCGGAGGCGGGGGGTTGAACGCCGCTTCTGGTACCCATTCCATTGGAGAAAGTGGTCTGCGGCTTGGAGGCGAACGGCGAACGAGGGGTGGCAGGAGTGGAAGCCGCCGCTGGGGAATCCGGCGTCGATGGCCGAGCCTGCGCGGGGGCTGGAATGGACGCTGCCGGAAGGGCCGTAGCGAAGACAGGCAAACCAGGGCCGGGATCGTCCGTCTCTGTGGAGCACCCAGCGACCAGGTTGAAAGTCACTATGCAACAGGCCATTATCGTGGGGCCGGCGCGGCCCCTCCACGATCTTGAAGCCATAGCCGAGTCACCGCCCGTTCTGATCCACTGCGTCAGTGTCGTTGCCCAAAGGAATCATCGTGAATTAGTGGCGTGGAACGCTAATAAGTTCGGACAAGGGTTTCAGCCGTAGGGTGGGTGGAGCCCTGACGAAATCGTCGGACAACCCACTAACATGTGCCGCGTTCTTTCTGATGGGTCACGCTTGGCTCCACCCACCGTACGCATAGATCAATGTTACGTTGTGCTAGCGTCATTCTCGAAGTTCTAGAGCTTCCTCAGTTTGCGAACAATATTGGCTGGCCGTGTCGGGCTTCTCACCACTATTTCGCCAGCCACACGTCCTGTAGCTTCACGTTGTTTGAGATTCCGATACCGGGTTTGAAGTTTCTGACCTCCTTCCAGTGTCCGAGATCATATGTGGCCCAATATAGAATGGAGGCCGGCACGAGATCATGCATCCGGCGTTGCATTTCGAACACTGTTTGTCTCCGCCTTACCGGATCAAGTGTACGTGCCTGCTCATCAAACCACTTGTCTATCCTTTCGTCAGTTATGTCTGAGAAATTGCGCGGCACGCCGCTAATAAACTGCTGACCAAAAACCTGGTCCGGGTCATCGAAACTGGCCGAACCGCTGAACACGGCGATGTCGTAGTTGCGCTTATACAACAGGTCGAAGGTAGTGGCTGAGTCCCTCACGCTTACCGTCAAGTCTATGCCGATCTGGGCCAACTGGTCTTTGACGCTTAGCGAGGCTCGTTCCAGTTGCTGAAGATTCCTCGTTAAGACTGTCATTTTTATGCCCCCCGCGTACCCGGCCTCGCTGATCAGCCTCTTGGCTTCGGCAATGTCGGCATCCTTGGGCTGTCGGTAGCCGGGCAGCCGCAGCAACTCTTCCTGTGGGAGGCCCCATTCCCCCGGAGGCATGAAGCCTCCCACGTCCGCGCCACCTTCCATCGCCACCTTGATTACTTTTGGCCGATCGAGGGTCAGATCCACGGCACGTCTAACTCGAATGTCGTTCCAAGGGGACTTGCTGGTGGGCATCCATACGGCATGGAAGATCAGTCCAGGATATCTATCCACGACCACATTGTCGCGTAATTCCTTCCGCACGATCTCAGCCTGCGCGGCAGTTAAGCCGGGCGTGCCAAAGCTCGTCATATGGACCCGGTGCGTCCTGAGTGCAGCTAACCTGGTGGCGGAATCGGTGATGATGTACCAGGTGATGCCATCGAGGTAGGGACGGTCCTTGAGGAAGTAGTTCGGGTTCTTAACCAGGCTCCAACTTATTCCAGCCTCGTGCGATTTGAACCGGTAGGCTCCTGTACCCAGCACATCCTTCTTCATACTGCCTTTAGCCTCAAAGACGCGTCTGGGCACGACCATCATTCTGCCATCGCCCAGGTTATGCAGGAAAGAGGCGCTGGGATACTTTAGCGTAACCCTCAGGGTATCCTTATCGGATGCCTCGATCTTGTCAACGGCCTTGAGCCACTCCTGCCGGGGGCTGACGACCCCCCTCGGCGGCGTCCGCACTACCTCTAGCGAGAAGCGGGCATCCTCAGAGGTAAGCGGGTTGCCATCGTGCCATTTGACGTCCTTGTGGAGGTGGAAGATGTAAGCCTTCCCATCGGGGCTCATGTCCCACTTCTCAGCCAGATCACCTATGACCTTAGTTGGTTGCATCGGATCATGTTGGACGATGCCGCTGTAGGCGGGCACCACAAGGTTCGTCGACTGCAAGGTGCTTTCCTGGAGCGGGTCGTAGCTCGGAGGGTCCCCGTTGTGGCTTATGAGCAGGACGCCGCCATACCGGGGTTGTTCCACACTCAGCTTCGCTGTTGGGGACGGCGCCGCGGGAGCCGCGGTCCTGGCGGCTGTCGGGTCGGTTTCTGAAGTTGTCGCCGGGGCCTTGGGAGATACAGCGGGTGTGGCGGCGGGAGCGCAACTCGTGACAAGCAACGCTAAGAATGTGAGCAAACAGGACAGCGTTTTCTTCGCTGGCATCTGAGACTCCTTCGTCAGCAACCGTGCGAATAGCCTGCTATGCTAATCAGAGATCCCGAGCACTGCAAACCACTGTCTGCCTACCGCCGGATGGTAAGCCAGAAACGAGGGTCGGCTCAGACTAGTGTAATATCTCCGTGATAACTATACAATCATTCCCAGGCTAATCATTGTAAACCTGATGTTGAAACACTACACTAGTACTTCGCCGTCCCTGACTATTGTCTTCCCGTCAATCTCCACCGTCGCACGCGCCATCAAGCCATCTATGTGGATCCTGCTCATGGTGGTGCCGCCAAGAAGGGTGTTCCTTCCGAGACCGATGTGCGCCGAGCCGAGGATCGCGCAATCGTATCTGTTTCCCGTCAGTCTGCTGGGTACGGTATGGCTGGTGCCGATAGCGAACTCCCCGATGTTGGAGGCGCCTTCGTCGGCGAACGCTATCTTCTTCAGTCTTTCTGCATCGGCCAAGCTGCCGGAGATGTCCACTACTTTTCCGTCAACCACTTTCAGCACCAATGGTTCGGCGAGCGTATATCCCCAACCGTCCATCTCGCCATCGTAGACCAGAGTGCCGTTGGCAGAGCCCTCGACGGGAGGTACAGGAGCTTCAGCATAGTCTGGCACGAGGATGCCGCGCAGGGGATGCATAGGGGTGCCGTGCCTGCCTTTAATGCTCATGGTGATTTCGGTCCCCTGAGCAGTAGTTAGTCTGATGCTGTCGGCCTGATTGTAAAGATCGACTATCCTTTCGGTACGCTCCTTCATTTCGACAAGGTCTGACAGCGAAACTGGCCGGCGAAGATAGTCCTCGGAAAGGCCGATCGCGGCGAAGAATCTCGTTCCCTTTCTCACGACCTCCTCGCCTGCCGTGCTGTGCCCGGAGACAGGGATTACCCGTTCGCCTACAGCAAAAATCGCGTCGGCGGACTTCATGGCCCCAGCCGTGACCTTCGATGGCTCTTGACCGACTACGTGGCTGGCCGCTACCACCATGTAGACCACCGTCGCCCCCAACTCTCGTGCGGCGATGGCCACAGCCTGGCCGATGGACTGAGAGCGGGCATAGTCATCGGCCACAACCAGAATATGGTCATCCGGTTTTACTCGCATACAGGTGCTCGCGATTAGCCTGATGGCGTTAGTCTGCTCCATCCGCAGTTCGTCCTTTCCTCAACACTCTCAGCTCAGTTTTCTACCTGGTGAGCCAGACATTCTGGAACTTCAAGTTGTTATAGACCCCGACCCCCGCCTTATAGTCCTTGACTTCCTTGAACACGCCTAGCTGATAGAGCCTCCAATAGAGCATAACAGCCGGCACCAGTTCGAACATCCGGCGCTGCATGTCCAGCACAATCGTCTTGCGCTTCCCCGGGTCCAGCGCGCGGGCTTGTTCCCGATACCACTTGTCGGTCTGCTCATCGCTGAAATCAGAGAAGTTGCGGAGGACGCCGCTCAGGAAGCCCTCCCCCAGTGTCTGATCGGGGTCGTCGTAGCTGGCAGTGGAGCTGCTGGAAATAGCCGTGTCATAGGTGCGTTTATAGAGGAGATCAAGCAAGGTGGCCTGGTCGAGAGGCCTGACGGTGACATCTATTCCGATCGGCGCCAGTTGTTCCCTCACTGCAACCGCGCCTCTCTCCCTCTCCTGGATGTTTCTGACAACGGTAGTGGTCTTGATTCCCTGGGCGTATCCCGCTTCTGCCATCAGTCTTTTGGCCTCGGCGGTATCGGCGTCCTTGGGTTGGCGATAGCCTGGCGTGTTCTTCAGCTCAGCCTCGGGAAGGCTCCAGGCTCCAGTTGGCACGAAGCCGGCTGGGTCACCAACTCCTTCGCTGCTCACCCTTATCACCTTCTCGCGGTCGATCGCCAGGTGCACCGCTCGGCGCACACGGACGTCACTCCAGGGCGCCCTATTGTGAGGCATCCAGAAGGCGAAGTTGGTCAGGCCCTGGTAAGTGTACAGGGTGATTCTGTCGGCCAACTCCTTTTCGACGACCGCCGCCTGCGAAGGAGTCAATCCCTGGGAAGCCAGCGCTGTTGCATGTATCCTCTGCGTCCGCAGCGCGGCAAATCTGGTGGAGCTATCCGGGATGATGTACCAGGTGATGCCGTCGAGATAGGGGCGCCCCTTGATGAAATAGTCCGGGTTTTTCGCCACGCTGAAGGTGGCGCCGCTGGTATGGGCCTTCAACTTAAAGGGGCCGGTCCCAACTATGTCCCGCCTCATGTTCCCCTTGTCCTCAAACACATGCTTCGGCACAATTAGCATGCGGCCGTCGCCCAGATTATCCATGAAGGAGGCGCTGGGATATTGAAGGGTTATTTTGAGGGTATCCCTATCAGGTGCCTCGATCCTCTCCACAGCATTGAGCCACTCTTGCTTGGTGCTGACGATTCCCCTGGGCGGCTTCCTGACAAGTTCAAGTGTGAAGCGAGCATCCTCAGAGGTGAACGGCGCGCCATCATGCCATTTGACGCCTTTGTACAGCTGGAACGTGTAGGCCGAACCATCAGAGGACATTTCCCACTTCTCGGCGAGATCGCCGATGACCTTGGTCGGCTGCAGGGGATCGTGCTGGACGATGCCGCTGTAGTTGGGCGCTACCGGGGCCATGGCGGTGATGGTGATCTCCTGGATGGGATCGTAGCTCCTGGGATCAGCCTCATGAGAGATATTGAGGATGCCGCCGTATCTTGGCTGCTCGGACACTGCCTTGGGTGTAGGCGTTGGGGCTGCGGGAACGACAGCCGGCTTGGCCACTGGTGTTTCTACCTTTGCCGGGGGGGCCGCTGGTTTCGTAGTCGGCGTCGGCGACGATACAGGCCCGCAGCTGGCCGCCAGCAATCCCAGCACGGTTGTTGCTACTGCGAAGAGCTTCCCAGTCTGCATGCGAGTACCTCCCTTTTTGCACGGTGAGCAATCAAAAAAGCAAGTCGGCGCGCTGAATCTTCAGAGAGCGGTCGGTTAGGATGTCATCTCGCCTCTACGTTTAAGACGCTATTATCGGAGGGCGTGCGCCAATCGGCTGTCTTCTGAGCCAATGGTTTTCAAGGCACTGTAGGCCGGAGAGGAACCGGGACTTGCACAAGACAGGAGGCTGCCGGTCCTTCATTGGTTTTTGTGGCTGATTGCGGAGCTCTTTCCGACTTTCCGCTCTCAGAACGGCCCGTCCTCACTTTTCCAGCCACACTTGCACATAGGTTGAGTTGCTCATACGGGACACGGCAGCGTTGAAGCCCCGCACCTCCTTCCACCAACCGACCAGGTATACGCCCCAGTGTGTGATTGCCGACGGCAACAACTCCTGGAGCCTGTCCTGGGCCTGTAACACTATCTCCTTGCGCTTCGCTTCATCCAGCGTCATGTCCTGTTTGTCCAGCAGATCATCAAGCGTCTTGTCTTTCAATCCCGAGTAATTGCGCCCTGAGCCGGACATATATCGGTCGTTGAGGATGGTGGTTGGGTCTGCGATGTCAAGCCCCTCTTTGAAGTACGTGCAGTCATAATCAAGCCTCTGTTGTCGCTCAAAGACCACTGTCTGATCCCTGACATCGATATCCGCCACGATCCCAACACTGGCCAGTTGATCTTTCATGAAAACAGCGGCATTCTCGTAGTATACTCCGGACCTTGCCAACATTGATGTTCGGAAGCCATTAGGATACCCAGCCTCCGCCAGCAGCTTCTTGGCATCCTCCCGATCGGCGTCTTTCGGCTGTCTGTAGCCACGAAGTTTCAAGACCTCTGATTCCGGCTTGGCCCAAGGCCCTTGGGGCATGTAGAGGCCCAGTTCACCAAAGCCCTCGTCAACAATCTTGATGGCCTGCTGTCGGTCGATGGCCAAGCTAACTGCCTGCCGCACACGAATGTCGTTCCAAGGTGCACGCTCGCCGTTCATGAAGAAGTTCCACCAATTGCCTGCTTCCGACTGGCCAACTGAGGCGTCTGGCATGGTCTTCTTGACGATATCTGCTTGAGAAGGGGTTAGCCCGTTGGACTGGGAAGTCATGTTAACCCGGTGCGTCCGGAAGGCAGCGAATCTACTTCCCACATCACGGATGATGTAGAAGGTGACCCCATCCAAGTAGGGCTGACCCTTCAGAAAGTAGTCTTGGTTCTTGACGAACTCGTAGACTACGCCGGTGGCGTAGCGCTTCAGTTTGAAGGGGCCTGTGCCCACAATGTTGTTACTCATGTGTCCTTGGGCTTGGATGACGTGCCTGGGCATCATCTTCTGCCACGCGCTCGCGATGTTGGCAATGAAGGCAGCGCTAGGATTTCCCAACTGAAGCCTTACTGCGTCCTTGACTGGTATGTCGATCTGAGTAATTCCCTTTAACATCACGGAACGTGGGCTGCGTGTGCCCTGGGGAGGTTTGCGGATGCGATCCAAGCTGGAGCGCACGTCTTCGGCGGTAAAGGAGGTGCCATCGTGCCATTTGACGCCCTGCCGAAGATGAAAGGTATAGGCGTTGCCGTCGGGGCTTGCCTCCCAGCGCTCGGCCAAATCGGGTATTACCTTCTGCACCTCTACCGGACTATATTGGAGGAGACCACTGTAGCCGGGCGAGACCACCATCAACATTGAACCGGAAGGCTCCTGGTGCACATCAAGACCTGCTATGTCAGTGTAGTAGCCGATCATAAGGACGCCTCCGTATCTTGGCTGGTCCGCAGCCGGCTTTGGACTGGGGGCGGGCTCCGCTGCTTTCGGCGACGGCGCTGTTGATGGCTGCGGATCCCTAGCCATCGTTGTCTGCGGAGGGGTCGGGACGGCGGATGGGGTGCAGGCTGCAAGGAGCAACGCGAGCATCGACATTCCGCACGACAACATCCATCTCATCTTCATGCTGTGCCTCCTCTGGCAAGCAGACAAAAGGGAATACATCGACTGCTATACTCGTCTCGCAACACGAGCGCCCTCATAGACTGCTTCCATTATCACGCGGGGCTCGTTACAATCGCCCAATAAGTACACCTCCGCGAATTTTCCTTCCAGGGCCTCAGCTACGTCTCTATTGGCTACCGCTCCGATGGCGAAAACCACTGCGTCTCCTTGAATGAAGCCCTTCTCTCCGCTGTCCTTGTCAACGGCAATTATGCCCCCTTCCACCACTTCCACCACCTCTGTGCGCGTCAGGACCGTTACGCTGGCTTCCTTGAGGGCCTGAAGCACTCCAAACCTATTATGCATTTCCATATCGCTGGCAAGGGTGGCCAACATTTCCACTACCGTGACGGTATTGCCGCAGTGGGCGAGGTACTCTGCGGTCTCCACACCTACCATGCCGCCACCCACGACGATAACCCTTTTATCGTGGATTTCTACCTTGCCGCCAAGCACGTCCCAGGCTGTCGGGATGTCCTTTGTTGTAGTAAAGGACTGGGGTTTGACAGGCCTGGCGCCGGTAGCGACAATAACAACATCAGGGTTCTCCTTTTCTACGAGGTCAGGCGTGACCTCGGTGCGCAGCTTCACTTTCACCCTGGCCTTCGTGATCTGGGTCTTCAGGTAGTTGCGGAAGAGCTCAATCTTTGCTTTCCCCGGGGGTACGCTAGCCAGGAGCAGGGCACCACCAAGCTCCTCCCCTTTTTCATATAGACTTACGTCGTGACCGCGGACGGCCGCAACCCAGGCGGCTTCCATCCCAGCGGGGCCACCTCCTATCACCATGACCTTCTTCTTGACCGAGGCTGGCCTTATCGGGAGGAATTCCCCTTCCCTGCCAGTAGCCGCATTAATGCTGCAGCGCCGGGCGCCGCCACCCTGGCGCCTTCTGTAAGAACCGTGCATGCATTCGAGACATGAGATGCAGGGACGTATGTCTTCGATCGTGCCTTCCCTGGCCTTGTTTGCCCAACGAGGATCGGCGAGCAGAGGTCGGCCTAGACCTATGAAATCAGCCTTGCCTTGAGCGAGGATACTTTCACAGAAGGCAGGCGTACGTAAGCCACCTCCGCCGATGATGGGGACATTAGTTGCCTGCTTTATCGTCTCCCAGATATAGTGCTTCCAGCCTTCGGGCTGTCGCATAACGTCCGTGACCTTGTCGTGGGTATCGTGAATTCCACACGTAACACTGAGGTATGCGGCGCCGGCATCCTCGAGTATCTTTGCCATGGCCGGGGAGTCCTTGATAGTTATGCCTCCCTCGACGAACTCCTCTGCGCCCAATCGGAAGCCAACCGGGAAGTTGTCGCCGACCACCTTCTTCACACGTTTCAGCAACTCGAGGGGAAACCTCATACGGTTTTCCAGACTGCCACCGAATTCGTCAGTCCTCTTGTTAGTGTACGGTGACATGAACTGCTCGCAGAGGTAACCGTGGCCAGCGTGGATTTCCACCATGTCATACCCGACTTTCTTCCCTCTGCCTGCGGCCTCAGCCCATTTGTCCATAATCTGATAGATTTCTTCTTTTCGCAGGGGACGGGGTTTGGGACGGGGATGCTCACCAAGGTAGAAGCATTGAACGTCAGAGGCAGAAACGGGCTGTCGGCCTTCGAGAGTATCGAGAGCGCATGGATACCACTGGCGGCCGGGATGATTCAATTGGATACAGATGGGAACATCTTCAGCGTGGACGGCCTCTACGAGTTCATAATGGCCAGCCATAAACCAGTCGGCATCGAGCACGAGTTGATTGAGATTCTTCGTTCCAAAGGGCGACGTCCCGCCGACCGTTATCATGCCGACGCCCCCGCGGGCCCTCTCTACGTAGTAGTCGATGGTCTTCTGGGTGACCTCCCCGATGGCGCTGGCATAGGCGGTGCCCATGGGGAGCATGACAATCCGATTCTTCAGGCGGATCGTGCCGAGCACACCTGGTTGAAAGAGCCTTGGGAGACTGTTCTCCTTCAAGCCTCACCTCCGATCAGACAATCCGTGATTAGTAGCAGAATCCCGGTATATGCCGACATCCTGCCCAGCAGCTTTCCTATTTCGCCAGCCATACCCGGTCGAACTTCCCCCAAGGGTGGACACCGGGACCGGGCTTGAAGCCCTTCACTTCTTTCCACGCGCCCATCTGGTAGAGGTCCCAGAAGAGGATAAGCATAGGAACGAGGTCCGTACTCCTCCTCTCAATCTGGGCCAAGAGTACTTCACGCTCCTTCTTATCCAATGTGCGCGCCTGCTTATCGATTAACTCATCCATCATCTTGTCGCTGAAGCCACCGTAGTTGCGGCTGCCTCCGCTGGCGTAATACGTGTAGAGGGTCTCGTCGGGATCACTGGTATTGGCCGTCCAGTTGATGCAGACCAGATCGAAGGCTCGCCGTGCCATACGGTCTTCAAGGGCAGCCTGCTGCAACACGACCAGTTCGGCGTTGATGCCAATCTTCGCAAGTTGATCCCTGGTAACCTCCGCTTGCCGGACGTTGGGTTCCGCTGCCCGGAACAAGAGGGTTGTCTTGAGGCCTCCTGCAAAGCCCGCTTCAGCCATGAGTCTCCTGGCCTCGGCGATGTCAGCGTCTTTGGGGCTGCGATAGCCCGGGAGTTTCGCCAACTCGTCGGGCTTCATGCCCCAAGGCTGGGGATATATAGAACCGATATGACCTCTATTGCCACCGACCTTGATGGCTGCCTGGTGATCGAAGGCAAGGTCCACTGCTTTCCTCACCCTCACGTCGTTCCAAGGGCTTCGTTGAAAGTTGAAGGCGAGGGTGAAGCGGGCCTGCGAATCATGGTCGTAGACAACGGCCTGATCGACCATTTCCCGCTTAACGATCTCCGCTTCCGTGTCCGAGAGTCCCTTCGAGCCGATAAAGGTCATGCGCACCTGCCCGGTGCGGAACGCGCTGAAGCGAGTGCCTCCGTCCCTGACGACGTAGAATTTTATGCCGTCCAGGTGGGGCACACCTTTGTCAAAGTGGTTGGCGTTCTTTGTCAGCTCCACGCTTACCCCAGCATTGGACTCCTTCAGCTTGAACGGCCCTGTGCCGATGGCATCCCGCCGCATGTCGCCCTTGGCGAGGAGGATATGTTTCGGCCCTATGCCAATCCAGCCCGTAGCCAGGTTAAGCAGGAAGGAAGCGCTGGGATACAGGGTATTGAGCCTAATTGTATCCTCGCCGATTGTCTCCACACTATCCATAGCTGTCAGCAAAGCTTCCCCCCGTGGCGAGACGGTCTTGAATTCTCTTGGTCTGTGTATCCTCTGTAGGCTGTACTTGACATCCTCCACGGTGAAAGGCTTGCCGTCGTGCCACCTGATATCTTTGTAGAACTTGAAAGTGTAGGTCTTGCCGTCTGGGCTTATCTCCCATTTCTCCGCCAATTCAGGCACTATCTTCTGATGCTCAATGGGATGGAGCCGCACCAACCCCTGGTAAACGTTGAAGAGTATCTGAGAGAAATTCGCCGCCTGAGCTTGCTGTAAGTCAAAGTGGTCAAGATCAGCGTCCATCGCTCTGGTGAGTATGCCGCCGTACCTCGGCTGGTCTGCTGCTGGCTTTGCGGTCGGTGACGGCGCAGCAGGGGCTGTTGTCGGCTTGGCGACGCGGGTCTCCAGCTTGGGAGCGACCTCCGCCGGTTTCGCAGTCGGCGACGCTCCAAGCCCGCAGCTGGCCGCCAGCAATCCCAGCACGGTTGTTGCCACTGCGAAGAGCTTTCCGGTCTGCATTCGAGTACCTCCCCTCTTGCACCGTGGGCAATCTAAGAAAGCAAGCCCGTCCATTGAATTCCCAGAAGAAGGTCGGCTTGCGCGTGATAATGTGCCTCCACCTGCATCGCCGAATCTCGACAAGGCCAGATTGAGATTCCTTACTGAACCAGCGATAGCGATTGCTTTGCTGTCCCACACTGCTCTCTACACCCTGATCCTCCGCCTCTCCAGCTCCGCCGCCACGTCTCCCAGGCCCAATTGCTCCAGTTTCTCCCGCGTGGGTATGCCCGTATCCACGTGCCAGCCACGCGCCCGGTAGTAGTCGTCGATGACGGCGTTGAGTTTGTCCCGGTCCACCCAGGACGAGAAGAGGTCCATGTAGAAGTCGTTCCAGGCGACGTCGTGCTCGCGCCGCCGGCCCTCCCGCGCCAGTATGGCGCGCTCCAGGTTGAAACCGCGTTCGTCAACCTCTCGCATCACCTGCTCGTCCGTCATAGCGATGCCGGTGACCGCGCTGAGCAATTGCGCCCCGTAGCCGGGATTGCAGAGGAGGTCGGCGGAACGCGGGGAGAAGTTGCGGGGCAGCCCGTAGCGGCAGATGGGCAGCGCGTCCGTCTCCAGCGCCCGGTGCTGCATATAGATGACGAGGGGTACCTTGCCCTCCGGCGTGCTTTCATCGTAGGCCCGCTCCGAGCCGAAGAGCTTCAAGGCCAGGTCGCGGCGCAGTCGCCCTATTTCCTCGCGCCTTTCCGCGGGGAAGAAGTCGGTACCGCTGTTGACCACATGTTCCATCTGGTTCTCGCGACGCACGCCGGTCGAGATTGACAGAAGCCATGTCCAAAGTGGCGACCCCGCACTCTTGCTCTGCCAGTGGACGCAATAGCTGGGCTCGACCTTCTGGGTGACCTCGTCGAAGACCTCCTTCGCCTTGCGGCGCTCCTCATCGGTCTTCGCGTTGTCCACCAGGCTCCTGAGGTATCGGGACTGGCCTTCGGCCATCGCGTCGCCGATGCCCTCCCGGTAGGCGACCTTTCTCAAGTAGGCCCGGTAGAACTCGCTGCTCCCCAGCTTGTCCACGGGAAGGCCCGTGTTCCGCTCAGTCCAGAGCCCGGCGTCGATGAGCAGGCGCGCCCAGGTGGCCCCGTGGAGCTTGTGCCGGGGGTACAGGTGTCCGGTTACCTGCGTCACTGAGAGGCCCAGCTCCTGGCAGAGCACGCCGAACTCGATGCAGTCCTCGCCCATCTTCTTCTGGCGCCTGTAGAAGAGCCATTCGTCTTCGACGGCGTTCTCGACCTCGTTGCACTGGCCACCGCCGCTGAGGCCGTCTCTGAACCGGTAGGCCTGGATGCAGCTTATGGGGCAGCCGAAGCAGCCGCCCCAGCGTCTCTGGGCGGTCCCCTTCGCTATCTCATCCCCGACGGCGGAATCATCGACAAAGGGCACCGCAATGGGGCGCGTCTGCGTGAAGTGCTGGATGGCCCGACGCGGGTTTTGAGGGAGCGGTTCTCCGGGCTTGCTGGTGACCAGCCGGGAGAAGCGGTTGAAAATATCTATGACCTCTTTGGGCCGCGCGACGGGTATCGACCCCGTGCCGCGCACGACGATGGCCTTGAGGTTCTTGGACCCCATGACGGCGCCGAAGCCCCCCTCGCCGGCGGCCGCTGCCATTCCGCAGGTGATGACCGCCTCCCGGCACAGGTTCTCCCCCGCCGGGCCGATGACCAGCGCCCTCGCCCTGGGGCCGTGGAGCCTGGCGACCTCCGTATCGACGTGGCGGGTGGTCATGCCCCAGAGCCGGTGGGCGTCCCGAATTTCCACCTGGCCGTCGTTAATCCAGAGGTAGGCGGGCTTGGGCGCCCTGCCTTGAATGATGATGCCGTCATATCCGGCGAACTTCAACTCCGGGCCGAAGTGGCCGCTGGGAGCGCTGTAGAAGTAGCAGTTGGGCATCGCGTCCGGCGATTTGCTCGCGATGGCGAATCGGCCCACGCCCGGCCCCAGGGTGCCCGTGGTCGGGCCAGTCATGATGACAAGCTTGTTCTCCGGATCGTAAGCGCCCACGTCTGGCCCGATCTCCTCCCAGTAGACCCGCGCCGCCATCGCCCTCCCGCCGATGAACTTCGGGGCGTACTTATCCGTCCTCTCCTCAGAGACCTCGCCGGCGGTGAGGTCGACTCTGAGGATCTTGCCTACCCAGCCGAAGTGGAGTGTCATGGGTCTTGTTTTTCCTTCTGATAGTCAGTGGGTGTGCCGTTCGCCCGGTTTGGAGCGCCGGATGGCAGGAAGAAGGAACGCTTGAGGTCGCGTTAGCTATGATTCAAAAGCTGCCAACTGGGGTTTTCAAATCGAGTAGCGCCTACTTTGCCAGCCAGACATTCTGAAATTTGAGGTTGCTGTAGAGCCCGATTCCAGGCTTCAAGTCCTGAACTTGCTTCCAGACGCCCAACTGAGATCCATACCAGAATAAGATAGACGAAGGAACCAACTCGTGCAGTCTGCGCTGCATGTCCAGCACGATCTGCTTGCGCTTCGCTGGATCGAGCGCGCGGTCCTGTTCGTCTTGCCACCTGTCGAGCCTCTCATCGCTGAAATCGGAGTAATTAAGGGGGACGCCAGTCACAAAGCTCATCCCGAAGGCCGCGGTGGGATCGTCGTAGGCGGCGTTGGCGGGCCGGACAAGCGTGTCGAAGGTTCGTTTCACCGTGAGCTCGTTGAAGGTGGTCACCTCCTGCATGGATAGGGCAACATCTATGTTTATCTGCGCCAGTTGAACCTTGAGGATTTCAGCGGCCTTGTCTATGGGATGGGCTCTCCTCGTGAGTACGGAGGTCTTGATGCCCCGAGCATAGCCCGCCTCAGCCATGAGCTTCTTCGCCTCAGCGATATCGGCATCCTTGGGTTGACGGTAGCCAGGCATATTCGCCAGTTCCGCTTCGGGGAGACCCCAGTTCCCGGGCGGCATGAAGCTGCCGACGTAAGCCACACCTTCCATAGCCAGTCTGACCACGTTCGGTCGGTCAATGGTCAGGTCCACAGCGCGGCGCAGCCTGACATCGTTCCAGGGCGCCCTCCCAAATGGCATCCAGAAAGCCAGGAAGTTCATGCTCAAATACTTATAGACGTTCACTTTATCGGCCATCTCCTTCATGATGACCTCGGCCTGCGATGGCGTCAGCCCCTGAGCGCCGGCCGGAGTGGCCTGAACCCGGCCTGTCCTGATGGCGGCGTACCTCGTCGCCACATCGGGGATGATGTACCAGGTGATCCCGTCCAGATAGGGCCGCCCTTTTATGAAATAGTTGGGGTTTTTCGCCACGCTGAAAGTCGCGCCGCCCGCGAAGGACAGGAACCTGTAGGGTCCGGTGCCGATAATATCCCTCTTCATGTCGCCCCGCGCCTCGAAGATGCGCTTGGGGATAATAAGCATCCGCCCGTCGCTCAAGTTATGGACGAAGGAGGCGCTGGGATAGCGGAGGGTCATCTTAAGCGTGTCCTTTTCCGGGGCCTCGATCTTGTCCACGGCCCTGAGCCACTCCTGCCGCGGGCTCATAACCCCCGTGGGGGGCTTACGTACGATCTCCAGCGTGAAGCGGGCATCCTCGGATGTGAAGGGAGCGCCATCATGCCACTTCACATCCTTATGAAGCTGGAAGGTGTAGGACAGGCCATCGGGGCTCATTTCCCACTTCTCGGCCAGGTCGCCGATGACCTTGGTAGGCTCCAGTGGGTCGTGCTGCACAATGCCGCTGTACGAGGGGGCCACCAGAGAAAAGGTATCGAGGGAAGTCTCCTGAATAGGGTCGTAGGTCCTGGGGTCGACAGAGTGGCTGATATAAAGGGTGCCGCCATACTTAGGGTCCTGGGCGGCAGCCTTGGGCGTTGCGGCGGGCGACGCTGGCTTAGCTGAAGCGTCTATCGGCGCCACCGCAGGCGTAGCCGGCCTCGGCGCTTCCTTCGGCGTCGCCGCTGGCGCCGCAGATGGAGCGCAGCTTGCCAACAGCACCCCGAGGAGGATCACGCACGTAACAGATGGTGTTCTTGGACTCAACTGGTTCCGTCCTTCCTTGCACCGATGCGAACGAGCAGATGCGGGTGCGCCGCCCTTGCACGGCCACTTCCACCTCACGACTGTGGGTCCGGCGCGCGCATTGTCGCACAGAATGAAACCGGTGTCAAGGCCGCGAATTGACATGCCGTTTAGAAGGTATCGACTCGATCAGTTCGGGAATCGATGGCTCACCCGCTTTTTCGCTTTCGCCAGGCACGCTACGCCTGCTTAGTGATTCATCGGATAGTGGACGACTGCGAGTATCCCCTATTGACACGGCTGAGGGTACACTGTATATTTATGCGCGACATCGAATGCCGGACCAAAACGGCAAAGCCCTTAGGGGCCATGACACCGTTGGAGCGTCCGGTGAGAATGGGCGCCGGCCGATGAAAATCGATAGTTGTTGCTCGTTTACGTTTGAAAGGAGGTCTGTCTTGACACAAGCGGAAGGAGAGATAGAGATCCTTGATCCCCATGTCGAGCCGAAGCTGCGAACGTACCGGCTCGCTCCGCGTCCGGCAGACCTCAAGGGCAAGGTGATCGGCGTTCTGGAGAATACGAAGCCTAACGCCGCGCAGTTTCTCGATCAGCTTCAGAAGGCTCTCTCCGAGCGAGTCGAGCTTGCCGAGGTGATTATGAGGAGTCACCACCCTGGCCGGCATGAAGGCGACATGACTCCCACCCTTCATGAGCTGGCAGAGCGTTGCGATGCGGTGGTCACTGGCGTCGGCATCTGAGGGGGATGCACCACGTTGAGTCTCAACGATGCGGTTCTGCTGGAGAAGCGGGGGATACCCACGGCCCTCCTCTGCGCCGGCAGTTTCTCCACCGTAGGGCAGCTTCAGGCTAAGGCCCTCGGGGTCCCGTGGCTCCCTATTGTCGTCGCCCCTTATCCCTTTGGCACTCTCTCCCCGGAGGCACTGAAGAAGGCGGCGGACGAGGCTATCGATGAGGTTATCTATGTGCTGACCCAGCCGAGCGAGAAACTCGAGGCGGACTACTTCGAGCGCCACGTGAAAGGTCCTAACCCGTTGAAGGTCCCAAAGCAAGCCTCGGCAAAGGCCGGAATCTAGCGATGGACAAATGGCGATGAACCTGGCGTCAAGCAGGATCAAGGTTGGCAACTCCTACGAGGCGGTAGAAGACTACCTCTACGAGCATGGCTGGACGGATGGACTGCCCATCGTGCCTCCAACTGAGGACCGTGTACAGCGCATGTTGGCATCTATGAAGCTCGCGCCAGACGATGTAATTGGCGTGATTCCAACTGCCCAGGCGGAGGCTACGGCCGAGAAAGTGGCCATCAATGCGGTCATGGCCGGGTGTCGCCCCGAATACCTGCCCGTAGTTGTCGCCGCCCTTCGCGCCATGCTGGAGCCGGAGTTTGTGCTGGGCCGCGTCCAGGCCACCACCAACCCGGTCGCGCCCTTCCTTGTCGTCAGCGGGCCGATAAGAAAAGAGCTGGATATCAACTGCGGCCATGGCGCCCTTGGCCCGGGGAGGCGCTCCAACGCCACCATAGGACGGGCGGTGCGCCTGGTTCTCCTCAACATAGGAGGGGCGGTCCCCGGGGTGTCCGACATGTCCACTTTGGGGAGCTCGGCGAAGTACACCTGCTGCATCGGCGAAAACGAGGAGGCCAACCCCTGGGAGCCGCTCCACGTGGAGCGCGGCTTCAGCAAAGATGAGAGCACGGTGATGGTCTTCGGGGCGGTTTGCTTCCGGAACATCGTCGAATCGGAAAGCAGGAGCGCGGGCAACGTGCTGATCACCCTTGCCGGAGGCATGATTGGCCCCGGCGATTATGGCATGTGCTTCATGTCGGGACAACCGGTCCTCATCCTGGGCCCTGAACACGCCGAGATCTTCGGAAATGCGGGGATGGCAAAGGTAGATGTCAAAGAGGCGCTGTGGGAGAGGGCCTTTCTCCCCCTTTCCAGTTATGCCCCTGAACAGAGGGAATCGGTGGTCAATGTGTTGAAGCTGCCCGTCATCGAGGGGAAAATCCACTGCTGCCGCAGACCGGAGGACCTCGTCATCATCGTGGCCGGCGGCTCCGGCAGCCATTCTCAGTACGTCCAGAACTACTCCGGGCTTCCGGTTATCAAGAAGATAACCGACAGCTAGATAGGCGCCCCGATTATGACCGGGCCTGTTCGCAGGGAGGCATCGGCCAGGAGCGGACTTCAACCGACGCTTGCTGGTATTGCTGCGACAAGTAGGCCATCCGCAGAAGAGGAGGTCCCGATGAACACGAAGGCGGCTGCATTCTCCTCGATGGCTTGCATCCTCACTCTTCTGGGACTGCTGGTAGCCAGTTGCGCTCCGGCGGCCGCTCCGGCCGCCACAAAGGCGCCTCTCACACCAGCTCCGGCTCCAACCGTTCAGACGGGAGCCGCGCCCACGCCTGCCCCTAAAGCGGCGGGGCCCAGGACCGGCGGCGTGCTCACTGTGGCCAAACGGCTGCCCATACCCCACTTGGACATGCACCAGGAGATCACCGTCAACATGCAGGCGCCGCTGGCCCCCGTCTATAGCTGGCTCATCCAGAACGACCCCATAGGGGATGAGAACAAGATAATAGGGGACCTGGCCAAGAGTTGGGATATTACCACGGACGGCCTCACGTACACCTTCAAGCTTCAAGATGGGGTGAAGTTCCACGATGGCAGGCCGCTGACCTCCACGGACGTGAAGGCCAGCCTGGACCGCATCATCTTCCCTCCGAGAGGCGTGGTTTCCCCCCGGCAGGGGCTGTATACGGCCGTGGACAAGATCGAGACCCCGGACGCGCTGACCGTGAAGATAAGCCTGAAGCGCGTCCAGGGTTCCTTCCTGCAGCTTCTGGCCTTGCAGCACAATTTCATCTTCCCCGCGCATATCTTGAAAGAAAAAGGCGACATGAAGAGAGATGTCGTGGGCACAGGTCCCTTCAAGTTTGTCAGCGAGATGCGCGGCGTATCTTTCAAGACGCAGCGCAACCCTGAGTACTTCGTAAAGGGGCTGCCCTACCTGGACGGGGTGACCTACTACGAAATCCCGGATGACCGAAGCAGGATTGGGCTTTGCGGACCGGACAAGTCCTTGTGCTCCCCTCCTGGGTGGAACCCAGCGGCCCTCAAGTGAGCGAGTTGCTGAAACAGGAACCGAAATTCGTGGCGCAGGAGGTGGTGCAGAGCGCCAACCTGGCGGTCAGCTTGAACCTCAGAGCCAAGCCCTGGGACGACATACGTGTAAGGCGGGCCGCCAATCTGGCCATTGACCGCGAGGCGGTGGCCAAGGTGGTGCGCGGCGGCTTCTATCCCGGATATGGCTATGTGGTCCCCAGGACGCCGTGGACTCTTCCCGAGGAGGAAATCAGGACTACTCCAGGGTTCCGGCAGCCGAAGGCCCCGGACGTCGCCGAGGCCAAGCGCCTCCTGGCCGAAGCGGGCTATTCTACTGGCCTCAAGACTACCCTGCTGGTGGCTTCCACCATCGCCAACAAAGAGGCCAGCGAGGCCCTTCAGAACGAACTCGCCAAGGTCGGCGTTGAAGTGACCATACGAGTCGTCGAGCAAACCGTGCTCAATGAGTGGCGTCTCAAGCGCCAGTTTGAGGCTGCCATGAGCTCGGAGTCGCCGGTCCATTCTGACCCGGATGTGGTGCTGGGCGGATTCTACCTGACCGGTAGCCCCATGAACTACGGGGACTGGAGCAACGCCAAGTTCGACGAGCTTTTCGTTGCCCAGAGCACAACCTTAGATATGGCGAAGCGGGTCGAAATAGTCAGGGAAATGCAAAGGATCATCCATCAGGAGGCGCCCAAGATCAGCCTGACCTGGGCCAAGCGCTGGGCGGTGTGGGCGCCGGAGGTGAAGAACTGGAAGGCTGGAATCAATCCGTACTATAACCACAAGATGGACCTCGTCTGGCTGGACAAGTAGCACGCATGCCTGCAGGAGAAGTCAGGGGCTTGTCCCCCGCCAGTGGAGTTTGGGCCTGGCAGGTCGGACTCGTCCGACGGCTTGGGACGGCTTGTTCTCCGGCCGGAGTTGGGGGGCTACCCTGGGTTCCGGCGTGTTTGTTGGCTTACACAAGTCAGTGGATAGCGGCAAAACAGGAGGTCTACCATGCAGACCAGGAACTTGATGGCCAGTTGCTTCGCAATCGTGGCGCTCTTGCTGGCGGGCTGCGCCCCGCCAGCGGCGCCGGCGTCCGCTCCGAAGGCCGTGGCGCCAAAACCCACGACGGCCGCGACAACTACAGCGCCGCCGCCGGGGTCCGCCGCGCCGGCACCAACGCCAAAAACAGCGGGAGAGCAGCCCCGATACGGTGGTTCTTTGGCCCTTCCCGCGGCCGGTGACCCGCCAAACCTGGATATCCATAGAAACGTGGGGGGCGTCGTCTTCGGCCGGGTGGGGCCGATTTACAACGGCATAGTCCAGTACGACCAGAGCAACAGAGTTGTGCCTGACCTGGCGGAGCGCTGGGAGGCGAGCTCTGATGGCAAGGTCTATACTTTCTTCCTTCGCAAGGGCGTAACATGGCACGACGGCAAGCCTTTTACTTCAGCCGACGCGAAGTTCAGCCTGGAGAGGATTGGACAATATGCGGGTTTGTCACCGTTCACCGGGCCGGTAGACAATACGGAGACGCCTGATCAGGACACGCTGAAGGTAACCTTGAAGTATCGCCAGGCAGGGTACCTGCCTATCTTGGGTCATGGGAGGATCCTCATTGCGCCGAGGCATCTCGTCGAGGCCGAGAAGGACCTGAGGCGGGTTGCCATTGGGACTGGCCCCTTCAGGCTCAAGGAGTACCAGGCGGGAGTAAGCTTCAGGGTGGAGAAGAACAGGGAGTATTTCATCAAAGGACGTCCCTATCTAGATGAGGTTAGCTTCTACACAATAAGAGATGTGTCTACGAGGTTTGCTGCCTTCAGGACAAGAAGGGTCGACATCTACGGCCATCCACCCACGAATGGCGAGCTGATGCGCACGCATGCGGATATTCTCAGGAGAGACACTCCTCAGGTGCTAGTGAGGCCTTACGGTTCAATGCAGGCATATGCTCTCATGCCGAATTGGGACAGGGCGCCCTGGAAGGATGTCCGTGTGAGGCGAGCTGCCTTTCTCGCCGTTGATCGTGAGAAGGGACTGGAGGTAGTATCAGAAGGCGTTGGAACCCTGGGGATAAGCGTTTTCTACGGCGAATGGGCCCTGCCAATGGAAGAACTGATGAAGGTGCCGGGCTTCAGGAAGCCCAAGGGCGAGGACATCGCCGAGGCGAAGCGTCTGCTGGCCGAGGCCGGCTATCCCGAAGGCTTGAGAACCACTTTGGTGCTGCGAGGAGACGTGCCGTTAGCCGAGAAGGCGGCAACATTCGTCAGCGAGCAGCTCTCCACGATCGGCATGGATCTGAGGCTCCAAATCCTTGACTATGGGGTCTACGTCGATGCAAGGCGTAGGGAAGACTACGATGTCATGGTGATGGTGGCCAACGTTGACCCCCTTGACCCCGACGCCAGTGGTGGTCGTTACATCTCCAGAAAGCTGGGTGCACCTTGGGCCAGCGGCGACGATGACAAAATACTGGAACTACTCAGCATGCAATCACAGGCAGCAACCGACGCAGAGCGGAAGAAGATAGTTTTCGCGCTTCAGCACAGGATCGCCGAGGTGGTGCCGCATATCATGATTGCCTGGCAAGGTTCATTCATCGCCTTCTGGCCTCGGGTGAAAGACTACACCGCGGAGAGTGGTATCTTCGGGCACAACAAGCTGGAGGATATCTGGCTGGCACAATAGTAATTGGTTCGGCCGTCCCCTTTGCGAAAGGGAGAGGTTTGGTTTCGGCTTCGCCGAGTTAGGTTGTACATCGAAGGAGGTCTTGGAATGATGAGATTTCTCATGACGGTCACATGCTTGACGGTCTTGGGCCTCTTGCTGGCGGGCTGCGCCCCGGCCCCCACGCCAACTCCTAAGCCACCGGTCGCCCCCGCTAAGTCGGAGGCCCCAGCGGCCAAGGCTCCTGTCGCCCCAGCGCCGCCGGCTCCCTCTCCAAAATCGGGCGCGGAGCAGCCGAGGTATGGAGGCGTTCTGAGCATCTCGCACGTCATAGATCCACCCTCGCTGGACATGCACCAGGAGATTGGCTTTGCCGGCAACGTGCTTCAGTCCGCTTACAGCGGCCTTACGCAGTTCAACCCCCAGAACCCTGAAGAGGTTATCGGCGACCTGGCCAGGAGCTGGGAGGTCGCTAAGGACGGCCTCACGTATACCTTCCGTTTCCACGAGAATGTCAAGTTTCACGATGGCTCCGCCTTCACGGCCGAGGATGCCCGCTTCAGCTTCGAGCGAATGATGAATCCTCCCAGGGGGATCTTGTCGCCTCGTCGCGCCGAGCTGTCAGCCATCGGTACGGCGGAGGCTGCGGACAAAGATACCCTGAAGTTCATCCTGAAACAGCCGGCGGCTGCCCTCCTCAATGTCCTTTCCCAGGGTTACATCGTTATCTATTCCAAGGCCTTCGTCGAGAAGAAAGGCCACATGAAGAATGACATCATGGGAACGGGCCCTTATAAGCTTAAGAGTTATGCTGCCAATATCTCCCTCGAGTATGTCAAGAACCCCGACTACTTCGTGAAGGGGCGTCCCTACCTCGATGGCATCACCTTCTACATCATCAGGGATACCGGGACGAGGCTGGCGGCTTTCCGCTCAGGGCGGGTGAAGCTTACTGGACCCGGAGAATCGGGGCCTGCGCCGTCGGGCGCCGAAACCATCAAGCGAACGCTCCCCCAGGCGGTGATAATGCCCTATCCCGCCAACTCCTTCGGCAATTTCATCCTGAATACTACGGAGAAACCGTGGAACGATATCCGGGCGCGGAAAGCAGTGCACCTGGCTATCGATCGACAAAAGGCCATCGACGTACTGGGTGAAGGCTTTGGAGAGATTGGCACCAACATGCCCGGGGAATGGGGAATCCCCAAGCGGGAGTTGGAGAAAATGCCCGGTTGGCGACAACCGAAAGACGCTGATATCGCCGAGGCGAAGAGGCTCCTGGCTGAGGCCGGCTACCCCGATGGCGTGGCTCTGAAAAGTCTGGTAAGGGCGGAGAGGACCTTCGAGCAGTTGAGCACTTATGTAGCCGACCAACTGGCGAAGATAGGCATCAAGCTGGAGTTGGACGTCAAGGAGTTGGCCGTGCGTCAGAAACTGGTCAACGAGGGCGCCTTCAACTCCCATGCCACCATGAACTCCCTGCCCTATCCGGACCCGGAGAACCTGGTGCGCTTGTGGGCTGCCCCGGCGGGCGCCGATTGGGGCATGAACTGGGCGCGGCTCAGGGATGACAAGATTTTCGATCTCCTTGACAAGCAGTCTCGCGCCCTCGACCCGGCGGAAAGAAAGAAGCTGGTGCGCGAGCTCGATCTCCGGATGATAGAGGTGGCGACCCGGCCGGTGGTCTGGTGGAAACAGTACATCGTGGCCCTGTGGCCGGAGGTCAAGGGCTACGGCAAGCGCAACAGCAATTACAGCTTCGAGAGGTACCAGGACATCTGGCTGGCGAAGTAGGGAGGAGGTTGGAGGTTGGAGGTTAGAGTGTCTATGGACAGGCGACGGAAGACGTAGGGGCGGTTTCGCGAACCGCCCTCGCCAGACGCCTCTCGATCTCTTCGCGGTAAGTAAGGAGGCACAGGATGCTGGCCAGGAATTCGACCGTGGAAGTGTGTCTGTTTATGGTTGCCGTCCTTCTGGCGACAAGCTGCGCTCCGGCAGCGGCGCCAACGCCCCCTCCGAAGGCAGCGGCGGCTCAACAGAAAGCGGGCGCGCCGGCCGACACGCCGTCCAGAGCGCCAGCTTCCCCGTCAGCGACCGTGAAGCCCGCACCGGGGCAAGCGAGCTACGGGGGCATACTGACGACCGGTTTGAGGGTCACCATTCCGCATTTCGACACTCACCAAGTGCAGACCATCGGGGCCCAGTCCCCGTTTGCCTCGGCCTACAACCTGCTCATAGAGTATGACCCTCTAGATGAAACCAAGCTGAAGGGCGACCTTGCCGCCCGGTGGGAGGTCAGCGCTGACGCCCTGACGTACACCTTCCTGCTCAATGAGGGGGTCAAGTTCCACAATGGGAGGACGCTTACCTCAGAGGACGTGAAGTTCAACCTGGACCGCATAGCGTTTCCTCCGAGGGGGATGCTGTCTGTCAGAGCCGACCTGTTTCGGTCCGTCGACAAAATAGAGGCGCCGGACGCCAGGACCGTCAGGATAACCTTGAAGCGACCCCAACCATCGTTCCTGTCCACTGTGGCTTTGCCCCTCAACTTCATTTTCGCCCCCGAAGTCATCAAGGAGAAGGGCGACATGAAGAGGGATATCTTGGGGACAGGCCCTTTCAAGTTGCAGAGCTACACTGAGGGCGTGTCGATGAGGATGCAGCGGAACCCCGACTACTTCGTCAAGGGACGTCCATACTTGGATGGCGTAACGACTTACATCATCGTCGATGAAACGGCGAGGATCGCGGCCCTGCGCACGAAGCAAGTGCTTCTGCTCCCGCTGCATGCGGAGGTGACCGCTCCGCAGGCGGAGGCGCTTCAGAAAACGGAGCCGAGGCTCAAGGTCGAGAAGAAGGTGCAAGTCGCCATGATCGCGCTCCTCCCAAATCTGCAGAAGAGACCCTGGGATGACGTTCGGGTGCGCCAGGCGGTTAACCTGCTGATCGACCGCGAGGCGGCCGCAAAGGTGGTCCGCGCCGGAGGACATTACCCCGGCTATGGGTACGTGCAACCCGGATCGCCGTGGGCGCTGGGAGACCAGGAGTTGATGAGCATGCCGGGCTTCAGAAAACCGAAGGACCAGGATGTGACCGAGGCGAAGAGACTTCTTGCGGAAGCAGGTTACCCCAGCGGGTTCAAGACCACTCTCATGGCCAGCACCAGCGTGCACGTCAAGGAGGCGGCTGAGTTCAGCAAGACTGAGCTGGCCAAGGCAGGCGTAGAAGCCGAGATCCGCATCCTGGAGACGGGCGTGTACAGAGACAGGCAACTTGAGGGGGCTTTCGACATCACTGCTGTGGCCGATACCTTGACGGACCCCGACCCTGATTTCGTTCTGGGTGAGCTTTATCTCCCTGGAAGCGCCAGAAATCCCAGCAAGTGGACGAACAGTGAGTATGAACGACTGTTCACCATTCAGAGCATGGCGACCGACGCTGCCAAGCGCAAGGAGACGGTGGCGGAGATGCAAAGGATCCTGCACCGTGAGGCGCCGAGAACCATCGTAACCTGGATAGGCCGCATAGCGGTCTGGTGGGTTGAGCTGAAGGACTGGAGACCGGGCATCAGCGTGTTCCACAACAGCAAGTTCCAGGACGTGTGGCTGGCCAGGTAGCTGACCGGCAAGGAGAACGAGAAGTGAGCGAACCCGTCTACGAGGTGGTCTGGCCGCTGGGCGCGTCTATGTACAATCCGCAAGCGACCGCTCGAGAAGTCACCGACTTGAGCGGGAAGACAGTCTGCCAGTTGTGGGACTGGGTCTTCCGGGGCAATGAGATATTCCCCGCCGTGGCGGAGATTCTCTCCAAACGTTATCCGGGCATCAAGTTCGTCCACTACGACGTCTTTGGGAACACCCACAGCCCCAAGGAGAGGGAGATTGTGGCTCATCTTCCTGAGATGCTCCGCGACCAGGGCTGTGACGCGGTTATCTCCGGGGTTGGCGCTTGAGGCAGTTGCACGCCCGCCGTGGTGCGGGCAAGCGCGGTTGCCGAGAAGGCCGGGGTGCGCAGCGTCTCCCTCGTATCCACGGGTTTTGTGCGGCAGGCTCATGCCATCGCTAAAGCATTGGGAGTCGAGAACCTCTCCATAGCCGAATATCCCGGCGTTCCTATGATTGACAGTCCGGAGCAACTGCTTGAGAAGGTAGAACAAGTCCTGGTCACAAAGATTGTCGACGGGCTGGGCGCCCCGGCGAAGGAGAGCAGCAAACCTTCTGAGCCGCAACCCCGGGACATTGTGTACAGGGGGACGCTGAACGAGGTGCAGGACTTCTTTTATCGTAACATGTGGACGGAAGGGCTGCCGGTCATCCCGCCGACGATCGACAGGGTGGAGGAATTCCTGAGATTCACTGAGCGCTCCGGAGATGAAGTGATCGGCGTACTCCTGCCCGAGAATCGCCAGGCCACTGTCTGGAACGTCGCGGTCAACGGAGTGATGGCCGGTTGTCGACCGGAGTACATGCCGCTGCTGCTGGCAGTAGTGGAGGCGATCTCCGACCCGGAGTTCCGCATTGAGGACGCGGGCAGCACTCCCGGGTGGGAGCCGCTCATCGTTCTGAACGGCCCCATCATCAAGCAGTTGGACTTCAACTACGGCTCCGGCGTGATGCGGGTGGGTCGGCAGGCCAATACCAGCATAGGCCGGTTTCTGCGGCTGTACATGCGAAACGTGGCAGGGCTGCGCATTCCGCCCGGGGACACCGACAAAGGGAGCATTTGTCAGACGTTCAACGTGGCGCTGGCTGAGAACGAAGATGCCGTTGCGGAGATCGGCTGGCAGCCTTTCAGCGTGGACCGAGGCTTCAAGGCCGGCGACAACGTGGTGACTGTGCAAAGCTGTATCAGCATCAGTCCGCCCTGCTACAGCGGGGGGACCACACCGCAGGAGCACATGGAGACTATCACGGAGATCATCGGACGCCGGTCCGTGGCCTACTGGACGGGCGTCGGCGCCAAAGAGGGCAGAATGCACGTGTTGCTTGCGCTGAGCCCGAGCGTGGCCGGAGTGATAGCCAGGGGCGGCTGGAGCAAGGATGACGTGCGTCAGTACCTCTACGAGAATGCGAAGGTTCCTGCCGGGCTGGTGGAGAAGCTTACTCGCCAGGCGGGCCCTTCCACGTTCACCTTGCGCCGGTTCGTTGAAGAAGGGTTGATATCGAAGGAGTTCGACCGATCGGATGATCCTGACAGGTTGGTGCCCGTTTTCCTGAGGCCGGACTTCATCGAAATCGCTGTGAGCGGCGACCCCGGCAGGAACCAGAGCAAGGGATATGTGCAGAACCAGAAACAAGGGCCGCCGGTCAGCAAGAGGGTAGCTCTGCCGCCCAATTGGGAGCGGATGATCAAGGAGGATGCAGCCAAGGTATCATGAAAGATTCTCAAGCACGAAGGAGAATCATGGACCCCGAAGCCGCTTTCGCCAAGCTCATCATCGAGCAGACCTTCGATGGACTGCCGACGGCAGCCGTCGAGAAGGCTAAGACGGAAATCCTGGACACTCTGGGTGTCACGCTGGCGGGTAGTGGCGCCGAAGGCGCTGAGAAGGTCGTGGCACTGGCCCGGGACCTCGGCGTCAAGCCGGAAGAAAGCTCGGTGATCGCCTACGGCATCAAGGTCCCCGCAACGCACGCCGCTTTGGCCAACGCCTTTATGGCCCGCAGCGTGGACTACGACGACTGCCATGATCTTGCCAGACTCCATGCCGGCGGCGTGGTCATATCGGCCGCCTTCGCCACCGCGGAGCGCAAGGCCGAAGGTCCCGAAGAGCGCAAGCGAATCGGGAGCGGCGTCAGCGGCAGGGAATTCATCACTGCTGTAGTGCTGGGCGTTGAGGTCATGAGCCGGCTTGGCCTGGCCAGGCAGGAGGACCGGTGGGCGGGCTGGGCTGCCACAGTGCTCTATGGCTGCTTCGGCGCCGCCGCCGCCTCAGCGCGGCTTCTCGGACTGAGCGAAGAACAGGTGTTGAACGCTCTGGGAATCGCCTACGGCAGGGCCGCAGGCAACCAGCAGTCAATGAGGGAAGGAGTCCTCACCAAGAACCTCGATGTCGGGGGCGCAGCCCAGGGAGGCGTGTTCGCCAGCCTGGCGGCGATGAGAGGCCTTACCGGCGCACATCGATGTTTCACCGGCGACCTGGGCATATTCAAGCTGTATCACAAAGGCGCTTATGACCCGGTGAAGCTCACCGAAGGACTGGGCGAGACCTTCGAGATCTCCAATTTGGGTTTCAAACCGTATCCGTGCTGTCGGTTCAACCACACCTTCATCGATCTGGCTATTGCCCTCCGGCAGGAGCACGAGATAGAGCCGGAGGACATCGAGGAAGTGGTCTGCTACATCGACCAGGAGCCGCACCTGGAATTCCACCCTCTTGAGGAGAAGCAGAACCCCATCACCGTGACCGAGGCCCAATTCAGCGTTCCCTACTGCGTTGCCACTGCCCTGATAAACGGGGCCGTTCGCCTGGATGATTTCAGGCCATCGGCCATCGCCGATCCGCGCGCGCTCGCCTTGGCGCGACAGGTGACGCCGAAGCTCGATACAACGTTATACCGAATGAAGGAAATCCCGCCAGCCGTCGTCGAAATTCGAACGAAGAACGGGGTTTATGCCGGGCGCACCGAACACCCTTATGGCGATCCGAATAAGCCCATGGCACAGGAAGCGCTGGTCCGCAAGTTCTTCGATTGCGCCGCGCACGCGAGGAAACGACTTTCAGAGCGCGATATATCGAAGGTGATGGACATGGTAGGCAAATTGGAGGAACTCGACGACGTCGCGGAAGTGATTCGAATCCTGAGTTGACGTGTTGCGATTCACGTGAGCATTTCCTGGCGACCATCATGAGGAAAGGGGTCCAAAGATGAAGACAAGAAAGTCGCTGATAACGGCCAGTTGGTTAACGCTCCTGGGTCTGCTTGCGGCGAGTTGTGCGCCGGCTCCGGCGGTCGCGCCCACTGCGAAGGCGCAGGCTACTGTTCCCACTGCGGCGCCGGCTTCGCCCACGTCCACGTCCGTGGCTGCGCCCAGCCAGAAGTCGGCGGCGCCTGCCCCGACTCCAAAGCCAGCGGCGGAACAGCCGAAGTACGGCGGTTCTTTGTTTCTCGCCCTCCCTTCAGACCCCCCACACCTCGACATCCACAGGAGTGTGACCCACGCACTCTTCTCACCGGTGGGAACAATCTACAACGGCGTAGTTCAATTCGACCAGAGCAGCAAGGTGGCGGCGGATCTGGCAGAAAGGTGGGAGGTGAGCCCCGACGGGAAAGTGTATACTTTCGTTCTGCGCCAGGGGGTGAAATGGCATGACGGCAATCGATTTACTGCGGAAGATGCCAGGTTTAGCCTGGAAAGAATCAGAGAATATGAAGGCCTGAAGTTTATTACCGATGCCATCGACAAGGTGGAGACGCCAGATGACCAGACGGTGCGGATTACAATGAAGTATCGTCAGGCGGGGTTCCTACCGATGCTCGGGCACGGGAGAGCGCTGGTGGCGCCGAAGCACATCATAGAGGCTAAGAAGGACCTCAGGCGGGACGTTATCGGGACCGGTCCCTTCAAGTTGAAGGAGTATTCATGGGGCGTGAGCTTCAGGGTGGACAAGAACACCGAGTATTTCCTCAAGGACCGCCCCTATCTGAGTACCATCACCTTCTACATAATGAAGGACTCGGCGACCCGGTTCGCAGGCTTCAGGACAGGAAGGCTCCAGATTTTCGGCCATCCTCCGACTCACACCGATCTGCTTCGTGCGCGTGCGGATGTCCTGAAGAAGGAGATGCCTCAAGTTACATTGAGATCCTACGAGGTGCTCCAAGCTTACGGCCTTGTGCCGAATTGGAACCGGCCGCCATGGAATGATGTCAGGGTACGCCGCGCCGCTTTTCTCGCTGTGGACCGTGAAAAAGGCATCGAGGTTGTGTCTGAAGGGGTTGGAGTAGTCGGGATAAGCATGTTTTATGGTGAGTGGGCGCTTCCGAAGGAAGAAATGGAAAAGATGCCCGGCTTCAGGAAGCCCAAGGACCAGGACATTGTCGAGGCTAGGCGACTGCTTGCTGAGGCTGGCTATCCGCAAGGCTTCAAGTCTCCAATACTGGCTCGATCGGCAATCGCCTTGTACGAGAAGGCAGCCGTCTTCATGATAGACCAGCTATCCAAGGTGGGTATAGATCTCACCCTTCAGGTCATGGAGTATGCCATCATCGACGATATGAGAATGAAGCTCAACTACGATACGATGCTGCTGGCGAGTACCATGGCCTTGAATGACCCAGACGTTGCCGGCCGGAGCATCTCCTGGAAACTGGGTGGGCAAACGGCGAGCGGTGATGACGAGAAGATCCTGGAGCTGTACGCAAAGCAATCTGCGGCGCCAACTCTCGAGGAGCGCAGGAATCTGGTCTTCGAATTACAGCGCCGAATTGCTGAGGTCGTGCCTCACGTCTTGATCGGCTGGCAGAATTCCTTCATAGCCTTCTTGCCCCAGGTTAGGAACTACACTGCGACTGGCGGTGTCTACTCTCATAACAAACTCGAGGAAATCTGGTTGGCCAATTAGAGTGGCGACCACCTGAAATGCTGAGGAGGTAAAGATATGAGCGGTCCAACAGGGGTAAAACAGGTGCGAATCAGGAGATCTTTTGTGCCCGTTTTGCTGCCGGAGAACGCTTCAGTGAGGCGAGAGGCAAAGCTGGCGGAGAGGCTCCCCTCCCTTGACGGCGCCACGGTGGGCTTCTATAACAACCGGAAGGCTTTCGCCGCCAACGCTCTGCCCGCGGTGGACAAGGTCCTTAAAGAGAGAGGCGTGCGCGAGACGTTTGTGGCGTGGGGAACCAGCTCGAACAGGCCTTCCGACGAAATGCTTTCCAGTCTCGCCCAGGCGGACGCGGTTGTCTTGGCGGGAGCAGATTGAGGCGCCTGTACCTCGTGGCTGCTGTACGCAGCGATAGAGCTCGAAAAAAGGGGCGTACCCACAGTCTCCTTTGTCGCCAGCAACTTCTTGCCCACCGTACGATCCACGGCAAAACGCAGAGGATTTGGAAATCTGAATGTCATCGAGATCCACGGGTCCCCACTTGACCGGGAGAATGTGGAGCAGCAGGTCTTCACTAAGAGACAGCAGATTACAAGCTCCCTGTCTTCGCCCGAGAAGGCGCTGTCGTAGGCTCTTTGCTCACAGGGATGGGCAGGATTCACAGGATAGGATGATTTCTTGCTGAGAAAGGAACGCCAGGTACGCTATGGATGACACACTGCGGGCGCCGGCAATGCCACAGCCGGAGATGATTGATGAAATCACAGTTGACGATGATGGCCTCCCCCATATCGTTTCGGAGCCGGACGCGGCGCAGGTATTTGATGAATTCACCAGGCGTGGGTGGACCGATGGCTTGCCCATCATACCTCCCACAGAGCCACGAGTGCGCGCCATGTTGGCCGCTACCCAAAGGGCTCCAGACGAGGTCCTGGGGGAGATGCCTCCCAGCCAGCAAGAGATAACCGTCGAGCTGGTCGCCATCAACGCGGTGATGGCGGGTTGCGTCCCTGAGCAGCTCCCCCTAGCGCTGGCAATAATTGAGGCCGCCCTGGAGCCAACATTCAACCTTCGCATGGCCCTGGTCACCACCGTCTCCACATGGCCGGTGGCGATTGTCAACGGTCCGATTGTCAAAGAGCTCTCTTTGAATCACGGCTGGGGTATCCTCGGATCCGGCTTTCGCTCCAACGCGACCATTGGCAGGGTCCTGACTTTATGTGCTACCACGATCGGCGGTATCCGGCCAGGCTTCGGTGAGAACAAACCCACGTGCACTCCCCTCCGATACGGGCTCTGTCTCGCTGAAGACGAGGAAGTGTCTGGTCTCTTGCCGATCCACGTGGAGCGGGGTTTCAAGCCAGAGGACAGCGTCGTTACGCTTATCGAATTGACGAATCCGGTCATGTTGCATTTTCCAAGGACCACGGCAGCGGCTTCAGCAGTTGGCTGGCTTTCCGCGATAGCCTCTCCCATCGCCCAGATCGTGGCGACTGCCGGAGCCGCACCCGATATCGGCCGGGAAGGCAGCAAGCAGCTACTGATGATTCCGCCGGTGATGGCACAGCGTCTGGTGAAGGATGGCTGGAGCAAGGACGATATCCGTCACTTCCTTTATGAGAACGCTCGAATGCCGAGAGCGGAAATACACCGGAGGCGAACGCACCCCAGCATGCCCCAGGACGTCACGGAGACTGAGATCAATATCCGGTATGACACCGTCCCTCGATGGGTAAGGGCGCAAATGTTGGAACCTGCGCACACTGTGCTAAACGAGATGGTCCCCGTTATGAGAGAGCCAGAGGACCTTCTGCTTCTCGTCGGCGGGGCGCGCGAGGAAACCTGCCAGGGCGCCTTCTTCCCGGGTCACGATCACTGGCAGGAAGTGGTCAGCAAGAAGATCGAAACATAGTCACCACAGTAAGATGATTATCTGGCGCGTGTAAGCTGATGAAATCGCAAATGAGTCTGATTCATTAACTTGTCTATCGAGGTGCCTCGTTTGCTAGCGCAGCAGAATACGAAGTGGGACAAGACGGTGGACGTCGCGGTGCTGGGGCTGGGGCTGGCCGGCGCGGTGGGCGCCATAACGGCCCACGATGCTGGGGTCAAAGTTGTCGTCGTGGAGAAGCAGCCGGCGGACAATCACCACACCTTCAGTAGCATGTCCGGGGGCAGCATTATGCGCCCTTCGACGGTGGAGGGGGGCATCACTTACATGGAGGCCCTGTGCCGGGTAAACGATGAGTTGTCCTGGACAGATTCTGAAGTGATCAGGGTTTGGGCCGAGTATGCCGTCGAGAACAGGGACTATGTCGAAAAGCTGGGCGGCAAGCTGCGCTTCATGCGGCGGGGAGCGGAGCACCCAGAGCTTTCCGGTGCTGATCTGATGGAGGTCTGGGGATACCGCGGCTGGGGCTATCGCATGATGCTTTTCTTCGGTGACCAGGTGAAAGCGCGAGAGATCGAGGTCCTTTACTCAACCCCGGCGAAAGAGCTCATTACGAACTTGCAGGGGGAGGTAGTGGGGGTGCTGGCGGAGGGTAAGGAAGGGCCAATAAGGATAAGAGCTACCCGTGGGGTTCTGCTCTGCACTGGAGGCTTCGAGTTCAATGAGCAGATGAAGCTCCAGTATTTGAGGGTATACCCCAGTTGGTTCGATGGCGCCGGAGCGAATACCGGTGACGGGATCAAGATGGCGATGAAGATAGGCGCCGACCTCTGGCACATGAACTGCGTCTCGGCCCGTTTCGCCGCCAAGTTCCCGGAGTTCCCCATACCTTTCAAGTTCGATTACGGAGGCAAGGGGTGGCTCTATCGCCAGATCCACGCCAGCGATGCCCTCGAGCCTGCCGGTTTCATCTTCGTTGACAGATATGGTCGCCGCTTCACGCGCGAGAATATCAAGCTCCACGGCCTCTACTACGAACTGACTGCCTTCGATACCCATCGCCTGGAGTACCCCAGGGTACCCAGCTACTTCATCTTCGACCGCAAGCGGATGGAAGAGGGTCCTCTGGCTATGACGCATTCGGGCCCCTCCGGGCCCCACAAGCTCTACGTGTGGAGCAAGGACAACAGGGCTGAGCTGGAAAAGGGATGGATAAGCGAAGGCAGGACCGTGAGGGAGTTGGCCCGCAAGCTGGGTATGTCCCCTGGCATTCTGGACAACACCGTTAGGGCGTGGAATAAGTCCTGCGCTCAAGGGAAAGACGCCAGGTTTGGCAGAAGCGCCAACCAGTTGGTCCCCATCGACAGCCCGCCTTTTTATGCCATCAGACTCTTGCCCGGGGGCGCTAACACCCAGGGCGGGCCGCGGCGGAATAGCAAGGCCCAGATAGTGGACCCTGATGGCGAGCCCATCCCCGGACTTTACGGCGCCGGCGAGTGTGGCTCCCTCTACGGCATGCTATACCCCGTGGGCGGCGGCAACCTGGCCGAGTGCATCGCCTTCGGCCGCATTGCCGGCGAGAACGCCGCTAAGGAGAGGATCAAGAGTATCTGAGGAGGATGGACAGAATGTACAGTGCACTGAGCCCTCTTGGCGAACCAACCATCGAAAAGGCGTCTGCTGCCCCGCGCATTTCAGACTTGAGTGGGAAAACAGTCTGCGAGGTGTGGAATGGAGTCTTCAGGGGCGACATCACGTTTCCCATAATCCGGGAGCTGCTCCAGAAGCGATATCCAGGCGTCAAGGTGATCCCGTACACCGAGTTTCCTATACCGGACAATCGAGGAACCACTGCGGAGCTGTTGCGGCGTGTGGATGCGATAGTGGCCCAGGCTATCCAAAGAGGCTGCGACGCTATGATAGTTGGCAATGGTTTCTGAGGGACCTGCACGCCCGCGAGTACGCGGCCAGCCGTAGCAGCAGCCAAAGCCGGTATCCCTGCTGTACCGGTCGTAGGCACTACTTTTTTCCGCACAGCCTCCCTACTGACATCCTGGGCTGGCGTGCCTGACCTGGGGATTGCCGAATATCCGGGTGCGATCGCACTTCATACGGATGCGGAGATAAGAGAGAATCTTGAGAAGGTGGCCTTCGACCGGATCATTGAAGGATTGACCAAGCCGGTGAGAAGATCAAGTGTAGCGAGGGAAGGAAAAACGAAGTCAGGGGAAATCGCGTTCGCGGGCACACTTGAGGAAGTAAACAGGTTCTTCTATGAGAAGGGATGGACGGACGGACTCGCCATAATCCCCCCTACGCCAGAGGCAGTTGAGGAGTTCCTGAAGTATACGGACCGCTCACCCGATGAGGAAATAGCCGTACTCCCCCAGGCAAACCTGCGCGCTACCCCACGGAATATTGCCGCCAATGCCGTGATGGCAGGGTGCCGCCCGGAGTTCATGCCGTTGCTGATTGCAGCCGCGGAAGCGATAGGCGACCCGGAGTTCCAGCTAATGAGCATCGGTAGCACCGGCTGCAAGACACCCTGGCTGCTGGTGAACGGACCGATTGTGAAACAGTTAGGCATCGAGTACGGCGTGGCGCTTCGCTCGCGTGGCCCGAACCCAGCCATTGGCCGCGCCTTTGGATTGATGATCCACAACATAGCTGGCTTCAGACCGGGAGAAACATGGATGGGGACCTGGGGCTACTACCTGCCCTTCGTCCTGGCTGAGGATGAAGATGCTTGTGATGAGATTGGCTGGGAGCCTTACCACGTGACATATGGTTTCAGCAGAGATGCGAGCACGGTGACGGCGAGAACGACCGTAAACTGGGGTGGCCAGGGGTGTCCCAGAGCGCCCGTTGCCCCCTCGGCCGAGTCCATTCTCAAAGTTGCCTGTATGCATACGGCGCGGAATACCATGACCGAGTATGCTCTGCGTTTCGGACCGCGCAACATGGTTGCTGTGCTCCTGACGCGGCCCACCGCCAAAATCCTGGCCGATGCTGGCTACTCAAAGCGCGATGTGGCGAAGTATGTGTGGGAGAATACGAGGATCAAAGTCGGCGAAATAAACAACATCCTGCAGGCCTGGACCGGCGCCTTCAACGGTATCGGTTTTAGAATACACGACATAGTGGAGGAAGGCAGACTGCCAAAGTGGTTCGACGTGGGCCCGGAGGAGACCATCCCGATGTTCCCCAGTGCGGACCTGTTGGACATCGTCGTATGCGGAGACGTGCACAGGGACAAGGTGATGAGCCTCTGGTGTAATTATAACCGGCCCGTCACTAGGGAAGTAAGACTGCCTGCGGGTTGGGGTAAGCTCAAGGGAGGCTAAGGGCCCCAAGAGGCTGGCGGCTATCTCGTGTCTGACCGAGGAGGGCGGGATGTTCAGCAGGAACTTTTCCATCGTGGCCAGTTGCTTCACGATCCTGGGATTCTTGTTGGCCAGTTGCGCCCCGACGGCGCAGCCTGCGCCTACCTCGAAGTCCGTGGCGCCGCCAGCGGCCACAGCGAAGGCCGTCACACCGGCGACTCCGAAGCCCGCGGCGCCCAGCCCCAGCCCCGGGCCAGCAACGGAACAGCCACGCTACGGTGGCATTTTGACTGTGGGCATTGGTGGAGAACCGCCGAGCCTTGATGTTCATCGGGAGAATAACACCTACAACTTCTCGATTACCGCGGGGGCTTACAATGGTCTGGCAAAATATGACCCCCATGCCTGGCCAGAAGTAAAGGTAGTTCCCGACCTGGCCACAGGCTGGCAGCTTAGTCCTGATGGTCAAGTCTATACGTTCCAAATTGTAAAAGGGGCGAAGTTCCACGATGGCGCTGCCCTTACCGCCGAAGACGTTAAATTCTCCCTCGATAGAATTCGCGATGCTCAGCTTGGGTTGGCGAACAGCCCCAGACGCCAGCAGCTTGCGAAAATCGCCAGCATCGATATCCCGGATAGTTACACCGTCAAGATCGCACTGAAAAGCCCGCAAGCTTCCTTTCTTTCCGTCATAGCCGCTTTCTACTTCGCGGTGATGCCGAAGCACGCGGTCCTGGAGAAGAAGGGCGACATGACGAGGACCGTGCTTGGAAGCGGCGCTTTCAAGTTCAAGGACTACGCAAGAGGGGTCGGCTTTGAGTTGGAGAAGAATCCCAACTACTTTGTCCCGGGCAGGCCTTATCTGGACGGCGTCAGGGGTTACATAATTGTGGACCCGTTTACCAGGTTTGCGGCTCTCAGGACCAGGAACGTCCTTTGGTGGGGGTCCTTCCCGTACATGAGCGTGGCCCAGACGAAAATCATTCAAGAGACGCTGTCCGATAAGATAGTCGTTAAGTGGGAATTCAACCCTGCCTGGTACGGTGTGATGTTCAATGTAAACCGACCGCCCTGGAACGATGTTCGGCTGCGCCAGGCAGTAAGCATGACCTTTGACCGAAGGAGGATGCTGTCAATTGGGCTCGAGGGAGCCGGTGTAATGGGCATGGCCGCTCAGCCGCCGGGCGAGTGGGCCCTTCCGGAGGAGGAAATGATTAAGGTCCCCGGCTATGCCAAGCCAGACCTCGAGGGCGCCAGGAAACTGATGGCAGAGGCAGGCTTCCCGAGGGGACTCAAGACTGAGGCCCTGGTTCAATCAACCAAAGTGCAGAGAGATGTGGCCACGCTTTTCAAGGATGCCGTCGCCCCGCTCGGCATTGCAGTTGACCTCAACGTAGCGGAGACGACAGTTTACAACGACCAGCGGTTTAGGAAAGCCTTTGCCACTCTTGCCGGCTCTGCTGGTGCCGGGCACACGGACCCAGACATCCTTCTGGGAGACTTCTATGTAACGGGTTCCAATAACAACTGGACCGGATACAGTAATCCGAATTACGACGAACTGTATGTCAAGCAGTCACGAACACTCGACGCGGCGGAGCGACGCAAGATCGTTTGGGAGATGCAGAGGATGCTGCTCAGGGATGTTACCATTGCCATAGCTTACTGGAGTAACGTTCCTTACGCGTGGTGGAAAGAGGTCAATGGTTTCACTCCACCGTCCTTGAGCCACTGGCATTCTTATGGGTACCAGGAGATCTGGCTCGCCAGGTGAGCCCTAAGTGAGGGGTGATGCTGGGGACTAATGGTAGCCGGGTGCCCGCCGGAAATGCCACACCAGCCACATGACCGCAAACAAAACAAACGCAAGGAGGGTGTCGATGTCTGTGCTGGAAATTCTTCGAATATTGCACATAATCTTTGGCATATACGTGGTCGGTAGCTACATTTTCCTCATTCTTATCCTCGAGCCCAAGCTGAAGCGTCTGGGCCCTCCCGTTCAGAGCCAGGTTATGCAGGCAATAATGCCAACACTCTTGCCTGTCAATGGGACGAGCTTCGTCATGCTTATTGTTACGGGAGTGGCCTTGACGCTTATTGTGCGATCTGACGCTCTCAGCTCATTATTGGTAACCGGGTGGGGCTGGTCAATGATTGTGGGACTGATTGCTACCGTCACCGCCACTATCGTCGGCTTCGGCATGATAGCGCCCACGGGAATGCGCATGGAGAAGATAAGCCGTACCATAGTAAATCGGCCTCCCAGCTCTGAAGAGGGCCGCATGTTGAGCCAACTCGCCTCCCGTGCCGAGACTCTGACCCGTGTCATGTTTGCCCTTATTCTCGTTGCATTAGCTGCCATGTTTGCCGCTCGCTACGTATGAGCTGAGTTCTTTTCCCACCCCCCGGTTCCGAGACCGAGCTGGGACTTATTGCTGCAGTCAGGGCAAGGGTGAACATCGCTTGTGGGCCGCGAATGCCGATGAAATCTGGGGGAATGCGGACTGATATGGGTGTCTTTGGCCTCATCAAGCATAGGAGCTGACGGTGGCCACGTCCACGTTCTTCTGATGAGGTCTGCCGTGCGGTGCGTTTTGGAGGCCCAAAGGTGAAAGGAGGATCTGAAATGCGGACGACAAAGTGGTCTATCATGGCGACCTGCTTCACCGTCCTGGGACTCACGATGTCCGCCGTAGGCGGGTGCGCCCCGGCAGCGGCGCCAACGCCCATGTCGAAGGCCGCGGCCCCACCACCTGGCACAGCCACGGCCGCTCCGCCACCGGCACCCAAACCTGCGGCGCCGGCCGCTTCGGCCACCGCCAAACCGGCTGGCCCTGCGCTCACAGCGAAGCCAGCCGCTCCAACAGCAACGCCCAAGCCAGCGGCGGAGCAGCCACGCTACGGCGGCATCTTGACTATTGGCGTTGGCGGAGACCCACCCAGCCTTGATGTTCATCGGGAGGAAGCAGGCTTTGCCTTCCCGATTATGGCGGCAGCCTACAATAGCTTGGTAAAATATGATCCTCATGCGTGGCCGGAGTCAAAGGTGATTCCCGACTTGGCGACGAATTGGGAGCTCAGCGCCGATGGCAAAACATACATATTCCGCCTGGCAAGAGGAGCAAAGTTTCATGACGGGAGTCCCGTTACCGCCGAGGACGTGAAATTCTCTTTCGATAGGATCCGCCATCCTCAATCCGGGTTGGTGAAGAGTCCCAGACGACAACTGCTTGACAATGTCACAAATATCGACACCGTAGATGATTATACCGTCAACATCAAGCTAGGCTATCCGCAAGCTTCCTTCATCGCCTCTACGGCTATCTTCTTCTTCGCAGTGATGCCGAAACACGTGGTCTTGGAGAAGAACAATGACATGACGAAGACGATGGTTGGAAGCGGGCCTTTCAAGTTCAAGAACTACACCGGCGGGGTCGGCTGGGAGATGGAAAGGAATCGGGACTATTTCGTCAAGGGCCGCCCCTATCTGGATGGTCTCAAGGCTTACATAATTCCGGATCCTTTCACCAGGTTTGCCGCCCTCAGGACCAAGAGCATTCTCTGGTGGGCGCCATTCCCTTATATGAGCGTCGCGCAGACCAGAATACTCGAGGAGACGCTATCAGACAAGATAGCCGTTGACTGGGCATTTCATCCCGCTTGGTATGGTGCTACTTTCAACGTAAGCCGGCCTCCGTGGAGCGATGCTCGGGTTCGCCAAGCCGTAAGCCTGACCTTTGACCGGAAGAGAATGCTGGCAGCAGGGCTGGAAGGAGCTGGCGTGATAGGCATGTCCGCCCAGCCGCCTGGTGAGTGGCAGCTACCAGAGGAAGAGATGATGAAGGTACCTGGCTATGCAAATCCGGACCTCGAGGGCGCCAAGAGACTGCTGGCTGAGGCGGGATTCCCCAATGGGTTCACGGCTGACTTGCTGGTCCGACCAACCAAACCGCACCGGGATACTGCTCTGGTTGTGAAGGATGCAGTGAGGGCGATCGGCATTGATCTCAGCCTCAAGATAGTGGAGACGGCCGTCTACATGGATGCCCGGTTCAGGAAAGCATTCGACATCACTGCAGGCGGCTTTGGCTTTGGCCTCACGGACCCAGACACTACCCTGGGCCAGAACTACGTAACTAATGCCGCCGCGAATTTCGGTGGATACACCAATCCGCATTACGACCAACTATATCTCAAACAGTCGCAAGCACTTGATTCGGCGGAACGCCGCAAGATTGTCTGGGAGATGCAGAGAATTCTGCTCAAGGATGTTCCGATTGCCATAGCGTTTTGGAGTAACGTCCCCTATGCCCGTTGGAGAGAAGTTAGAGGCTTTACTCCACCAGTGAGCTATTACAATGCAGATCAATACCAAGAAATGTGGCTCGCCAAGTAGAAGACATAGGAGTCAGATTCTGCAATAAGGAGCAGACATGCCAAGCATGACCGGTGGAGAGGCTGTTCTTCAGTCTCTAGGGCGCCACCAGATAGACACAATCTTCGGGATCGCTGGAAATCAGCTAGGCGCGTTTTACGATGCCTGGATCGATCACCCGGAGATTCGCGAGGTTGGCGTTCGCCACGAGCAGGGAGCCGCATACATGGCGTTGGGCTACGCTTGGTCCACGGGCCGGCCTGGGGTCTGCGCGACGATTGGCGGCCCCGGCGCCCTGAACACGGCTTGCGCGATGGCCACGGCCGCATCAGCCAATATACCCGTTCTACTTATGAGTGGACAGGTCATATCTTCCCAACTGGGGGAGGACAAGAGAGCGCCGCACCAGCTCTATGGTCAGACGGAGATATTCCGGAAGTTGCTCAAGGGCGTGCGCGTTGCGCACAGTGTCACGGAAATCCCGGACGCCGTAAGCGAAGCTTTCTATGTGATGAGCGATGGCGTGCCTGGCCCCTTCGAGCTGGAACTACCTCGCGACGTTCTGGGGGCCAAGGCCGATATACGAATCCCCGAGCCAATCACCCCAACGCCGCCTCAACCGTCAGATCGGGCGGTGCTTGAGAGCATCGCGGAAGAGATCGCAAAGGCCTCACGCCCGGCTATTCTAGCGGGATTCGGCGCGGTTCTGTCGGGCGCATCGAAGGAGGTGCGAGCACTTGCCGAGATGCTTAAGGCGCCTGTCTACACCTCGTTCAAGTCAAAAGGTATCATAGCTGAGGACGATCCTCACTGTATGGGAGCAACCGGCGAAATGGGCGGCATTACCAGCCCGTTTGATCCGGATGCAGACCTCATACTGGCGCTGGGCACGCGCATCAATGTTTGGAGTAAGGGCCCGAGAGCGTTGCCCAAAGGCAAGCGCGTAATCCAGATCGATGTTGACCGAAGCGCGTTCGGCGCCGTGTATCCGGTTGCTGTTCCCGTGCTTGGAGACTTACGTCAGACGCTCATTGATCTTCTCCCCCTACTGAAGGCGAGGAGGTTGGCGTGTACGGATCGAGACTGGCAGGCTCTGAGGCAAGAGCGAATCGAGACCATGCGCCAGGCGGCGCCTGAATCTGTCCCACTCCTCGAACGTTTGCGCGATGTATTGCCGAGGAACACGATTGTTACGGCAGACGTTACGGGGCTGGCAGGATGATCAGGCATGGCCTTGGACATGTACGAGCCGCGCACCTATCTTACGCCGGGTTATTTCGGCAACCTGGGCCTGGGCTTTCCCACTGCGATGGGCGCTAAGGTTGCCAACCCTGACCGGTCTGTGGTCAACATTTCCGGCGACGGTGCGTTCCTTTTCAATTTGCAGGAGCTCGAGACAGCCCGCCGGTATGGCATTTCCCTTGTCAACATTATCGTTGACGATGGTGGATTCGGCATCGTCAAGACGGTGCAACTTGGCCAATTCGGGCGATGCAAGGGGCATGAGTTTGGCAATCCGGACTGGGGCAAACTCGCAGACGCGTTCGGCGCGCATGGCTTCATGGTCAAGAACCTTGAGGAAGTTCCCGATGCGGTGGAGCGAGCACTGTCTCTGCAGGGACCGAGCCTTGTCGTGGCAAAGCATAGCACGTTGCCGCCGTTTACGTTCAGCGCCCGTCTCGGGCGACTTGACATGTGATGGTGCCGGTCTCCATGACTACTTTCCCTTGGTGAAGCCGCTAAGAACAATATTTCGACGAAGGAAGAGGGCAATGGACGAGACAAGCATCCAGGAGACAAACAAGGTAATCTGGCGCCACCAGGCGGAGATCGCAGTAGCTAGTCTCCAGCGGAAGAGGCTGCGGGCTGAGTTTGTGCCTGACCGCAATGCTGCCCGCGAAAAGGTCCTGAGTCTCATACCACCGGGGGCTTCAATCGGGCGTGGCGACTCGATCACTTTGGACCAGATTGGCGTGTTCGATATACTAAAGCAGTCAGGAGACCATGAGGTTTTCGACCCTTATGAGAGATACGAGAACGGGACGGCCAAGATAAAGGGCGAGCCACGCCGCGATTTGCAAAGGCGCGCGATGACAGCCGATGTCTTCCTTTCAGGGGCCAACGCTGTTACGCTCGACGGTAAGGTTGTGGCTACTGATAGCACCGGCAACCGGGTCGCTGCCATGATATTTGGTCCCAGGAAAATCATCATAGTCGCAGGAGTGAATAAACTGGTCCCGAACCTTGAAGCGGCTTTGGAGCGTATCCATTCGATAGCTGCCCCAATGGATTTTTGGCATCACGCCACCTATCACGGCTTTCCGGGATGGCTTGAGCTTCCTTGTGTGAAAGCAGGGAAATGCCCTGACTGCGCCCACGCGGAGCGCGGGTGCAATTTCACGATAGTTATCGAGGGTAGCCGCGCCACACCGCCTCAACATTCAGATGAACACACGCACAGGCACCACATCGTATTGGTGGGCGAGGCTCTAGGCTTCTAACGGGTTTTTTTCCGCCTTCTCAAGATATTTGGAGTTGCGCCTGTTTGAGCTTCGCCTGTGCTTTTTTGGCTCGCTCCGGGGGAAGGCGAACGACAGGTACCATTTGAAGTTTTCGAAGTTGAACCAGGGACAACGTAGTCGATTACTACGCCGTTAGGGGTTACCGCATCAAGGGAGGCTTTTACGATGCCCAGTGAGAAGTTTCTCATCGTGGCCAGTTGTTTCACCGTCCTGGGATTCCTGTCGGCAAGCTGCGCCTCGGCAGCATCACGACCCGCCACAACCACGACCGCTCCGACACCGGCCACAAAACCTGCGCCGCCGACTGCTGCTACCGCTAAGCCGGCCGGCCCCGCGCCTACAGCGAAGCCGGCGGCGGAACAGCCACGTTACGGAGGCATCTTGACGGTCGGCCTCAGCGTAGACCCCGAAAGCCTCGACATTCATCAGGAAGCAGGAGGCTCTACCTTCCCGATTACCGCGGCAACCTACAATGGTCTGGTGAAATATGATCCCCATGCCTGGCCAGCAGTAAAGGTGGTTCCCGACCTGGCAACGAGCTGGCAGGTCAGCCGAGATGGCAAAGCTTACACTTTCAATCTGGTGAAGGGGGCAAAGTGGCACGACGGCGCGCCCGTTACTGCGGAGGACGCGAAATTCACTTTCGATAGAATCCGCGATCCCCAGGCGGGGTTGGCAAAGAGCCCCAGACGCCAGCAGCTTGCCAACGTCGCCAGCATCGATGCCTTGGACGACTACACCGTCAGGGTCGCGCTGAAGAATCCGCAGGCCTCCTTCCTTCCCCTCATAGCCACCGTCTTTTACATCGCGGTGATGCCGAAGCGTGTGGTCCTGGAGAAGAAGAATGACATGAGGAACACCGTCGTGGGAAGCGGCCCTTTCAAGTTCAAAGATCGGGCTAGCGGGGTCGTGTGGGAACTGGTGAAGAACCCCAACTACTTCGTCCAGGGTCGACCCTATCTGGACGGAGTCAAGGGCTACATGATTCCGGATTCTTTCACCAGGTTTGCCGCCCTCAGGACGCGGAATATCCTGTGGTGGGCGCCATTCCCCTACATGACGGTGTCGCAAGCGAAAGTCATCGAAGAGCAGCTCTCAGATAAGATCGCTCTTCAGTGGGCATTTCATCCCGCCTGGTACGGTGCCATCTTCAACGTGACCAGGTCGCCCTGGAGCGATTTTCGAGTGCGCCAGGCAGTGAGTTTGAGCTTCGATCGGAAGAAGATGCTGGCGACGGGACTGCAGGGAGCGGGCGTAATGGGCATGGCCGCTCAGCCGCCGGGCGAGTGGTCCCTCCCCGAGGAAGAGTTGATGAAGGCGCCGGGTTATGCCAAGCCGGACGTCGAAGGCGCCAAGAAACTGATGGCTGAGGCGGGCTTTCCCGACGGGTTCAAGGCTGAGGCACTGGTGCGGGGCGTCCCCGCGCATCAGGACGCGGCTGTGCTCGTGAAGGATGCGGTCGCCGCGATCGGCATTAATCTCGACCTTAAGGTAGCGGAGACAGCGGTTTTTAATGACGCGCGGTTCAGGAAAGCCTTTGGTGTCATCGGAGGCGGTGCCGGCACCGCCCTCATGGACCCAGACATCAACCTCGGCGACTTCTACCTGGGTACTTCCGCTAACAATTGGACCGGGTATAGCAATCCGTCCTATGACGAACTCTTCACCAAGCAGTCACAAACGCTCGACATCGCGGAACGCCGCAAGATTGTCTGGGAGATGCAGAAGATTCTGCTCAGGGACGTCCCAATCGCCCTATCCTATTGGAGCAACGTCCCGTATGCCTGGTGGAAAGAGGTCAGGGGCTTCACTCCACCAGTGAGCTACTACAACTCCTTCGGGTATCAGGACATGTGGCTTGCGAAGTAGCTGTCAGCTCTTAGCTTTCGGCGGTCAGCTACAATGTGCATAAAGCAACTCACCGTATCGGACGCGTCCGACAGGTCCGACAAGCCTGCCCATCTTGGAGAGGAGATCCCTGGATGACCAATACAATCGCACGCCTGGAAGTCCTGAACCCGGTGGCCGAGGTGCGGCCCAAGGCAGCGACGCCTGCGCGACGGCTCGATTCGCTCAGCGGCAAGAAGATAGGACTATGGTGGAACACAAAGTCCCACGGAGATATAGCCCTGAGCGCCGCCGCCGAGGCGATCGAGCGACGCTTCGAAAACGTGGCGTTTGTCCGCTTCACGCGTCAACTGGACCGTCAGCCAGGACCGTACGACCTCGTAAAGAAAAGCGGGTGCGATGCAGTAATTGGCACCACGGGCGACTGAGGAGGCTGTACATCGTGGCTTGCCCACGACTGCGTAGAGTTCGAATTGATGGGCATCCCCAGCGTTGGCATCGTGTCCTCCGGATTCACGGCCGTTTGGGAGGCCAGGCATCGTGCCATGGGGATGGATGTACTCCCGAGGGTCCGTGTGGGTCCGGCGCTAACGGAAATACCCCCGGAGCAAGTGCGCGAGGAGGTCCTGGCCCACGCCGACGACGTGTTCGCGGGACTTACCGAGCAGCCCAGAGTTCCCACGACGCCCGCGGTAGCTTCAGATCAGTTGCTCAGGTATGAGGGACACGACTTTCTCGATGCGCTGCGAATTCTGAACGGCGACTTCATCCATCGTGGGTGGGGGGATGGGCTCCCTATTGTGCCGCCGACGCCGGAAGCGGTGGAGGCGATGGTCGCCGGCACGTCGCGCCAACGGGACGAGGTGGTCATCATCATGGATCCGGGCCGCGGGATAGCCACTGTAGAAAAGATTGCCATCAACTGTGTGATGGCTGGATGTCGCCCGGAGCACCTGCCTGTGGTGATTGCAGCCATAGAGGCGATGTCAGAGCCGCTATTCGGCCTCACTGCGGTTGCCCAATCCACAGGCCCCCAGACGCCCCTCCTGGTCATCAACGGCCCGATCAGGCAGCAGATCGGCATCAATTCCGGTATTTGCGCCCTGGGTCCCGGATCGCCCTCGTGGGTAAATACAGTTATAGGCAGGGCGGTCCGTTTGGTGATGATGAATGTGGGCCATGCCTATCCTGGCGTCATGGATATGGATACCATCGGTTCCCCCAACAAGTACAGCATGTGCGTGGGGGAGAACGAAGAGGCCAATCCCTGGGGCCCCCTGCACGTCGAACGCGGATTTCGTTCCGATGAAAGCACTGTCACCGTTTTCCCTTGCGGGAGCTGCATCGATGTCCCGGACCTGGTGAGCTGCACGCCCGAGGCCGTATTGACGACCTTCGCTTACACGGCGAACTCCCCACTCTCGCCCACCTGGTTTTACCTCCAACGAGACACTGCCAAGTTCGAGCATTTGCTGATGATTTGTCCCGACCACGCTCGGATTATCGCGGACGCGGGCTGGACCAAGAACGACGTCCGGCGCTTCATGTTCCATAATGCGCGCATCCCGGTGGGCGTGATTAAGAACCCCACGAGGCCCAGCGCTGTGGCGCCCGGCTGGAAATGGGTCCTCAACCAGCCCGACGATGCGCTGGTCCCGGTAGTGCGGGAGCCCGGAGACTTTCACATCGTCGTGGTGGGCGCAGCCTCGGGGAAATCGGCCTATGTCTGGGACTGGGCGGCGCCGATCACCAAGCCTATACGCTTCTAGACGGTGTAACATTGATTAATCCGAGGGTGGAGCGAAGCGTGACCCACCGCCACCCATTGGATCTGGTGGGTGCAGTCCCGATTTTCCCGACGCATCAGGGACTCCCAGAAAGCCCAAGCATCGGGACTGCACCCACCCTACGGCTGGCTTGAGTGGGAAAACAATCTGCGAGGTGTCGAATGGGATATTCAGGGGTGATACGACCCGCGGAGATGCGGACTAATATCGGTGAGTCTCCAGTCTCATCAAGTGAGCCACGTGGAAGTCGACGGTGGACAAGTTCACCTTCTTCCGTTGAGGTTTAGCGTTCGGTGCGCTTTGGGGGGCCCAAAGGTGAAAGGAGGACCTGAAATGCGGACGACAAAGTGGTTTATCGTGGCGACCTGCTTTACTGTCTTGGGACTCGTGGTGTCCGCCGTAGCCGGATGCGCCCCGACAGCGCAGCCTTCGCCTACCCCAAAGGCCGCGGCGCCACCACCCGCCACAGCCACGACCGCTCCACCATCGGCGCCGAAACCTGCGGCGCCTGCCGCTCCGACCACTGCTAAACCGGCCGGCCCCACGCCCACAGTGAAGCCAGCGGGGGAACAACCACGCTACGGTGGCATCTTGACCATCGGCATTGGCGGGGACCCGGTGAGCCTTGACCTTCATCGGGAGTCGTCAGCCTTTACCTTCGGAATTACGACGGGAGCTTATAATGGCCTGGTGAAATATGATCCCCAAGCCTGGCCAGAATTCAAGGTGGTCGCTGATCTGGCAGCGAGCTGGAATGTTAGCCCCGATGGTAAGGCCTATACGTTTCCTCTGGTAAAAGGGGCAAAGTTTCACGACGGTACTCCCGTTACCGCGGAGGACGTGAAATTCTCTCTCGATAGAATCCGCGATCCTGAACTGGGGTTGGTGCGGAGCCCCAGGCGGCAGTCGCTGGCCAATGTCGCCAATATCGATGCCCCGGATGACTCCACCGTCAAGATCACGGTGAAGAATCCACAGGCCTCCTTCATTCCCACGATAGGCGCCTTCTACTTCGCCGTGATGCCGAAGCGCGCAGTTTTGGAAAATAAGGGTGACATGACAAAGACGGTGGTGGGGAGCGGCCCCTTCAAGTTCAAGAGCTATGCGAGCGGAGTCAGCTGGGAACTGGAGAGGAATCCCAACTATTTCGTGTCGGGCCGACCCTATCTGGACGGAGTCAAGGGGTACATCATCAAGGATTCGTTCACCAGGTTTGCCGCCCTCAGGACCAGGAGCACCCTCTTTTGGGCGCCAAATCCTTACATGACGGTCTCTCAGGTGAAGGTCATCGAAGAGACACTATCGGACAAGATAACCGTAAAGTGGGGATTCATGCCTGCCTGGTATGGCGCCATCTTCAATACGAGTAGACCTCCCTGGAGCGATGTCCGGCTGCGCCGGGCGGTGAGCATGGCCTTCGACCGCAAGAAAATGCTGGCGATGGGGCTGGAGGGAGGAGGCGTAGTGGGTATGGCTGCCCAGGCGCCAGGCGAATGGGCGCTTCCTGAAGACGAGATGATGAAGGCGCCCGGCTATGCGAGGCCGGACCTCGAAGGCGCCAAGAAACTGCTGGCGGAGGCGGGGTTCCCTAGCGGGTTCAGAGCTGAGGCCCTGGTCAGGGCAGTTTCCATGCAGCAGGCTCTAGCCCTGGTTCTCCGGGAGGCTGTCGCTGCCATCGGCATCGCTGTCGACCTGAACCAGGCTGAGATCGCGGTCTACGAGGACCAGCAGTACAGGAAAGCCTTTTCTATGATTGCAGGCTCGTCTGGGTCTGGGGGCACTGATCCGGACATCATCCTGGGCGACTACTACGTGGCTGATTCCCCCAGGAATTGGACCGGATACAGCAATCCCTATTTCGACGAGCTGTACGCAAAGCAGTCTCGAACCCTCGACACGGGGGAACGCCGTAAGATCGTGTGGGAGATGCAGAGAATCCTGCTCAAAGACGTTCCCATTGCCATAGCTTACTGGGCTAACGTGCCTTATGCCTGGTGGAAAGAAGTCAGGGGCTATACTCCGCCATCAATAGGCCACTACTTCGCCTACACCTACCAGGAAGTATGGCTTGCCAGGTAAGCGGCGAAGCTGTCAGCCGTCAGCGATCAGCTATCAGTATGCTGAAGGCTGAAAGCTGATTGCTGAAAGCTAAGATCGTGCGCGTCTTGCGCGCAACTTTATTCCTGGCGGACTAAGGTTTCGGCTTTGCCGAGTCAGGGAGTCGGTGAAAAACATGGAAAAGGTCAATGTGTTAGTCGTTTGCAAGTCCTTCATGCACGAAGGCTTTTTGAAAGACATCGAAGCGGTGGACCCGCGCATCGTAGTCAAGGATGCCACTGGCCTCTTTGCCCAGGAGCTACGCCAGGACGGCATGCCAGATCCGTCTCTTGAGGACGAGGCGCAAAGGGACTTGGCGCGTGGCCTGGACCCTGGGACGGGGGGACAAAGCCTGGATTCCCTGCTCGAGGAAGCTGAGGTTATCTTCGCCACGTTTAAGTATCCTAAGAATCTGTTGTCACGAGCGCCGCGGCTGAAGTGGTGTCAATTTCAGGGCAGCGGCATAGACAAGTATGTCAACACTGAGATCATGGATGGCCGCATTAGAGTGACCAACAGCCGAGAAGCCAGTGGCATCCCTATAGGCGAACACGTCATAGGCCTCGTCTTCGCGCTGGCGAGGAACATCCAGGGACTGCACCTTCTTCAGATGGGAAGGCATTGGGGGCCTCCCTTGCTTGCCGTTGAGCTTAACGGTAAGACGCTGGGTATTTTGGGGATGGGGGCTATCGGCACCCAGGCGGCAAGGATTGCCAGGGGCATCGGCATGAGAGTCATTGGCACCAGGCGTTCGGCCACAGAGCGAGAGCATGACGTAGGCTACTTTGATGAAGTCTACCCCTGCCATGCTCTCATCGAAATGCTTGCGGCGTGCGACTTTGTGGCCCTGACACTGCCGCTAACGGCCGAAACCCGGAAGCTCATCGGCGAAAAGGAACTGCGGGCGATGAAACCTTCCGCCTTCATTATCAACACCTCCAGGGGAGCCATCATCGATGAGCCTGTGTTGATTCGCGCACTGAAGGAGGGCTGGATTGCCGGCGCGGGGCTGGATGTAACCGAACAGGAGCCGTTGCCTCCGGAGAGCGACCTCTGGGGCATGCCGAACGTGGTCCTCAGCCCCCATCAGGCTGCCCACACTGACCGGAGAAGCTATCACATATCAAGGCTCTTTTGCGAAAACCTGAAGCGCTACATCTCCGGGGAGCCTCTCGTCAACGTGGTGACCCGGGAAAGGGGCTACTGATTTTCGGCCAGCAGAATCGTCGGAGGAGCAAGAGATGAAAGCGTGGAGACTCAATGCCCGCAGGGAATTCCGGCTGGAGGACGTTCCGCTACCGGAGATCAAGCCCGGGTGGGCACTGGTAAAGGTAAGGGTTGTGCAGGTTGCCGTCGTCGACCGAGGGCTTGTAGAGGGGATGCCCCACCCTCATCAGGCTCGCATAACCAGGATGCTGTCGGAGGGGAATCCGGTGACACCGGGTCACGAGTACTGCGGCGAAGTGGTTCAAATTGGCCCGGGTGTAACCACTCTGAAATTGGGGGACCGCGTGAGCTCCACGGGGGGACACATGCATTGCGGAACGTGTAGCATGTGCCGGTCCGGAAGGCAGTCTCTATGTCTGTCTCCCATCAGCATGGGTGTTGAGATTCCCGGCGCCTTCGCCGAATACATGTCCGTACCGGAATGGGGGCTGGTGAAGATACCGGATGGGCCCACGGATAATGAGGTGGCTGCTTTTCAACCCCTGGGCATTTGTGTGGGCAATGTGAGAGGCGCCGGCATCCGGATGGGCGACACCGTGGTGGTAATGGGTCAGGGCGCTATGGGTCTGGGATGCCTGCAGGTTGCTAAGGTGGCCGGCGCTGGCCAGCTCATAGGAGTGGATGTTCGCACCGAGGCCCTGGACCTGTCCCGGGATTTCGGGGCCAATGCGGTCGTAAACAGTAGTGAGGCAGACCCCGTGAAAGAGGTCAGGAAACTCACCGTAGACGTCGGCCCTGATGTGGTCATAGAGGCGGCGGGCGGCAGGGTGGAGGACGGCCTGGCCGGTTTGCGGACTCTTCAGCAGGCGATACAAATGGTCCGGACGGGAGGTAAGATTATTCAAATCGCCAACCTTGAAGGTCTTCTGGAACTGGACCCTGTTCTGATGCGCAGCAAGAACATAAGCTTAGTTTTCCCGAGCGGCGGCGGCGCCGAAGCTCTAAGATATGCCGCTTTCCTGGTGGCGACCAAGCGAGTCAAGGTGGAACCCCAGATTTCCCATGTCATGCATGGTCTGGAGAAGGTCCCCGAAGCCATGGAAATCACGGCTAACAAGGTGAAGTACCGGGCGACTAACCCCGTGCAGATCGTAGTCTAGCAGGCACCTAGGAAACTTGAAAGGAGAAAGGTAGTCCAATGGAGAAGTGGATCTGGTTGGTGGAGCAGGAGTCTTCGGACCCGTCGCAGGACGCGGAGATTCGCAAGTGGCTTGAGACGGTTCATGTTCCCGGCATGCTGGATGTCCCGGAAATAAAGCGCGCCACCCTGTACACAAACGTGGGGCCAGAACTGGACGCGCTCAATGTGGTCCGGCATTCGCAAGGTGGGCTGGAGAAGAATCCTCCAGACAGCGGGTGGTCCAAGGGCCAGGCGAGATATGTCGCGGTCTATGATATCGAGACTGACGACATCAAGAAGACTTGGATTGGAATACGGCAATGGATCGCGGAGCAGCACCGCAAGAATCCGGGCTTCCGGCATCCGCTGCTGAGGGTGGTGCGCCGCTCCGTGTGGCAGTTGACGAGCCCTAAGTAAAGAGCGCCGCCCAGCGGCCAGTAACCTTTTCTATATATCCTGCGATGTTCATCTAGGAGTCGGACAAATGGTGTACAACGTATTGAGCCCTGTTGGCGAACCGACCGTGAAGGTCGTCGGCGGTGCCCCTCGCCTGGAAAACCTGAATGGAAAGACGATCTGCGAAGTGTGGAATGGGGGATTCAGGGGGCAGGTGGCGTTTCCCGTTATCCGGGAGCTACTGCAGAGGCGGTACCGAGACGTAAGCATAGTCCCTTACACGGAGTTCCCCATTCAGGATGTCATAGGCAGCACGGAACGGCTCCAGGAGCTTGTGGAGATAGTGGTTCGCCTGGCAAAGGAAAAGGGCTGCGACGCCATGATAACTGCTATGGGCTTCTGAGGCACTTGCACGCCCGCGTGTACGCGGCCGGCTGTCGCAGCCGCCAAAGCTGGCATCCCAGCGGTGGTTATCACGGGTCCGACCTTCGTGCGGCTTGCTTCCCTGGTGGCCACCTGGGCTGGAGCGCCTGGGCTGGGCGTCGCCGAATACCCTGGCGCGGTCCAGCTTCACACAGATGCACAGATACGAGCGAATGTGGAGAAGCTGGTCTTTGACCGTATCGTGGAAGGGCTGACCAAACCGGTAGACGCGGCGGGTGCGGCGAGCGGCCCCAGAAAGCCCGGCGAGGTCGTCTTCAGCGGGACCCTCGATGAGGTGAGCAAGTTCTTCTCCGAGAGGGGATGGACGGATGGCCTCGCCATAAACCCTCCCACTGTGGAGAAGGTCGAGGAGTTTCTTAAGTACACCGACCGCTCCCCAGATGAAACAATCGCCGTACTGCCCCAGGCCAACCTGGCAGCTACCCCACGGAACATCGCGGCCAACGCAGCGATGGCTGGATGCCGCCCGGAGTTCATGCCGCTTCTGATTGCGGCCGTGGAAGCCATCGGAGATCCGGACTTCCAGCTGGTGAGCATCGGCAGTACGGGCTGCAAGACGCCCTGGTTACTCGTAAATGGGCCGATTGTGAAACAGTTGGGCATCGAATTCGGCGTGGGGGCTCGTTCTCGCGGGCCCAACCCTGCCCTGGGCCGCGCCTTCGGCCTGATCATCAACAACATAGCCGGTTTCAAGCCTGGAGAGACGTGGATGGGGACCTGGGGCTACTACTTACCCTTCGTTCTTGCCGAGGATGAAGATGGCTGCGCCGAGGTCGGGTGGCAGCCCTACCACGTTGCGCACGGTTTCAACAGCGACACCAGTACCGTGACCGCGAGGACTACCGTGTATTGGGGTGGCCAGGGCTGTCCCAAGACGCCTGCTGCCCCCTCGGCGGAGTCGATCCTCAAGGTGGCCTGCAAACACCAGGAGAGAAACACCACCACGGAGTATTCTTTGCGCTTCGGGCAGCGTAACATGGTTGCCATGCTCATGACGCGCCCTACCGCCAAGGTACTGGCCGATGCCGGCTACTCGAAACGGGACGTGGCGAAGTACATCTGGGAGAATACGCGGGTCACCGTGGGCCATGAGAACGATCTGCTGCAAGCCTTCAGCGGTGTTGGCCTTACGGTGCACGAGCTAGTTGAATTGGGAAGATTGCCGGAGTCTTTCGATCTCGGCCCGGAGGCAACCGTTCCCATATTCGCCGACGCCGACCTGATCGACGTCGTCATGTGTGGGGACGTGTACAGAGACAAGTTGATGAGCCTCTGGTGCAACTACAACCGGCCAGTCAGCAGGGAGATAAAGCTGCCGCCGAACTGGGACAAGCTGTTGGCTCAGAGGTAGAAGCGATGGTCAACGTGCTGGTGGCATCTAAATCGCACACCTACGCGGGCATCCTGAAGGACCTCGAAGCGGTGGACCCTCGGGTTATCGTCAGGGATGGTACTGGCCTTTTCGTCGAAGAGCTGCGCCAGGCCGGCATATCAGACCGTGCGGTAGCCCTTTTTGAGGCCACGCTACGCAGGGATGCGGCCCTCGGCATCGACCCCGGCACGGAGGGGCGCTGCCTGGACTCGCTGCTGGAAGAAGCCGAGGTTATCTACGCCACGCTCAGATATCCTGAGAACCTGATGTCGCGCGCGCCGCGACTCAGATGGCTTCACATCGGTGGCGCCGGGGTCGAATTCGTGGAGCCGGAGGTATTGGACAGCGGCATCATGGTGACCAACAGCAAAGGGGCGCTGGCCATACCCATCGCCGAACATGTCATGGCCTTCATCTTCACCCTGGCTAAGGACATAACGCGGCTTTGTCAAGCCAGGCTGGAGAGATGTTGGGAGCGGTTCGAGACGGTTGAGCTTACCGGCAGGACGCTGGGGATTGTGGGCATGGGGGCCATCGGGAGCCATCTGGCCAGGATGGCGAAAGGCGTAGGCATGAAGGTGATTGCCGCGAGGCGCTCCGCCAATCGGCGAGAGCGGGGTGTCGGTCCTGTGGACGAAGTCTATCCGAGAGGCGCGCTCCATGACATGCTGGCAGAGAGCGATTTCGTGACGCTGGCTTTGCCGCTGACAGGGGAGACCCAAAACCTCATTAGTGAACCGGAGCTGAGGGCAATGAAACCTACCGCCTGCATCATCAACGTCTCCAGGGGGCCCATTATCAACGAGTCGGCGCTGATTCGGGCCCTTAAGGAGGGGCAGATCGCGGGAGCGGGCCTCGATGTGTTCGACAAGGAGCCGTTGCCAACGGATGACGAGCTCTGGGAGCTACCGAACGTGGTCCTGAGCCCCCATATGGCCGGCTCCACCGAGCGGAGAGACTATCACGTATCGGAGCTCTTCTGCGATAACCTGAGGCGTTATGTGGCCGGGCGGCCACTCATCAACGTTGTGACCAGGGATAGGGGCTACTAGAAAGAAGCTTTCAGCCTTCAGCAATCAGCGGTCAGCAAGCCATCAGTTTGCTAAAGTCTGATGGCTGAGCGCTGGAAGCTCTATCCGCCTTTCTTCTGCGTTTCATGGCCAGGTTAGGGAGATTGCCGCAAGGAAGCGAGACCAGGAGGTTGGACATGACTTTCCGAGGCAATGCCGGGGAGGGCATCCTCGAGGTGCTGGGCCCGGTAGCCTTAGTAGGCAGCAAGGCCATCCGTCCGGCGTCCCGCCTTGGAGTTCTCAGTGGCTGCAAGATTGGCCTCTACTGGAACACAAAGCCGGGGGGAGATCTCGGTCTGGAAGAGGTCGCAAGACTGCTGGAGGAGAGATTCCAGGACCTGAAGTTTGAGAGATTCTCCTGCGGCCATCCCCATGGCAAGGAGATTCTGGAGAAGGTGGCGAAGAGCGGCTGCGACGCTATAATTGGCGCTACTGCCGACTGAGGGGCCTGCACGTCGTGGCTTGCCCACGACATGGTGGAGTTCGAGAAGAACGGAATGCCCACAGTGACCATGACGTCCGACGGGTTCGAGACCGATGCCCGAGCTACCGCCAGGGGCCTCGGCCTGAAACAGATTGCCCTGGCGATGCTCTCATCGCCGCTGACCAACCTTTCACCGCAAGACACACGAAGGGAAGCCGCCAACAGCTTCAGCAGCATCGTCGAAGGCTTGACGCGGGAGCTCAAGCCTACGCTGGCTGAAGACAAGCCTGCTCTGGAGACCTTACGCTTCGCCGGGGCCGACCGCTATGAGGCCGTCGAGGAGATGAATCGATTCTTCCTCAGGAACGGCTGGGGAGACGGCTTTCCCCTGGTCCCTCCCACTCTTGAGAAGGTCGAGAGAATGCTGGCGGGTACGACGCGTTCTCCGAAGGGCATCGTGGCCGCTCTGGAACCGGGGATGGGAGAGGCCACCGTAGAGAAGATCGCCATCAATGCTGTTATGGCCGGATGTTTGCCGGAGCACATGCCGGTGATTGTCGCTGCGGTGGAAGCCATGTCAGACTTCAGGTTCAACATGAGGAGCGTAGCTTGCTCCACATGTCCCCATGCCCCGATTCTCATCATAAACGGTCCCATCGCCAAAGAGCTGAACATCAATTCCGGCAAGGGGGCGCTTGGCCCCGGAGCCCAGTCCTTCGCCAACACGGTGATTGGCAGGGCCATCAGGCTCATCATAATGAATATCGGACTTGCCTATGTGGGCGAGTTAGACATGGATACCATCGGCTCTCCCAACAAGTACAGCATGTGTCTTGCCGAGAATGAAGCGAAGAACCCCTGGGAGCCTTATCATGTGGAGAGAGGCTTTGACAAGGACACGAGCACCGTTACCGTCTTCGGTGTGGAGTCGCAGATTGAAGTGACGGACTTGAGGAGCTACACGCCGGAGCATGTCCTCCAGTCATACGCTGGCACGGCCAACGGCGCTGGCGCCTGCTCGGTGAGCGCCTGGCTGCAGGGCAACCGCATCTGGCAGAATTTCTTGCTCATCTGCCCTGAGCACGCCAAGATCATCGCTGATCACGGATGGTCAAAACGAGACGCCAAGGAGTTTCTCTACCACAACGCTCGCATCGAGTGGCGCTATCTCAAGTATGGGAACGCCCTTGACCCGGCGCGCATAGTCCCTTCATGGAGGTGGCTTCTCAATGCGCCCGAAGACACGCTGGTTCCTGTCTCGGGTGGCCCGGAATGGTTCCATATCGCAGTGGTGGGGGGACCGGTGGGGAAGTCCGCTTACCTGACTGGCGTTGGCGAGCCGGTAACGGTGGAGATCAAGAAGTAGGGGGCCGGGGGTCTGGGGCTGGGGACTGGTTTTTTCACGTCCAACGGAACTGGGCATCAAAGGAGGATCTTGCGATGTCAAGGCAGAAGTGGGTCATCATCGTCAGTGTCTTCACTATCCTGGGACTCTTGCTGGCAAATTGCGCTCCGGCGGCTGTAGCCCCCGACATCGAATCGAAATCTCCGCTGCGCGCCGCAAGCCCCGTCCCAACCGTTGCAGGTCCCGTGGCTTCCGTGCCCAAACCTGCAGAGCCGACGCCCTCTACAAAGTCTGCAACTTCGGAGAGTCCGCGATACGGAGGTGTCCTTGCCAGGCTGACAGACCGCGACTCGGCTACCTTTGACCTGCAGCGGGAGCAAGGCGGCGACGCCGCCACAACCCTCTTCAACGTTTATCAGGGCCTGGTGCGGTTCCACCCCGTTGATCACAAGAGGATAATGCCCGAGCTGGCCGAAAAATGGGAGACGAGTCCGGACGGTAGAGTCTACACCTTTAAGTTCCACAAAGACATCAAGTGGCACGACGGCAAGCCCTTCAGCATGGACGACGTCGCATACAGCCTGGATAGGATGCACGACCCCAAGAAGTACAAGACGATCTCCCCTCGTGGGCAGGCCATGCTCGAAGCTATGGAGAGCGCCGAGGTGGCCGGCAAGGATATGGTCAAGGTGACCACTAAGTACCCCAGTGCCTCCTTTCTGGTTAACCTGGCCACAGGTTGGGTCCCGATAGAGCCAAAGCATATCATTCTGGAAAAAGGCGACATGAGGAGAGACCTCGTCGGTACTGGCCCCTTCAAACTGAAGGAGTTCAACCCCAACGTGAGCATGCAACTGGTGAAAAACCCTGCTTATTACGTAAAAGGGGTCCCCTACCTCGACGGACTGGTGTTTTACACTATCAAGGACGCGGCCACCCGCTTTGCGGCCCTGCGCACCGGCAGGGCCAAGATAACGGCCTCGGGCTCCAAAGCGTTGAGTCCAACGGAAGTGGCGGTCATCCAGAAGGAGATGCCAGACGTAATAGCGGTCTACGAACACGATGCCCAAGCCCGCTGGCTTTTCACTATCAATGTGCGCCGTAAGCCATGGGATGACGCGAGGGTCAGAAGGGCAGTAGACCTCGCCCTCGACAGACAAGCGTTCATCAGGATAAACGGAAAGGGCTTCGTGGGTTCCATGTTCGTCGCTCCCTGGGGCATGAAACGCGAAGAGGTGGAGAAGTTGCCCGGCTATCGCCAGCCGAAGGATCAGGACATTGTCGAAGCAAAGAGACTACTGGCCGAAGCCGGTTTCCCGCAAGGCTTCAAGACAACGTTGTTAGTCCGCGCCGAAGCTGCCAGCGAGCGCCAGGCGTTGGTGGCCAAGGACCAGTTGGCGAAGATTGGCATCGACGCTGAACTCATCATAGCGGAGCGAGTCACGGTCGATGACCGAATCCAGCGACGCGCCTTTGACCTGCTTAACATCAACTGGGCGGACATGACCGGGGACCCTGACGAGGCTCTCTTCAATTACTACGCTACCGGCGCGGCCAGGAACTATGGTGATTTCAGTGACAGGGAAGTGGATGAGCTGATCAACAAGCAGGCCCGTACCCTGGTGGTCAAGGACAGGGAGGCCATACTCGCGGAGATCGAACGCAAGATCACCAATCTGGCCCCAATGCCCATAATGTTTTGGGATATCTATCAGACAGGCGCTTGGAAAGAGGTCAAGAACTTCAGTCCTGGACGCGGGAGCCACCCGTGGAGCAAGCTGGATTACGCCTGGCTGGCCAGGTGAACTGTGCTGGAGTTGGCGGACGCTGCTGTTGGATGTTCGCCTTCTTTGAGAAATAAGAAAGGAGTCATGCATTATGGCAAACAGACTGAAGAAGGCCCTTGAGGAGAAGCAAGTCTTGCTGGGAATGCAGGCCTTCTCCGGGAGCCCCTCTTTTGTGGAGGTCATGGGCCTGGCTGGTTTCGACTGGGTCTCGATCGATATGGAGCATAGCCCGGCAACCTTCGAGACGGTTCTACAGATGACTCGGACTGCCGACGCCGCCGGCATAATCCCTCTGGTCCGTGTGGCCCAGAACGATCCCCGCGAAATACTCCACGCCCTTGACGCTGGAGGGGCAGGGATTATCGTACCCCATGTGAACAGCGCGGAAGAGCTCCGCCGGGCCCTGGCCGCTTGCCGTTATCCGCCGGATGGGGTCAGAGGCACCTGCATGATGGTCCGTGGCGCGCGATACGGCTTTGAGGAATGGGGCGCCTTCTACCGGAAATTGAACGAGGATGTGGTTGTCGTGCCGTTGATAGAGGAGCGCGAAGGAGTGGAGGATTTCGACGCCATGCTCGAAGTGGAGGGAGTCGATGTCTACTGGCTCGCGGTAGCGGATCTCGGACAGTCCTATGGTTTCCCGGGGGCCACCTTCGAGCATCCGGGTATGCGGGCCATAGCCACCGATTTGGTCGCGAAGGCCAAACGGGCGGGCAAGGCGATGATGATTCCGGTATCCCCTAGACTGGACCGAGAATACTGCGAGTACCTGGTAGGGTTAGGTTTTCGCCTCCTCAGTTTCGGCAGTGACATGAGTGTCTTCGCAAAGGCCTGTAAGCAAGCGGCAAGTTATGCGCGTGACATACGAGAGAGTCTGCTGAAGCAGCAGCCCACTGGGCGTTAGACGATTCAAAAAGGAGGCGCAATGGCGTATCACTTGGGCGGCAAGATGGGTGAAATCGTTCTCGCCCGGTTTGAGCCCGGCGAGGACCTCTTGTTAGGGCTACGATCGGTGATCAAAGAGCGCGGAATCAGGACAGGGGTGATTCTCGACTGCACCGGCAGCCTGGTACGCGCCCGCCTTCAGAAGTTCCTGAAGACCGGCGCCATCGACAGGACGCCGGTGGGCATCGTGGAGATTGAAGGTCCTCTGGAAGCGAGCGGTCACGGACTCATCGGCCAGACGCGCGGCGCTGGCGGCCTGGGTGAGTATGTTGATGGAGAACCGTACATCCATGCCCACATCACGGTCACCTCTTCGGAGGGCACTTTCTGCGGCCATCTCATGCCAGGAACCATAGTCCGCTCTAACCGGGAAATATCACACTTCACCGTGGTGCTGGCGTCCTTCGACGGAGTAGTGCTGACCAGGGTGGGCGATCCGAGCGCGACCGTCAGGGACGAGAAAGGCCAGGTTATCTCTGGCGGCGGCTATCACGAGCTCACCCCGGCTTAGGCAGTCCCAGCGAGATCAGGAGGGAGTCCTTGTGGGTACGACAAAGTGGATCAGCATCGTGGGTTACCTGAGCTCGTTGGGCATTGTACTGGCGAGTTGCGCTCCGGCAACCACGCCGGTTGTGACCGTGGCTCCAAAGCCTGGCCCGCCATCGCCTCAAGCAGAGGCGCCGAAGCCAGCCACAACACCTGCAGCTAAGCCGGCTGGCGAGCAACCCAAGTACGGAGGCACTCTGAACGTAGGCTTCACCAGCGATCCGGCTAGCCTGGACGTCCAGCAAGAGACCAACTACCGTACCTACCTCAGTATGGAACCGGCCTACAGCGGCCTGCTCCAGTATGACCCGCTGGAGAATGACAAGATCATCGGAGATCTGGCGGAGAGGTGGGAGGCAAGCGCCGACGGCGCGTCTTACACTTTTCATCTCTATCCGGGCATAAAGGCGCATGATGGACAGCCCTTCACCTCTGAAGATGTAAAGTTCAGCCTGGACCGGATGCGCGACCCGCCCAGGGGTGTGCTGAGCCCGGTCCGGCCGCTTCTTACCGCCATAAAGCAAGTGGACACCCCGGACAAAGACACCGTTCGTCTCCTGCTGAACCATCCTTCTCCTTCTCTGATAGCTTTCCTGGCTATCGGCAATATGGTGATGTACCCGAAGCATGTTATCGAGGCCAATGGAGACATGAAAAGGGGCGCTGTGGGAACCGGCCCCTTCAAGCTGAAGGTATACAACATTGGGGTATCGATTGAGCATGTGAAGAACGCAGACTATTTCATCAAAGGTCGCCCCTATCTGGATGGGATCACCTTCTACCTCATCAGAGACGCCAGTACCAGGCTGGCCGCCTTCCGCACCCGGAAGACTGCTTTGAACACAGGCCCCGCTGGTCCCGCAATGGCCGACGTACCGGGTCTCAAGATAAACTACCGGGATGCTGTAGTGCAGACGTTCCCGAGCTTGAGACACAACGTTATCAGACCCATGACCACGAAACCTCCCTTCGATGACATCAGGGTGCGAAAAGCGTTGTACCTGGCCGTCGATCGCCAGGCCGCGATCAGAGTCCTCGCTCAGGATGAGGCGTGGGTGGGTGGCGCGGTGGCTCCCTATGCGTCGTTTGCCATCCCTCAAGATGAGCTCTTGAAGAGGCCGGGTTATCGCCAACCGAAGGATGCCGACATCGCTGAAGCAAGGAAGCTTCTGGCCGAGGCTGGCTTCCCGCAGGGCTTCAAGACGGAGACCATCGGGCGCTCGGGCAGCGACGACGACCTCGGCATATTCCTCAAGGCGCAACTTGCTGCGATCGGCATAGAAGCGACGGTGAGGATGGTGGATACGGCTGTAATGAGCCGGGTGCAGATGCAGAAGTCCTTCGAGGTCCTCGTGATGACCCTGGGCCCCAAAACCATGGACCCGGATGACATCAGCCGTTATTATCTCAAGGGGGCTCAGCAGAACTACGGGGACTTCTACGATGAGGAAGCGGAGAGCCTTTTCCAAAGGCAGGCGCGCGCGGTTGACCCTGTGGAGCGGAAAAAGCTTGCCCTGGAGTTGCAGAATAGACTTCTCGATACCGCCGGGGCCATCGTTGTCTTGTGGAGCAAGGAAGCGGCTGCCTACTGGCCGGAGTTGAAGAACTACAAGGCTGGAATAAGCGCTTACAACGTCAACAAGTACCAGGATGTGTGGCTCAACAAGTAGCGGAAGGGGCGATGGAGGGTGCTGATTTGTTGCGATTCTTTCCGTCAGCAGGCTGGTAGGACTGAATGCCTTTTGAGATGCCTGCCACGTCTCGTTGTTGACACAGGCCAATGACATGCTGATACTTGACAGTTGAGCTTGGGGATTGTACTATCAGTGCCAAGCGAATGGACGGCATGCCGTTATCAGGAGATGACGCGAGAAATCTTGAGGACAAGAACGGAGGGTTTCAATGAGGCTGGTTCTACAAATGAAGAGGGGCGCAACCGACGACAACTTGAAATTCGCGGCGCAGATTGGCGCCCACGGAATAGCTAGCGCGCTGCCTCTCGATAAGCCCGAGCTCGGCTACTATGAGTTTGCTCCCATGGTCAGCCTGAGAAGTCGGGTTGAATCCTATGGGCTCAAGCTCGAGAATATTGGTCTCCTGCCCTGGTACTGGTGCCACAAATGGATATTGGGGCTTCCCGGTCGAGATGAACAAATAGAGAATTGCCAGAAGACCATCCGGAACATGGGTGCAGCCGGCATTCCTGTCCTGCTGACCAGCATTGACGCCGTGCGCTGGATGCGCACGTCCGAACACAAGCCCTCGAGGGCTGGCGCCCTGGCGACGGGGTTTGACGTCGAATATGTCAGGGATGCGCCTTTGATGGCCGGAAGCCCCAACGTTGACGCCAGTATCATACCTCCGGAGCAGCGACGCCCAACAAGCGACGATCAAATGTGGGACAATCTGGCCTACTTTCTCAAAGCGGTCGTCCCGGTAGCTGAGGAGGCCGGGGTGAAGCTAGCCTTGCATCCTGATGACCCTCCGATCCCCGCCATCAGCGGCATCGCCCGCATAATGCGCAGTCCGGAAGCCTTCCGGCGTGCCATTGATCTGGTGCCCAGCGATAGCTTCGGAGTATGCTTCTGCCAGGGCTGCTTCGCCGAAATGGGTGCGGATGTGATCAAGGAGATACGTTACTTCGGCGGCCGGAAGAAGATATTCTTTGTGCACTTCAGGAACATAAAGGGAACGAAGGAGCATTTTGCTGAGACATTTCCGGACGAAGGCCAGGTCGACATGTTGGCGGCCATGAGAGCCTATAAGGAAGTCGGCTTCGACGGTGGCATGTCGACTGACCACGGGATTCGTCTCGAGGGCGACACCGAGTGGGGCCACCGGTATTGGGGCTACATGATGGGCTATATGAGGGCCCTGGTGCAGGCTGTGGAATCGACAGCCTGATGCTGGGCGTCGGCCACTGTGATGTGCTCGGCGGTGAAGGGGGAAATGGCATCTGTAGCCTCGCCCGAAAGGGCGTGTAGGACGGCAGGTAGCGATGAAAGAGGAGCCGGCCTGTTGCTGAGGATTCAGTGGGGTCGGCTTGTGTCTTTTCAGGTGGCAATTCAGGCGGTCCAGGCGACGTATCATAGGAGATGTTCGGAAGTTAAACCCTGAGCCGGGTGACTTGGACAACGCAACGCTGCGGGTTGGCACATCGAAGGAGGGCTCCATAATGCGTACAAAGAAGCTTTTCGTCGTAGCCAGTTGCTTCACGATCCTCGGTCTCTTGACGGCAAGCTGTTCCCCGGCACCAGCAGCCACGCCGGCGCCAGCCACGACAAAACTCTCGGGTAAACCAACCGCCCCAACACTGACCACCAAGCCAGGGGCAGAGCAGCCCAAATACGGGGGAGTTCTAAATCGGAGTATCCGCTCTGACAGCCCCCACTATGACATCCACCTGGGCAGTGCGCAAATCTATCTTGCCCCCATCAGCCCGGCCTACAATGGCCTGGTGCAATATGACCCTTTCGATCCCGGCAGGGTGGCCGCCGATCTGGCCGAGAAGTGGACGATCAGTGCCGATGGCTTAACTTATACGCTCGACCTGCGCAAAGGCGTGAAGTGGCACGATGGGACTGCCTTCTCCTCCGCCGATGTCCCCCTCAGCATCGAAAGGCTGAAGAAACAGGGCCATGTAGGCCCTGGGCTGGTGGCCATCAAGACGGTCGAGACCCCCAACGACGCCACGGCGAAAATCACCATGAGCTACCCCAGTCCCTCGCTTCCCAAATTCCTGTCCCTTGCCTGGGGTGTCATAATGCCCAAACACATCCTCGACAGCAAGGGCAACATGAGGAACGATGTCGTGGGCACGGGCGCCTTCAAGCTCAAACGCCACGAAAGAGGCTCTTTCATTGAGTTGGAGAAGAACCCGGGTTATTGGGAGACGGGCAGGCCCTATCTCGATGGCGTTCGCACCTATTTCATAGCCGACGACGCCAGCGCCATAGCGGCTTTGAGGACAGGCCGCGTGGACGTCATAATCATGCCCAGAGACCGGACGGCGGAGGTGATCAAAGAAAGCTACAAGGAAGGGACAGTTGCCCAGTACCGAAAGGACCAATGGCGGTCCCTCTACCTGCCCATCGACCGGGCGCCATGGAGCGACATCCGTGTCCGCAAGGCGGTCCACCTGGCTATCGACCGGCAGGCGGCGATCAAGATCGTCATGGGCGGCAATGCGGAACTCGGCGGCATCATCCCGGAGGCTCTGGGAGGCATACCTGCCGAGGAACTGCTGGGGCGTCCCGGCTATCGTCAGCCCAAGGACCAGGACATCACCGAGGCAAGGAAGCTGCTCGCCGACGCCGGCTTTGCCTCCGGGATCAAGACTTCCGTGCTCTACAGGAAAGATACGGAACACGAGAACCAGGCGGTCTTCATTCAGAAGGAGCTTGCCAAAGTTGGCATCGAAGTTGCGCTCCGAACTCTTGATGATGCGAGCCTATACGACCTGCGCACCAAACGGACTTACGACAGCATTATCACGGGGGGGGCCATGGCCGTCAGAGAACCCGACTACATTCTTATGAACGAGTGGAGGACTGGGGGCACGGATAACCTGTCCATTATAAGCGACCCTAACCTGGACAGGCTGATCGACCTCCAATCGAGAGAACAGGACGCCGAGAAGCGCAAGGTCATGGTGCGCCAGATCAGCGAGAAGATCGAGGATACGCACGCCGCGATAGTGCTCGGTTGGGGGGGATACTGGCGTGCCTGGGGGCCTCGGTTGAAGAACTACATCCTGCCGGGCCAACTCCACGACGGCGAAAAGGCTGTTCACCTTTGGCTGGCATGGTAGATCAGTAGCATTGGGCTCTCCCTGTTGCGGTTGTCGGGTTATTCGTGCGATTCCAAGAGTTCTCCCTCCGTCGGGGAGGGCGTCCAAGAGAAGAGGTGGTTCGAGGGTCCCCAAAAGGGGGTGGAACCACTTTTCTCAGGGACCTGTCGGACAGTTCGCCGTAACCAAAGGATCCAGAAAGGAGGACCTTGATGAAGACGAGCAAGCTGTTAATGGTGATCAGTTTTCTGACGGTTCCGGGGCTGCTGCTGGCAAGCTGCGCCCCGGCCGCACAGCCAACGCCTGCCGCCAAGGCTGTGGCTCCACCAGCCGCCACCGCCACGACCACTGCGCCGTCGACCCAGAAACCCGCCGCGCCTGTTTCGACTCCCAAGCCAGCGGCGGAACAGCCAAGGTACGGCGGCACTCTGACTGTAGGAATCGGCGGGGACCCGCCGACCCTCGATGTACATCGAGAGAACACCGGCAATACCTACGCAATCACCTCGGGGACATACAGTGGCCTCGTCAGGTATGATCCCCACGCCTGGCCAGCGGTGAAGGTGATTCCTGACCTGGCTACGAGCTGGCAGATCAGCCCCGACGGCAGGGTCTACACGTTCAGTCTCGCCAAAGGGGCGAAGTTTCATGACGGGTCCACGGTCACCGCGGATGATGTGAAGTATTCTCTGGACAGAATCCGGGATGCTAAGGTCGGGCTGGTGAAGAGCCCCAGACGCCAGCAACTGGCCAACGTCACCGCCGTCGATGCACCGGATGATTCCACTGTCAAGCTGTCGGTAGGCCATCCGCAGGCTTCCTTCCTTTCTTTCCTGGGCGCTAACTACTACGCGGTGATGCCGAAGCGTGTCGTCCTGGAGAAGAAAGGAGACATGACCAAGACCGTGGTGGGGAGCGGCGCCTTCACGTTCAAGGACTACGCGGTCGGCGTGGGCTGGGAGATTGTCAAAAACCCAAACTACTTCGTTCAGGGCCGGCCGTATCTGGATAGGGTCAAAGGCTACATAATTCCTGATCCGTTTACCAGATTCGCCGCTTTGAGGATTGGGAACATCAACTGGTGGGCACCACCTTCCCCCTATATGACCACTTCTCAGGCGAAGATGGTTGAGGAGCAGCTGTCAGACAAGATAGCTCTCAAGTGGGGATTCAATCCTGCCTGGTACGGCGTGCTGTTCAACGTGACCAGGCCGCCCTGGAACGACGTTCGCCTTCGACAGGCGGTAAGCATGACCTTCGACCGAAAGAGGATGCTGGCAGTTGGCATGGAAGGAGCCGGCGTCGTAGGCATGGCCGCTCAGACGCCAGGCGAATTTGCCCTTCTCGACGATGAGATGATGAAGGTACCCGGCTACGCAAAGCCAGACCTCGAGGGCGCCAAAAAGCTGATGGCTGAGGCGGGGTTCCCTGACGGGTTCAAGGCTGAGGCCCTGGTCAGGGCAGTTAGGGCCCAACAGGGCGTAGCCCTCCTTTTCAAGGATGCTGTCGCGCCGCTTGGCATCACCGTCGACCTCAACATGCAGGAGAGCGCCGTCTTCACGGACCTCCAGTTCAGGAAAGCCTTCACTGTCCTTCCCGGCTCCTCAGGCGCCGGACATACTGATCCGGATGTCATCCTGGGCGACTATTACGTGACCGGCGCCCCCTACAACTACGCTGGATACAGTAATCCGCAATTCGACGAGCTGTTCGCCAAGCAGTCGCAAACACTTGATGCGGCGGAGCGCCGCAAGATCGTCTGGGAGATGCAAAGAATTCTGCTGAGGGATGTCCCGATTGCGATTGCCTATTGGAGCAGCATCCCTTATGCCTGGTGGAAGGACGTTAGGGGATATGCGCCGCCGTCATTGAGCCACCATCACGCCTATATGTACCAGGACATCTGGCTCGCGAAGTAGAAGGGTTTCTCACCGTTCAGAGACCGTGTTTAGTTGGGAGCGTTGGTTTGGAGAGGCACGGGGGGCCAGTACTAGGGAAGGAATCACACATTCAAGGAGGCTCTACAATGTTCAGGAACAGGCATCTCATAGCGGTCAGTTGTCTCGCTATCCTGGGACTTCTGCTAGCGAGCTGCGCTCCAGCAGTGGCGCCCAGCGCTACACCGAAGGCCGCGGCTCCGCCGGCCGCGGCAGCGACGACCGCTGCGCCGTCGGCGCCAAAACCCGCGGCGCCCGCCCCAAGCCCCAAGCCAGCGACAGAACAGCCAAGATATGGTGGCATCTTGACGATCGGCATGGGCGGAGACCCGCCGAGCTTTGATATTCATCAGGAAGACACCAACTTCACCTTCGCGCTTACGGCGGCAACTTATAACAACTTGCTGAAGCCGGACCCGGAATCGGCGGATTTCAAGCCAGTTGCTGATCTGGCAACGAGCTGGCAGGTTAGCACCGATGGTAAGGTCTATACGTTCAATCTAGTTAAAGGGGCAAAGTTTCACGACGGCGCTCCCCTCACCGCCGAGGATGTGAAATTCTCTCTCGACAGAATCCGCGATCCTAAATTCGGGTTGGCGAAGAGCCCGAAACGGCAAGACCTCGCCGCGATCGCCATCATCGATGCCCCAGATGACTCCACCGCCAGGATCACGTTGAAGTACCCGCAGGCTTCCTTTATTCAGCTTATTGCCACTGTCTATCGCGCCATCATGCCCAAGCACGTGGTCCTGGAGAAGAAGCATGACATGAGGAAGACGGTGGTTGGGAGCGGCTCCTTTAAGTTCAAGGACTATGCCACCGGGGTCGGCTGGGAACTGGTGAAGAATCCTGACTATTTCGTCAAAGGGCGGCCCTATCTGGATGGGGTCAAGGCTTACATAATTGTGGACCCGTTCACAAGATTTGCCGCCCTCAGGACCAGGAACATCGTCTGGTGGGCGCCGTCACCTGTCATGACGGTGTCCCAGGCGAGGATCATTGAAGAGACGCTATCAGACAAGATAGCTCTTGACTGGCGGTTTCAGCCTTCCTGGTACGGCATGGTCTTCAATCTGACTAAGCCTCGATGGAACGACGTTCGGGTCCGACAGGCGGTCAGCATGACCTTTGACCGGAAGAGAATGGTGGCGGTGGGGCTGGAAGGAGCGGGCATAGTGGGCATGTCTGCCCAGCCGCCGGGAGAGTGGGCCCTCCCCGAGGCAGAGATGGAGAAGATGCCCGGCTACGCAAAGCCAGACCTGGAGGGCGCCAAGAAGCTGCTGGCCGAGGCAGGGTTCCCTAACGGGTTTAAGGCTGAGATACTGGTCAGAGGGATCACACCGCACCAGAATCTGGCTGTGCTTGTGAAAGATGTCGTCGCCGCCATCGGCATTGATCTCGACCTTAAGGTAGTGGAGACGACAACCTTTAAGGATATGCAGTTCAGGAAAGCCTTCGATGTTGAGATAGCCGGCCTGAGCTCTGCGGTCCTGGATCCCGATACTTACCTGGGGGACTGCTACGTAACTGGGTCTCCGAACAACTGGGGTTCGTACAATAATCCGTACTACGACGAGCTATACATGAAGCAGGTGCAGGCAGTTGACCCGGCGGAACGGCGCAAGATTGTCTGGGAGATGCAGAGGATTCTGTTGAGAGATGTTCCGATCGCCATAGCGTACTGGGTCAAGATCCCCTATGCCTGGTGGAAGGAGGTCAAGGGCTTTACTCCGCCGGTAGGCTGGACCCACGCCTACAATACGTACCAGGATATGTGGCTCGCCAAGTAAATCACTACTCAGCTTCTGCGGAATCGTTCATGCCGGTTGATACCGGCGCCACCAAGGATGAAAACCATCGTTCTATACCCCGCACTGAGGTACGGGGTATACCGCGTACTTTAGTGCGCGGTGTGTGTGCGAATTCCTATTTTCGTAGCAATTTGTGTCAAAAGAAGGGGAACGAAATGGCCATCTGTCTGGAAGGTATCCGTGTGCTCGAGCTCGCCCGATATCAGGCGGGGCCTCGGTGCGGTCTCTTGCTGCGCGACCTCGGGGCTGAAGTAATCAAGATAGAGAATGTTGGCGGTGAAGATACGCGGGCGCTCGGCCCTTTTGTCGACGGAAACTCCATAACCTTCTCCCAGCGCAATCGTGGCAAGAAGGGCATCACTCTGAATCTGCGCAGCGAACGGGGCAAGGAGATCTTCCGAGAGCTGGTGAAGCGATCCGACGTTATCCTGGAGAACTTTCGCCCTGGCGTCATGGATAAGATGGGGTTCGGCTATGAATCCCTGCGTGAGCTAAATCCGCGCATAATACTGGTATCCGCCTCGGGCTTTGGTCAGTACGGGCCGTACCGAGACCGCCCGTCCTTCGATCCCATCGGTCAAGCCATGAGCGGCATCGCCCATCTTACCGGCGAAGATGCAGGCGGCGCCCCAATTCTGACGGCGGCTCCCATTGTCGACCGCAGCGCCGCCCTCCATGCCACCATAGGCGCCCTGGCGGCGCTCTTCCACCGCCAGATAACTGGTGAGGGACAGTGGGTGGAGGTCGCCCTCCTGGATACTGCTCTGACTCTCCTCGACATCGAAATCGCTGAATGGTACAGCTCTCGAACGGTGTCTGGGCGCACGGCAAGAATCGTCGCTTGCAAGGATGGAAGCGTCGTCATGCATCCCAGCCGCGCTCACCAATGGGTCAAGGTTTATCAGGTTATGGGACGCGATGATCTGGCCAACGATCCGGCCTTCGTCGGCCGTTCTGCTAGCAAGGAGCGCACCCAAATGCGCCAGCAACTGCTGAGGGAGTGGGCAAAGGGCCAAACAGTAGCCGAGGTCGTAAGAATCATGGATGAGGCGGATGTGCCCTGCGGTCCCGTGCTCTCCGTCCCACAGGTGGTCGAAGACCCTCATTTGTGGGAGAGAAAGATCATGGTGCCGGTGGAGCCGGCGCCCGGGGCCAAGAGCGAGATGCTGGTGCCCGGGGAGACTATCAAGCTGTCCAAAGTCCCCTGGAAGCCGGGCCGCGCGCCAACTCCAGGTGAGCACAATCAAGAGGTCTACGGCGGACTACTGGGTTTGAGCGCAGACGAGATTGCGAAGCTTGCGCAAGAGGGGATCATCTAGGGCATGAACGGCATAAAAGATAAATGTGCCATCGTCGGGATTGGCGAGACGGAGTACTCCAGGGATTCCGGGCGATCGGAGCTCAGTCTCGCCCTTGAGGCTATCAGGGGAGCCGTTGACGATGCTGGACTGTCCCTGAAGGATATCGATGGTCTGTTTAAGTTTACGGTGGACTCTAACTCAGAAGAAGATGTGGTTAGCGGCCTGGGCATATCATGGATAAGAGCCTTCGGTCAGGTGAATCAGTTTGGCGGGGCGGCCTGCGGCCTGGTGGCGCACGCCGCCTGGGCGATAGTGACAGGCATGGCCAATTACGTCGTCTGTTTCCGCGCCCTGAACGGCCGCTCCGGCCGTCGCTACGGCAGCGGCGCCCTTCACGCGCGTGGTGGTGAGGGCAACAACGCTTTCTCGGAGCCCTTTGGGCTGCTCGTGCCCGGGCAGCGCGCCGCCATGCAGGCGAGAAGGCACATGCATGAATATGGCACCACGAGCCGCCAGCTTGGCGCCATAGCCGTCGCCATCCGAAAGCACGCTTGCCTCAATCCCAGAGCGCTGATGTATGGCCGGCCCATGACTCTCGAAGACCATCAGAATTCTCGGCTCGTCCACGACCCTTTGCGGCTTTTTGACATGTGCCTGGAGACCGACGGAGGCTGCGCCCTGGTAATCACCTCGGCGGAGCGGGCCAAAAACCTCAGACACAAGCCGGTCTATGTTATGGCGGCTGTCCAGGCCCTCGCGGGCAACGCGGCTGTAGACTATGCGTCCTCCTCGGCTAGGCTCCTGGCTCCGCAAATCTTCGTCAGGGCGGGCGTCACCCCGCAGGAAGTAGATGTGGTAGGTCTTGTCGACCCCTTCACCATCTCGGTGCTCGTGAAGCTGGAGGATTACGGCTTCTGCGGGAAAGGAGAAGGCGGCCCCTTCGTCGAGGGAGGAAGGATCGAGGTCGGGGGAGAACTGCCCGTCAACACGTCAGGCGGCGAGCTGTCGGAAGGCTATTTGCACGGGATGAATCTCTTCAATGAGGCCGTAAGGCAGCTCCGGGGAACGGCTTCCGCCCAGGTTACTAACGCCGAGGTTGCCCTGGTGGACAGCGGACCCGGCTTCGGCGCCGTGATCTTAAGGAGATAGGCATGAGACCTCAAAGGCCGGAATCAATGAAGACGGAGGTCATACAATGAAGCTGAAAAGGCGCTTCATGATCACAGCTTGCTTGACTGTCCTGGGACTCTTGCTGTTCGCCGGAGCCGGATGCGCCCCGGCGGCCGCGCCAGCCCAAGCGCCCGCAAGAGCGGCGACTCAGGCGCCGCCTACCGCGGCCCCCAAGCAGTCCCTGACCCCCAACCCCCAACCCCCATCCTCCTCCCCTAAGCCGGCCGCGGACCAACCGAGATACGGCGGCATCCTGCCCGTGGCCCTCTATGCGGAACCGCCAAGCCTGGACCTGCATCAGCACCAGATCATCGCCTCTCGCATGGCGGCCATCCCCGCCTATGATACCCTGCTGGAGACCAACCCTTTGAAGCAGGACGAGATCATTCCCGACCTGGCGGAAAGATATGACGTAACCAAGGATGGCCTGGAATACACCTTCCGCCTCCAGAAGGGCGCCAAGTTCCACGATGGCAGCCCCTTGACCGCAGAGGACGTCAAATACACCCTGGAGAGGTTGCGTAATCCGCCGCGCGGAGTCCTGAGCCCCAGAAGGACGCTTCTGGCCTCAATCGATCGGATCGACACTCCTGACGCCAGTACGGTAAGAATCGTCACCAAGTACCCGGACGCCAGCTTCATAAGCGCTCTCTCCTTGAGCCACCATGTCGTCTACCCGAGGAAGGTGGTGGAAGAGAAGGGCGATATGAAGAAGACGGTCATGGGCACGGGCCCCTTCAAGTTCGTCAGGTACGACACCGGCGTTATCGTTCAGTACGTCAAGAACGCCGACTACTTCCGCAAGGGGCGCCCCTACCTCGACGGACTGACCTTGTACATCATCACCGACCCCACCACTGGCTTCGCCGCTTTCCGCACTGGCCGGGTGTTGCTCACGTCCCAGGGCAGCGGCGGCCTGAACGCGGTCAGGGCGGAGATTACGGAGAGGGAGCTCAAAGGGAAGGCTCGCCCGCTGAAATACGTGACGCAGATGAACACCTTCGTCCTCATCAACGTGTCCCGAAAACCTCTGGATGATGTCAGGGTGCGCCGCGCCTTGCACCTGGCCGCCGACCGTCAGGCTATCATGAAGACAGTCTGGCCGGGCGACTGGCTGATGTCGCTTTTCTTTGTTCCCGAACCCTACGGCAAGTGGGGCTTCTCCAATGAGGAGATATCGAGGCTTCCCGGATACAGGCCGGACAAGACTGCGGACGTTGAAGAGGCAAAGAAACTCCTGGCCGATGCCGGCCACGGCAAGGGGCTCTCATTGAGCATACTCTCTCGAACCATCGGTACTCACGTCCGCACCGTGGAGATGCTGCGCGAGCAGTACAAGGCGATTGGCGTCGATCTGAAGCTGGAGATGCTGGACACCGCCGTCTGGACCGACCGCAAAGCCAAAGAGAACTATGAGCTGCTGATCGATCCCTGGAGCGTGCACGCCGACGACCCGTCCGTCTGGCTGGAGAACATTCTCAGCCCTGACATCAGTTTCAAGGACAACCAGCTTGACCAGTGGCGGAAGGAGCAGGCCAGAATCCTTGACTTTGCAGAGCGCAAGAAGCTGGTCCGCCAGATCGAGCTCCGGCTACTGGAGCTGTTGCCTGTTGTGCCCAGCCTGAGGGGCGGGTACGACACCATGGGCGTTTGGGAAAACGTCAAGAACTATCCGGCGCCAATCGGCACCTGGAGCTCCCACAAGTACACGGAGGTCTGGCTGGGAGGCTAGTACAACGTAACATCGATTTATGCGTACGGTGGGTGGAGCCGATATTCACCAGGAGGAATCGTCTTTCACCTATGCCATCACGGCGTCAACCTACAACACCCTGCTGAAACCGGACCCCAACGCCTGGCCAGAGTTCAAACCGGTGCCCAGCCTGGCAACAAGCTGGCAGGTCAGCGCTGACGGCAAAGCCTATTCTCGGTGCCAGGATGCTTCGTTCTAACGCCGCGCTGAAGTACGCGGCGTAGACATCTCGGAGACCCCGCACTGACGTCTGAGGTTACAGAAAACCTTTTTCATGCTTCGTGGCGTCCCGATCGCAACGGGACGTGAATTCTTAAGGAGGGGAACCAGAGATAATGGCGACTGGCAACTCAGTGAAGGTCCAGATTGAAGTGGTGAACCCGGTGGCTGAGGTGCGCCCGAAGGCGGTGATGCCGGCGCGCCGCCTTGGCACTATCAATGGCAAGAAAATAACGCTCTGGTGGAACACGAAGTCGCATGGAGAGATAGCTCTGAACGCCGCCGCGGAGGCTCTTCAGCGGAAGTTCCCGGACGCCACTTTCAAACTCTTTACGCGTCAGTGGGCGCACGCGCCGGGACCCTATGAGGTAGTGAGGGAAAACGGCTCCGATGCGGTAATCGCGAGCACTGCTGACTGAGGGGCCTGCTCGTCGTGGCTTGCCCACGACTGTGTGGAGTTCGAGAGGATGGGCATCCCCGCCGTGGGCATCGTATCTGCCGGGTTTATTCCCAGTTGGGAGGCGCGAGGTCGCGCCATGGGACTGGACGCCCTCTCCAGAGTCGTAGTCGGCCCGCCTCTGACGGAGATATCCCCTGAGCGTGTTCGCGATGAGATACTGGCGCGGGTTGACGACTTCGTCAGAGCGCTCACCGAGCAGCCGAAGGTTGCCGCCAGGTCGCCGGCAGCTTCGGAGCCGTTGCTGGAGTACCAGGGTGAGGACCTCCTGGTCGCTGAACGCAATTTCAACAGGGACTTCCTCGACCGCGGCTGGGGCGACGGCTTTCCCCTCATTCCTCCATCGCTGGAAGCGGTTGAGTCCATGCTCAAAGGAACGTCTCGCAAACGTGATGAAGTGGTGGTTGTTATGGACCCGGGGAAGGGAATTGCCACCGTGGAGAAGATCGCCATCAACTGCGTGATGGCTGGCTGCAGCCCGGACCACCTGCCGGTGCTGATCGCCGCTGTGGAGGCCATGCAGGAGCCAGAGTTCGACCTGACGATGGTGGCCCAATCCACGGGGCCGCAGGCGCCGCTGCTGGTGATAAATGGCCCCATAAGGAAAGAGATCGGGATCAATTCGGGGCGCTGCGCTCTTGGTCCGGGCGTCCAGTCTCGAGTCAACACAGTAGTAGGCAGAGCTACGCGTCTTATTATGATGAACGTCGGCCAGGACTATCCAGGCGTCATGGACATGGACACTATTGGCTCTCCAAACAAGTACAGCATGTGTATGGGAGAGAACGAGGAGGCCAACCCCTGGGAGCCGTTGCACGTTGAGCGCGGCTTTCGCCCTGACGAGAGCACGGTCACCGTTTTCCCTTGCGGAAGCCATGTCGATGTGGCCGACCTGGTGAGCTGTACCGCCGAGGCTGTACTGACGACTTTTGCTTACACGGCGGACGCTCCTTTGACGCCGTCATGGAGCTGGCTCCGGCCGGAGGGCCTGGACATGGAGCCGCTCATGATTATCTGTCCTGACCACGCCCGAATCATTGCTGAAGAGGGGTGGACCAAAAACGACATCAGACGTTTCATGTTCCACAACTCCCGGGTCCCCCTCCGAGTGCTGAAAAAACCCACCAGGCCCGGCGCCGTGGCGCCGGGCTGGAAGTGGCTACTGGACCGGCCCGACGACACGATGGTGCCTCTTGTCCGGGACCCCAAGGACTACCACATCGTGGTGGTTGGAGCGGATTCGGGGAAATCGGCCTATGTTTGGGACTGGGGAGAGCCAGTCACCAAACCGATACGGTTTTGACATCCATCAGCATTCGGCCGACAGCCGACAGCCGTCTGACCCGTCCGACATGTCAGACACGTCAGACAGTCAGGAATGCCTGTCCCACCCTTCGAAAGGAGACGCACAAGTGACTGGTGACCCAGCAAACGCACGCATTGAAGTCATGAACCCCGTCGCGGAGGTGCGGCCCGAGGCCGTCGTTCCCGCGCGCCGGCTGGACTCCCTCAGCGGCAAGAGGATCGCTCTGTGGTGGAATTCCAAACCTAGAGGGGATGCGGCTCTGGAAACGGTGGCTGAAGCCTTCCAGCGGCGTTTCCAGAACGTAACCTTCAGTCGCTTCGACCAGCAGTACGACCACGGCCGCCATTTCCCTGAGCGGTACGATGAGGCAAGAAGAAGCTGTGACGCCGTCGTCGCCACCACGGGCGACTGAGGCAACTGCACATCGTGGCTTGCCCACGACTGCGTAGAACTCGAAAAGCGCGGATTGCCCACGGTCGGCATCGTTACCCGGAGGTTCGGCACCCTCTTCGAGTCGCGCCAGCGGTCCATGGCGCGCGAGACCTTCCCCATGGCCATCGTTGAGCCGACCATCACCGAGCTGACCCCCGAACAGGCGCGCGAAGTGGTCACCGGCGTCATCGATGATATCGTTCGGGCCCTGACCAGGCCCCAGGCGGTGACGCCGCCCGGCAGAGCCGCCGCCGAGGACCTGTTGCGCTACGAGGGACGGGACCTCCTTCAGGCCGAGCGCGTCCTGAACACCGACTTCCTGGACCGCGGCTGGGGCGACGGTTTTCCCCTTTTACCCCCGACGCCGGAAGCGGTGGAAGAGATGCTCAGCGGCACTTCTCGGAACCGGAACGAGGTGGTCACCGTCCTGGAGCCGGGCCGGGGACTGGCCACGGTGGAGAAGATCGCCATCAACTGCGTGATGGCCGGTTGCCGTCCGGAGCACCTTCCCGTCGTCATTGCCGCCGTCGAGGCCATCAACGCGCCTGAGTTCAATCTCCCCCTGATCGCGCAATCCACCGGCCCCCACGCTCCCCTGCTCATCATCAACGGCCCCATCCGCCAGGAGCTGGGCATCAACTGCGGCGGCTGCGCGCTGGGGCCGGGGGCGCCTTCCCGCGTCAATACCGTGATCGGCCGGGCGGTGCGCCTGATAATGATGAACGTTGGCCTCGCCTACCCGAACATCATGGACATGGATACCATCGGCTCGCCGAACAAGTACAGCATGTGTGTCGGCGAGAACGAAGAGCGGAACCCCTGGGAGCCGCTCCACGTGCAGCGCGGCTTCCCCCGCGAGGCCGACACGGTCACCGTTTTCCCTGGCACCAGCCTCTCCGACGTCGCCGACGTGGTGAGCTGCACGGCGGAAGACCTGCTGTACACCTTCATACACAACGCCAACGACTCCACCTCCACCGCCTGGAGCTGGACGCTGCCCGTCGCCCCCGGCTGGAACCGGGACGCCCTCATCTTATTCTGCCCGGAGCACGCGCGCGTCCTGGCCGATGCGGGCTGGACCAAGCAGGACATCCAGGAGCGCATGTTCGAAAAGGCCCGCATCCCTCTCAGGTGCATCAAGCAGCAATTGCTGCGGCCCGGCAAGCTGCCCGTACTGATGCATCTCCTGGATGAGCCGGACGACACACTGGTGCAGATAGTCCGCGAGCCGGAGGACTTCCACATCGTGGTCGTGGGCGGCTCGGGCGCCAAGTCGGCCTACATTGATGGGATGGGAGAGCCGGTGACCAGGGAGATACGGAAGTGATGAGTGATGAGTGATAAGTTAGCTTTCAGCAGTCAGCAATCAGCGGTCAGCTTTTCGAAGGCTGAGAGCTGAAAGCTGACCGCTGAAGGCTGAGAGTGACAAGGATGGCAAATTTGTGGGCATGGGAATACTGGACGCCTCTCGGCGCATGGAAAATCCGAGGTCTGTTGAATACGCTGCTCTTGGCTAACTGCGCAAAACGAATAGACCGACTCGGTTTTCAAAACCGAGTCGGTCTCAGAGCTGCTCTGGGCTAGGTCAAATCGACCTGTCTGCCGTCTCTGCCTGTGCAGGCACGGTGGGGGAGCCGGACCATGGCTCACGGAGGAGGAACTGGACTCAATCCCAATTACGACATGTCCACGGTCGGCGGGCGTGAGAAACATTGTTCAAGAAGCTGAGAAGTCGTGTCAGGAGGAAAGTGTATGCAAATGATCAAGGCGCAGTCACTACTCACCACGTCTCTGTTTGTCGTCGGCCTGCTCCTGGCAAGTTGCGCTCCAGGAGCAGCGCCCACGCCCACAACTAAGCCCGCGCCAGCGGCCCCGCCGTCGGCGAAGGCGCCCGTGGCGGCGACCCCCGCCTCCAAGTCTACGGCCCCAGCCGCCACTCCAAAGCCAGCGGCGGAGCAGCCAAGATACGGTGGCATCCTTACCTCCTGGGTACAGAGCTTCGGCGCCCTCGATCCCCAACAGGAGAGCGGCGAGGTCTACCAGAGTATAGCCGCCATGTATTCGCATCTCGTTCAAGCCGACCCGCTGACTGTGGACAAGTTCGTCCCCGGCCTGGGGGAGAAATGGCAGATGAGCCAGGATGGCCTTACCTGGACCTTCGACATCCGCCAGGGCGTCAAGTTCCATGATGGCTCGCCTTTTGCCGTGGACGACGCCGTCTTTACCGTCAAGAGGTTGACGGATCCTCCGCGGGGGATCATCAGCAACGCCGCTTACCTTCTCAAGCCCGTGGTGAAGTCTATCGATAAAGATGGCAATAAGGCGAAGGTCACCCTGCAGTATCCCTTCGCTATGATGCTGGAAACACTGGCGATGGGTTTCTCAGCCATGTACTCGGAGAAGTACCTTCAGAAGAACAACGACATGAAGACCTCGGTAATGGGCACGGGACCCTTCAAGCTTAAGTCTTTCACTCCGGGCATCGGCGTCGAGGGGATCAAGAACCCTGACTTCTGGGTCAAGGGGCACCCTTATCTTGACGGCTACCGCGTCCTCATCATAAGGGACGCAGCGACGAGAATCTCCGCCCTGAGGACGGGCAAGGTGAACATGACGGGGAAGACCCTCGGCGCCCTGCCCCCCTCCGATATGGAGAAACTGAGCAAAGAGAACCCGGATTTCAAATTCTATCCCACTGCCTCCGTCAACGGCGCCTGGTTTTTCATGAATACCAGAAAACCTCCCTTTCAGGACCAGAAGGTGCGCAAGGCAATACATCTGGCCGTGGACCGTCAGGCAGCACTGAAGGTGGTCGCCGAAGGAAGGGGACTGATCGGCCAGCCCTTCCCGCTCGGTCCCTGGCCCATACCGGCGGAGGAACTGGACAAGATGCCCGGCTACCGCCAGCCTAAGGCCGCTGACGTTGCTGAGGCTAAGAAGCTGATGCGGGACGCTGGGTACCCGGACGGTTTCGAGTTGACTGTCCTGGCCAGGCCGAACTGGCAGAGCAAGAATGCGGCTGTCTTTATGACTGACCAATTGGCCCAGCTCGGCATCAAGACTAAGGTCAGCGTACTCGAGGATGCAATTTTCTGGGATACCGGGCGCAAGGCGGGCCATGAGGCCATGGTCTATACTCCCCTGTTCTTCTTGCCGGACCCCCACACCCAGGGCCGCTTCTGGGCCCCGGGTGGCGCCCTCAGTTTCGCCGGCAACGATAACGACCAGGAGCTCATAAAGATGTGGAATGAACAGATCAGGATCGTGGACCAGGCGCAGCGCAAGGCCATTATTCGCAGGGTGGCGGAGCACCTGCTCGAGGCTTTGCCTGGCGTCCCCATGGTCTGGTACCACGTCTTTATCGGCGTACGGCCTGAGGTGAGAAATTTCACGCCCGGAATCAGCGACTACGTAGGCAACACCCTGGAGGAAATCTGGCTGGCTAAGTAGGGGCTGCTAAGCGAGGAGATACAAAACGAATGGTGATCGGAGGTTCAACAAAGGTGCAGATTGAAGTGGTAAATCCGGTGGCTGAAGTGCGCCCGGAGGCAGTGGCGCCAGCGCGTCGCCTCGATTCCCTGAGCGGCAAGAGGATAGCCTTGTGGTGGAATTCGAAGCTGCGTGGCGATGTTGCCCTGAGCACTGTGGCTGAAGCCATCGAGAAGCGGTTCAGCAATGTGACGTTCGTACATTTCAGCCAGCAGTATGACCACGGCCGCCATTTCCCGCAAATCTACGACGAGGCCAGAAAGAGCTGCGATGCGGTGGTCGCTACTACCGGCGATTGAGGGGGCTGCACATCGTGGCTTGCCCACGACTGCGTACAGCTTGAAAAGCGCGGCATCCCCACCGTTGCCATCGTCGCCAGGAGGTTCATCTCTGTTTTCGAGGCGCGGCAGCGCGCCATAGCGGAGGAGACTTTCCCTACGGTCGTTGTCGAGACCTGTCTGACCGAGCTTTCTCCGGAGGAAACGACGGAGGAAGTCTCCAAGCACATAGATGAGTTTATTGAGGCTTTGACGAAGCCCAGGAGAGTCTCTCAACTCCGTGTGAAATCTTCGGAGGATACGCTAAGGTACGGGGGACGAGACTTCTTTGAGGCGCAGCACAACATGAACGGCGATTTCCTGGATCGTGGTTGGGGGGACGGCTTCCCCATCGTGCCCCCAACGCCAGAAGCGGTAGAGGCGATGTTGAGAGGCACGTCGCGCAGCCGGGATGAAGTCGTTGTCGTCATGGATCCGGGCCGCGGGATCGCCACGGTGGACAAGATCGCTGTCAACTCTTTGATGGCCGGGTGCCGCCCGGAGCACCTACCGGTGGTGATAGCCGCGGTGGAGGCCGTATCGGAGCCGCAGTTCAACCTCCCGATGATATCGCAGTCCACGGGTCCCCATGCTCCCCTCCTGGTAATAAACGGCCCCATTCGGAAGGAACTGGGGATCAACTGCGGCGGTTGCGCTCTGGGGCCGGGGGCGCCTTCCCGTGTCAATACGGCGATAGGCAGGGCTCTCCGCCTGATAATGATGAATGTGGGGCAGGCGTATCCCAATGTCATGGATATGGATGTCATTGGCTCCCCTAACAAATACAGCATGTGTGTGGGCGAGAATGAGGAGTCTAATCCCTGGGGACCTCTGCATGTCGAAAGGGGATTCGCTCCTGATGCAAGCACAGTTACAGCCATTCCCGGCACCAGCCTTCACGATGTCGCCGATTTTGCGAGCTACACGCCCGAAGACTTGTTGCTTACCTTTGCATATACGGCCAACGGCCCCACCTCCACGGCATGGAGCTGGCTGTTGCCCGACGCGCCGGGCTGGAACAGGGAGAGCCTCTTGGTTATTTGCCCGGAACACGCTCGCATTATTGCCAATGCCGGGTGGACCAAGGATGAAATCAGACTGTTCATGTTCCATAAGACCAGAATTCCGCTGAAATTCATCAAGCCTCACCTTCTGGAGCCGGGCAAAGCGCCGGAGTGGAGATGGCTTCTCACGCAGCCCGATGACATGATGGTGCAAGTTGTGAAGGAGCCGAAAGCTTTTCACATTGTGGTCGTTGGGGCGTCTGGGCCAAAATCGGCGTACGTGGATGGCATGGGCGAGCCAGTCACCAAAGAGATAAAGAGGTAGGACAGCAACATGGCAGCGAGCGCGTCGCAGCGGTGATTTCGATTCCCAGGTGCTGGGCATAACCTACTACATGCTGGACCCCCTGGGTGGCGCCGCCTACTTTGGCCCGGGCAACGATTTCAAGTGGGAGAGCGCCAAGCGTGACGAGCTCATGGTGAAGTACGACACGGCGCCAACCGAGGCCGAGAGAAAGGCGGCGGCTCTGGAGCTGGAGCGGTTCATGATGGACGAGGCGCCTTATGTTGTGTACTATTGGGTGCCTCTCACGCGCGTCCGTTGGGGCGAGATCAAGAACCTGATGCCTTACAGTAGCCAGTACAACAATAATAGGTTTGAAGCCGTTTACATGGCAAAGTAGCCGCGACAGAAACGATCAGGAGAAATGGACATGGTGTACCGGGTGTTGAGCCCCCTCGGCCTGCCGACCGTGAAGGCGCCTGAAGTTGCGCCTCGCCTCTCGGACTTAAAGGGTAAGACGGTTTGTGAGATCTGGAATGGGCTTTTCAGAGGCCAGGTCTCATTTCCTATCATCCGAGAGCTGCTGCAAAAGCGCTATCCGAACTTGAAGGTGGTCCCCTACACTGAGTTCCCGATGCAAGGGGTCGTGGGTCAGACCGCCGGGTTACAGGAGCGCGTTGAGGCGGCGATCGCCCTGGCTATCCAGAAGGGCTGCGATGCAGTGATAAGCGGCAACGGGTTCTGAGGGACGTGCACACCCGCGTGTACGCGGCCGGCCGTAGCAGCCGCCAAGGCTGGTATTCCCTCCGTGGTTATTGCAGGCACGACTTTCGTGAAGACTGCCGCCGTAGTAGCTTCCGCGTCTGGGGTATCTGAGCTGGGAATCGCCGAATATCCGGGGGCCATCCAACTCGACTCGGACGCGCGGGTCAGGGAGAACTTGGAAAAGACGGTCCTCGACCGGATCATCGCAGGCCTGACCGGGTCTGCTGAGAGCCCGACCGCAACAAGGGCTGCTGGCAGGACGGAAGAGGTCGTGTTCGAAGGCGACATCGATGGAGTGAATGCCTTCTTCTACAAGAAAGGCTGGACCGATGGTCTTGGCATCCTCCCTCCCACTGTCGAGAGGGTCGAGGAGTTTCTCGAGCATGCGGGTCGTCCCCCAGACGAGGGGATAGCGGTGCTTCCCCAGGCGAACCTGATAGCGACGCCGCGTAACATCGCCGTCAACGCGATAATGGCTGGGTGCCGCCCGGAGTTCATGCCCCTGTTGATCTTCGCCGTCGAAGCGGTAGGGGACCCGGAGTTCCAACTGATAAACCTCGGCAGCACCGGCTGCAAGACGCCCTGGCTCCTCGTAAATGGGCCGATCGTCAAACAGCTAGGGATAGAATATGGCGTGGGCCTCCGATCGCGAGGCCCCAATCCCGTCCTCGGCCGCGCCCTCGGCCTGATACTCAACAACATAGCTGGTTTCAGGGCAGGTGAGACCTGGATGGGCACCTGGGGCTACTACTTGCCCTTCGTGCTAGCTGAGGATGAGGACGCCTGCGCTGAGATCGGCTGGAAGCCTTATCACGTGGAGCGCGGCTTTGATCGGGGCGCGAGCACGGTGACGGCGAGGTCGACGGTCTACTGGGGCGGTCAGGGCACTCCTGGCGGCTGGGCTGCCCGGTCTAAAGCCGCGTCTCCTGCGAACCTGGCGCCGCCGCCGGCGTCTGCCGAATCGATTCTGAAGGTGGCATGCAAACATGTGCAGCGGAATACTCTCACCGAGCTATCTCTGCTCTTCGGAGACCGCAATATGGTCGCTGTGCTCTTTACGCCGCCTACGGCGAAGGTCCTGGCCAGCGCCGGCTACTCGAAGCGGGACGTCGCCGAGCACATCTGGAAGAACGCGCGGCTCACCGTAGCCGAGGAGAATGACGTCCTACAGGGATACAAAGGCGCCGGCCTCACTGTCCATGAACTAGTGGAAAAGGGGACGCTGCCGAAGTCCTTCGATGTGGGCCCGGAGGACACGATCCCGATGTTCGCCAGCGCAGACTTGATCGATGTCGTGGTGTGCGGCGACGCCTACAGGGACAAGCTAATGAGCCTGTGGTGCAACTACAACCGGCCGGTCACCAGAGAGATAAGGATGCCCCAGCGGCTAGCAGACAGGAGAGACTGAAGACGATGGTCAATGTTCTGGTCGTGTCCAAAACGCTCCTGCACGAAGATTTCATCAATGATATCCGCAGGGCTGACCCTGGAGTCGTGGCCAAGGACGCCTGTGGCCTCTTCGCCGAGGAGCTTCGTCAGGACGGTGTGAAAGGACCCCTTGTCGCCTGGCTCGAAGAGGGCGTGCAGAGAGACCTGGCCTACGGCATTGACTTCGGGACGCGCGGCGAAAGCCTGGATGCCCTCCTGAGCGAAGCCGAGGTCGTCTTCGCCATGCTCAGGTGGCCCAGGAACATATTGTCACGCGCGCCGGGACTCAAATGGCTCCATTATGGCGGCACCGGCATGGAGGCCCACATGGACTCCGAGGTCTTCGACGGCCGCATCACGGTGACCAACGCCAGAGGGGCTATAGCCATCCCCATCGCCGAGCATATTATGAGCTTCGTTTTCATGCTGGCGAAGAACGAACCACGTCTATCCAGGGCAAAGGGGGAGAAGCGCTGGGAGAGGTTCCAAACCATCGAGCTTACCGGGAAGACGCTGGGCATCGTCGGTATGGGGGCTATCGGCGGCGAGCTCTCCCGGATGGCGAAGGGAATAGGCATGAAGGTCATCGCCAGCAGGCGGTCTGCCACTCAAAAGGAGCATGGAGTCGGCCACTTCGATGAGGTCTATCCGAGGGACGCGCTCCTCGAGATGCTGTCGGAGAGCGATTTCGTGGCGCTGGCGCTGCCACTGACGCCCGAAAGCCGCCAGCTCATCGGCGAGAGAGAGTTTCGCGCCATGAAGCCGACAGCCTTCATCGTCAACGTGTCCCGGGGGGAAATCATCGATGAGCCGGCCCTGATGCAAGCCCTCAAGGAAGGACGCATCAGTGGGGCCGGGCTGGACGTCTTCGAAAACGAGCCGCTGCCCGCGGACAGCGAGCTCTGGGACATGCCCAATGTGCTCATCAGCCCCCACATGGCCGGCACCAGCGACCGGAGGAGCCACCACATATCGAGGCAATTCTGCGATAACCTGAGACGTTACCTCTCCGGACAGCCGCTCTTCAATATTGTGACCAGAGAAAAAGGGTATTAGAAGCGCGGACGCCAGTTCTGGATGGTCGTCTGGGCCATTGATTCGATGCTTTGTCTCCCTGGTCACGCCAAGATCTGTTCCAAGATCGATGGGTCTTTGATCTCGCTATCCCGCGCGAGGAGCAGGGTTTTGGACAGCACCTCAGCGGTCCTTGGGTCGTCGTCGGCGAAGGGCAGGAAGAGTCGCCCGCGATGCTGCGCGTGCGATGGCACGATGCACAGGGCCCCGCCGGGCTGGCGGTGCACAACCGCGCTGCCGAGGTGCACCGAGTAGCTGCCGAGAGTGCCTTCGATCAGGGCGTGAGTCCCCTGGAGCCGGACGTTGCGGACTTTCAGCGTCGCGCAGGTTTCTCGGATCAGTGCGGCCCGCATTTCGACAGTCGAGGCGCTCGCCTCGGGGTCGACTCCACCTTGATGGGCAACGCTGACGACGAGATCGACGTCTCGCATCACTTCACTGAAGAGGCGCGGCGGGATTTCTGCGAGCGATAGCGGCTTCCATTCCCCGTGGCGCGAGAACCCGATGCCTTCGATCGTCAGTCCCTCGGCCTCGGCCGGCGTAAAGGTTCCGCCGAGGAACGCTAGCCAGGCGGAGACGCCTGCATAATGGAAGGTCTTTCGTAAGCCCTCCTCAGGGTGATTGACCCAACCCAGTTGGCCAAGTAACGCCAGCGCCTGCTTCGGCTGCACCTGATGCCCAGCGTACCGGCGGGAGAGTTTTGAATCTTCCCGCTCGGCTTGGGTCGGAACGTACAACTCGCGAAAGACTTGCTTGAAGGGTTGGATGCGCTCCCGCGTGAAGCACTCCTGCTGATAAAGATGCCACTGACCAGTCGCGAGGAGGTCGCACGCATGGGCGATACGCAGCCGCTCGCTGTCTCCGACGGGCGACAGGGCCCCTCCCAGGGATTCGAGCGCCTGACCTCCCTTCACAGGGTATCCCATCGTGCCCTCCGCGACAAAAACAAGGCCGCGGAGCATGGGTGCCAGCACGGGGTGACATAACAGCCCTTTCAACTCGGCGCCGGTGAAACTGTCTCCGCGACACATCGCCTGCTCAAGCGAGATTCGCACCCGCGATCGCTGCCGGCGGATCTCGCGCTGTCTTGTCCGAAGCTCGACGATTGCAGCGTCCTTCTTTACAGCCGCGGGTATCGACTTCAACGAACGTCCGGCTTTCGTGACCGTGAGGTTCGGCTCGCCGGAGGCGTCGATCGCCAGCGAGACCGTGACCTCGCTAATCGTCCTGACCGCAGGTCCTGTCGCCAGGTCGGCGACCGCCCGAGCCTCCATCGCCCATTGGAGTCGTAAGGGGTCGGGATAGCCGGCGGTTCGCGCGAGGTTCTCCAGAGCGATCCCCGCCGCAAGCTTCTCGCTCTCCTGCCGTTGCGGGCCGAACTTTCGGCTGGTCCTGAGGAATTCTTGGATCACGTCGTATCGCTCGCGGATATCCCGTTCCTGCTCATCCCCCTTTGCAAGCGGCAGTAGTCCGAGGGCCCTGACCGAATCTTGATGGCGCTTGTCGACGATCTTGACGATCAGCTCTGACTTCTCCGCTCGCCCGATCATAGCGTCGGCGAAACGTCTGGCGCGCTCGTGGCCGCTGCCACCTGACGCAAATTTGGCGGCGCCATAAACCTCCTCCCAGCGCTGCGGCCCGAGCGCCCGATGGGCCCGCCAGAACCAATCGACGTCAACCGCTCCATCCAGCAGGTTCTGCGAAGAAACTGGCGTCAGCTCGGCGATTTGTGCCGCCCAGGCTTCGCGGATCTCCTGGTCGACGCGCCACTGCGCATCCTTGGTATGCGCCAGGATCCAGAAGACCACCTCAGTGAGTCCCGGCCACTCAAGCGCACGCTCGACGTGTCCTGCCCACTGGGGAGCGTACAGGGCGAGTTGGATCAGCCGCTGCTGTGGAATGCCGGCCTCCGCCACTTCCGCCGCGAACAACTCCGGCGTTTCAGTCTCATCAGGAAACGTGATGCGCACCAGGTGGCTGAAAACGGCTGCCTTGCTGTCACAGCCGTACGTCCGACCCCTGACGAAGCTTTCGCGACCGAAGGCTCGGAGAAGCTGGACTAGGGGCTTCAACCCCCCCGCCGAGCGCAGCGCCGTCGCCGGACACGATGCTGCGGTCGGCAGGTCTCCCCGCGTCAGCTCTATCTGAACGATGCGCTCGCGACAGCGGTCGACCAGCTCTCGCAACACGGGATACTTCTCGAACAGCGGCGACGGCCCCCTGCCGCTCAGCTCACGGAGCTCGCCGAATGTCCGCGCTCCATATCTAGTGCTCGACCGCGGGCCAAGAATCTGGTCCAGCACGTCCGCCTCCGTCGCCACCCCCGCCCCGAAGGCCGCCACCGTCTCCTCCAGCCTCGGCCGACAGCGGCTCGCCCCCGGGGTCGGCTCATCGATCCACCGCAGGCAGCGCCAGAGGCGCGCGTGATGGCCACTCTCCCAGGCCGATGGGCGGGCCTCGCGGTGATATCGGGCGAGCTCCAGCCAGCCGAGCATCCTGGGGTCGCGCGCCCAGTCGTCGGACTGCTCCTCATTCCCCTTCGGGACCGCATCTTTTGGAATTAATGTCGCGGAGAACTCGATTGCATTGACGAAGAAATCCGCAGCGCCATCGGGAGGATAGAGCCGCAACAACCAGTACAACACTGTTCTGACGATCTCCCGATATGCCAGCTTATGCTCGCGGATGTCGACGAACAGTGTCTTCCGCGCTTTCTCCAGCCAACCGGGATAGCTTCCTGAGCCGTGCATGAAACTGACGGCTGAGAAGGGCGCCAGCGCGCGAAGGAGCTCGAAGCCATCAGGGTCCCTTGTCTCCTTTGGGCGGTCGTGCCCCCACCATGTTGTCCAAATGTCGTGCAGAGGAAGTCTTGCGACGTCTTCCTCGATTGGGACGTTGCGCCTGGGCCGGGGAAACGACCAGCCGACATTGCCCAGCAACGCCTCTCCGCGCTCTGCGTCCCAGCTTGGGATCACAATCGGAGTCGTGCGGTGGGAAGACACAAGCGCATCGAACGATTTCAGGAGGGCGGCGGCAGCGTCAGTGACCAGCACTGGTTTCTCTTGCCCCTTCATGATTGTCGGGGGCGTCGGTTTCGTCCGCTGCCCGGGGTCGAGCAGGCCGAGCGCGTCGTCGAGAGTCGCCTTGCGGTCGGCCTCCAGAATGCCATCCAGGAGGTGACCTTCATCCGCGTCTATGCTCGTCCGCGCCGACCTATAGCGCTCGGCGACAGCCCGACATTGCTGCGGTTTCCGTTTCGCTATGTTCAGCTCCCTCAGCAGCTCGAGCCCGGCAAGCCGCTGCCCGGAATCTGATGTCTCCAGCAATCGCGCCGCGCTTGCCAGGGCTGCGTCGTCCGGCTGGCTGAGAAGCAGAGATATGGCGCCGCGGCGTAAGTCGGCTGCTTTCCGCGCTAACAGTTGTTCAACCCCGATCGCTTCTCGCTTGTCAAGCCTGCAATCGGCTACCGCCGTAAGTGCAGCTTCCCGGACGTTGTATGCCTTGTCACCCAACAACGAGAACAGGACTGCGCGCATGTCGGTATCCCACCGCTTGGTCCCGGCCAGCAATTTGGCCGCCCGGCTGCGGTCGTGGGGATTCATTGCCGGGAGATACGGGATAATCCTTTTCGGAGACCGACCGCCAACGCTATCCAACAGCAAACGTCCCGGCAGTTCCCGTTCGGCTGACAACGCCAGCCAGGGCCAAAGGATCGGCTTCAGCACAGTTCGCTGCCGGGGAAAGCGCGTCAGCGCCCGTTCGACCCGCTCGAACAGATCGCTCTTACACAGTCGCTCGTGGACCCGTCCCCGCAATCCGATGACGGCGCGTGTTACGATGCGCAGATCGGCATCGTCGAGTGCGGCCCGGAGTGCGTCTTGAGCGGCTACCAACCCAACTTGGGCAAGCAGATGCGTGGCTGCGAATCTCCGTTCTACATCTCCATCAGTAAGCAGCCGCGATGCTGGTCCGACGGCGGCGACTGCGTCCTCGAAGGCGAACGCCCAGAGCGCCAGGTAAGCTTGTTGGCCATCGCCCCTGGCGAGCGCCTTTGCCCGGGCCCCGCCGTCATCGAGCAACCGTGCAACATTCGCAACCACTTCGGCCGCCTGGCGCGGGTTGGCCGACTCCAACCAGAGCCCGAACCAGACATCGATTGCCCGGACGGCAGCGCTGAACCGCACCAGATTGTTTTCGAGGATGAGCCTCAGCATCCGACGGAACGCCTGCGGGTGCGCTTCGTCGACGGTCTCGAGGATCACTTGCCGCAGGCCCTCCTGCGCCTGGGCCGCAAGCAGCAGCCGCTCGATGAACTCCCAGCCATCCTCGCGGGACGCAAGGAGCAGCCCACGGGTCACATGGCGTCCCATTATTCCGATCTCGTGTTCGCCGCGGGCGGAAGCGCAAAGGGTATCGAAGACAGTATTGCCAACCTGGCCACCCGAGTCAATCGCCGCGGCAAAAAGAACCCCAAGGGCATCCGGCGCGTCCCAGCCCAAGTATGGAGCCCACGCTGCCAGCCAATGAACGTCCTGGTCGTAGATCTTGACCGCGTTCCAGAGCCGCACGAGCCACAAAAAGCGCGACATCTGGCTGGTCAACGGTGTATTCGGCGCGCGAAACGCAAGGCGTGAGTGGCCGTGCTGGTAGGGCGTGGCGAGGAGGAGCGACCAGGCCCGCTCGACCTGCGTCGCGATCCTGGGGAAGAGGGTGTCGAAAACCTTGAAACGGTCGCCTTGGGTCAACGCGTCGAGTTGTCGTGCCGCGATGAGCTCGGCTTTCTGCTGCTCCTCCGATCTTAAGTAGGGGTGCCTGGCCACAAGAATCTTTGCCGGCTCCCGCAGTCGCCGGGTCAGCTTCTCAATGGCAGCGAGTCGCTGGGCACTACCGTTCTCGTCGGCGAAGGCCTTGAGACTCTCCTTTGCAGCTACCTGCCTTAACACCTTACCCCCCCGCGAGCGCCGTCAGCCGCACGAACGCCAAGCGGCTATCGGGCTGCACGAACACCTCCCGGTCAAGCGCCGTTTGCTGCTCGCCGTCAACGAAAACGAGGTACAGGCCGTCTTCGAATGCCTGTAGCGCTGTAGTGACTGCCGCCTGCGGCTCCACGACCTGCTGGATGTCGCGTCCTCCTGGGTCCACTTTGCCATTCTCGACGCCTTCGGCGATCTCGCCCGACGTCAGAACCTGAATCAGCCGGCACCCTTCCTGCCGCTCGCGAAAGGCGCTCACCTCCGCCAGCACCACCTCCGTGATCAGATCCCGAAGGCACAGGCGCGCACCGCCGCCGGCATCGGGAAGGGGTACCTTCCACGAGGGAGACGGCCGCCTTTGTCCGAGTACCTTGGCCTCAATGGTAATCTCTGTCGTCATCGTACGCCTCCATTTGTTCGACCTGGTGTTCGCTCGCCTCAGGGGGTCGGCCAGGCTTTCAGCCTAGATCGTCCGCGTGTCAATTGCCTTGAGAGGAGAGAGCCTCGCCAAGTTCACAAGAATTCCGGCAGTCAGCGTTTGTTCCTCCTCGCCGGATTTCCCATGGACGAACGCCAACGCCCTCTTGTGGTCCGGCTCCGCCTCCCGGTACATCGCCTTCGAGAAATAGTCCCTGGTATGAAAATGATTCGTGACGTGGCGGCAGGGGACAAGCCCGCTGCCCTACGCGTTAATCGGCGCCGTATCGTTGTCATCCCGAGTACCACAGGGTTCCCGGAACCCTGTGCAGAGCAGAGAAACTTGAAGTTTCTGAACAGCGGGTGGTTGAAACAGGATCGCGGTCAACGGACTTCCTCCCGCGAGGGATCCGACGTCATTTTCACGCTCGGTGGCGCCGCGTTAGAACGTTTAGAGCGGCAGCTTCACCCGAGGTTGCAGGGGGGTTGCGCCGTTGGCAACGCACAGGACAGCATGAGGTATAGGAATACAGAGCCAATAATGTAGAGGCTGGTAGAACTCGAATTTCATGCCAACTTCCTGCTTCCCGTCTCGTACCTTACATCATACACCGGGCCGCAAGTCAGTTGGCTGGAGAGACGTGTTAGATTGGTTTGGCCACTGTCTGCAATTTGGACTTGGGATGATCGCGTGCTGCGCGACCGATTCATCACCTACCACGCGCCAGCTTCCCCTCCAGGTACTCCAAAGCTTTCTGGAGCTGGGGGTCCCACCCCCGGGCGATGTCATTCCGCGTCCGCTCCATTGGGATGTCCGGTGATAGCCCCTGGCCTTCTATCAGGCGACCGTTCGGCGTCAACCATCGCCCCACGGTGACGTAGAGGGCGGAGCCATCGCTCAGCTCGCGAAGATAGTTGATGCTGCCCTTTCCGGCAGTCACCGCCCCAACCAGGGCCGCCCGGCCCACGTCCTGCAGGGCCCCCGCTACGACCTCGCTGGCGCTAGCGCTGGCGCCATCGAGCAGTATAGCCATGGGAAGGTCCGTCGCCACGCCCCCCGGCTTCACTGGGTGAGGCGTCGAGGCCCCGCGGTTGTCCGTTTGAGATGCGACCACTCCCTCTTTCATGAACTGGCTGGCGACATCGACCGCGGAGCCCAGGAGGCCGCCGGGATTGTGGCGCAAATCGAGCAGAATTGCCTCAGCCCCAGCGTCCAGCATGTCTCTTAGCGCTGCTTCCAACTCCTCGGGCGTCCGCTGAGAGAAGCCGCTGATGGTGATGTGAGCGATGCCGCTCGGCAGCAGAGCGGTGGTTACTGTCCTGGTCCTCACTTCAGCAGCGGTCACCTCAACCTCGAAGGGAGAAGTCTCGCCCTTATGCATCAGCGTCATACGCACGACGGCGCCGCTGCGGCCTCTTATCGTGCGGGCCACGTCCCCAGGGGACATCCCGTCGGTGGACTCGCCGTTAACCGCCAGAACGCGGTCGCCGGGGAGGATCCCGGCCTCCTCCGCCGGCGAGCCAGAGATGACCGCTTTTACCACTATCTCGTTGTTATCGGCAGTGACTTCGACTCCGATGCCTCGGAAGCTGCCACGGAAGGCCGCCTTTCTCTGCCGGTTTTGCTCGGCGTTCAAATAAGCGGAGTGGGGATCGGCCAGCGTCTCCAGCACCCCATTGATAGCCCCCACGGTCAACTTCCCCGGGTCCAGCGCCGCCGGGTCGACATAGTCCTGCTCCAGGATGTTCCAGACCTCTTCAATGAGGCCAAATTGCGTGGGCAGGCGTCGCCCCGACTCGTCAGGATGGGCGCCCGTCGCCTCAGGTCCCTGCCCTGACCCGGTGCTCTCCAGGACGGGCGGGGCTTGCACCGCGTTGGCGGTTGCCGCCCCACCTACGTCCTGGCCAGAGCCCGGCCCGGCATCCTGGGAGACGGGCTTCCTCGGACCCGTCTGTGTGGCGCCAGGGGTGGTCGCCTCATGGCCAGGGCCTGAAGGGGCATTGTCCGTGACGGGCGGCGCCGGAAGGTACAGAGGCGCGGTGGGGACCGCAGCTTCATACGCCAGCCTCGGCGCCACACCAAGGCCCGCCCCGAAGGACAGAACGATCAACAGAATAACTACCGGGATGCTCAGGGAGACTTTTCGGTTCTGCATAGGAACCACCTCCACTATCCTCCGCTACAGCTTGCCGGACCGGACGGACGAGAAAGTTAGGGACAAGGCTATTCTAGCATTGGAGCAGCAAATGGGCAATTTCGCCTGAACGCCGGCCCTTCGGTGTCCAAGGCAGCCGGTTTTCTGGTGCGGAGGCTTGACCAGTGGATTATAATGGGTGGTGGCACCGACACTCGGGCCCTCTTTGCGGCTCTCACTCAAGATAGGAGGACTTCTATGACTACGGGCAGGAACATTGCTTCTCTTACCATCGCGGAGGTCGCTCTCGCCATTGCCGCGGGCAAACTGATGCCTCGGGAGTTGGTGGAATCCTGTCTGGAGCGGATCGACGCCTTGGAGCCGCGCATTCAAGCCTGGGCGCTCGTTGACCGGGAGGGCGCTCTCAGGGCAGCGGAAAGTCTTGGCGAGGAACTGCGCCAGGGGCGGAATCGAGGCCCCCTCCACGGCATCCCGGTGGGGCTGAAGGACATCTTCTATACCGCCGGGCTGCGAACGCAGGCCGGAAGCCCTTTCTGGGCCGACTTCGTCCCGGAGTACGACGCTACTGCTGTTGCCCGGCTCAAAGAGGCCGGCGCCATTGTGCTGGGCAAGACCCACACCACCCAGTTCGCTTCCGGAGACCCGGCGCCCACCCGCAACCCGTGGAACGTTGAACATACGCCGGGCGGTTCCAGCAGCGGTTCAGGCGCCGCCGTGGCGGCGGGCATGTGCCTGGCCGCCCTGGGCACACAGACCGGAGGCTCGGTCCTGCGCCCGGCTGCCTACAACGGCGTCGTCGGCCTTAAGCCGGAAAGTGGCAGAGTCTCTAAATACGGGGTCGTGCCCTTGAGCTGGACCCTGGACCACGTCGGCATCATTGCTCGCACAGTGACGGACGCTGCTCTCGTGTTCCGGGCCATAGCCGGCCACGACCCAGCGGACTATCATTCGCTGGCGGAGGCTATCCCCAATTGCCTGAGCGCCCAGCTCATGCCGCCGCGACTTGGGCTGGTCAGGGCGTACTTCTTCGAGCGCGCTGACGAGGAGATGCGCCGTCATGCCGACGAGGTAGTGGAACGTCTGCGCCGGGCCGGTGCGTCCATCAATGAAATCGCCTTCCCGGCTAGTTCGGAAACCATCGACGAGACCCACGATGCCATTGTGGGCGTCGAGGCAGCCGCGTATCATCAGGAGATGTTCGCCCAGCACAGGGAAGAGTACCAGCCTAGAGTACGGCGGTTGATCGAGAAGGGCCTGACTGTCTCCGCAATCCAGTACGCCAATGCCCTGGAGACGCGGCTTCGGATGCGTGCCGAAATGGAGCGCATGCTGCTTAATGTGGACGCGCTCATCACCCCCGGGGCGCCCGGCCCGGCCCCCAGGAGCCTGGAGACTACGGGAAGCGCCGTGATGCACCGCCCGTGGTCGATGGTGGGGCTGCCCGCCATTGGCCTGCCCACAGGCCTGAGCGAGGATGGGCTTCCCCTCGCCATCCAGCTTGTCGGACCTTCCAGGCGTGAAGACCAGTTGCTCTCAATAGCGCTATGGTGCGAAAAGGTGCTGGGCGCGCGCCTTATTCTTGACCCACGCCGGCGGGAAGGCTGATAGTAAGCTGTCAAAACGCCCTAGAAAACGGCCGTCAACCGGTCCAATCGGGCGGTAGTGTATCAGTTTCACGAAACTGATACACTAAATCTTGCAGGAGAGTTGAAAAGAGGGTATAGTTTCTGGTATAAATGTTGCTAAGCCGTCTCCCTACGTGGGGTTGTAGTTGGGTTGGGTTGGGAGCACCTGGCAGATGGGGGTTCGAATCCCCCGACTCCGTCTGACTCAAAACGGCGCAGAACCGCAGGCTAGTTCACAGCTCGGATGGAGTGATGCCAATGCCAGGGTTGTTCAGGTTCTCCGTCTTTCCCGCGATCGCGTTACCCCTGCTAGTCCAGTTGTCGCTGCCGCCAATTCCAGTACCTCCCGCATTCACTTCCGTTCTCAGCGGCAATTTCGCTGGCGCCAACCAGGCGTCAGTCTCCACCATCCACGTTGATCCGGCCACGGGAAGCGATGCCAACCTCGGCCTTCAGGGAAGCCCCCTCCGCACCTTGCAAAAGGCCCTGACTGTCGTTCAACCAGGAATGACCATCAGCCTTGCCGCCGGCATCTATCAGGAGACAAACGAGACGGTCACCGCCGGCAACGCTTCAGCACCGATCATCATCGAGGCTGAGCCTGGGGCCAAGCCGATCCTGGATGGCAAAGCGAACACCCTCAATGCCCTCCGCATCGTCCATTCGTACTACACGGTACGGAACCTCGAAATCAGGAATACCAAAGAAGGGGTCCGGATAGAGCGTGCCACCGGGGTCACTCTGGAAAACAACGTCATTCATCACATCAATAACGAGGGTTTGAGGCTTCATTTCTTTGCCACCAGGAACACCATCAGAAACAATGTGATCTATAGCTGCGGTCTCACCAGCAACGGAGAAGGAATATATATCGGCACAGCTCCAGAACAAAGATACAAGAACAACGGGCTGCCGGATACGAGCTCCTACAACTTGATTAGCGGTAACGAAATCTACGATGTGCACGAGGAAGGGATCGATATCAAAGAGGACTCCTCCTTCAACACGATAGAGAATAACCTGGTCCACGATGCTAAGGGCCCCAACTCTGGAGCGATAGCCATTCGGTCTGACCAGAACCAATTGTACGGGAACCTCGCCCGCAACAACGCCGGGGCCGGGTTCCGATTCGGGGGCGATGTGACCTCCAGTCCTGACTACGGCGCCAGCTATTACTATGGGGTGAACAACCTGCTGCGCAACAATATGGCCAATAGCAACGCTGGCCATGGCTACAAATTCATGAACGGACCACAGGATGCTGACACCAGCAACACCGCTTCAGGCAATAGCGGGCAGACGTACTACTATGGCAGCGGAGTCACACCCTTCGTCACCAATGGCGTAGCGACGGCTACTCCATCCGCGACGCCTACGGCGACTCCTCCGCTAGCGGCTACGGCCACACCAACGGCTACCAACACTGCGGCGCCTGCCCCCGCCGCGACGCCTACGGCGACTCCTCCGCCTGTGTCCACGGCCACGTTCACGGCTACCCCGATACCTGTTGCGGCCGCCACAGCCACGGCCACAAGCACTCCATTACTCGCGCCAACCGTGACGCCGACGACGGCTCCACCTCCTGTACCCACCGCTACGCCGACGGTCAACGCGACACAGACTCCATTCGCTGCCCCTACCACCCAGCCCACGCCGGTATCGCTCGCCGGAGGCGGGGGAGGTGGAGGCGGTGGCGGCGGAGGAGGCGCATTCTTACTCCCAACAGCTACGCCGACGAAGACCAGTACGCCGACGCCCAGTGCGACGCCGTCGCCCACGGCGACTTCCACACCTACCGCGACGCCAACTCCCCAACCGCGAGTGAGCATAAGACTGAGCAAAGGCTGGAACCTCATTTCCGCACCTGCGCCTCTGGCAGACACATCACTGACGGCGCTCTTCGGCGGCGTCGTTGATAAGGTCTACTATCACAATTTCAGCACCGGGGAATGGGAGTACGCCGTTCCGGTGGGCGCCCGCTGGACGGGGAATCTGTCGACCATCGCGGAGGGGCAGGGCTATTGGGTCAACTCCCTCATTGACGGCAGCATCATCCTCGATGTCGTGGCCAAGGACCCGGCGGCGCCACCTCCGGCCTATTCGCTGGCGCAGGGCTGGAGCATGATAGGATATATCACCCGTGATCTGGCCTCGTCCGCAGGTGTGGACGCATATCTCGCCAGTCTCAAGACCGACTGGGAGTCTCTGTACCGCTACACTCCTGGCCTGGGTTTTGAGATAGCCAAGCCCAGTTTCGGCTTCTCCGATCTTGAGATTGGCCGAGGCTATTTCATTTACTTGAAGGCGGCCGCTGTGCTGGCGCCATAGCCCCCAGAAGCGCCAAAGGGTATTTGGCCTGCCCGCACCAGCCAGACCGTGTAAAAGATGTGGGCAGGCCAACGGGTACGTTTTGGAACCTTGTCTCTCACGACCGTTATCCCACAGACGTGGCCGGACTTATCGCCCCCGTTGCGCACATTACCTATCGATAACCCCGTGCTGGTACCCCGCAACTACATGATATGGCTTATCAACAGGCCCAGAGGACTGCGCCTATAATTAATTGTGGCCCACAGAGTTAATGCCATGTCGAACTTGTCGAAAAGCGCGCGCGTCTTTCCCAGGATAACCTTGTGTATCCGTCTATCCTTGGGACTGCTATCCATATCTCCCGCCGCGGCTTTTCTTCTCGGCGACTATGTCGCCGGCCCCAGCCAGGCGGCAGCCTCTATCATCCATGTCGACGCGACCACGGGCAACGATGCCAACTCCGGCCTGGAGGGAAGCCCCTTCCGGACCCTGCAAAAGGCACTGACTGTTGTTCAACCGGGTATGACCATCAGGCTCGCCACCGGCATCTACCAGGAAGAAAACGTGACCGTCATCGCCGGCACGGCGTCAGCGCCCATCACCATCGAGCCTGAGCCGAACGCCAGACCCATCCTGGATGGCGGCTCGGTCCTCAGCGGCATTCGCGTGGTACACTCGTATTACACCATTCGGAACCTGGAAATCAGGAACATCAACGAAGGCGTCTATCTGGAGGCCGTTACCGGGGTGGTCGTCGAGAATAACATCATTCGTTTCGTCAACAATGAGGGCCTTCGACTCCACAACTCGTCCACCAGAAACGCCATCAGAAACAACACGATCTCCGGCTGCGGTCTCATTGGTAACGGAGAAGGTATCTATGTCGGGACGGCGCCGGAGCAGAGATTCAAGATCAACGGAAGGCCGGATGCCAGCACCTATAACTTGATCAGCGGCAACGAGATCTTCGATGTGGACGAAGGTATCGACATCAAAGAGGACTCCTCCTTCAACACGGTGGAGAACAACATCATCCACCATGCCACTGACCCCAATTCCGGGGGAATAAATGTCCGCGCCGATCAGAACTACTTTTACGGTAACCTCTCGCGCGATAACGCCGGGGCCGGACTCCGATTTGGCGGCGACGTGACCTTAAGTCCTTTGTATGGCGCCAACTATCATTACGGCGTGAAGAACGTGCTGCGCAACAACGTGGTCAATAACAACGCCGGCCACGGCTACAAGTTCATGAACGGGCCGCAGAACGCCGACACTACCAACAGAGGCTCAGCCAATGGCGGCCTCTTGTACTACTATGCCGCTGGAGTCCAGCCCTTCGTTACCGAGGCGGCGGCGACGGTCACCCCGTCGCCAACGGCCACGGCCACTTCAACTCCCGCGACGCGAGTAACCATAAGGCTGGGCAAAGGCTGGAACCTCGTTTCCACCCCGGCGCGCTTAGCGAACCCTTCGGTGAGGGCCGTTTTCGGCGGCATCGCTGACAAGGTCTACCATCTCGACGCCAGCACCGGGGGCTGGGACTACGGTGTCGCCGCCGGCGCCCAGTGGACGGGGAACCTGACCGCGGTTGAAGAGGGAGAGGGTTACTGGGTCAACGCGCTCGCTGACGGCAGCGTCTCCCTGGACGTCCTGCCCAGGAACCCGGCGGCGCCACCTCCCACGTATCCCCTGGTGAGCGGCTGGAACATGATCGGCTACACGAACCGGGACTTGGCGCCGTCCGCCAGTGTGAACGCTTATCTCGCCAGTCTGAAGACTGGCTGGACATCCCTGTACCGGTACACTCCCGGGGTCGGGTTCGAGCTGGCGAAGCCTGGTTTCGGCTTCTCGGACCTCGATCTCGGCAGGGGCTATTTCCTGTACGTGGACGCGGCGGGAGTGCTGACGCCGTAAGGGCGAGAGGCCGACGGTGGTCACCAACGGGATCTGCGTCGCCTGCGTCGCCTGCGTCGCCTCGGTGACGTTGCCCGACTGGCCGAAAGCGACCCAGAAACGCAGCCTGGCGCCGCGTGATTTTGTGAGAATTCAGCCTCGGCCTCTTCGCCTTCCACGGCCCTGCCCTCCAGCGCAGAAAGCGGTGCCAGAGCGGAAGCTCTAGGCGCCGCCTACTCCAACCCTTACCGCCACGGCGACTCTCTCGCCTGTGCCCACCCAGCCCCCACTGCAACGCCGACGCCTGCCAGCTACAGGCTGGTTCTGCCCGTAGTAAGGCAGCGGCCCGAGTGAAAGAAATCCCGAGCAAGTGGTTGGTCTTGCCCCGTGGGAGGACGGACTTCCGGCTGCCAGCAATCCCTTTGATCCCACGCAACCATTCGCTTCCCCCGGTTGCGTGTTCTACGTACCAACAGCCCAGTGCTATTACACCACAATTACGTGATGTTGCTTATCAACAAGCCCACGGCCTTGCGCCTATAATTAATCGAGGGCCGCACTGGTCCGGCGTTGGCGAGGCTGCCTGATGGGACGGCTGTGCGGGAGGAGCAGGAAGATGCGCATATCGAAGGGCTTCCTGGCGATATCGGTCGCAGTGGGGGTCATCGTGGCGGGGGGCCTGCTGGTCGGGGTCTGGGAACAGTCCCGGTCGACCAGCCAACTGCCACCGGCCATCGGGCTGAAACTGGTGGCCCAGGGCTTTGCGTCGCCGGTGGGGCTGATCCCGGCTCCGGACGCAACGGGGCGTCTCTTTGTGGTTGACCAGGTAGGCGTTATCAAGGTTTTGATGCCGGACGGGGCGGTGCTGGCGGAGCCCTTCCTCGACCTGCGCTCCCGGATGGTCCAACTGAACCCGGCATTTGACGAGCGCGGTCTTCTGGGGATGGCTTTCCACCCATCCTTCAAGACTAACGGACGCTTCTTCGTCTACTACAGCGCGCCTTTGCGGGCGGGAGGACCGGCGGGCTGGAATCACACCAGCCACATCTCCGAGTTCAAGGTTTCGATGGCCGACCCGAACCGGGCCCATCCCGCGTCGGAGAGGATAGTCCTTCAGGTAGACGAGCCACAAGCGAACCACAACGCGGGACAGATCACCTTCGGGCCTGACGGCTTCCTTTACATTCCTCTGGGCGATGGCGGCGCGGGCAACGACGTGGGCCTGGGACATCCGCCCATCGGCAATGGACAGGACATCACCACTCTTCTGGGCAGCATCCTGCGCATCGATGTCGATGGCGCGGCGCCCTACGGCATACCGCCGGACAATCCCTTTGTGGGCAGGGAAGGACGCCCAGAAATCTACGCCTTCGGGCTGCGCAATCCCTTCCGCATTTCCTTTGACGCAGGGGGCACGCGTGAGCTGTTTGCGGGCGACGTCGGGCAGGGGCTGTGGGAGGAAGTCGACATAATAACTAAGGGTGGCAACTACGGCTGGCGCATAAGGGAGGGCGCCCACTGCTTCGACCCGAATACGCCGACCGTATCGCCAGCGACGTGTCCCATGGTTGACGCCCGGGGCCAGCAGCTCATCGATCCTATCATAGAGTACAGGAACTCGAGGGCCGGAGGCATCGGTACCGCGGTGATCGGCGGCTTCGTTTACCGGGGCGCCGCCCTGCCGCAGTTCCAGGGCGCCTATGTCTTCGGGGACTTCAGCGTGGCGCGGGATACGCCGGGCGGCGGGTTGTTCATTGGCACCAGGCCCTTAACGCCTGGACAGATGTGGCTCATGCAGGAGCTGACGGTCAACACCAGTGCGAACGGGCGCATCAACGCCTTCATTCGTTCCTTCGGGCAGGACAACAACCTGGAGCTGTATGTGCTAGCAGCCGACGTCCCGGGACCGACGGGCACCACGGGCAAGATCTTCAAGATCGTGCCTTAGTGAGGTAGCAGGTAGCGCGAAGCAGGAAGCCGCTGAATGATGAATGCGGAATGATGAATGATGACGGCGCGGCGCGGGACCAAGAGTGCAGGTAAGCCTTGACTCCCCTGAATGATGAATGCGGAATGATGAATGATGTGTGACCACGGCGCGGCGCGGAAGCAAAGGCGCAGGTGCCTATGCGTGGGGACTTGCGCAGTCCAAAGTCCGGCGCGAGGGGGAGCAACGCGACGACTCGCGCCGCTCCTGTCGCTGTCGTGCTTGCTCTTGTTGACGACCTTATTCAGCGGCCCGGTGTGGGAAACGTTCGCTTCATCTATCCCTGGGGGCGGACCAGACGCGCGCTGGGCAGACCAGGTCCGGCCGAGCATCATCTACGACGAGTCCACCAACACCATAGAGGTCAAGAGACCCGGCGCAGTAGTGAACCTGACTGTCATCGCCGACGCTCTCCGCAACGATGGTCTGCTGGAACGCACCGCTCCCTATGAGTGGGAGCTGAAGGCCAATCTCAGGACATACGAGATGGTGAGACTTGAGTTGCACGGGCAAGCGGCGGGCGGCGATGTCGATTGGCTGAAACTGAAGAGCGATCCGTCGGGCATTGTCTGGGTCGAAAGCTCCAATGGGCAGGTAAGCATTCGGAACACTAGGATCACTTCCTGGGACCGGCAGGCGGGGGCCTTCGATACTGCGTTCCAAGACGGCAGCAGGCGGGCCTACGTCGTCGCCAAGAACCGCTCCTCCCTTTACAAAGGGAACCGGATGGATGTCATCAATAGCGAGGTCGCCTATCTGGGCTTCTTTGAAGAGACGGCTTATGGGATCTCCTGGAAGGTACTGCACGAGGACGATGCCCAGAACCCGGGCATCCTCGGTCAGGGTATGACCGGCGACATATTGGGCAGCAAGTTCCATCACAACTACTTCGGAGTGTACGTCTGGGGCGTCGGCGATATGGTGGTGCGGAACAATGAGCTCTACGAGAACTTCTACTATGGCTTTGACGCCCATACCGCAACGCAGCGGACCACGGTGGAGGACAACTACTCGCACCATAATGGCGGACACGGCATCATCTTCGCCGAGCGATGCACATCCAATGTCATAGTCCGAAACCGCGTCATCGACAACAAAGGGCACGGCATAATGCTCCATGAGCAGTCCGACAACAATACCATTGTGAACAACGAGGTTATCGGAAACGATGATGGAATCCCGCTGTTCGAGTCCTCCGACAACCTCATAGCGGGCAATACCGTCAAGAACAATGCGGTCGGCGTACGCCTCTACGGGCGAGAGAACGCCTCTTCCCAGAACCTCTTCGAGAATAACGAGATCACTGGAAGCCAGACTTACGGGGTTTTCATGTACGATAAGGCCACCGCCAACACCTTCCGGAACAACCGGATTCTCGGCAATCGCGATAGCGGCGTTTACCTGAAAAGCGCAACAGACAACGCCTTTACGGCCAATGATATAGCAGCCAACGAGTTCGGCGTCCGCCTGGATTCTCCGGACACGAAGTTGCCCTCGCAGGGTAACACCTTCCAGGACAACATCATTCGGGACAGCCACCGATACGGGGTTTACAGCCGCCCGCCAGAAGGCGCCAACGCATTCGCTGGAACCCAGCTTTCCGGCAACCGACTCGGCGATTTCTCCTACTCAGGACTATCACGGCCGACGGAAGACGAGCCCAGCATGATCAGGCCCGCTGTCTTCGTCGCCATAATACTGGTTGCCATCATGACGGTACTGTTGCCCTTCCTGAGGCGACACACACCCAGACAACGAAGCGCGTGAGAGGGCTCCCGGAGCGGAGAGGAGGAGGAGTTGGGCAAGACCAACCGCTAAGGCGAGACCCGGAAGCTGCCATTCCACGGTGTCCGCTGGCCGGCCGTTGTCCCGCCGCAGCGGACGCAACCGGCTACCGAAAGCAGTCAGCCAAAACTAATGGTTTGCCGCAGCAATATACGTGGTTTGCCCGTGGCAGAGTCAGCCACGTCTCTATAGAGTGATAGTAGAATATGCAGGAGGAGTCCAATGACTACAAGGATACTGATAGTGGGTTCTGGAGTGGTTGGCGAGGCCACAGGCGCCGCTCTAGCCGACCACGGATTCGACATTACCTTTTCCGATGTCAACCCAGGTGTAGTTGAGAGGTTGCGCGGGAAGGGGTTACGCGCCTTTCAGACCGAGGAACTGGAGAACCCTGACGCCGACATGTTCATGGTGTCAGTGCCCACCTATCCTCTGGACCTCTGTAAGGATTCCGCTGCTGCTGAGAAGCTTGAAAACTCCATGAGCCCACTGGAGTGGTGTGAGATAGGGATAGACTTCACCAAAACGGCGGCGACCCTGCTGGGCAGATGGATTGGCCGGGCGTCTCGCTATCAACTGGTTGTCATCCGGAGCGCAGTGCTTCCCGGCACCACAGAGGAGCTAGTTATCCCCATCATCGAGGAACACTCGGGCAAGAAAGCCGGCAGGGATTTTGGCGTGTGCGTCAATCCGGAGTATCTTCGCGAGGCAAGGTCGTTCCAGGACATCGCCAGTCCGTGGATAACTGTCATTGGTGAGATGGACAAGAAGTCAGGTGACATGATCGAGGAGATCTACCGCTGGGCGGCCTGTCCTCTGTACCGCATATCGCTCAAAGAAGCGGAATTCCAGAAGTTCATCCACAATCTGATCAACGCCGCCAAAATATCCTTCTTCAACGAAATGAGGTTGGTGGGAGAGCGGATTGGGGTGAACGCCGACAAAGTGATACCCATCGTGGTCAAGAGCGCCGAGGCGATATGGAACCCTGAGTACGGTACGAAGGACTTCGGCCCCTTCGGCGGCAAGTGTCTGCCCAAGGATACAGTGGCTTTCTTGTCCTGGGCAAGGCGGGGCGGAATGGAGGCCCGCATGATAGATTCCACCATTCAGGTGAACGAGGTCTTCGAAAAACGATTGCAGGCCGCCTCGGCATAGCCACGGAGGCAGGGAGTAGTGCAGGACCTTTCCGCTCTGCTGTTCTTCTATTTGCCACTGGGCGTTGTTGGCGTCTGGCGTTGGGGAACGTGGCTCATGAGGAAGGTGATTAGCTGGTTTTACCTTCCCGATACGCGCCGGTTCTACGCCACCGTCTCCGTGGTGACTCCCGTATATAACGAAGATCCCGTGGCCTTTCGTAACGTTCTTCAATCCTGGAAGGCAAACGGACCCTCAGAGATAATCGCGGTTATTGACATCACGGACAATAACTGCATACGGGAGTTCGAGTCATTCCGTGGCGAATTTCCAGGCGCCAAGCTCATAGTCACTGAAAAACCGGGTAAGCGACCCGCCCTCGCTGACGGGATAAGAGCCGCCTCGGCGGAGCTCGTTGCTCTGGTCGACAGTGATGTACTCTGGGATAGGGACGTCATTGCGCAGTGTACGGGACCTTTTATTGATCCACAAGTCGCTGGAGTGGGTACCCGGCAGAATGTCCTGCACCCGAAGACGCTGACCCAGAAGATCTTCGATATCCAGCTCGACCTGCGCTTTTACGATGACATGATGCCCTCGGCGGCGGTTGGCAGCGTCTTCACCTGCTTGTCGGGGCGAACCGCCTTCTACCGGCGTGAAGTGATACTACCGTTGCTTGACGGCCTGGTGAATGAGACATTCTGGGGTAAGCGGTGCATCGGGGGCGATGATAAGAGGCTTACCTATCTCGTCGAGGCGGCGGGATGGAAATGCCGCTATCAACACACCGCGCGAGTTTACACCGGGGGCGCCCGGGACTGGAGCACGCTGTTCAAACAGCGGACCCGCTGGTCGAGGAATAGCTGGAGAGCCGATCTGAGGGCCCTGTGGCAGGGATGGCCATGGAAGCATCCCTTTCTGTCCTTCATCTTGATAGACCGGATCATCTCTAACTTCACGCTGCTCCTGAGCCCGGTGTATTTTCTGGTCTCTCTCGTCTTCCAGTTCTGGATACCGGCGGCGATGCTTCTCGTGTGGTGGCTGTTCAGCCGCAGTATGAGGATCGGACCAGCCCTGGTCAGGCGTCCGGACTATGTGATGCTGGTACCGCTCTATGTCGTGGTGAACTTCACCATGGCCATAGTGCGGATATACGGTCTGCTAACTCTGAATCGGCAGGACTGGCTGACGCGCGGCGTCCAACGAAAACCCGTCAACGCAAGCCTCTGGCTAGCCAGGATCGGCACCTTGGCCATCATTGCCCTCCTGGTCACGGTCGTGTACTACAGCCGATTCTAGCGGCCCATCCCAGCCTCTCCAACCTTATTACCTGCCCACTCCGCACCTTAGATTCGGGCCGTCAACTCCATCCGGTCAGACTCCCCATTGACTTGCCTCACAATGTGCCGTATATTGATGGGCGCCGGCGAAATAGTGGATATTGAGGTGCCATAATGACGCTGCGTTACGGATGGGTAGGCAAGATCCTGAGGGTGGACCTGACCAAGGTCCAGGTAGACGAAGAGAGAACCGAGAAATACGCTCCGAAATTCATCGGCGGCAGGGCGATGGGGGCGCGGGTCTACTGGGAGGAGATTGGGCCTGAGGTCGGCGCTTTCGACCCGGGAAACAAGGTCATCATTATGACCGGCCCCGCCACGGGCACGCTGGGGCCTGGAGTGGGCCGCTTCAACGTGATCGCCAAGTCGCCGGACCCGATCCCCAACTGCTTCTTCTATAGCGACCCCGGCGGGCACTTCGGCCCAGAACTGAAGTTCGCCGGCTACGATGGTCTCATCGTTGAGGGCAAGGCGTCAAAGCCGGTCTACCTGTGGATAAACGATGGAAAGGTGGAGCTAGTCGACGCCCATCGGCTTTGGGGGGCCACAACTCGCGTGGCGCACACTGAGATACGAAGGCTGTACGGGGACAGGGCGAGGGCTCTGGTCATCGGCCCGGCGGGCGAACGGCTTTGCCGCGAGGCGGTAATCTCCTGCGGCCTTGCTTCCGCCACCGGCGAGGGCGGCTTCGGCGCCGTCATGGGCTCCAAGAACCTGAAGGCCATCATTGTGAGGGGGACGGGGTCCGTCGACGTGGCGCATCCCAAAGAGGTCATTGACATCTATGGTCGTTTCTCGCGCTTGATCACGCGGAAGCCGGGAGAGCCCGGACCACAGAACCTGTGGCGTGCCATGCAACACTACACCAAGACGCACCCTGTCGCTGTGCCCTTTGTCGACGACTCCGCCGTGGGCGAGGAAGTGGCCAGGGGTAACGCCGAGAAACGCTGGGGCGGGTGTTTCGGCTGCCCGGTGAGCTGCATCCAGGGCTATCGCTTCAAGGACGGGCTGAGTGGGGCCGGACAGTGCAACGAGATCATGAAAGTCATGGAGGACGAGTGGCTCTATTACAAGGGACAGAAGAAGATCGGCAGGGACGCCATCGAGTTCGGCATACTCTGCCAGGAGTTCGGGCTCTCGGACACGCAGGTGATGGGCCATATCTATCCCAGGCATAACCTCCATGGCTCCACCTGGGTGCGCTTGCTCATCGACGCCGGTCTGTGGACCGAGGAGAACACAGGCTTGCCCGTCTCCAGGATGGGCAGCAGCGAGTTCTTCCGCGCCTACATGAGGAAAGTGGCCTACCGTGAGGGCATCGGGGATGAGCTGGCGGAGGGCCAGACCCGGTACTTGAGAAGCTTTATCGACAAGGCCGAGACCGAGGAGGAAAGACGCAAGGCGCTGGACATCTACGAGGAGGTGGTCCAGAGGGACGAACCCAGCTACTCCGTCCACTGGAAAATTCCCGCTGGGGAGAACGCCTCATCTCCGCGCTGGTCGTGGCTGCTGGCCATCAGCACGGGCGTTCGCTGCGACCACATCGCCGACCAGATGATCAGCAGCCGCGGGGAGCTGTTCCCCCCGGGCAAGAAGGAGGAGATGTCCCAACTGCGCCGCGAGCTGGGCCGTGACCTTTTCGGTTCCGAGCGAGCTTTGGACGAAAACACGCCAGAGGGCAAGGCGCGGCTCGTGATGCATATGCAGCATCTGGCGGTTGAGACCGATAGCATGCCCATATGCCGCTACGCCCTGCCCCGGCAAACCTCTTATTACACCCCCGACCTGCGCGGCGACCCCACCTACCCGGCCCAACTGTTCAGCGCCGTCACCGGCATCGATAGGACAGAAGAGGAGATGTGGGAGATGGTGGGCGAGCGAGGCATAAACCTGGAGCGGGCCATACTGGTGCGCGAAGGCCGGCGACGTGAGCACGATACTCCCTGGACCGATTACTACTACCGGACGTTCTCTTCCTGGCTGGACCCGAACAAACTCAGGGCGCTGATGGACGACTATTATCGGGCGCGAGGTTGGCGCGTTGATAGCGGCGTCCCCACTCGGGAGAAGCTGATCCAGTTGGGACTCGAAGACGTAGCTGACGAGCTCGCCGCGCGCATGATTCCTCTTTGACCGCCTTCCATCTCCAGGTGTGACGCAGCGCGTAACATATGCGCAGGGCTCGCGGCGGCAATGCTGATTCCATTGTCCGCCGCCCAAAGGGCTTCAACCCACAATCCCCCGCTTGTAACCGGTATCGACACCCGCTATCTTTAGAGTGCGATGCCATGCGCTATCCGCTGGCCAGGGTTTTACGACAAAAGTCGTATTTATTGGGGAGCAGATTTGCTATGGTGTTGCCAGGGTGTTGTGACATTGTTCACACAAATATTCGCAACGAAGGGGCGCTGGGGAGGCGAAACGCTGATGGGGCGAATTGGGCTCGTTGAGGGTGCGGCCATCACTCTGGGCCTTATCATAGCCTCACTGGCGACAGCCGAGGTGGTGTCCACGCACGCCGCGCCATCGCTTCAGTCCCCGGAGACGACGTTTCAGACCAAATGCGCCGCTTGCCATACCATTGGCGGCGGTGTTCGGTCCGGTCCGGACCTCAAGGGCATCACGGCCAGCAGGAACCGGGAGTGGCTCACAAAGTTCATCGTGGCCCCTGATCAACTCCTGGCCCAGGGAGACCCCGTCGCGAAGCAGTTGCTCGCCCAGTACAAGGTGCCGATGCCGAACATCGGCGTCTCCCCGGCGGAGGCCGAGGGCCTGCTCGTTTACTTCGATTCCAGGTCAGGGACCGCCGCACCTCAAAATGTACCCGCCCCACAAGCCTCCGAAGCCCAGCTAGCCGGAGACCCGGCGCGTGGCAAGGAGTACTTCGTCGGCGCGCGTCGTCTTCAGAATGGCGGTCCATCTTGCCTGGCATGCCACGCCGTCTCCACCGTCGGCGTTCTGGGCGGCGGCGCCCTCGGCCCTGACCTGACGCAGACCTACGCCAAATTCGGGGCGGACGATCTGCGCTCTTCCCTGGCCAGCCTTCCCTTCCCCTCGATGAGGCCCATCTACAACAGCCGTCCCCTCACCCCAGAGGAGCAGGCCGACCTGGCGGCCTTCTTTCGTGTGGCCACGCGGGAAGAACGGGTTGTGGAAGCTCCCGGCCTTCTGGCGGGCGCAGGCGTGGTTGGCGCGGCGTTCTTACTGGCGCTTATGCGCGTGATCTGGCGAGGCCGTCTTATTGCGGTGCGCCAGCCTTTGGTGGCGAGGCAAGCGGTGAGGCCTCGGTCGGCCGCTTCCTCGGAAATGCCCCATCAGCCGTCTGGGCAAAGGAGATAAGCAACTTGGGCTGGATTCAGGATCTCGTCAACCCCAACTCACGCCAGTGGGAGGATTTCTACCGCAATCGATGGCAGCACGACAACGTGGTTCGCACCTCCCACGGGGTCAACTGCACAGGCGGCTGCTCCTGGATGGTGTTTGTAAAGGACGGCATTGTCACCTGGGAGATGCAGGCTACGGACTATCCGCTCCTACAGGACGGGCTGCCTCCCTACGAGCCGCGCGGTTGCCAGCGGGGCATCTGCGCCTCCTGGTACGAATATAGTCCCATTCGCATCAAGTATCCCTACATTCGAGGCAGGCTACTCGAGCTCTGGCGTCAGGCTAGAGCTCAGAGGGCCAATCCAATCGAAGCGTGGGCGGCAATCGTTGAGGACCCTTCCTTGCGCGCCAGCTATCAGGTCGCTCGGGGGAAAGGCGGCTTCCGCCGCGCCACCTGGGACGAGGCGCTCGAACTCATCGCTGTTTCGTGTCTTTACACCGCCAAGAAATACGGACCCGACCGGGTCTTTGGCTTCTCCCCCATACCGGCCATGTCCTACCTCTCTTATGCCGCCGGCTCGCGCTTTCTGCAGCTTTTCGGCGGCGTGAATATGAGCTTCTACGACTGGTACGCCGATCTACCCAACGCCTTTCCCGAGGTCTGGGGCGACCAGACCGATGTCTGCGAGAGCGCCGACTGGTACAACGCCAAATACATTGTGTCTATGGGTGCGAATCTCAACATGACCCGTACTCCAGACGTCCACTTCGTCGCCGAGGCGCGGCAGCAGGGGGCCAAACTCGTTGTCCTCTCTCCGGACTTCAGCCAGGTGGCCAAGTACGCCGATTGGTGGATACCCTTGCAGGCCGGCGAAGACACAGCCCTGTGGATGGCCGTCGACCATGTGATCCTCAAGGAGTTCTACGTCGAGCGCCAGGTGCCTTACTTCGTAGACTATCTCAAGAGCTACACTGATTCCCCTTTCCTGGTACAGCTAACCCCCGTCCAGGGAGGCTACCAGCCCGGACAGTTGCTTCGCGCTAATCGTTTGGCCCGCTATCAGAGTGAGGAGAACGGGGACTGGAAGCTGCTGGTCTTCGACCGCACCAGCGATCAGCCGCGCATGCCCAAGGGCACAATCGGCTTTCGCTGGGGCCAGGAGAAAGGGAAATGGAACCTGAAAATGGAGGACGGCCGGGACGACAGCCCTATCGACCCGCTCCTCACTTTTCTGGGCCAGCAGGACGAAGTGCTCCAAGTGGCCTTCCACGACTTCGCCAGCAACCGCACTCTCTTAAGAGGCGTGCCCGTAAAGTACGTTGAGACCAGCGAAGGACGGGTCCCCGTAACCACCGCCTTTGACCTCTTGATGGCCCACTTCGGCGTGGGGCGCGGCCTGGACGGCGATTACCCCACAAGCTACGACGACGACATACCGTACACTCCAGCGTGGCAGGAGAAGCGGACTGGCATTGGCCGGGACACGGTGATCCGTCTGGCGCGCGAGTTCGCCGGCAACGCTGAGGCTACTCAGGGCCAGTCCATGATCATCATCGGCGCCGGAGTAAACCACTGGTACCACAGCAGCCTCGCTTATCGGGCCGGGATCGCCGCGTTGATCCTCACCGGGTGCTGCGGCCGAAACGGCGGCGGGATGAACCATTACGTCGGTCAAGAGAAACTCACCCTGATAGCTCCCTGGGCAACGATGGCTTTCGCTCTGGATTGGGTTGCCCCGCCGCGCCGGCAGCAAACGCCGACCTGGCACTATGTGAATAGCGACCAGTGGCGCTACGAGGGTGATTTCACCGATTACGCCTCTGTCCCGCCGGAGGCGAGATGGGCTAAAGGACACGCCGTGGACCTGGAGACAAGAGCTGTCCGCCTGGGCTGGATGCCCTACTATCCCCAGTTCAATCGTAACTCGACAGAGATAGTCACGGAGGCTGAGAAGGCCGGCGCGGGCAGCGGGGAACAGGTCATTCAGCGGGTGGTCCAGCAACTGAAGGACGGCCAGATGCGTTTCGCCGTAGAGGATCCCGACGCGCCAGAGAACTGGCCTCGCGTTTGGCTGATCTGGCGGGGCAACGCCATCATGTCCAGCGCCAAGGGGCACGAGTTCTTTCTGCGACACTATCTGGGCACACATGATAACCTCGTAGCTGAGGAAAAGGCCGAGGGACGGGTGCAGACCGTGAGCTTCCGCGAGCCGGCGCCCAGGGGCAAGATGGACCTGGTGGTAGACATCAACTTCCGCATGGACACTTCGGCCCTTTACTCGGATATAGTGCTGCCCACCGCCACGTGGTATGAGAAGAACGATCTTAATACGACTGACCTCCACTCTTTCATTCACCCTTTGTCCGCCGCTGTGCCTCCCGGCTGGGAGGCCAAGAGCGACTGGGATGTCTTCAAGGCTCTCGCTCGCAAGGTCAGCGAGCTCGCGCCCCTGGTGTTCCCCCAGCCGGTGAAGGACCTGGTCGCCTTTCCCTTGATGCACGATACTCCCGACGAAATGGCGCAGACGCAAGTGCGAGACTGGGCCGCGGGCGAGTGCGAGCCGGTTCCCGGCAAGACCATGCCCCACCTGCGCGTTGTAGAGCGGGACTACGTCAACTTGTACAACCGTTTCATCGCTTTTGGCCCGCGGGCGCGCCAGGACGGAATCAGCGGCAACGGCGTCCATATCCCCATCCAGCAGCTCTATGATGAGTTGCTGGAGAATCCAACGGGGACGACCCCCGACCCCCGGCGCATGAGATGCGTGGGATGGAACGGACAGAAATATCCCAGCCTGGAGGACCCCCTTGACGCAGCGAATCTCCTCCTGGCGCTGGCCCCGGAGACCAATGGTGAGGTCGCCTATATCGCCTACAAACACGAGGAGGAGCGAGTGGGGCTGCCCCTGGCTGACCTCGCAGAGAAGGCGCGCAGCGTACGGATGAACTTCGGAGATCTCACCAGTCAGGTGCGGCGCACGCTGGGGAGTCCCTGCTGGAGCGGGATTGTCAATGATGGACGGCCCTACGCTGCCTGGTGTCTTAACGTGGAGCGTCTCGTGCCCTGGCGCACCTTGACCGGACGCCAGCACTTCTATATCGACCACCCGTATTACCTGGATTTCGGGCAGCATTTGCCCACTTTTAAGCCCAAGCTCGATCCGGAGAAGACGGGGGACATAGTCCTCAGCCCCCAGGATGGCCAGAGCATCACGCTGAACTTCATGACGCCTCATGGCAAATGGCACATCCATTCCACTTACTCCGACACGCCTCAGATGCTCACTCTCTCGCGCGGCCTCGATCCATGCTGGTTGAACGACAAAGACGCCGAAAGGATTGGAGTGGCGGACAACGACTGGGTGGAGATCTACAACGACAACGGCGTCATGGTTACTCGGGCTGCCGTCTCCTCTCGCGTTCAGCCAGGCACGTGCATGGTCTACCACGCGCCGGAGCGGACCATCTCTGTGCCCAAGTCACAGGTGAGGGGTGGGAGAAGGGCAGGCTCCCATAACAGCCTGGTACGGGCGCGCATCAACCCGGTCCAGTTGGCTGGCGGCTATGCGCAGTTCACCTACGGTTTCAACTACTGGGGACCGCTTGGAGTCAATCGTGATACGTGCGTGCTGGTGCGGAAACTTCAGAAAGTGGAATGGTAGGTCAGTTGTGGCATCCAAGTTGTTCGTGGTACCGGCAACATGGAGATCAAAGGTAATAGGCGCCGGGTCGTTAATATGAACTCTCGGGGAGCGAAACCGATGGATGTTCGGGCGCAAGTTTCGATGGTTTTCCACCTTGACAAATGCATCGGCTGCCACACGTGCAGCATAGCGTGTAAGAACATGTGGACCGACCGCAAAGGCACGGAGTTCATGTGGTGGAATAATGTTGAGACCAAGCCCGGAACTGGCTACCCGACGTTGTGGGAGGACCAGGAGAGGTACAAGGGTGGCTGGGAGAAGAACGGGAGAGAGCCACGCCTTAAGTTGCAGGGGCGGTTCGGCGCGCTGGCTAATATCTTCTTCAATCCTTATCTGCCCACAATGGATGACTATTACGAGCCGTGGACTTACCAGTACGACCAGCTCCTCAACGCTCCGGAGGGAAATGACCAGCCTACCGCCCGCCCAATCTCCATGGTAACCGGAAGACACATTGACGTTAACTCTGGACCCAACTGGGATGACGACCTGGGCGGCTCCCCGGTCTATGCCGCCAACGACCCAAACAAAGAAAGCTTGACCAAGGATGAGCGGCAGCAGATGGACCAGCTCGAGCGTCTGGTTTTCTTCTACTTGCCGCGCATCTGCAACCACTGTCTGAACGCCGGCTGCGTGGCGGCTTGTCCCTCTGGCGCTATGTACAAGCGCGGCGAAGACGGCATCGTCCTTGTCAACCAGGAGAAGTGCCGCGGATGGCGCATGTGCGTCTCCGCGTGTCCTTACAAGAAGGTCTACTACAACTGGGGCACTGGAAAGGCCGAGAAATGTATCCTCTGTTACCCCCGTCTGGAGAGCGGTCAGGCCCCAGCTTGTTTCCACTCCTGTGTGGGGCGGATCCGCTACCTGGGTCTTCTGCTCTACGACGCGTCCCGCATCCAGGAGGTAGCTTCTGCCCCTGATGACGCTCTGGTGGACGCCCAGCGGGCCATAATTCAGGACCCCTTCGACCCTCAGGTCATCTCATCTGCCCGGGCAAGTGGCCTTTCCGACGCTCAGATAGACGCCGCCCAGAAGTCGCCCGTTTACAAGTTTGTCAAGCGATGGAACCTGGCCCTACCGTTGCACCCCGAGTTCCGCACTCTGCCGATGCTTTTTTACGTGCCACCGCTGTTGCCGGTGATCGGGACAGCGAAAGATGGCCGATATGACGTCGCTGGCGCCCGGGGTATTGAGCCCATGTTGACCTCCCTGGAGAGGGCGCGCATACCCATGAGCTTTATGGCCCGGCTGTTATCGGCGGGGAATGAAGAGGTGGTCACAGATTCCTACCGCAAACTCGTCGCGGGGCGAATATATATGCGCTCTCAGCGAACAAAAGATGTTCCGGAAGCTGAGGTGCGACAGGCCTTAGACCTGGCGGATATGCCGCGGGAGGAGCTCGAGGCCGCGTGCCGGCTGACGGCGACGCCAACCTTCGAAGAGCGTTTTGTGCTCCCGCCCCTGGCCCGAGAGACGGCTATCGAGTCGATCGTGGATACGCTCGTCCATAAGCGGGAGACGGGTTTCGGTAGCCGCCAGGCCCCTACACGGAGGTGGTAACGATGGCCTGCGGCATCGACCCGCGGCTCCTCCTGCGCTTCGCCGAGGTCCTCGAGTACCCTGGCCCCGATGTAATCGGGGCGGCGCGGGAGTGCCAGGCTTTGGCCCCCGACTCCGCTGAAGGCGCTCGAGCCGCGGCCATGCTTCGTGATTTCCTTCATTACGCTCTTGAGACGCCTCCGGGGAGAATGGAAGAAATTTACACGGGCACCTTCGACCTCGCCGCTTCCTGCTATCCCTATGTTGGCTACCACCTTTTGGGGGAGAGCTACAAGCGAAGCGTTTTCATGCTCAGGCTCAAGGAGATCTATGAAGCTCACGATTTTGATGTCCCCGGTGAGCTGCCGGACCACCTGTCAGTCATGCTTCGCTTTCTGGCGTCGTGTAAAGATGGCGATCTCGTGGCCGAGCTGGTCTGCGACGCTCTGCTGCCTGCCCTCGAGCGGATGGTCGCGGAAGACCAACAGGAGGAGGATGGAAGCAGTGACCAGCCAGCCAGGGGTGGTGAGGCTGGGGTTTACCGCCAGGTGCTGTCAGCGCTCCGGCTGGTATTGCGGGAGAATTTAGATTGTGAACGGGGCGTCCCCGGCGGCGCTTTTCGGTAGCCGCTGAGAGGGCTGAAGGAGGGAGAACCGCGTGTTAGACTCTTTTCTTTTCGTTGCATTTCCCTATGCGGCAATAGTCGTTGCCGTCGCGGTGGGGGTGTACAGGTACTATGCTGACCGCTTCTCCTACTCCAGCCAGTCCTCGCAGTTCCTGGAGAACCGGGCGGCCTTCTGGGGGTCGGTGCCCTGGCACTATGGGCTGATCCTTGTGCTGCTCGCCCACCTCCTGGCAGCCCTCTTTCCGGGCCAGTTGGCGGCTCTCATAGCGGAGCCACTCCGCTTGTACGGGCTGGAAATCGCCGGCCTGGCGCTGGGGCTGCTGGCCCTGATCGGGCTCGGGGTGCTCATCGTGCGACGGCTCGCCAACCCCCGGGTTCTCGCGGTGACTACGGCCATGGACTGGGTGATGTTGACTGCGCTGCTGGCTCAGATTGCCTTGGGACTTGCGGTAGCTCTCTTGTATCGTTGGGGATCCGGCTGGTCGCTCAACACTGTAGTGCCCTGGCTGGCATCGCTAGTCACCTTCCAGCCCCAGACGCAGTACGTGGCGCTTCTGCCCTGGACCGTCAAACTGCACATTCTGATGGGCTTTTTCATCATAGCCCTCTTCCCCTTCACGCGTATGGTGCATCTGGTCTCCTTCCCGATAACCTATATCTGGCGGCCGTACCAGGTGGTAATCTGGAATCGCAAGGTGTCTGCGCTTCGCGCGCCAGAAGACAAATCCATGTGAGAGGACGGAAACATCATGTCGTCTAAGGCGAACGCAAATCTCTTCCTGGCCACGGTGGCTTTCGGCGTCACCTTCGCTCTCTGGGGACTCATTGCCGGTCTGGCGCCTATCTTCAAGACTGAGTACGGGCTGACGGCGACGGAGACCAGCCTGCTGGTAGCTATTCCGGTGTTGCTTGGTTCCCTGGGACGGCTCCCTGTCGGTCTGCTTACCGACCGCTATGGCGGCCGCCTCGTTTTCAGCGTGCTTCTGGCCCTCGGCATAGTGCCGACTCTGGCCCTCGCCGTTAACCATTCATATCTGGCGCTCCTACTATGGGGCTTTGGACTGGGCGTGATGGGCACGTCTTTTGCCGTGGGGATAGGCTTCGTATCCCGCTGGTTCTCGCCGGAGAGGCAGGGCACTGCTCTCGGCATATATGGCGTGGGCAATGTAGGACAGTCCATCGCCGTCTTCGGCGCCCCGGTCCTGGCCGCGGCCATTGGCGTGGCCGCTGCCTTTCCCATCTTCGGGCTTGCGTCCCTCGTCTGGGCGCTGGTGTTCGCGGTCTTCGCGCGAGATGCCGCCAGGAAAGGGCCACCCAAGACCTTGTCGGAGAACCTTAAGGTTCTTCGAAGCGAGCGATTGGTATGGCTTTTGAGCATTTTCTATTTCTTGACCTTCGGCGGCTTCGTTGCCCTGGGGGTTTACTTGCCCACCTTGTTGAGAGACCTGTTTCAGCTCACTCCACAAGACGCGGGTGCCCGCGTCGCCGGTTTCGTCGTCGTGGCCACAGCGGCTCGTCCCCTTGGCGGTTGGGCATCTGACCGGGTGGGAGGGCAACGGCTGCTTCTCGCCGTCTTCGTCGCTCTGGCTGGCCTGGCCTGGCTCCTCATGTCGAATTCGATGCCTGTCGCGACCATCGGGGGCCTCGGAGCCGCCATTGCCCTGGGTCTGGGCAACGGCGCTGTCTTTAAGCTGGTAGGCCAGTTCTTTCCGGCGCAGGCCGGGACGGTGGCTGGGCTGGTGGGTGCGGCTGGGGGTCTGGGGGGGTTCTTTCCGCCCATCGTGCTGGGGATTTCTCGCGATGCCACCGGCAGCTACGCTCCTGCCTTCGTGTTGCTCAGCGTCTTCGCGCTGGGGTGCCTGGCCCTCGCCTGGGTTATGCCCGAGACGAAGGTATTGGCAGCTTCCGGAAGGCCCGCAGCCATCACCCCCCGGGCGGCCCGAGACAGGCTATAATGAGCCATATTCAGAAGTAGAACTGCACTTTTGGCCGGTGTCAACGGATTTTGAACGGATAAACGGATGGCTACCGCCCTGCTTTGCCCCGCAGGCGTGGGAGACAGAAGCGGCGATATCCGTTTATCCGCTGCCTATCCGGTGAGGCCGTCAAGTACATACCTCTCAACCCAAAGGAGAATCGACCGATGCCCAGAAAACCGAAATTCCTTGTCGCCGGTTTCACGCTATTGCTCGCCTTTGGCTTCCTGGGCTTCCAGGCGTTCAGCAGCGCGTCCACCTACTATCTTACGGTGAGCGAACTGAAGGCCCTGGGGGATAAGGCCTACGCCGAGCGGGCCATCCGACTGACGGGCACCGTCAAAGCCGACTCGATTTCCCGCGAAAACAACGGGAGGTTGCTGCGATTCCTCCTTACCGACGGGACGGAGAGCGTGCCGGTATCCTATACGGGGGTCGTTCCGGACACGTTCAAGCCCGATGCTGACGTTGTAGTGGAAGGAAAGTACTTTGCGTCCGGCGCCTTCGAGGCCACTGCTCTTTTGGCCAGATGCCCCTCGAAGTATGATGCGGATTGACGGCGGAGCGTTCTACTGCGAAGACATGTGTGGACAGCAACAGGCGCAGCTGCCAGAATGGAAGTAGCAAGGAGGTCAACCATGACAACAACTCAGGCAGAGGTTTCAAGTGGCGCCGAGCGTCCCGGCCCGACCAGGGGGCAGCGGTTGTGGCAGGAGATGATGGAAGCACGCCGCAATGCCCGGCTATCGCTGCATCGGGGGCGGCTGCTTACTGCGTCCTATAAGGAGACCGAGGGGCAGCCTGCGGCCATCAGGCGGGCGCAGGCCTTTGCCAAGGTCGTCCGGGGGATTCCCATATGCCTCATGGACGACGATCTGCTGGCTGGCGCTTATGCCGCCAGGCCCATGTTCTCGGAGCAATACCCGGAGTTTGACGTCACGTGGGTGTCGGAGGCCCTTGACAGCGGCGGTCTTGCCCACATTGTCAGCAGGGAGGACGAGGAGGAGCTCCGTGATATCTGCCTCTACTGGAAGGACAGATGCGTCACCAGCCATTTCCTGTCCCATTACAGCGACGCAGAGAAGCAATGGCTGAAGGACATTGGCGAGGACGGCTCCTGGGTATACTATCGGGTCAGGATGGAGAACGACATCGGCTACTTCGCGGTGAGCTATGAGAAGGCCATCAAGCTGGGACTGCGCGGCATAATCGCCGAAGTGGAGCGAGAGCTCCAGATCACCGTTCCCACGGACGATCAGTCGCTGGCTAAGGTCAATATGCTGAAGGGAATGAAGATCCTTCTCGAGGCTGCCATCGAATACGGCAAGCGCTATGCCTTCCTGGCCAGGCAGTTGGCGGACCACTCGGAGGGCCAAAAGCGAGACGAGCTTCTGAAGCTCGCCGAGATATGTGAGTGGGTCCCCGGGAACCCGGCGCGCAACTTCCGTGAGGCGGTCCAGACCCTCTGCTTCGTTGACGTACTCATGTACCTCGAAAGCTGCGCTCAGATCAGCCCGGGGAGGGCCGACCAGTACCTCTATCCCTACTACAAGCAGGACATCGAGAGCGGCAGGACCACCCGCGAGGAGGCCATCGAGCTGCTGGAGTGCATGCGGGTGAAGCTGAGCACCCAGCGGTTCCGACATTTCCGGCATACCTCGGGTCAGGAGACCGGATCCGGCGATGCTCAATTTCACAACATTACCCTCGGCGGCCAGACCCCAGATGGAAGAGACGCCACCAACGAGCTCTCCTACCTCTTCCTTGAAGCTGCCCTGAGAACCCGGACCCCTCATCCCACCCTGAGCATCAGATGGAGCGAAAAGAGCCCTGAGGATTTCATCGTCAAGGGCCTGGAATTGGTCCGGATAGGAATAGGCTTCCCCGCCTTCTTCAATGACCGGCCATCCATCGCATATCTGACTCAGAAACTGGGCGTTCCCCTGGAGATAGCTCAGGACTACTGCGTTGCGGGGTGCGTCCAGCACCTTCCACCCACGCAGTCCGGGCCTCCTGACGTGGCTTACATGAACTTCGGCAAAATGCTCGAGTTGGCGCTGCATGACGGAGTCGACCCGAGGACGGGCAATAAGATCGGCCCCGCGACCGGGAAGTTTGAGGACTTCCGCTCCTTTGACGATCTCCTGCAGGCTTTCAAGAGGCAGGTGCAGTTCTTCTCTGAGGCGGCGGGCAAGATCCGCATCCTGCAGCGACTCGCTCGCGTGGCTGCGGTGCCCACCCTCTTCTCCTCTTCCCTGGTGGATGACTGCATCAAGCGTGGCAAGTGCGTTCTGGCCGATGGCCCAAGGTGGACCTTCCCCGCCCAGACGCCGGTCGGCATCATCGACGCCGCCGATTCTCTGGCGGCGGTGAAGAAGTGCGTCTTCGAGGACGGATCAGTGGGCAAGCGGGAGCTCCTGGATGCCCTGGCATCCAACTTCGAAGGCTACGAAGGCGTGCGGCGTCTGCTTTCCGCCGCGCCCAAGTACGGCAACGATGAGGACTATGTCGACGAGATAGCCGCGGGCGTCTACGACTGGTGGCAAGCAATGCTGAGGCAGATCGACGGCCCTTACGGGGCGAAGCACCGTCCAATGCCCTACTCCGTGTCCGCTCATGGTCCGATGGGCAAGAGGGTAGGCGCTCTACCCAGCGCGCGTCTCGCCGGGGTATCCCTGGCTGACGGGTCGGTGTCGCCCTGCCAGGGGAGCGACGTGACCGGGCCGACGGCGGTGCTCAATTCGGCGGGCAAGATAGACCAGCTCCCTCTGCTCGGCACGCTGCTGAACGTGAAGTTTCATCCCTCAGCGCTGGCCACGATGGACGATCTGAGGAAACTCATTGCGCTGATCCGGACCTACTTTGATTACGGAGGGAAACATATTCAGTTCAACGTTGTTGACAAGAAGACGCTGCTGGATGCCCAGGCCCACCCGGAGCTGCATCGGGACCTGATCGTCAGGGTGGCTGGCTACAGCGCGCTGTTTGCTGAGCTGAGCCGGAGCATCCAGGACGAGATCATCCAGCGGACGGAGTACGCAGAATTGTAGGTGGGTACCGGACGTTTGACGTGCACCGCAGCTTCGGTTGCGGACATCAGAGGCAAGGTGCGTTGAGGGCGGTCCTTGGACCGCCCTCAACGCGTCGGGGGAGGCGGAAAGGTTGCCGGGTTAAGGGGCACTCGTCGCCATAGCACCTTCCGCCCCCAGGAAGACCCGGAGAGCTCCGCCCCACAGGCGCCTGACTTACAAAACGGCCTTCGTTGGAATTCCTGGCCCCTGGAGCACCCTCCGCGCTTGACAGCTATCTTCCTCGGCCCTATATTTACAGTGCATCGCCAAAGCATATTCCAGGCGTTGTTTGTTGCCTATAGACTTTCCTGTTCGTTAGTCGGCCATGCCGTACGTCATACATAAGCAACTCATCCAGGGTACAGACCGTACTGGTCGCGGTCCAGAGTTCCTCCCTTTCGATTTGGCGGCGAGGCAGCCACGGATGGTTGCGTCCCTGGCGGCCAAGGGGTCAAAGGAGGTCGTCATGCCTGTAAGTGCGCAAGCTGGAGCAAGCGTGGTTGAGCCTGAAAACCAGGCGACTGGGCTGGCGAGCGAGAGCGTCGTTCCCATGCCGCTCCACAAACGCTTGCGGTTTCGGATGGCCGCGGCTTCAGTCCTGGGGCTGGCAGTGCTCCTCACTATCTACACGGTGCTGATAAGCTGGGCCATCGGCATCAGCACCGACGCAGGGATGGAGGCCCGTCAAGCAGTGGCCACTCAAATCGCAGACATGGTTGACGACCTGGTGGGCTTGGCGATCTACCAGATGGGGATGCTCGCCGTACAGGTCGACTGGAATTCAAGCGGCGCTGTGTCGGCGCCGCAAGCCACTGCTTTGGCCAACTCAGTTCGTCTCGTTAGCGCCCTCGGAAGCGTCGGAGTGGTCAATAATGATGGCAGGCTGACATGGAGCACTGGGAAGCGGGAAGATGAAGAGGCGTGGCAGGCCGCTCCAGCATTGGCGCAGGCGCTGCGCACAGGTGTCCCGGCGGTCGGGCAGGCTCTGGCGTCCGCGCGCCGTCCACCCATAGCCGTGGCGGCCGTCCCCTTGTGGGACGCTGCGGGCGCGAAGGCAGGGGCATTGGTGGGGAGTGTTCAATTGGCCCCTACCGGGAGGGAGATCCTGCCTCTGCCAACGAAAGGCAGCGGATTGCTGGCCGAGGCCGTTGACGGAGAAGGCCGCGTTCTGGCCAGCTCCGCTGGCGGCGAGGTGGCCTACTTGATACCTGATCACCTGGCCCTGCTAAGAGATGCGATAGAGACCGGCCGAGCGAAGGCAGCTATTCATGGCGAGGAGACCGGGCATGGCCACGTGGTGGCTTTTGCGCCCTTCAAGGATATACCGGGGGGCATCGTTCTGGAAGAGTCCACGGACGCGGCTTTGATTGTTCCGCGCAGCTTGCAACGTGTCGGCTCTGCCATCGGGATTGCGACCTTGATAGTATTCTCTTTGGGCGTTTGGTGGCATACCGGGCGTATCACCCGACCAGTTGAGGAACTGTCAGTGGCGGCAAGGACCATGGCTCAGGGCTCTTTTGAACGCCGGATCTGGGTTGCGGGGGAAAACGAACTTGGTTTGCTGGCCGGGAGCCTTGAAGAGATGCGCGTCAGGCTGAAGGGCGCCTGGGAGCAACGACAGCACTGGCTGCAGGAATTGGAAAGCCGGGTAGAGGAACGTACTCAGGAAGTACACAGGCTTCTGGCAAAGGTCATCTCCGCTCAGGAGGAAGAGCGCCAGCGTGTGGCGCGTGAGCTTCACGATGGGGCGGCGCAGTACCTGGCCACTTTACTGGTGTCCTTGGATAGAATCGAACTGAGTCATCTTGAGGAAAGAGGGGCGGAACGGGACCTCTGGCAACGGGTCAGGCAGGAGGCGGGAGGCGCCTTGGCAGAAGTGCGCCGTTTGATATCGGACCTGCGACCTGCGGCTCTGGATGACCTGGGGCTGGTGCCGGCTATCCAGGGGCATGCCGAGAATCGTCTCGTTCCCGTGGGCGTTTCCCTGCGGTTTGAGGTCTCGGGCCAGGAGCGGCATCTGAGATCCCCCCTGGAGACGGCATTATTTCGTATTGTTCAGGAAGCGGTGAGTAACGTGATTAAGCATGCCGACGCCAGGCGCGTTCACCTTCAACTGGAGTTCGCGCCGGAGTCGGTGAGCGTCAGCATCGAGGACGATGGCCGCGGCTTCCACCCTGAGACGGTCGGTCAGGGGTTTGGGCTGGCGGGCATGAGGGAGCGGGCCTCCCTTGTCGGCGGGTTCCTTTCGCTGACCTCCAGCCCGGGGCGGGGCACCCATATCACCGTCACTATCCCTACTCCGGAGCGGGCCAATGGCTGACATTCGGGTTCTCTTAGTTGATGACCAGCCTCTGTTCCGTGAGGGACTGCGCTTGTTGCTGCAGCAGATGGGTGGGTTCGTAGTTGTGGGTGATGCTGCTAACGGAGAAGAGGCGCTGACGCAAGCCCAGAGTCTCCAGCCCGACGTAGTGGTGATGGACATATCCATGCCGCAAATGGATGGATTGGAAGCCGCGCGGCGTCTTCGAGAGGCAGGCTTCGCCGCCCCTATTCTTTTCTTGACCGTGCATGATGCCGACAGCTACTTCTTCAAAGCTCTGGAATCCGGGGCGTCCGGCTATGTGCTGAAAGATGCGGTAGGAGCTGACCTGGCTGCCGCCCTTCGAGTGGTGCATAACGGCGGGGTCTACCTTTCCCCCTCTGTGGCGCGGCGCCTGGTGGGGGATTATCTCGGGCGGGTTGTTTCGGGGGAGGAGCAGACCAGCTATACGCTTCTCACTCCGCGTGAGCGCGAGATCCTGGAGCTGATTGGTCGGGGACATACCAATCGCGAGATCGCCGAGAAACTGGTCCTGAGCATCAATACGGTCCAGACTCACCGCCTCCACATCATGGAAAAGTTAAATCTGCATAGCCGCGCCCAACTGATGAAATACGCCGTTCGCCAGGGACTGATTAGAGAAGAGTAACCCCGCTGCGGTAGGGCGCTGGCGCCGCTTCGGATAACTAAAAGACGTGACCTAAAGTCACGTCTTTTTGGTCCGCCTCTTCACCCCTTAATAGGATTCCGAATTTGGCTATTTCATATACATTTCGTATCGAGGAGTCTCATAGACTGCTTGTCGTAACCGGGGGGCGTAGGGAGAAAGGCTGAGGTCGTTGTTGTCGTAGGAGTGGGAACTAGCTGTGAATTGTCCTTGCCGGTTTTTGCGGGAGTCGATTAGTCTCAAAGGTCTTTCGCCAAGTCCCATAGGTCTTCTAGCAAGAAGACGCAAAAGAGGATGAAAGGAGATCCGCAATGGATGATGCAGATGTCTTTGCTATCTCCGGGATTATCGCTCTTGCCCTCGCGCTCGTGCTGATCAGCTTCCTTCCCTTCACCAATGCCTGGGTCGCTGGCATCACGGTGCTGGCCATCCCGCTGGTCACGGTGGTCCTGGCCATCGTGATCTCGAAAGGCATTAACAGGCAACGCCGCCGGCTTGCGAAGGCGGCAAGGGAACCCAGGAAACAGGCGTTGTCTGGCGAACCAGCTAAGACTGATTTCATTCAAGCCTGGCTCCGCAAAGGCAAAGAGTCCCCACGAGTCTGGACTTGCAGCATAGACACCGATTGTCCTCCAGGACACATTTGCATCGACGGGCGCTGTGAACCGGCCTAGCGCCCGGTTGCGTGAACTGGCGCAACTTCGTTCAGACGGGGTGTCTGTCACTTTGTTTCCCCGACTACTCCGGATTCCGTATGAAACCGTAACGTCGGCGATGACGGAAAGGTGCCCTTCGTCCTCTCCTGCGTGGGGAAAACAAACATCGCTTTTCCTTGCCGAAGGGGCGCGGAAGAGACCGCAAAAGAAGGTGAAAGGGGATTCAGGCGAAATGAACCGTGAAATGGATGTCTTCGCTATCTCCGGCGTTATCGCTCTTGCGTTGGTGCTGCTAGTAGTGAACCTGCTGGGCTTCACCAATGTCCGGGTAGCTGGCCTCACTCTGGTGGCCCTCCCATTCATCACGGTAGGCCTGGTTATTCTGATTGGGAAGACCATTAAGGGACGACGTCGTCGGGCTGCCAGGCCTTCACGCGGATCGAGCAAAGAGGGGTCGCCCGTTGGACGCGTCGGTGCTGAGTTCACTCAAGCCTGGCTCGACAAGGGCAAGGGTTTCATTGAAAACACTACAGCATGTACTCGCGTAAACTGCGGAGCGTAAATAACGTTCTCGATGGAGTTGCGAGGGCCTACCGATAGCAAACGTGCGCGAGAGAGGAGTGTGAAGTGAGGAGATCTTTTTGGCGACGGCTGGTGGTGGTTCTATGTGCAGGCGTGATCGGGACAAGTCTCATCGCGGGGGCGTGCGCCTCTCCGGCGCCTGCGCCTCCAGCCGCGAAAGCGCCGGCGGTCACACCCGCCAGCCCGTCTACCAAGCCAGCGGCGGGAGCGGGAGACGCTACTGCAGGCAAGAGCATCTTCGATGCTAATTGCACTGCGTGCCATCCTGGCGGCGGGCAAGGGAACGGCCCGTCCATCATCGGAGCAGTGGGCAAGCTGGGTGAGGCCGGGGTCAGTAGCGCAGTACGTGGCGGGAAAGGCGAAATGCCTGCTTTCTCTGAGACCACTATTGGGGCCAAACAACTCGCGGACTTAATGGCGTACCTGGCGACCCTCAAGTAAACCAAAAACCGGTGGCGAATCCTTAGTGTTCCAAGCCAGCTCATTAGAGGAAAGGAGGACAACATGCTGCGACGACTGAATCTCAAGGCTGCAATCTTTATGGGGTTTGTAGTGCTTGCGGGCACCTTGGTGAGCGCCTGCGCCGCCGGTGTATCTCAAGCAGAGTTTGACAAGCTGAAGGAGCAACTGGCCGCTAAGGAGACGGAGGCCAGCCAGGCCATCCTGCGTATTAAGCCCAATGCCCCGCCACGGGCCACGCCAACGCCGCTCCCCGCCGGGGTTAAGCCAGCGCCGAAGCCCACCCCGGCGCCTAAGGTCGTGCCCATCGCGTTCTATGTGGACACTGTCACCGCGGGTTTCGGGGAGAGCCAATACAAGGTGGACGCAAACGTGAGTTGCGTAAGGCTCAGCGCCTTCAAGCGCGGCATGCACGTCGTCTGGCGCATGGAACTGGTTGAAACTTCAACGGGAAAAGTGCTGCAGCCGGCAGATGTGGAGCGGGCTGTCCTAAAGCTGCCCACTGGCGAAACCCGGAACTTCAACTATGGTCGGCATGGTGCCACTGACGACTCCCCGTGGTTCTGGACCACCGCCTGGGACGTCCCACCGGACTACCCCCTGGGAGTCGTTGACTACTCGATCGAGGCTGCAACCAAGAGCGGCAAGACCGGCACTTTCAAGGAGATACCGGTAAGAGGGTCGTTCCTGGAAGTCATCCAGTAGCCGAGGCCAAGTTAAGGGGCAGTCGGCTTGCCAGCCTTCGTCAGGCACAGAACGCTGAACACTCGCCTGTTTGTGCGGGCGGTATGGCGCTGCAGCGGGCCCGCCTCAGTTGAATGCCCCCTTCTGAGGTGGGCCTGCTAGTGCCACTCCGAGGCGTCTTGGTGAAAGGAGACCTGTAATGAAGAGTGACCGATGGAGCTCGCGTATCGGCGGGGGTATGGCTACCGGCGGAATGCTGCTGCCGCTGTTGTTTGCGGCTTGTACTGTGCTGGAGCAGCCGGCGGGTCCAGCAGCAGCGCCTCCCCAAGCGACCGCTCCCCGAGCGACTGTCGCCGCCGCACCCCTTAAGGCGCTTAAGGCCAATCCCGAGTCAGGGCCTGTGGGGACTACCTTCACGCTTACCGGCGAGGGCTTGCCGCCCGGCAAGACCGCCGAGTTTCAATGGGCAACCTGGGATGGCGGCTACAAAACGAAGGCAAGCGCTGAGACCATAGAGTATTACGATCGCCAGTTTACCCCGAAGCGGGTTCCCCTGGGCAGCGCCACCGCCGATGGCGGCGGCCGAGTGGCGGCTACCTTCAGCGTGCCCGAGGACTATGGGGAAATCCACGATATCTACGCCGTTGTGGATGGGCAAGACACGGCCAGAGGCGGCTTTTCGGTGGTGCGCAGTGTTACCATGACACCCCTTTCCGGTCCCTTAGGTACCTCGATCACCATTGAGGTGAAGGGACTGGGCTGGACGCCCTTTGCCAACACTATGGGCGTGCTGTATGACAATAAGTACACTGGGTTCATATCGGCGGTGACGACCAGAGGCACCGCCAGGGCACAGATCAGGGCCGCCGGCCCTCCGGGGAAGCACGAGATCCGAACTACGGACGCCAGCGCCGCCACCCCCTACCTCAACACGGAGCAATCGCCCCGGAAGCTCCCCCAGTTCAAGTTCGTATTCACCGTTACTCATGACGCCGGCCCGCCCGCCTCGACTTTGGACTGGCCAGACGGCGGCCGCGTGGTGCCTTTCGACTCTTCGCGGCCCCGAACCACCGCTGGCGCCGTGGCGCCGGCCTCGGGCCTGAAGGCCAGCTTCTCACCGCAGGCAGGCCCCATCCTCTCCAAGGCGACCCTCCAGGCCAGTGGCCTGCCCGCCGAGGCCGCCCTGGACCTTTATTGGGTGACGGCCAAGGGTAATCGGGTCAGCCCGAGCGGCTGGAACCTGGTCCAGAGCCCGGTGGCTAAGGCCACCACGGGCAAGGACGGGTCCCTCAATGCCGCCATCGAGGTCCCAGACGACCTCGGAGGCTGGCATACGGTGAAGCTGGCCCAGGGGCAGAAGGTATTGGCTGAGGTACCCTACTTTGTGGAGCGCAGCCTGGTGGGTGTCACCCCCAATCGCGTGAAAGCCGGGGAGACCTTCACGGTACGGGTCAAAGGCATCGGCTGGACAGAACTGGACAACGGGTTTGCCGTGACCTATGACAACGCCTATATGGGCTATGCCTGCGGCTTCAATAGCCAGGGCGATGTCACCATCCATATGCAAGCTGCTGGCCAGCCGGGGACGCATCTCATCGACCTTTACCCCATGATCTTTAAGGGCCATGGAGAGGGATCCTGGAACTACGATATCCCGCAGTTGACCTTTGCCCAGGACCATCCCGGCCTGGCCTTTGGCTACCGGCTGCCCGCTTTCCGGCTGGCAATTACGGTGGTCGAATGATGGCGAAAGGTGATCTTCAGACGCCAGTTGCTGAGTCCTGTCGTCCGTGCTAAATTATTGGACAGGATACCGGTTTCTTTTTCCAAAGACGATGAATTTCGTGGGCTATCTTTGTGGCTGTTTTCCAGGAGGAAGGCGATGGTTGTCGGCGAGGCTCTCGAGCTAGTGGTTGTCCTGGCGATGATGGTCTTCGGCTTGGCGGCGCTAGTGGCCGTCCAGCGGTGGTCGGGGTATTGAAGCGCCAGGTTTCACGGTCGTGCTATTATAGCGTCAAGGGATAAGGTGATCTCGTGAGCCAAGAGAAGCTGAAGGCAAAAATCCCCGATCTGGAGTGGTTTCGGCAGAACATTCCCTGCCAGGCCGCTTGCCCGGTGCATACTGATATTTCCGGCTACGTGGGCCTGATCGCCCAAGGGCGCTTCGAGGAGGCCTATGCCCTGAACCAGCAGGCCAACCTCTTTCCGGAAATCCTCGGACGCGTATGCACCAGGCGTTGCGAAGCGGCCTGCCGTCTGAAAGGCATCACCGCGTCGATCTCGATCTGTTTTCTGAAGCGAGCCGCCAGCGATTTCGGTCGTAATAAGACCAAGCCCAGGAAGGCGCCGCCGCGAAAAGAGAAGGTGGCCGTAATCGGCGCCGGCCCGGCGGGCATGGCGGCCGCTCACGACCTGGCTATCTTCGGCTACGGCGTGACCGTCTATGAGGCGCTCCCGAACGTGGGAGGAATGCTGGTCGTCGGCATCCCCCCTTATCGATTGCCCAGAGATGTGGTGAACAATGCGGCCAAAGAGGTGGAGGAGCTGGGCGTAGAGTTCCGCATGAACACGCCGGTGGGAAAGGACGTGCAGCTTGCCGACCTTCAGCGGGAATACCAGGCCGTCTTGATCGCTGCCGGCGCCCACAAGCCAGAGAAGCTTGGCATCCCGGGCGAGGACCTGGAAGGCGTGCTCCACGGCGTGACCTTTATGCGCAGGGTGAATACGGAGGCGAGTTTTCGCCTGGACGGGCGCCGCGTAGCTGTTATCGGCGGAGGGCACACGGCCATCGACTGCGTGCGCTCCGCTCTTCGCCTCGGCGCCGCCGAGGTCCACATGCTGTATCGGCGCTCGGCGGAGGAGATCACGGTCACGAGTGAGGAGGTGGAGGAGGCTACTGAGGAGGGAGCCAGGATACAGTTTCTGGTATCGCCCGTGATGGTCGTGGACGTAGATAGTGGGCGAGTCACCGGTCTGGTATGTGAGAGGAACCGTCTGGGCGAACCGGACGCCAGCGGGAGGCGACGTCCCATCGCGATTCCCGACTCAGAGTTCGTCCTTGAGATAGATACTCTGATCCCGGCCGTCAGTCAGGCGCCGGATACTTCGTTTCTACCTCTGGAGGCTGGCCTGGAGCTATCACGGTGGGAGCGCCTGGCCGTGGACCCGGAGACCTTTATGACCAACGTCGCTGGGGTCTTCGCCGTCGGCGACTTCATCACCGGTCCACGCGACGTCATCGAGGTTATCGCCGATGGCCGGAGGACAGCCGCATCCATCGATCGCTATCTCTCCGGCGGCAGGGCGAGCTCGAGAAATTCATTGCTTCGGCTGCCTGGACAGCCCTTCAAACGCAACAGTAATTATGATTGCATAGCGAAGCAACGCATGCCGACGCTGGCTCGTGAGCTGAGAACCACCTTGCAGAAGGAGGTTGAACTCGGCTATGCGCGAGATCAGGCGCTGGCCGAAGCGACACGGTGCCTGCAATGCCAGATGAACATCGGCGTCAACGGGGCGCGTTGCATCCTCTGCGGAGGCTGTGTGGATGTGTGCCCTTATGGTTTGATCAGGATAATGCCTCTGGCGAGCGTCAGCAGCGCCGATGGCCTGGCCGAGCTGATGGAAGAGGGTCTCGATGAGAAGGATGCAATGGTGCTGACTTTGGACGAAGAGAAGTGCATCAGATGCGGCCTCTGTGTCCAAAGATGCCCCACTCAGGCAATTTCCATGACGCACTTCCAATCAGTAGACGGCGGGGAGCGCTGGTATGTGGGCCGCTGGAGCGACGGGTCGCCGGTGGGGCTTTACGGCAACGGAAAGGGGAAGAGATGAGTTCGATGGGTCCTGCGGCCGCGGTTACAGACCGGGTGATGAATAGTCGAGTCTGGAGATCTGTTTTCAGACATGGCTGGCCTGAGACAGCCCGGACACGCTCCCTGGCCGTAATGAGCAATGTCTTCTTGCACCTTCACCCCACAAGCGTGAGGCGGTCTTCACTGCGGATGAGCTACACCTTCTGCCTGGGCGGGCTGACCCTCTTCTTCTTTGTGGAGCTCATCGTTACCGGGGTGCTGCTGATGTTCTATTACGTACCTTCGACTTCGCAGGCGTACTGGGACATGAAGAACCTGGAGACCAGTGTGAACCTGGGAATGCTGCTGCGCAATCTGCACCGCTGGGGCGCTCACGCCATGGTGATCGCTGTTTTTCTGCATATGGCGCGCGTGTTCTACACCCGGGCTTACAAGCCGCCGCGCGAGTTTAACTGGGTGATAGGGGTTGTCCTCCTGGTTCTGACGTTGCTCCTGAGCTTTACCGGTTATCTTCTGCCCTGGGACCAGCTTGCCTACTGGGGAATCACCGTTGGCACCAACATCGGGGGCGCCGCGCCCGCCGTTGGCCAGTACGTCCGCTTCCTGCTGCTCGGCGGCTATGAAGTGGGCCAGAACGCTCTGATCAGATTCTACACGTTGCACATCGCCGCGCTGCCGCTGGCGGCCGGCGTGCTCATGGCAGTGCACTTCTGGAGAATCCGCAAGGACGGCTTCTCCGGGCCGTTATGACGGGGAGGTAAGTGATGCAACTGGATATCGTCGGTGCACAGCAAGAAATGGCATCCCGGCAGCAGAAGACCCACCGTCTCCTGGCTGTAGTGAGAAAAGAGGTGCTTGCTGTCATCGAAAAGGAGCCCGAGGATACAGCGCCCACCTGGCCCAATCTGGTAGTCATCGAGTTCCTGGCCGTGGCCATCTTCTCCATCGGTCTGTTCGTCATATCCTGGCTGGTGAACTCACCTCTGGGTGAGCTGGCCAACCCGGACAAAACGCCCAATCCCTCCAAGGCGCCCTGGTACTTTCTTAACCTGCAGGAAATGCTGCTGCACATGGATGCGGCGCTAGCGGGCGTTATCGTTCCCGGTATCTTGATCGTGTTCCTGATGGCCATCCCCTATCTCGACGACGTCAGGGAAGAGCGCCACCGATGGTTCACTTCGCGCCAGGGACTGGCGATCAGCATCTTCTCCGCTCTGTACACAACAGCGGCGCTTGTGCTGATGGAGATTTTCGACATTGTTGTGGGCATCAAGCGTCTGTTGGCAGGGCTGCCCAGAGGCGCGGATATAGCTGGCTGGATCGTGCCCATTCTGCTGACTGGCGGCTTGATAGCTTTGCTAATGGCTATCTTGCGCCGAAGGTGGCAAGCATCCCGGCGGGATATCCTGATCGCCGTGTTCACCGGCTTCTTTGTTAGCTACATCTTTTTGACCATCATGGGCACAGCCTTCCGAGGCCCCGGGTTGGAGTTTTTCTGGCCGTGGGAGATGCCTGCCCACGTGGAATGATTTGTGGATAGGAGAGATGCGATGGAGGCGATGAACCAAACGGAGGGCAAGTGCAACGGGACGGTTTCCCGCCGCTCCTTCCTCCGTACCGCCGTGGTGGGGAGTATAGCTGCCTGGCTGGCGTCCATGGGAGGGACAGTTGCATACTTTTTCTGGCCCCAGAAGGTCGGCGCCTTCGGGGGGAAAGTTGTGGCTGGAAGGGTAGAGGACTTCCCCGTGGGATCCATGACGACCGTGCGGGATGGCAAGTTCTATATCTCTCACGTTCCCGAGGGGCTGCTGGCCATCTACTGGAGGTGCACACATTTAGGCTGCACCACGCCCTGGCTGGCTGATGATGAGTTCCATCTCCCTGGTGGTGAGAAACTTCACGGGATTTTCCACTGCCCGTGCCACGGCGCCATTTATACGCCGACGGGGCAAGTTGTCGCCGGGCCGGCCCCTCGCCCGCTGGACCTGATGGAGTTGACTGTTGAGGGAGGCAAAGTAGTGGTAAACACGGGCAAGATAACCCAGCGTGAGCGATGGGACCCGAGCCAGGCAGTGAAGGTCTAGCCGGTGAACTGAGGGGATTCAATGTACAGGAAGTTGGTCTTAAGCGTCATTCTCATGCTGGTCCTGGTGGTACTTACCGTCGCCTACGTTGCTTTCGAGCCCAGCCGCCAGGCCGGTGCAGCTAAGAGACAACGCGACGAGGCGGTGGCCCAGGGGGCTAAGCTGTATGCGGCCTCGTGCATGTCCTGCCACGGGCCACGGGGCGGAGGCGCTATCGGCCCGCCTCTGGACCGCGCTGTGTTCCGCGAGGGTGGGCCCGAGGAACTGAGGGCCGCGTCGGAACCCCTTCGCGAAGCCATTCGAGCCGGGCGGCCGGGGACCGCGATCCCCAGCTTTCTGCGCGCTCCTGACGGAAGCTGGATATCGCGCACGGTTATGCCGCCATGGACTCAGGAGAAGGGAGGTCCCTTGACAGCCCAAGGTGTGGAGGATTTGGTGGCGTTCATCCAATACGGCGATTGGTCCAAACCGGTGGCCCTGGCAGGGGCGCCAAAGATGGAGGGGCAAGCGCCGGCGACTAGAGGGCTCAGCCCGCAGGAGGCGGAGAAGGGTTTGGCCTTGTTCCGCGCCAAAGGCTGTCTCGGTTGCCACGCCCTGGGCAATATGGGGGGGAAACAAGGCCCGGACTTGACCAACGTCGGCAGTTGGCGGGATGCCCAATTCCTGCGCGACGTGATACAGGACCCTAACAGGGTGGACCGATCTAACTACATTTGGATCACTGGCCAGAAGATACCCATGGGCAAGCCGCTGATGCCCGCTATTCCAATGAATGCTGACGAGTTGAAGACGCTGGTGGACTACCTCTCCGCTCTTGGGCCCGCGCCAATCGCTGCGCAAGCGCCGCGCCCCGCAGCGGGTCTTCCTACTCCGGCCGCCGTCGTTCCGACGGCCGCTCCCACCGCCGCTCCTCCGGCGGTCACCAAGCCGCAGGCCACACCGACGGCGGCCGCGTCGGCGCCTACTCCGACCACCGCCCCGGCGCCGGCAGCGCCCACCAGGCCAGAGGCTGTCGCCGGAGACCCTGCTCTGGGCAAGACCGTCTTTGACGCCAGTTGCAATGCGTGCCACCCCTCGGGCCGGCAGGGGGTCGGTCCTTCGCTCGTTGGTCTGGCAACCAGGCAGGGCGAGGGAGCCATATCCAGCTCAATACGCAACGGCAAGGGCAGCATGCCTCCCTTTGCCGAGAGCACAATTAACGCTAAGCAACTGGCAGACCTGTTGGCGTTCCTGGGAACCCTGAAGTAGGTCAGCGAGAGGGAGGGCACGCGTGCCGCGTCGCCCTCCCCGATGACTGACCTGTCCTAACAGAGCAGCGCTCAGGTTTCTAAACCGGGGCGTCCGCTGAGCGGAGTTCAAAGGGGTAGCCGTCTGGATCGACCAGGTAAACGATTGTAGCCTCCCCCACTTGTTCCCGCACCGGCGGTGACAGCAACTTGACGCCTTTGGCCCGCAACTCTTCATAGCTCCCCTGGACACTGTCGACTTCGAAGGCTACGTAGGAGCAACCCACGTCGCACAGCCTCATGTCAGAGTGCTGCTTGCCTTTCGGGTGCACCCAGTAGAAAAGCTCGATGAACTCCTCTGTGTCCAGAATCAAGTGCGATGCCAGTTTGTGCGCCTCTTGGATCCCTGCCCCCTCCGAGATGCCCGGTCCAAAGATGTCATTGATACGCCACAGCTTCATGCCCAGGGTATTCTGATAGAAGTCCAGAGACCGGTCCTGGTCGCTGATGATATGGGCATGGTGCGGCGTGTCGAGATGAATCTCGATGACCATCCCATCGGGGTCGAGCATGAAGGCGAAACTCCGGTGGGGGCGCTGCGGCATGGGTACCACCGGCGGCGAGATAAATCTGGCGCCTTTGGCGAGCAACTGCTCATAAAGCTGCCGGACGTCATTGGTGCAGATGTCGAAGTGGGAAGCGCCGACATCGTTCAGCCGGGCCTCGAACCGCTTCTTTCCCTGCGGAGCCAGATACTGGAATAGCTTCACGAGGTGGTCGCCGAAGGTGTCGGTGAAGTTCAGCACGGCGATCTTCGCATGGGCGCCCGGAAGCCCGGTGGCCTGCGCAAGGTATCCGCCGGCGACCTCGTAAGTCTTCTCGACCTTCATGTCGAGAACATCGCGGTAGAAGGCGACGGACCTGTCGAGGTCGCTGACGGTGACGCCGTGGTAGGCGAAACGCTTCAACATGCTGGTCTGTCCTTCTGTAGTGGCGGGACGTGGCAGATTGGCCCCGTGGTAGGCTCAATATACAGCGGACTCGCAGGAGTGTCAAATATGGCGATTCGTCCGGGGGGCCGGGCACGCTCTAACCACGAAATACACTAAATACACCAACGTAATGGCTTATTTGCCTTGCGTGCGAGAAACGGGGGGGTCATCACTCATCACTCATCGTTCATCATTCGGCGACGCCGGTGTCACCGGATAGACAACGGATAAACGGATGCGTGGCAGGGCGTGACGGGCACGTAGGGGCGGACGTCCCTGCAATACTGTCCGATTAAACTTTTCTGTTAACTGCATGACGCCCGCTCGATTTTCCTCTCCCTCGACGGGAGAGGGTAGGGTGAGGGTGAAACCGGAAAGCCCCCTCACCTTAGTCCTCTCTCGCGGAGGGGGAGAGGAAACATGTGGTCACGCGCAGTTCAATTTTTATAAGACAACATTGCGCGGTTTCACCCCCTGCGCCTCGTCAGAGGCCCCTCCGAGTCCCGCTGTTCGCTGGGAACGCCACGAAGCGTCTTGCCGATGGGTGTATAATGGGACTTTGGGCCAGCCTCATGCCTCGCGTTGCAGGGCGGCTCGGGACGGCGGCGGCGAACCAAAGTGCTGCTGCCCCCGATTTCGCGCGGACCGGATAGACTGCTGCAACCGAGCAGTCGCTTCGCGCCCTTTGCGCCTTCGCGTGAGCCCGAATTTCTTGTGTCACGGATAGACTGCTGCAACCGAGCAGTCGCTCCGCGCCCTTCCCCTGACCCTGAACTTGGTTCAGGGGATTCAGGGCTTCGCGTGACCCCCAATTTCTCGTGAAACGGACAGACCATTGCAACTGCGCACCTTCAAGGCTCTCAGGAGTCGAGATTTCCGCTACTTGATGCTGGCGCACGTCGGCACCGGCATGACCCTTTGGATGGACCTGGTGGTCCGGAGCTGGCTGGTCTGGCAATTGACTGCCGACCCCTTCTCTCTGGGACTGGTGAGCCTCTTCCAGGCTATCCCTTACCTCATCTGCGCCCTCCCCGCGGGCATAATCATCGATAGGTTCGATAAGAAGCGCGTGCTCATAGTGTGCCAGGCCGTTACTTTGCTCCTCCACTTGATCCTGGGCACGCTTGTCGCCACCGGCGCGGTGCAGTTGTGGCAGGTCTTCCTCACCGCTTTCCTCGAGGGTACTGCCCAGGCCTTCGTCCAGCCGACGCGGCATTGTCTGGTGCCCTTGCTGGTGAAAAAGGATGAGGTTACGGCCGCCATTGCCCTCAGCGGTGGGGCGAACAACACCACGCGCATCGTCGGGCCATCCATCGCCGGCGCCCTGGTCGGTCTGGTGGGCATCGCCCCTGTCTATTACATCATGGCGAGCGTCTTCGTCCTGGTGATTATCGCCACGGAGACAATGAGGGTCCCGGCAGCCGAGTCCTGCGATGCCACGCCGCCCGTTCTCGAAAACCTTCGTGAGGGCTTCAGCTACGTCCGACACAATCCCATTGTGCTCACCCTGCTGATCGTGAGCCTGGTGCCCATGGTCTTTGGGCAGCCCTACGCCACACTGCTACCTGTCTTCGCTGACAAGGTCTTCAGCATAGGCGCCTCGGGACTGGGACTGCTCACCGCGGCGCCAGGAATGGGCTCGGTGGTCGGGGCGGTAGCCGTGGCCAGCGCGGGCAATTTCCGGCGCAGGGGTTGGGTCCTTCTCGGCGGCGCCTTCGCCTTCGGCTTTTTCCTGGTGATGTTCGCCGTCTCACGCTGGCTCCCCGTCTCGCTTGCCCTGCTCGTGGCGGTGGGCCTGAGCGCTACTTCCTACAACGCCATCTGTATCTCACTGCTCCTCAGCATTCCGCCTGCCGAATTCCGAGGTCGGGTGATGAGCATCTTCATGATGGACCGGGGCCTGGTGCCTTTTGGGAGCGTGCTGCTGGGGGCCATGGCGGCGCAATGGAGCGCCCCTCTGGCCATCGCGGTGTCGGGAAGCGCCTGCGCCCTCCTGGCGTTGATTGTTGGTTTTCGAGTCCCGAGTGTGCGGCGGCTGGAATAGAGGGGGTCCCGCTCCCCAGAAATTCCCCCGTTCAGCTCCTACCGCAGGTCGCCAGCTACATGACCGAGGCCAAACCCTGCGCCGGCTCAAGGCGCAATCAAGGTCTTCACCTGCGTCGTCGGCTGTTGAAGTTCCTCGAAAGCCTGCTGGATGTTGGCGAGGGGTTCCACCCCCGTGATGAGTGCTTCGCAGTTCACCTTTCCATCGACGATCAGTTCGACGGCCTCGCCAAAATCCGCCCGCTGGTACGCTCTGCTCCCCCTCACAGATACCTCCCACATGACGATTTCTGAGGAAATCTCCGATACCCAGTAATTTCCCACTAGTACCACAGTACCTCCAGGTTTGGCCAAAGCTAGGGAATCTTGGACCGCCTGGGGATTTCCGGCGCAACCAAACACGACGTCGGCTCCAATACCGGTGAGCCCCAAAAGCTTCTGCCGTACGTCCACATCTCCAGGGTCCAGGACGGCGTCAGCTCCCAACTTCGCTGCCGCATCTTTGCGGCCGGCGGCTTTTTCGACTACGTAGACCTTGCCCGCCCCTCCCAGCCGGGCGCAGGCAAGCACCTGAAGGCCAACAGGTCCGGCGCCAACGACAATCACCTTATCCCCGATCTTGGTCTGGGACAGATGGAAACCGTGCAGCGCCACCGCCAGACATTGAGCCATCGTGGCCGCCTTCTCCCCGACGTGCTCAGGGACACGAAAGAGTTGAACTGACTTCGCTTTGGCATATTCCGCGTAGGCTCCGGAGCTTCCTGCCATGCCCGTGCCGCCCACGTTCGGACAAAGGTTGCCCTCTCCCCGCAGGCACCAGTAGCACGAATTGCATTGGGTGATGGGGTCAACGGCGACAAGGTCGCCCACCGACCATCCCTCTACCCCTTCCCCTATCTCCGCTATCCTGCCGGAGAACTCGTGTCCGTGAATCAACCCGATACCCCGGCCGGTCGTGAACCGGTCCAGGTCCGAACCGCAAATCGCGCAATAAGTTGTCTTCACTACCACCTCGCCGGGGCCTGGCCTCGGCGTAGGCACTTCTTCAATGGAAAAGCGCTCTTTGTCCTTGAGGATCGCTGCTTTCATAGTCACCTCCCGACTCCAGACACAAAGGCCCGCAAGACGATGGTTCGGGCGTCTACTTCGCGAGCCAGATGTCCTGGGCTGGATAGGCGTTGTAGAAGCTTACCGGCGGCGTGAAGCCCCTGACCTCTTTCCACCATGCGTAGGGCACGTTACTCCAATATGCGATGGCGACCGGCATATCCTTGAGCAGCGTGCGCTGCATGTCCCAGATAATCTTGCGACGTTCCCCGGCGTCCAGCGTTTGGAGTTGCTTGGCGAACAGCGCATCGTAGGCCGGATTGCTGTATCCCATATAATTCTTACTGGCGCCAGTTACGTAGTAGTCGCCCAGTTGCACATCTGGTTCCGCGAGCGCGGCGCCAAAGCCGATTGCGAATACTTCGTAGGCCTTCCTGTACAGCAAGTCCCAGGAGACGGCGATCTCCGACGTCTTGAGGTCAAGACCAATGCCGATTTGGGCCATCGCATCCTTCACGATCAGAGACAGGTCCTGGTGCGGCTTGACGGCCCTTACCATGCCTTCAGCCTTGAACCCGTTGGGGAACCCGGCCTCAGCCATCAACTTCTTGGCGCCTTCGATATCAGGCTTGGCATAGCCGGGCATCTTCATCATCTCTTCCTCGGGGAGGGCCCACTCGCCTGGCGGCTGGTGAGACATCCCTACCACACCCGCTCCTTCGAGCCCGACTGCCAGCATCTTCTTGCGGTCGAAGGTCAGGCTTATAGCCTGGCGCACGCGGACATCGCTCCAGGGTGCCTTAGTCAGGTTAAACATCACACCATACCAAGCGGGATGAAATCCCCACCCTACGTCTATCTTGTCGGGCATCGTCTCTCGAATAGTTTTCGTCTGAGACACGGTCATGTAGGGAAAGGGCGACCACCAGAGGATGCTCCTGGTTCTCAGGGCGGCGAATCTAGTAAATGTATCGGGAATTATGTAGGCCTTGATCCCGTCCAGATAAGGCCGACCTTGAACAAAGTAGCTGGCATTCTTCACCGCTTCCCAGCCTACGCCCCTCGCATAGTCCTTGAATCTGAAGGGGCCGGTGCCCACCAACGTCTTGGTGATATCCCCTTTCTTGTCCAGAGGCAGGCGCTTCGGCATTACCGCGTACCACCAAACAGCGATAGTAGGAAGAAAGGAAGCCTGGGGATGGTTTAGCGTGATCTTGACGGTGGAGCCATCCGGGGTGTCTATGCTGGAGACGTTGGCCAGCTCCTGCCGCCTCGGGCTCGTCGTCAACCCCAGTTGAGGATCGCGGATCCTATCGAAAGAGAATTTCACGTCCTCCGCGGCAAGCGCGCCGCCGTCGTGGAACTTCGCTCCTTTGACTAGATTGAACGTATAGACTTTACCATCCGGGCTGAGTTGCCAGCTCGTTGCCAGGCTGGGAAGCACCTTTGCTTCTGGCCACCCGTGGGGATCATACCTGACCAGGCCGCTGTAAATATGCGGGTTAAATGGAGTTTGGCCTCCCTGGTCCTCATGAACGTCGAGGCTCGCCGAGTCTGTACCGGCGCCGACGGTCAAGATGCCGCCGTATCGTGGCTGCTCCGCGGCCGGCTTCGGGGTCGGGATGGGTGCCGCGGGTTTCGGCGCCGCTGGAGCGGTTGTCGGCGCCGCTGGCGCTGCGGCTGGGGAGCTAGCCTTCGGCGCAGGCGTGGGCCCTGCCGCGGGCCCGCAACTTGCCAGCACGAGCCCTACGATTATGAACACGGTCGCCGGGGTGAAAAAGCTGTTCCTATGCATGGGGGAGCCTCCTTCCGTCAGGCGAATGTCAGATTGAACAGGCGCGGCCACGTACACGTGAATCGCCGGCCTGGGAGTTATCAAGGTCGCCGCCCCTCGGGGAAGCGGCAGACTTCCAGAGCGGTCCTGCCGAAGACCCATTGGAGATCGTCTTGATTCAGATAAGACAGGTGGTCCCTCAGCCCGAGGAGCGCATTACGGTACCCCTCGCGCGCGGCAACCGGCGGGAAGTCGCTTGCGAACATCACGCGCCGTGGCCCGAACGCCTCGACAGCCATCCTGATGAAGGGTGGAACGTTCGAAAAAGGGTAGGCTGGCCGAAGGGCATCGGCTTCCCACAGACCTCGCTCAGGCCGCCAAGCTTCATGTACGTGTTTGGGTAATCGGCCAGCGACAACACCCGGCGATAGACCGGATAGGGTGGCGGCTCATCGGTCGCAGACTGTCCATGGCGTCCATAATGCTCGATCACAAAGCGGAGATTAGGGAACGTTTCCACGATCCTTCGAAATTCATCGGAGGCGAATTGCTCCTTAGTCCCAAACACGGAAACCGCCAGACCAAGCTCCTCAGCCTTGCGCCAGACTGCTAGCTGAAGCGAGTCTGGTGCGCCGGCCGTAAGTTTCATGCGCAGACCGCTGGCGCCCCTCCTTACGCAATCCTCCAGTTGGGCGGGAGCGCTTTCCTGCTCTACGTCAACAACGACGCATGCCGCGAAGCGGCCAGGATAGCGCCGCATGCAGTCCAAGAGATATTCATTGTCGTAACAGTACATGAGCTGGACCAACACGGCCTTCTCCACGGCGTTCGCATCCATTTCGCACAGCAAGATCTGAATAGGCTCGGCCCAGTATTGTGAAGTGTGAACGTGTGAATCAACAATCAGCATCGTGCTGTCTCGTAAGTGCTATTCCCTCAGCAGCAAGGACACTTCTTGCCGGAGAAGCTGGAGGGACTCTTCGGTTCGAGTGTCATCCCGAGTTAATTGGCCGCTGGTATGGCCTTGGTGACGGCCCTGTTGTAGTTGCACCAGAGGCTCATAAGCTTGTCCCGGTGTTCGTCCCCACACACCACAACATCGATGAGGTCCGGGCTTGCCAGCATCGGAATCGTCTCGTCTAGCCCGGTGTCAAACCATCTTGGGAGTCTCCCATCCTCGACAAGATCGTGGATAGTGGGACCGACTCCGGTAAAGGCTTGCAAAAAGCCGTTCGCCTCCCCGACAGTGATCCTCGCATTCGCCCACACATATTCGGCAACGTCCCGTTTCGAGTAGCCAGCGCTTGCCAGCACTTTGGCCGTGGGAGGGGTTATGAGCACCGCGGCATTGTTTTGTGGCCCCCAGCGCAGGGATAGCTCGGTGAGCGTATTTCGCTGCTGATGCCGGCAAGCCACCTTGAGGATTGCGGCGGGGGACGGCGCTAGCGGCGTTCTCGGAGTGCCTTGCCCGCCCCAGTAGACGGTGGTCCTCGCGGTCACCGTGCTCGCATCTCTGGCGAATCCGTGCTCCACATGGTAAGGCTGCCAGCCGATTTCATCGCAGGCATCTTCATTCTCCGCCAGGACAAAGGGCAGATAGTAGCCCCAGGTCCCCATCCAGGTGTCTCCCGATCTGAAACCAGCCACATTGTTCAATATCAGACCGAGGGCGCGGCCAATGGCGGGATTAGGGCCCCGCGACCGAAGGCCGACGCCATACTCGATACCCAGTTGTTTCACTACCGGCCCGTTCACCAGCAGCCAGGGCGTCTTGCAGCCTGTGCTACCCAGGTTCATGAGATTGAAATCCGGCTCGCGCATCGCCTCCACGGCGGCGATAAGCAATGGCATGAACTCAGGCCGGCACCCGGCCATTATTGCATTGGCGGCTATGTTCCGTGGGGTGGCTCGCAGGTTCGCTTGCGGGAGTATGGCTATTGTCTCATCGGGAGAGCGTCTGGCGTAGTTCAGATATTCGTTCACCCTCTCCCGAGTGGGAGGCGCGATGGCCATTCCATCGGTCCAGCCTTTTTGAAAGAAGAAATCGTTCACTTCCTCAAAGGTGCCGCTGAACACGGCCTCTTCTGAATTCTTGATGTTACCCGCCGCGAGACTTCCAGCATTTCTCCGCACCGGGCTGGCCAGGCCCTCCATGATCCGGTCAAAGACGACTCTTTCCAGATTGTCTCTTATCTCGGCCTCGGTGTGGAGCTGGATCGCCCCGGGGTATTCGGCGATGCCGAGATCGGGCACCCCCGCCCACGACGCCACTAGAGAGGCAGTGCGCACAAAAGTCTTAGCAACGATCGCCACGGCAGGAATACCGGCTTTGACTGCTGCTACCGCTGGCCGCGTACACGCGGGAGTGCAAGTGCCTCAGAATCCCATGCCGGTGATCATTGCGTCGCAGCCCAACTGGGTTGCGTGGGCTACCACCTGGTCCACACGCTCCTTCAACTGGCCAGAGTCGCCGATGATGTACTCGGTAGGGAATTCGGTGTACGGAACTATTCTTACGCCCGGGTACCGTTTCTGGAGCAACTCCCGGATGATGGGAAAGGCGACCTGGCCCCTGAATCCCCCGTTCCACACCTCGCAGACTGTTTTCCCCTTCAAGTCTGATACGCGTGGGGCAGCGGCCAATGCCTCGGCCGTCGATTCGCCGAGAGGGCTTAATACTTCGTACATTTATCCTCACCTCTTCAATGACCCGGTGGGCCTGATCCCAACCGAAGGCGTAGGGAGCCTCTGGAGATCTCGGAGGTCGTTCGGACACTCCTTATTTGTGTTCTGCAAAGGACTCGCGACTCGGGACACTAATACAACGTAACATCGGTTTATGCGCACGGTGGGTGGAGCCAAGCGTGACCCATCGGAACGCGACACGTGAAGTGGGTTGTCCCGCGATTTCGTCAGGGCTCCACCCACCCTACGGCTAGTATTTGGTTGCGCAGAAAGTTATGTTTCCTCTCGCCTCCGTGGGAGAGGGGAGCTTCAATTTTCACCCTCACCTAGCCTCTCCCATCGAGGGAGAGGAAAGTTGAAGAACGGGCGTTTGGCCCGAAATACGTTACGCCTATTTCTGCAAGCTGATACTATTACCCCGCAGCCTCGGCCTGCTCCCGGGACGAGAGGGTCAAAGCCTTCACCACACGCTCAAAGGCATCGTCAGCGTATCGCTCCACTGTGGCGCGCGGTTGGCCGCCAACGGGATGAGGGACGGTGACGATGGGCAGTGTCGGCCTGCCCAGCATCCTCACCTGGCCACGGCCCAGGCCTTCAAACTCCTCGCTGCAGAAGGTGACCGCCGGCAAGCCCAGCTTCTCGATTTCCACACCAGCGTGGACACTCCACGTCGTGCACGCTCCTCAGTCGCCGAGGCCATTGAGCACAAAGTCACACTTGTCTAAGAGCTTCCGGAGCATCTCCTCGGTAACGCGCCCGCCCGGGTGTTTGACCACCCAGAGCGAGCCGCCGAGCCCAAAGGCCTCCGAAAGGTGCTGCTCCAACCGAGATAGGAGGATGTCGCCGCCGGGCTTCTCGTTGTACAGGATACCCATGAACTTGCCGCGCAGACTAGCGAGCCGTGGCGCGGCGGGCAGGTCCGGAGCAACAGGCTTGTGGCCGGTAGGATTGTGGACGGTCACCAGTTCCTTAGACACGCTCACGACTCCTTTCTATTCTTTGGGCAGCCGGATCGGCTTAGTCACGGCGTGCGCTCTCGTCAACATGCCAATGAAGGCCGAATGCTTGCCCGCACCGCCAGCGACGATTATGTAGATGTCCTCCAGCCTCTCGGCCATCGGCGTGCGCTCATTACCGCTTATGTGGAAACCTGCATCCTCCAGGTGCTGCATTCGCCAGGGCCGCAGCTCGGGACCGTACCAGCTCAACGGGAATCCGCTGTTGTTGAAGAGGAACTCGCGCACCATTTCCTTGGTATACCCGTCGCGGGCTACGATGTGCGCATGCTCCGGACAAAAGGCAAGTATGCTTTCCGCGAACAGCAGGCCGTTGGGCGAATCCAGCGCGCCCATGCCATGCGCCAGGGTAACGAGCAGGCTCGACGCGCTGACACTGCTGGGATCGAGGATGTCGTGAGGACCGTCGGCAGGGAAGACGGTCACCACATTGTCCTCTTTGGCGTAGCCTTTCTCGACATGCAGCGGCTCCCACGGGCTTTCCTCCTCATTTTCGCCGATGCAGTAGGTGTACTTGCTGGGCATCCCCAGTGTGGAACGATCGAGGACGCCGGGAGCGCCGCCGCCCAGGTTGAGGAGAATGAGACGCAGCGCGCGGCCGATGGCAGCGTTTGCCCTCCAGCCCGGACCAAAGAGGTTGCTGCGGCAGTTGATATTCAGTTGTTGGCGAATAGGCCCGTTCACAACGACCAGCGGCGCTGCTCCGTGGGTGGTCGCCTGCACACCGTGGAGGTCGAAGGCCTCTTCCGCTATCGCCTCCACCGCTGCCATCACCACCGGCAAATACTGCGGAAGGCACCCCGCCATGACTGCGTTGACGGCCACGTCCTCGACGGTGGCTTCTGTCCAGTTAGGCGCTATCTTGCCGAGGACCTCCGAGGGATCGCGATCCGTTCCGGTCAGCATCGTCTGGACCGCCGCTTCGGTGGGCGGGATGATGGGCAAACCGTCTGTCCATCCCTGCTCGTAGAAGAAATTGTTGATTGTCTGGCAGTCATTCTCGATCTGAAACCTGTCCCCAGCGGCTACCGGTTGGGTCATAGTCTACCCCTCTCCTGGTACTAACGTACGCTTCTCAGATACCGCGCACTAAAGTACGCTTCTCAGATACGCCTACTATAAAGTACGCCTTCTCAAATACCGCGCACTAAAGTACGCGGTATGGCAAGGAGCAGTTTCTATACCGCGCACTTCACAGCGCGGTATAGAAACACGGTCTTCGTCCCTGACGATGTCGTTGTAAACCGGGTGGTGATGCCGACCAGGGTCGCTGCTACCACTTTCGGCCTCCCCGAATGTCGTAGGCAAGCATTTCATACTCATCCTCCCACCCCTCGGCGTCTATCCGCTGCCTCACCCTGTCGCGGTGGAATTCCACAATATCCCTGGGCAAGGGCAGGTTGCCTGTATCCAGGTAGCGAGAGGCGCCCAGGCTATCTTTCACTCCCAGCACCTTGCCCGCGTTGGCGGGATTCGGAGAGAAAGGCACATCGAAGAGTCCGCCCTGAATCGCGCCGACTACCCCCACTGCCACATCTCCCTTCCCCACCTCGAGGATGCGGTCCATTATGTTCGTGACCTCTATGTCGATGCGTTTCGCTTCATCATCTACTTCTTTGTTCGGCGGCAGCTCTTGATTGCGCAGCATCTCCACCATCCGCCTCGTCGCTTTGATGGACCCGGCATTCCATTCAGCGGTGGGCGCGCCGACTCCCTCCTCGACGGAGCGCACCATGATCTTGACTGCCTTGGACTGAAAGGCGATGAAGGTCGACAGGGAGATGATGGCGAACGCCTCGGAGACGTTGTTGGGATAGGCGCCGTGCCACTGGTTCGCCGATGGGTAGATCACCGAATCACGGAAGCCGAAACGGTCCAGATAGCGGCGGCACAGCTCACGCATCATTCTTGTCCCGGCAAGGTCCTGCACCAGGCAGTTGTTCAGAACATAGGTTGGGCAGTGGTGTTTCACGCCTTGTTCCGCGGCCAGCAGCACATCGACGACGTTAATGATGATCCCCAGGGCGGGAGGCGCCACGACCGAGGCGAAGCCCGTGCTGTCATACTCCAGGGTGATGGGGATGCCGTGTTCCTCCAGCCAGCCCACCAGCCGCCCCGTATATTGCCAGTCCTGGATTGCGGCTTCGAAGGGTGCCTGGTCCACTCCCATGGCGCTGTTGATGGCCCCAGCCACTGTCTCGGTAACGCCTGAGGCGAGAGCCACGGTGATGGGCAGGCGGGCTGTGCTCGAGGTGCACCTTACGGAGAGCGGCACATCGAAGGCCTCCACCACCTGGCGGCACCCCCTGATGCCATGCTCGACCACTGGGAAGCCATTGAGCATTGATCGTCCGGTCCTGACGCTTTCGTCCAGCCCCTTCCTGGCGCTTTCGAACTGAAGCCTCCGCGTGTAGGTGTCCGGCGTCATCGGCAGTATGTCGGCGCCACCAACCTGGCGCAGATGCTTCAGCAGTTGTATCATGCCCTCTATTGTGGCGACGCCAGCGCGCGGCTGCACCAGGACTCGGCCGTCGCGCTTCGCCGCTTCGTAAACCGCTGCGGTCCTCTTCTCCGGCGGCAGGGCCGCCTGACACTCAAGCATGCCTTCCAGGCTGACCTCGCTGCCGGTGTGATGCAACGCCTGAACTTCGGCGAAAACCCGCCTGAAGTCCTTCTCATCCCACCGCCGGTTTTTCAGCTCCACAAAACGAATCCTCTCATTTGGCAAGCCAGATGTCCTCGTACCCAAAGGCATTCTCCACACCGACGGGCACGACGAAACCCTTAACTTCCTTCCACCAGGCATACGGTATCTTGACCCAATACGCTATGGCAATGGGAACGTCCTTCAGGAGTATTCTCTGCATTTCCCACACGAGCTTGCGGCGCTCCGTCGGATCGGCTGTCGCCGACTGCTTTTGATATAGCTCGTCAAAATACCGATTGCTGTATCCGGCCCAGTTCCTGGCCGAACCGGTTACGTAATAATCGCCCAGTGTCAAGTCCGGATCGTCGAGTTTGGCGCTGGTGCCGCCTACAGCGGTGCTGAAGGCTTTTCTGAACAACGCATTTGTATAGACTGCCGTCTCGGCGACCTTCAAATCGAGTTCGATGCCGACGGTCGCGGCTGCATTCTTCAAGAGCACACCGACATCCTGGTGGGCCTTGACTCCTCGGACCGTGTTCTCAGATTTGAATCCACTGGGGAATCCTGCCTCCGCCAGCAGTTTCCTGGCGGCTTCGATATCTGGCTTGGCGTAGCCAGGCACCTTCTGCATCTCTTCCTCGGGGAGGGCCCACATTCCCATGGGCTGGGCTGACATGCCCGGGATGCCGGCCCCCTCCAGAGCGGTTGCCACCATCTTCGGCCGGTCCAGTGTCAGGCTCACCGCCTGGCGCACCCGAGCGTCGTTCCAGGGCGGCTGGCTCACATTGAAGATCACGCCATACCAGGCCGGATGGAACTGGACCTGTACGGCTATCTTGTCTGACAGTTGCTCTTCAATGATTCGCGCCTGCGAGGCGCTCATGAAAGGCACCGAGGGCCCCCACCACAAGATATTCTTTGTTCTGAAGGCCGCGAATTTGGTGAACAAATCCGGAATTATGTAGCCCTTAACCCCATTCAGATACGGCCGGCCTGGAACGAAATAGTTGGGATTCTTCTCCAATTCCCAGCTTACTCCGCTGGTATAATTCTTGAACTTGAAAGGGCCGGTCCCCACCACGGTCTTCGTCATGTCGTTATTCTTTTCCATTACCAGGCGCTTTGGCATGATCGAATAGAACACCGTCGCCAAAATAGGGACAAAAGAAGCCTGGGGTTGTTTCAACGCGATCTTGAGGGTGGAGTCATCCGTCGCGTCGATGCTGCTGACCACGGTGAGTTGCTGTTGTCTGGGGCTCCTCGTCATCCCCATCTGGGGGTTGCGAATCCTATCGAGGGAGAATTTCGCGTCCTCAGCCGTGAAGGTAGAGCCGTCGTGGAATTTGGCTCCCTTGACCAGGCTGAACGTGACGACCTTTCCGTCCGGGCTGACCTGCCAGCTTGTCGCCAGACTGCCAACCGGCTTGAAATCCGGCCATCCTTTGGGATCGGGTTTCAACAAGTTGTTGTAGGTGGCGGTGGTGAACGCATAAGTGTAGGACGATTCTTCCTGGTGAATATCGAGACTCGGCGGATCTCCGCCAATGCCTACAGTCAAGATGCCGCCAGAGGCCGGTTGGTCGGCCGCCGGCTTGGGGGTCGGGGCAGGCGCCGCGGGTTTTGGGGCCGATGGCGCCGCCGCCGGTGCTGAGGTAGGAGGTGGAGCGGCAGCCTTAGGAACGGCTGGCGGCTCCGCTGCCGGGGCGCAGCCCGACAGCAGGAGCCCCAAGAGCGTGAGCCAGGTTACCAACTTTAGCAGCCTTCTCATCTTCGAACCTCCTCTGGCGCACCATTGCGCCCAGTCCCGTGGCGACCCATCCTGTCAGACCGCCGCGCGCAAGTCTCGACGGTGGCCCCAAATCTAGCAGAAGTCCTCCCATTCGTCAATGACGATTTGTTACGTTCCCAATATGATTTCTGCAGGAAGCCAAAGAGGGAATGCCTTGTATCGCGCCACCTTTCCATGTTGTGGTATTATACGGGCGTCGGTCAAAGGCCCTGAGTCACCGGAGAACGCCTGCGATGAACCTACGGCATCTAAAATATTTCTACTGGGTGGTTAAGCTCGGCAGTTATGCGCGGGCGAGTGAGCAACTTGAAGTCAGCGAGCCGGGGATCTACCGTGCGGTGCAAAGCTTGGAGAGATGGTGTGGGATCCAGCTTCTGTCGAAGGACAAGGGCAAGGTCAGCGCTACCCACGCTGGCAGAGTCCTCTATGACTATGCTGAGAAAGTTGATTCCCTGGAGAAAGAGGCCGAAGGTTCTATCGCCGAGCTGGTTACGCCACGCCAGGGCTGCGTAGTTTTCGGGACCACTCATCCCCTCGCCTATGCCACAGCAAGGCACTTGTCGGCTTGGAAGCTTGAAAGGCCTGATCTCCGCCTTGGCGTGGTGATAGCCTTGCGCAATGAGTTACATGCGCGTCTGCTGGCAGGCGAACTGGACGTTGCTCTCGCACCGACGGCGAGTTTGCCAAGTGGACTCCAAACGCACCAGGATGTTTTCTACGACGACGTCCTATTTGTTGCTCCCCCGAACCATCGCCTGGCCCAACGAAGAGCCGTCTCCACACAGGAGTTGCTTCGAGAGCCAATTATCACCAGCTTTGCGGCGACAGTGGTCTACAGTATGCTCTCTGAAATGGGTGAAGAGTTGGGGGCAAAGCCCAATATCTCGATCCAGGTTGATCACTCGGGAGTGAAGGCGGAACTTATCGCTGCAGGTGCAGGCATTGGCCTAGCATCGAGGTATGTTGTCGCGGAGGCGATACAACAGGGCAGAGTCTCCGTGTTGAATGTGCAGGGATTCCCTTATTCGATTCCCTACAGCTTCATATTTCGTTCCGGAGTTCCGCTATCCTCCGACTCCTCTTCGCTTGTTTCCTACCTTTCGTCGCGTCTCAAGGAGAGATCCTGATACTTCAGGGCTGGGTAGTGGAATATCGACATCCGAGATGTTATACTACTCCCACAAATACGGGTGTTGTGGACGCAAATCTGTGACTACCGGGGAGATCTACCAATGGCGCAAAAGCACGCTGTGATGACCCAGGACATGCTGGCAGAGCTGAGGGCTAGACTGGGCATCGAGTTCAAACCAGAGCGGCCCTTCTTCAACACGCAGGCCACGAGGGACAACATCAGGAAATACTCTGATGGCATAGGTGATGTCAACCCTCTTTATCGCGATGAGGAGTATGGCAGGAAGACGAAGTACGGGTGCATGATCGCGCCTCCAACCTTTCTTCTCAGCGTTTTTCACCCCATATCGCATGGCCTGCCGGGCATCCACGGCTGGCACGCCGGCAACGATTTCGATATGCAAACGCTTATCCGCCAAAACGACGATATAACCTACACTATCACTCCGCTGGATATCGTCGAGAAGAGCAGTCAGATGGCGGGTCGCACCTGGATCCAGTACAACCTTGTGAAGTATTTCAATCAAAGGAATGATCTCATCGCCAATCGAAGGTGCTGGACAGTCAGGGCGGAACGGACGGCGGCCAGGGAGAAAAGGAAATACGCTTCCACCCCGAAAGCGAGCTACACGAAAGACGAGCTCGATGCCATTTATCGGGACATCGAGAACGAGGAGATCCGCGGCGCGACGCCCCGCTACTGGGAAGACGTTGAAGTTGGGGATGAGATGACGCCGGTGGTGAAGGGGCCGCTCACTCTGAGAGACATCATTGCCTGGCTCATGGGTTGTGGCTCTCCCCATATTCGCGCGCATCGCATAGCTTACGAGCGCGCCAAGAGGCACCCCGCGGTGGCGAGTCTGGCGGCCGAGGAAGGGGAGACCGACGTCGTGGAGCTGGTGCACATGCACGAGGATGTGGCCTCGCAGATCGGTCTGCCCGGAGCCTATGACTACGGGGCGCAGAGAAGCTGCTGGGTGGCGCAGACGGCCACTAACTGGATGGGGGATGACGGCTTTGTGAAGAAGTTCTATGTGGAGATACGCCGCTTCAACTTCATCGGCGATACTACGTGGTGCAGAGGAAAAGTGACCCGGAAATATGCTGAAGGCAACGAGCACCTGGTCGATTGCGAGCTCTGGGCGGAGAGCCAGCGACAGGAGACCACCGCTCCAGGGCGCGCCACTATTGCTCTCCCCACGCGGGGTTAGTTCAGGATAGGCCAAGCAAAGAGACTGATTCTTTCGGGCTTGAGGCTTGGAGCTCAGGACCCATCACGGAAGGGTAAGCAACAAAGTTTGCAATAGGAGGATACGATCATGCCAGGGCACAGCAGGAGTTGGAGTTTGCTCAGTTGCTTGGCAGTATTGGGACTGCTGCTCATAGCCTGTTCGCCCGCGGCCGCTCCTGCGCCGGCCGCCAAGGCGCCAGCGGCGCAAACACCCTCTTCTCCGCTCACCGCGCCGGCGCCGTCTCCCAAGCCAGCCGCTGAACAAGCTAAGTACGGCGGCATCCTGACCATCGCTACCCAGTCTGACCCTCCCAGCTTTGATCTCCACAGTGAGACCTCCAACGTTGTGATCTACCCCATCGGTCCGGCTTACAACGGTCTGGTGCGCGAGAACCCCCTTAAGCGTGGGGAGCTGATCGGTGAACTGGCCGAGAAGTGGGAGCTAAGCTCTGATGGCAAGACCTTCACGTTCCATCTTCGCAACGGGGTGAAGTGGCACGATGGCAAGCCTCTTACCGCCAGGGATGCTGTCTTCAGCCTGCAGCGAATGAGGGAGAAGCAGCCGTATCTCGAGGATGTGCTCCCCACGGCCATGAAGGAGGCTCTGGCGGTGGATGACAGCACCCTGAGGATCGACATGAACTTCCCCTACGCTCAACTTCTCCGGTACCTTGCCATGAGCTTGACGGTCATCATGCCGGAACACGTGGTGAAAGAAAAAGGCGACATGAAAAGGACCGTTGTCGGCACGGGGGCCTTCAAGTTCAAGAGCTATCAAAGCGGCGTTTCCGTGCAACTCGTCAAGAACGCCGACTACTTCCTTAAGGGGCTGCCCTACCTCGACGGCGTGACCGTATACCCGGTCAAGGATGCTTCGACCCGCCTCGCCGGCTTCAAAACGCAGCGAATTACCTTCCTCGCGAACCCCGGCCTGACTGGCAGCGAGGCCAAGACGTTGAGAAGAGATTTCGGGGACAAGGTCACAATGCACCAGTGGGTGGGCAGCTACTGGTTCAACTTGTACATGCCCAACGACAGGAAGCCCTGGAGCGACGAAAGGGTCCGCAAGGCGGCCTTCCTGGCCATAGACCGCCAGAAGTCCTTACAGACCGTTGATCAGGGCGACGGTCGCGTCGGCAGTTTCTTCCCTCCGGAACTGGGAGGCAAAACCGACGAGCAGCTTAAGACCATGCCGGGTTTCCGGCAGCCCAAAGACGCCGACATCGCTGAGGCCAAAAAGCTCATGGCCGAGGCTGGCTACTCCAGCGGCTTCAAGACTCAGGCGCTGCATCGAAGGGGCAGGGCCTACGAGGATGCGGCGGTCTTCGTGAAGGACCAGCTCAAGCAGATTGGCATCGATGTTGAAGTCTACACCAAGGAGGACGCGGCCTTCTACGACACCGTGTACAAGCGCGGCTATGAATCACATGTGCACCGCCATCCGCTGACTGTGCAGGACGCCGACACGCTGGCGCTGCCCTACTTCAAGACCGGCGGCGCCCGGAACTTCGGCGTGATAAGCGATAAGACGTTGGATGAATTGATCGCGAAGCAAATGGTTGCGGTTGATCCTAAGGAGCGCCTGCGCCTGGTGGGGCAAGTGGACGACAGGCTCATCGCCATGGCCGCGCAGGCGACGCTCCACTGGAGCGGCTACTGGGCCGGTTGGTGGGGTTTTGTCAAAGGCTTTGAAGCGCCCGAAGGCGAGCGCAACCACCAGAGATTCGATCATATATGGCTGGACAAATAGCCGTTTTCTAGTGTCCTGTCTCTGAAATACATCACAGGAGGACAAGGGATGAGTTCATCGTGGATATGGTGGAGTGTTGGCGTTGAGGTTGTGGACGCCAATAAGATTCAACTTCCGGAAAAAGCGCAACCGGTGCACATCAGGTTCGACATAAGCCACCCAACTTGGGGGCAGGCGATGTGGTTGAAATCACTTTCACTAAGAACGGTGTTGGAGTCAAGACGCTCGAGCCGCCCAGATTTGCTCGGGATATAGATATCGTCTTCGATGGATCTGCGAATAACAAGGTCGCTAGCATCATCTGGACCGACGACGATGGCAAGCCGATGGGAAATCCCCTAAAGGCACCAGAGGACTGTGACGATTTTCACTTTTGGATAAACGGGGGACACGGTACAGTGACTGGTGGAGATTGGACAGATGAAGGAGGCAATAAGCATGATGTCAAGCCAGCCCCAGACTCACGTGATTTCCATATTGTTCAGTCCACAGAAAAACCTGGTTTACACCCGAAGGTTTCCAAAACAGTCTTCTCCGTTCTCGGTGGTCGAATCCTTAGAATGGTGAACGCCGTATTTGCTCGACGGCCCGGTCACGGCTAGAAGACTACAGCAGACTAGTGTCCCGTCTCTGAAAAAGGCTTCTTGATAATGTCATTCCGGACTTGATCCGGAATCCAGTAACACTAATAACTTCGGCCAAGGGTATTTCAGCCGTAGGGTGGGTGGAGCCCCTGACGAAATCGCGGCACAATCCACTATCACGTGCCGCGTTCTTTCTGATGGGTCACGCTTGGCTCCACCCACCGTACGCATAAATCGATGTTACGTTGTATTAATAGAACGCCTTGATTTCTTCCAGCCTGGCCATCATGTCCTCTGGTAGACCAAGCAGCTCACTGTAAATATGTTTATTATGCTCACCGAGGAGTGGGGCGTGCCTTCGGACAGCCCCTGGCGTGGCGCTTAGCTTCCACGGTATGCCATGGACTGGCTCCAGGCCGGTGCGCGGATGCTCAAGCTCTTCGTAGAGGCGGCGCTGCCGGAAATGGGGGTCGTTGAACCGCTCATCGGCGTTCATGATCGGCATTGCCGCTACCCCGGCCTTCCGCAGGACCTCAGCTACCTCGTAACAGGAAAAGCTCGATGTCCACTCGCTGATTAGCTCGTCGAGCGCTTCCCGGTGCTTGAGTCGGCTGTACTTGTCGCCAAACCTTTCCTCCTCTGACCAGAGAGGACTGCCCATCCCCTGGCAGAGAGCTAGCCATTCCTCCTCGGAGTCGACGGCGATGGAAACCCAGGTATCCTTGGCCTTGCAAGGGTAGTTATTGTGGGGAACGAGGCTCCGGTGCAGGTTGCCCTGAGGCCCAGGGCAGTCGCCGTTCATCGCGTGTTCCATGAGAGGCTCTGACAGCAGGCAGGTGGCTGCTTCCCATTGCGAAAGGTCCACGAACTGGCCCTCTCCCGTTCGATCACGGTGGATGAGGGCAAGAAGAATTGCGATGACACCGTGGACGGCGCTGTTGGCATCCCCATAGTTTGAGTTGAGGCTAAGCACCCTTCCTCCCGGGTAGCCTACGAGGCTTTCAATGCCGGCCAATGCGCCAAGGGTGGAGGCATAGGTTCTCACGTCCTTGTAAGGACCGTACATTCCGGCCGAGGGCAGGGAAACGCAGACTATGTCCGGCCTGAGATTGGTCAAGGAATTGTAGTCGAGGCCGACACGCTCAAGGACCCCCGGGGTGAAGTTGTCATAGACGACGTCGCTCTGTGTGATGAGCCCTCTTACGAGCCCAAGTCCCTCCTCCGTTTTCATGTTCGCCGTGACGCTCATCTTATTCCGATTCAAGGCGTGGAACTGGGTATTCAGCTCGGGGTCAGGAGGAGCGCCTTTGCCCGGCCAGCCCAAGCGCATACCGTCGAGTTTTTCGCGGGACTCTACCCTTATTACCTGCGCTCCCATGTCCGCCAGCAACTGCCCAACCATCCCGCCGGCATACGCTGTCCCGAAATCGATTACGCGATAACGCTCTAAAGGAGGCTTACTCATTCTCTGCCACTCCATCGTCTAGATAATGCCTGCGCGCCGCAAATCCACCAGCTCTTCCCTTGAGTAGCCCAGGCGCTGACAGAAGATCAACTCATTGTGCTCGCCGAGACGCGGCGCCGGACGGCTAATCCTCCAGGGGGTCTTGGAAAACTTGTAGGGGGCGCCGGGATAGGTGAGCGCTCCCGTGTCTTCGCGGTCCACCTTGACGAAGTAGTCTCTTGACTTGAGGTGCTCGTTCTCCACAAGCTCCGCGGTGGTGTAAACCGGCGCCAGGGGGACCCGCTCCTTGAGGCACAGGTCGAAAAGCTCCTGGGCGGTGTGTTCCATGAGCCACGGAGCCAGAAGCTCGTCCACTTCTTCGGGGTACTCCATTCCCATCGCGTGCCTGTTCCTGTAGCGCGGGTTCTTGGTCCATTCCGGATCGCCCATCAGCTTGAGGAAGCGAAGCCATTGGGCGAGCTGCGGGGCGCGCAGCCTGATATAGCCGTCCTTGCAGGGCAACGTGGTCGAGGGGTAGACGCGCTGGCGGTCTCGGAAGCCGTACCTTTCTTCCCGAAGCCCCTTCTCGCGCCACTCGTAGATGTTGCCGCCCATGTGGAGGCTAGCCATTACCTCCGTTGCTGCGATGTCGACATGCTGGCCCTCGCCGCTAACCTCTCTCGCCACAAGGGCGACGCAGGTGGCCGCCGCCGCGCTGACGGCGGCCTGGTGGTCGCACTGGGAGAAGGGCATGGTGATGGGCTCGCGTTCCGGGAGGCCCACGCCCACCGAAACCCCTCCCGCCGCCGCACAGTTGATGTCATAAGCCTTGTAGTCACAGTAAGGGCCAGACTGGCCGAAGGGCGTGACGGAGGTGACGATGAGGCGCGGATTCAACCGGCGCAAGGTCTCGTAATCGAGGCCAAGGCTCTTGATTCTAGCGGGCGGGTTGTTCTCCACGAAGACGTCCGCTTGTTCCAGGAGGCGGTGCATGATCTTCTTGCCGGTGGCGCTGCCCACGTTCAAGGTGACACCGAGCTTACTGGTATTCATGTTGAGGAAGAGGCCGCTGCGCTCCGGGTGGGGGACGTTACCCGGGAAGGGGCCGTGCCGTCTGGACCTATCTCCCAGGCCGGGGGCTTCCACCTTAATGACCTCGGCCCCCATATCGGCCATGAGCTTGGCGCAGTAGGGCGCCGAAATGAAGTCGCCGTATTCCACTACCTTTAGCCATGACAGCACAGACATCCGTTGCTCCTGGAACGAGGATTATTCTACAAGTGCTTCCCGCTTCCTGTCCTGCTACGTTCTCAGCCTTGGGTCCAGGACGTCGCGCAGGCCATCCCCCAGCATGTTGAAACCGAAGACAACCACCGTGATGGCCGCGCCCGGCCAGATTGCCAGCCAGGGGGCGCTTTCGACAAACTCGCGCCCCACTCCGGAGAGCATGCCGCCCCACGAAGGCGTTGGCGGTGGGGTGCCCAGCCCGAGGAAGCTCATCGACGCCTCGATAAGGATGGCGTGAGGGAGCTCGATACTGAAGATCACGATGAACGGAGCGAGGCACTGGGGCAGCACGTGGCGCAACAGGATGCGCCAGTGGGTGCAGCCGATGGAACGCGCCGCGTCAACGTACTGCGTCTGCTTGATAGCCAAAGCCGCCGACCGTATCACCCGGGCCGCGCGAGGTATCTGCACCAGGGCGATGGCGATGATGACGTTGACGACGGACGGGCCGAGCGCCGCTACCAGCGCCAGAGCCAGCACCATGGTGGGGAAAGCCATCAGAATGTCCATGATGCGCTGCACCAGGATATCGAACTTTCCCGCCAGATAGCCGCTCACCAGTCCAATGAAGCCGCCACTGACCTGCCCGATGGCTGTTGCGGCGATGCCGACCAGGAGCGAGATACGGGAGCCCCAGATGACCCTGCTGAGCAGGTCGCGGCCCACGTTGTCGGTCCCCAGTCGGAAGACATCGTTGGGCGCGGAAAACTCGGCGCCGTAGTGGAGCTCGTAGGGGTCGAAGGGGGATACGACCGGGGCCAGCAGGGCCATGGCGCCCATGAAGGCGAAAATGAGGACGCCGAGGGTGCCCAGGGGAGCCCTGATAATAAGCCGCTTCGCGTTGGGCAGCTCCCTGGCGATGAGGGCCCGCGGGGTGTTCAGTGCGACGGCCGGAGACCGCTCGGTCAATTGTGTGCCTCCCTACTCCAGGACAATCCGCGGATCGAGGGCGGCGTACAGGATATCCACCACCAGGTTTGCTGCCACGATGATGGCCGCGAAAATGAGAATAATGGTCTGCACCATTGTGTAATCGCGGAAGAAAATGGAGTCCACCAGGCCGCTGCCCATGCCGGGCAGGAAGAAAACAGTCTCCATTATGACCGTTCCGCCCAACAAGTAGGCATATTGGGCGCCGATCAAGGTGATCACCGGCAGCATGGCGTTCTTGAGGGCATGCCGATAGATGACCATACGTTCGCGCAGGCCCTTCGCCCAGGCCGTGCGTATGTAGTCCTGTCGGAGCACTTCCAACATGCAGGAGCGCGTCATACGCGTGATGACGGCGCTCTGATAGTATCCCATGGCTATCGCTGGCCAGATGAGCTGCTGCAAGTTCACTAGCGGGTCCTCAAAGAAGGAGACGTAACCGATGGGCGGTATCCAGCGGAACCAGAAGACCAGGCCCATGATTATCAGAGTGCCGGTCCAGAATATGGGCATGGCGAACCCGCCGACGCTCAGCACCCGTAGCGCGTAGTCCAGCCAACTGCCCTGACGTATGGCCGAGACGACGCCCAGCGGTATGGCGATGAGGGTGGCTACAATCACCACCATCGTGGCCAGCTCGAAGGTCAAGGGCAACCTGTTCTTTATCTCTTCGAAAACAGGCACGCCAGTCCGCAACGAGTCGCCGACATTGAGGCGGGTAAACCCGCCGATCCATTTCAGGTACTGCTCGTAGAGGGGCCTGTCGGTGCCTAGCTCGGCCCGTTTGGCCGCCAACGCCGCCTCGGTGACTGTCCCTTCGCCTCCTTGCCCTACGAGCAGCATCATGGCCACATCTCCAGGCAAGACTCGCATGAGGAGGAAGACTATCAGAGAGACCCCAAACAGGGCGACTACGGCCAGGGCAAGCCTTCTAAAGATGTAGTTCCTCATTTATCATCGCCGCCTGCGCGGCACCCCCTAACGCGAAGGCTTGAACCTTGAGATCACTTACCGTCACAGGCGCCAATTTATCACGGGCTTGCCAAGTCTGTCAATAGTCAGCACCCGCCGCTTAATCCGTGACTAGATTGTCGGACCCCATTTTTGGAAGGCTGCTAAGACTATTTTCAGCCTTCAGACGACCTAGCGCTGGTAAATTATGGGCGTCTAAGAGCGGAGGACGCCTCTCCTGAGGCAGCCAACCGTATTCTGCCCTGCCTGCGAGCGAAGGATTCTTCGGCTGGGACTGAGAGTGCGTGCCGATGGCGGCAATATGTCGGCCTACATCTGGACGAGTCGCTCAGGTGCCAGGAGTGTCGCGCTATCAACAACAGCTTGAGATATGCTCGAGGAACGCCTCCAGGTACGCTGGGCTGCTTAAATTATGACAACCATGGTTGCGGTCTCTCTCCGCTATGTCTCGGCCAATATCAAGGTAGCATTCGAGTGTGGCGCTATCGAATGGAGATGTCGGTACGTCGCAAACCCCGGTGGGCTGAGGTCGTTCAGAAAGAAAGGTAGGTGAACAGGTGTCACCGGAAGAAAAGAAACTGAAGGCGCAATACACAAGACTGGCACAGGTCCTGGAGCCCCATCATCAGGAATTCCGCAGAGTCCAGGCGGAGATCCAGCGGCTCGAGGAACAGAAGGTCATCATAAAGCTCGCTGCTTTGGCTGAACTGAGCGCTATGGATGACCTGAGGATCCCCCGAGAGATTCTCGTCACTGTTTGCTAGCAGTCGTTGCCGGGATGCTGGATCGACGACGGAGGCCTATCCTGCGATGGGGGCATCCGTCCGCGTCGCAGCACTTTTTCTTACCGATGTGCAGCGGAGAGAGACCACCATGGGGATGCCGATCAACCGCAGTGGGTGCGACGACTGCCACATTTGAGACAGAGAGAGGGGGACCTTCTCGTGAGCAACACTGATGGGGTACGAGACGGCCCGATGTTCAGTTACCGTCCAAACTGGGAGGCCTCGTTTCATGATGCTCGATTGTGGCAGAGGTTGGAGAACGACGCGGTACAGTGTGGTCTGTCGCCACGACATTGCAAGATGAGGCCAGGACAGGCCGGGTTCTGCGGTGTTCGCCAGAACGTAAATGGGCGGTTGGTCTCGCTCAACTACGGACAGGCCACACATATATCCCAGGAGTCCGTCGAGACCGAGGCGGTTTTTCACTTTGCCCCCGGCGCACCAATCCTATCCCTCGGCAACGTGGGCTGCATGCTGAACTGCGATTATTGCCAGAACTGGAGGACCTCGCAGGCCCGGTACGTCAGCTCTGCTGATGTGCACCGCTATACGCCAGAGCGCGTGGTAGAGATTGCCGTGGAGCGTGGCATCCCGATTATCTCGTGGACCTACAACGACCCGGTTGTCTGGCATGAGTTTGTCCTTGACACTTCTCGGATAGCGCGAGCGCGGGGCATCCGCGCCCTGTTCAAGTCTGCGTTTTTCATATCGCTTGAAGCCGCTGCCGAGTTATGCGAAGTAGTCGATGTCTTCAGCATATCCATTAAGTCTCTGGATGAGGATTTCTATAGAAAGATCACTAAGGGCTGGCTTCCGCCGGTGCTGCGCGCAACCAGGCTCGTATTCGAGCAGGGAAAGCATGTGGAGATCAGCAACTTGATGGTTACAGATGCCAATGATACGACCGACGACGCACGTCGGCTGGCGGAATGGGTGCTGGCGAATCTCTCTGCCAGCACTCCGCTTCATTTCGCGCGTTTCCATCCCGACTACAAATACACGCACGTTAACCGAACGCCCATTGAAAGGCTCGAAGAGGCAAGGCGTGCAGCTCTGGAAGAGGGATTGCTCTTCGCTTACCTCGGTAACGCGCGTGATACCGAGTCCCTCAACACCCAGTGCCCGGGCTGCGGTCATACGCTTATCGTGCGAACGGGCACGCACGCCCGGGAGGTCGGCCTTGATGCCCTGGGGCGGTGTGCTAACTGTCAGCGCAAGCTAGAATACGTGCGCCTCGAATCCGCGGCGCGCCCACCTGCGAAAAAAGTTGGAGAATTGCGCCCCGCTGCGCCCTCCAGGCGCTTGCAACGACGGGAGTTCCTTTGGCACGGTGAAATCAACGCCCTACATGTTGAGGCGCACAACCTGGGTCTTCAGCGTGGCCATGTGTCCTGCCGGCGCTTGATAGATGGCAACGGAGCCGAAAGCGGACAGAGCGTCGAGATTGGTGGGCAGGATAGCTTCCGCTTCATGGTCTCTAAGTTCCGGCCAGACGAGAACGGCGTGGAGATCATGGCGCCCGAGGACTTTAAGCTGAGAATATTCGAGGTTTACGATCGCGCTCACTATCCCACAGTGGACCTGGACACCGCCCAAGCAGACCAGGATCAGACGCCGTTGCCGTACTACACACGTGGGGGACGAGGCGGCCTGAGGAGGTAGCCGGGTGGAAATTGCACTACACATAAAGGCTTACAGGTACGTTATCAATCTGTTGTTGAAGCAGTACCGGATCGTCGTTAACGGCCTGCTCTTAGGCTGGCTAACCATCGGAGTCTTGGCCGTCGCAACCAATAACATTGCGCTCGGGTTTATTTATCTGGGTTTGATAGCGCTCAAACTTTTAGCCGTTGCCTATGCAGACTGCCGAACATGTCCACGTCGGTCTGGCAGATGCACGCACTTCTTCTTGGGCCGACTCTCCACGTTTCTACTGGGGAAGAAGCCTGTTCACGGCTCCTTCGGCGGCCATGCTCCGATCGGGGTCATGTGGATCGCCTTGCATCTATTCCCTCAGTACTGGCTTTTGCCAAACAAACTACTGCTGGCGCTGTTCTGGCTTCTGCCGATACTCGCGATCCTTTTCCTGCGATTCGAGGTCTGCTGGAAGGTGTGTGGCAATGTACATTGCCCCTTGAACAAGGTGTCGCATCCGTTTGCCTGGGAGAAACACGAATGAAGGAGGTCTTCGTTCTTCGACACCCTGGCTGGACGTGCTTCAGTCACAAGCACGAGTCGGGGTTCGTTTCCGGCGGAGGAGACGGCTGTGTCGTCTATTCCGATACGGCTGCTGGGATGGCGCGAGAAGTGTGGTCACATGCAGCCACGCCCTATCCCCGGGAAGCGCTCATCGCAAAGCTTGTCGCGAACGGTTGTGCCGAGGCCTCGTGCAAAGCGGTCATCGAGACCCTGCAACGAGAGAATATCCTCCTTGTTGGGTTAGAAGAGGTGCTGAGCAAGACTCTTTCCCCTGCCTCGGCCGTTAGACCAATCTGCGAACACCTGCTGGTCTGCATGACCGGGGCACTACAATCTGCAAACTTCTACCCGTACCTGCGAGCACTGAAGTCTGCGTTCTGCATCGACCTGAAGATCATTCTTACCGAGCCAGCGCGCAAACTCGTGCAGCCAAAGGCACTGTTACACATTCTTTGCAGCGACATATACTGCGACATCTACGAGGACACCATCGAGACCTACAACGCGCCGCATATCTGGCTCTCGGAGTGGGCATCGTGTGTTCTCGTTGCTCCAGCCTCTGCCGCCACTATTCACAGAATCGCCCACGGCTCGTGCGATGACCTGGTATCGCTTACGGTCGCAGCCACGCCGCCGGAAACCCCGGTGGTCATCGGTCCATGTATGAACTCGCGCATGTGGCAGAATGAGGCAGTTCAGGCAAATGTAGTGTTATGTAGGAACAGAGGATACTGGATTATCGAGCCGGGTTATGGGTTCGAAGCCAGCAAGTACAGGGAGGAGCATGATGGGCCGCGCGTTGGCGCCCTCGGCGCGCAGCCTGGCACACTCGTTGAGCTAATGGCGCAGATTGTCCGGAGGCAATTGCCGCAGTGAGCGCGCGATTCGAGCATTGGGTCGAAGGCGAGCACTACAAGTTGCTTTCCCTGCCTGGTCGCCGAGTTGCGCTGTTTATCGTCGTTAACCACAGTCTCTTCCAGATCTCGGCGGAGACGGCGGCGCGTCTGCGCGCAGGCGTGAGACACCTGAATCTGGAGGAGTGCGAGGAATGGAATGCTCTGGCGGATTCCGGACTTCTCGCTGATGTCAACACCCATACATTGGTTGAGGCGAGTCCCAACGATGGGGCTAACCTTGCCATTAACCTTTACCTGACGACGCGCTGCAATCTAGCCTGTGCGTACTGCTTTGCCAGAGGACGTGGCCACCGAGTCCTTGATCGCGACATGGATCTCGATACAATTCCGTTCCTCTTTGATTTCGTCAGGAAGAATGTCACTCCATCGAAGGCCGTACGGTTGGAGTTCTTTGGCGGCGAGCCGTTGCTGAACCTCGACTTCATCCGAAGAGTCTGTGATGCTGGTGAAGTCTTCTCACAGGAAAGGGGAGTACGCTTGATCAAGCGAATCTCAACGAATATGACGCATCTTCCAGAGGCGGCCTTGAGACTGCTCGCACGCCACAAGTTTATCGTATCGGTCTCTGTTGATGGGGGCCGGACCAGCCACAACCAGAACCGACCGGGTAAGAACGGGCGAGCCTGGTTTGACAAGATCATAGCAAACTGCCGACGGCTGCGCGAGGCAAGTCCTGATCTCCTACTCGTAGCCCGGATGACAGTGAACGGTACGCTCGTTCCGCTCACCGCTAACGTGTGCGAGCTCTGGCAGCACGACATTTTCGACTACTTTCAGATCTGGCCCGCTATTAGCGTTGCAAGCACCGAGAGCAGCCCGGCAGCTGAGGGCGCGTTAGCATCTCCACGCGGCACCAAGGATACGATTCCGCCCGATGTGCAAGAGGAATTCTCCCGGCTGGTGAAAGCCTATCCCTTTTTCTTCAGTCGCTCGAAGCGTTTTCGGGGCATCTTGGAGTACGAACGGATCGCCGACATGGCCCTGAACGGAAAGGTCGCCAATGGCTATTGCTCGGCGGGAAGAAACTACTTCACTTTCTCGCCCAACGGGGCCATTTATCCCTGCCACAGATTTGTTGGGGACACACGCTTTCAAGTGGGCGACGTGCGGACCGGATTGACAGAGGAGCCGATCACGTGGCGACAGTCTCCGGACCAGAGTCCCGCTTGTCGCGGCTGCTGGATACGCTACATCTGTAATGGCGGCTGCAAACACCACAACCTATTGTCCACAGGCGATATCACCGTTCCTGATCCCTCGCTATGTAGGTTGGAGATGGGCAGGGTAATGGGCATCCTCAGCCTAATCGCCGAAAAGGGGGGAGATTATCAGAGGCATTCTCGTGCCCCTTTGGATGACCTTTTTGTCTCGTGTGGAAGGCCGATCCTCCCACGGGAAGTGGCAGCCCGGGCCCTTCAGCTAAAGACGAAATGGTTCACGCCACTCGGGCCGGCCGACTGAGCGCTGCTTTTCGAAAAGGAGTGCACATGAGCGCTGAGAAGATCGAGAGGCGGAACATCCACACGTATCCCTTCAAGTACACGCACACGCCCGCTGAGGAGTTCTTCGCCTCGGAAAAGGCGGCTATATATGTGCATATTCCATTCTGCACAAAAAGATGCCACTTCTGCGATTACGTTGTTCGCATAGGAAGCAACTCTTCTCTTCGCGAACAGTACGTTGATGCGGTTTGCAAGGAGATCCGGCAGTTCCGGTCGATACCGTGTTTCCCTTCCTTCTTGATCGATGCCCTGTATGTTGGTGGAGGTACTCCGGGACTCCTCGAATCCCGACAGCTGACCCGTATCTTGAAGACGTGTCAGGATACGTTTGCCTTTACGGAGGACGCTGAGATCTCTATCGAATTCGATCCCCGAACCGCCAGGTTGGACAAACTGATCGAGGTTCGCGAAGCTGGATTCAACAGGCTAAGCCTTGGTCTTCAAACATTCGATCAGCACTTGCTCTATGCGAACAACCGACCCCACACGGTCGAGGATATTTATGAGGCCTATGACGCGATAGCCTCTGCACGATTCGTGCACACCAATGTCGACATTCTCTATCCGCTGTTAGATCAGAAGATGGAGCAGTGGGAGGAGACTGTGCAAAAGGCGATCGCTCTCAAGCCTGCGGCGATCACCGCGTATCCCCTCGAAGTGTGGTCGAACAGTGCCTATGGAAAGTGGCTGGCTAACGGGAGAAAGACCGTGGGCTGGGCGCTTGAGGAAGCGATGTCCCGGTACGCCTACGACCGGCTCGAGGACGCCGGCTTTCAACGCAACACCACGGGCGGTTACTATCACCCGGGACGCGCGAGGCGCTATTGTCGGTATGGTGATTACTATTGGCGCACCTGGCCACTAATCGGGTTTGGAGTCTCTGCCAAGTCCGTCATACACGATAGACTCTATACCAACATGCAGGACGTCGAGGAGTATATCCGCCGAATTCAGGACGGCCAGCCTGTGATCGATTTCTCCACTCGTCTTACCCGCCGACAAGAAATGCGGCGCGTGATGATCCGCGGGCTCAAGCTTTGCAAGGTGGCCAAGTCTGAGTTCCGGGACCGGTTCGGGGTGGCAGTGGACGTTGTCTTTGGCTCCGAGATCGCGACCCTGGTTGAGGCACGTTGGATCCACGACAGGGCGGACTGCATCGAGTTGACTCGTGAGGGACAGGTGTACGACCGGAGCGTCTACGCCGTTTTCTATACCGAGGAGGACATCCGGCCACCTCGTGAGGGAGAAGTGCAATACGGATTATCCGATCCCGTAGCTGACTGTGACCCGTGAGGTCAGGATACTCGCTGGGAGAGGAGGTTGGGGGGATGCTCACGACAAAGAAGTGGAACCTGGCCGGCGGCTTGACGTACTTCCACGAGATCAACGACTTCCTCTCCAGCGTTGAGAGTTTCTACAACCTGCCCGGCAAGTTTATCGACGCGGTGTTTGATTCCCATGCCGGTCTGCCCTGGAACGGTGGGCGATTCGTCGATCCCTTCCATTTCACAGTCGAAGAGTCCGTGCGGCGGATTCGGGCCTACAACGAAAGGGGGATCAGGTTCAACATCACGTTCTCTAACAGGTTGTTGACCAAAGAAGACCTGGCACACGAGGACTGCAACTGGTTTCTATCCCAGTGTCATAGTAGTATGAATGGCGTTATTGTTGCCAGTGATATCCTTCGCCAGTATCTCAGGTCCTGCTACCCGAAATACAGGGTAATTGCTTCCATCGGCTTTGATCGAACTGATCTGGAGTATTATCGCGAGGCTCAGAAGTTATATGACACTGTCGTCTTACACCCCGATTTGAACAGAGACTACGACCTGATCAAGCATCTGGACGCCTCAAGACTGGAAGTGCTAGTGAACGAGTTCTGCGTAGCCAATTGCCCCTTCCGCACTGAGCACAGCACGTATATCTCGGAAATCGCTCTGGCCAACAGAACATACTTCATGTATGACAATGAGCATACGAGGGGGTCTTGTCTAGCCGTCGAAAGGGGCTATAGAAGGAACAAAGAGCTTGTCGTTACCCCCCAGGAACTCAACAGGCTACACAAAATGGGCATAACGCAGTTCAAGATACAAGGGAGAGAACACCCCTTTGACGCGGCTATCTACCCTGCGTTGAGGGAGTACACCATTAAGGACACTATTCGCACCATCTGCGGCACGAACAGGTAGGAAGGAGGTGGTGCCGTGCTGATGTACGGCTGGATGGTCTTCGTGGAACACGCTCCGGAGCGCTATGACTGGGCGGTCAAGGTGATGACCGCCGGAACGCTGGACCGGATCAAAGACCGCATTGCAGAGACGGTCGCGCGCGGGGAGCGTGCACTGGATCTTGGCTGTGGTACGGGCACTCTGGCGGTACGCTGTATGAAGCGAGGTGCCCAGGTGACTGGACTGGACTCGTCTGCTTTCATGCTGGAGCAAGCGAGGAAGAATGCCGTTCGTGAAGGACTTGCCGGCCAACAAGTGCTGATCAGGGACAGCGTTACCCAATTGCGCAAGCACTTTGCAGAGGCGAGTTTAGATACCGTGATGTCTACAATGACTCTGGGGGAGTTTCCCAGAGAGTATTTGCAGTTTATTCTCCGTGAATCCAGACGCATTCTGCGTCCGGGCGGCCGTCTCATCGTTGCCGACGAGGTTTGGCCCGAGAAGGCCTTGCCTCGATTGCTGTTCCGTCTGATGATGGTCTTATTCTGGATACCGCAGTTCCTGCTGCTACGCCGCGTGTTCTTCCCCATCGAGAGTCTGCGCGGCGTCATCGAAGAAGCTGGCTTCCGGATACTGGACGTTGAGACATGGCCCGGCACTTCATTTCAACTTGTGTTCGCCGAAAAGACTGATCAGGACGAGCCGCCGATCTCAGGGCCGGCGAACTCTCTAAGTGGAACCACTTCAGCACGAGCAGTCTGTCCGTGGAGCGGGATCGGCGGCCATTTGCGAGAACTGTTCCATATCTTCTTTCGCCACATTAACTTCCCGTGTACGCTTGGCCTTATTCGCGTCGGCAATCCTGACGACACCTCCCCGGTGTTCTTGAGCGGCAACTACGTTTTGACCGTGATGAGATTGCTGCGTGCACTGGAGGGTACGCACAGCTATCTCCTGGTCGCGAACTCGCGCGGCTCCAATGTGTGGTGCGCTGCAGGAATGAACGAGTTCTCGGAGCATGACGTGGTAGATGCCATCAATGTAGCCGATCTGGGAAAGATCGTCCGGCATCGCTCGCTGATCGCGCCGCCATACGCAGCTGTGGGCGTAGATACACGCGTGGTCAAGAGTGAGACAGGCTTTCACATCAAGTGGGGCCCTTCCCACTTGAATGATATCCCCCGCTACGTCGAAAACGGCTTCAGACGGACCAACGACATGTTGCAGGTGCAGTTCGGCCTTCAGGATCGACTAGAGCAGGCCCTGAGCACTGCGTGGGCCAACTGTATGACAGTCGCGCTCGTCGCACTCATCTGGCCTCGCGAAGTCCTGGCGACAATAGGCCTCATCTTCGCGGTTTACCTGTACAGCTTTGGTTTCTGGAATATGCTGCCAAAAGAGGACCGTTGGAGGCGGACGAGCGTCATGGCGGTCACGCTATCGGCTGGAGTGATGGTAACTGCCCTCCTCCTTGGCTGGGAAATGCATGGCCTCTTGCTGTCGGAAGCGATCCTTCTGGCCGTCGTAACGGTAGTCGCTGCAGATATCTGCGGCAGCTCGCCTCTTTACAAGAGCACGCTGACGCATTGGCTCAGGAACGGCGACTATCGCTGCCAGTTCAGCCCTGTTGTCGATCCGTCGCAGTGCACCAACTGCCAGTCCTGTCTACTGGTGTGCCCGAGAAATGTATTTGCGGCGAGGCGAAACGGTTCAAAGCATGTCGTGGTGGTTCGCCCGCAGGATTGCATCGAGTGTCTTGCCTGTGTCAAGCAGTGCCATTATGGTGCAATCCTCAACCGCTCCGGGCGGTACAAGGGCGATGTGAAGAGTATCGCGAACCTGCATTTCCTGCTCACGCGCGACTCGTCGTATTTGAAGCACGAAGACCGCTGGCTCGGTCACAATACGACCATCCGCAGCGGCTTGACTGTACTCAAGAAGCCTCTGGATGAAAGAGGAACGCCGGTGCCTGTCTGAGAGTGGAGGAACCACAAGCAGGTGTTGGGAGCACCTGTTTCCCACGGAGGGCGCAATGAGCCATCGCCTGTTCCCGCAAAGCTTTGCGGCCGTGTACCGGGGTGTGGATGTGGAAGTCGTCGCGAGCGGAGCCTTTGAGCACCCGCATCTCCTCGACCAAATTCGGGAACAAGTCCTCAATGTGGCTGCGCTTTCGCGCGGGTGGGACGATCCGCAGGGATCGGAAACCCTGCGCCGTAACTTCAAGATAGGCCCGCTGTATGAGGCGAACGCACTGATGCTCATCCGTAGGAACGGGAGTCTGGTAGGCCTGGTGGGGTCCGTGAACAACTGGCATGTTGACAGTGGGGACAAGACCATCGTGCATATGTGCTGCCTGGCACTCCAGCCCGAGGTCCAGAATCGCGGTTTCCTCCAGGTCTCGATGGCACTGTTGTGGCTCATCAGCCAACAGAATGACGTGTTGCGCCGAAACTACTCTCGTCAGCGTGTCTACATTTCAGCCATTACCCAGAGTCCATATATCTTGGCTTATCTGCAAAGCATGTTTGATGTTTATCCGTCACCATATCGTGCCCGGGCAACGCCGGACATGACAAACGTGGCACAGCGGGTCGCCAGACGTTTTGATGAACATGTCGCTTTTGATCCCTCTACATTCATTCTACGGAAGGAATGTAATTTCTTTTACAAACGTATTCCATATAGCAGTAATCCCGATATCAACCATTTCTGTGACCAGAACCTGCGCTATGACCAGGGGGATGTTTTCGTTGTAATAGGGAACGTCATTCCCTCGAATATCGACTCGTACATCCAGGTGGTCAGCAAACGCTATGCCGACCTGTTCAACATTTTGCAAGATGGCCTGAAGGTGCACGGGGCAGATAAGCCGGGGGCACCACGCCCGCATGTCCGCTGAGGAGGTGCAGGATGCGCGATGAGGCGTACGATCTCTCCTTTTCAAGGAATATCGGTATTCTGACCGCAGCTGAACAGGAATCTCTGCGCAATAGCACGGTTACAATTATCGGTCTGGGCGGCATCGGCGGCAATACTTTGATGTTGCTGGCCCGTATGGGAATCGGCAACTTCAGGCTAGCTGACTTTGATCGCTTTGATCTCAACAACATCAACCGGCAATACGGAGCTTTTGTAGATACTCGCGGGCGACTCAAGTGTGATATGCTGACTGAGGAGGTGCGACGCGTCAATCCCCTTGCGCAGATCAGGGTGTTTCCTGAGGGCTTCAGCGATGACTGCGACGATGCCTTGTTCAAGGGCGCGGATCTGGTCATCGATGCGGTCGACTTCTATGCTATCGAAACGCACCTGCAAATACACCGCAAGACCAGGGACAGCGGTCTATTCACAATCATGGGCTCGCCTGTTGGTTTCAGTGCGTGCTTACAAATCTTCGACCCCAACGGCATGAGCCTGGAGGAATACTGCGGTATTCAGCCTGATATGTCCTCTCTGGAAAAGCAGTTGCGCTACGCATGCGGCTTGGTACCTGAACTGGCGCACATCGAGTATTTCGATGTTTCTGCTGGCAACTCCAATACCAATTTCCTTGAGCATACGGGCCCTTCACTGGCGTGTGCTACTGCCCTTGCGGCGTCCCTGGTCGCGGCGGAAACCGTGGTCATCCTTCTCGGACGCCGCAAGCCCCTGGCCATCCCGTACACCTTTCAATTCGATCCGTACACGTTCCGCTACGAGAGGACATTCGTCAAGGGAGGCATGGCCTGCTACAATCCTGATCCAGCGATCGCAAGAATCCCTGACAAGTCATCTTTGATCACACAGGTGATGCAGTTCCTGTACAAGAAGCAACAGGCGGAGCGGGCCCATGTCAACGGTGCCGATTTCTACTACCGGGTGGAAGGCGATGGCCCTAGGGTGTTGCTCATCGGTCCTCTGGGGGCTGATTCCAGCTTTTGGGCTCGGCAAGCGCAGGAATTGGCAAATCAATTCCAAGTGATCACGTTCGATAACCGTGGGTCAGGTTCCAGCAGCCCGTGTACCAGCGGATGCTCCACTCAACTTCTGGCCGAGGATGTCATAGCCCTACTTGAGCATCTGGGCGTGGAGAAAAGCCATATCGTTGGAATGGCCCTCGGGGGACTGATAGCTCAACATGTTGCCGTCAAACGGCCTGACCTCGTTGATCGCTTGGTGCTGATTTCCAGCTACGCGTTAGCAGATGAGCGTATCAGTCGTATTACCCGGGAGTGGCGTGCCCATGCAGTGGAAAAAGGAATGGAGAGCTTGTTCGATGCTTGCGTCGAATGGCTCTTTTCTGATGATTACCTGACCAGCAATGAGGGCGAACTGAGGAACCTCAGGACCTTCTACCGTCTCAATCTACAGGACCCGCTGAGTTTCTGCGAGCAGAGTCTGGCGGGCATACGCCATGATTCCCGTCACCTGATTGGGAAAGTGAATTGCCCCACTCTCGTGATCCATGGCGGCGCAGATCGTCTTGTCCGTGTTCAGTTGGCTAGGGCGCTGGCCGAAGGAATCCCCCACTCGCGCCTGTCGGTGCTGGATCGGGCGGCTCATTTCCTCACTTGGGAGCAAGCAAGCGCAGTTAATGCTCAACTAGTGGAATTCCTTGCCGTTGAAACGGGGTGAACGCTCTCGCTGTCTGCCTCCACGCGAAAGCGGGATGCCGGAACTTGGGTCGGCGATTGGACCGCTCTCAGTGCCTCTGGACGCGTCTCCGCAACATGTCACAGAATGCGGAAGAAACTCTTCACAGTCGGAGTCTACAGGATCAGCACTGCACGTTGAGAAGGCGCTCCACGGTGTCAATGTCGCGCTGGACTTCAGTTTCCATCTTGACCAGGACAGCCTGAACGTGCCGGAGGCGACGAGACACCTCGCGCAGTCGATCTCCGAAGGGCTCAGGCGGCCCCGTACTTGCAGGTCTCCTCGCTGGACCGGGTAGCTGATCAGTCTGAATCTGCCGGTAGAGCGTAACAGTCTGCGTGTCGGGCGGAACGCCCAGTTCTTTGTCCAACGCGGCAACACAACGCTCGTAGTGGCGTAGCGCGGCCGTCTTGTCGCCGGCCAGACAATGCAGGCGCATCACCCCCTGGTGCGCGCGTTCACGAGCAGGGTCACAGTTGAGAATGCGCATGCCATAGGACAGGCCCTTCTCATAGTCGCCACACGTCTCGCAGTGGATCATAAGTCTGTGCAACGCGGCCAGGAATCGTTCACGAAGTCGGTCGCGCTCAAACAGGCACCAGTCCTGATACCAACCCTCCAGTAGATCGCCACGGTACAGGGCCACGGCAGTCTCCAGAGACTCGGCAACCGGCGGATCGAGTTCCACGCCGCGAAGATTCTGTGTGAGAGTGAAAGCATGCTCGAATCTCTCGACATCCGTCCACACGTGGGATCCCGAGCAGACTTGAATCCAATCCTTACCAACTTGGAGCACCCGGTCCACTTCGCCCATGGATTCGAGCGTCGCCTGGAGCTGCCATAGGGCCTTGCGCAGATAGGCTCTCGAGTGGACAGCGTCGCAATCACTCCACAGGAGGTCTGCAAGAACTTCACGTGAGTGGGGGTGATCCCGGTGGAGCAAGAGATAGCAGAAGAGTTCCCGAACCTTACGTCCCACCAGGCCACCTACGTTCTCACCACGATAACGGACGTCGAAACTTCCAAAAAGGCGAACCTCTAGTTTTGACATCAAACCTCCCGATGGCGGGTGCCCCCAGGGATGGACGTGGGGGAGGAAGGCCCAGGGCAGTGCTACAGTGGTAGCGTTGTCAAACCTTACCAGCACCTGACGAAAGCGTTTTGAGAATCGGCGTTCGCCCTGGTTCAACCAGGCGCTTAACGAACGCCGGTTCTCGCCGTCTGACCGTCGTTCACGTACCGCACTAATGCTCGCCTACTGCCCTAAGTATATGCCCGTGCTTAAAGCCTGTCAAGAAGCCCGGACGGAAACCACCCCTCCCACGGGGTTTCCAACCGATAGATAAGGCTGCAGACGATGGAGTCGATGGTGACCGCAATCAACCCCATGACGAGGCCGGAAAAGCGGCCAGAAGTGTGAGAACGCGTGCGCCTCGAGGCGACATCAATCTGGCCTTAGCTGCCACCGATGTCAGATTGGCCACAAGGGCAGCTATCTGAAACTGGCAGGCTGGGTGGGCTGGGCGGCAGGTATTGACATTAAGGCTGGCCGGTGATAGATTGGTGGCGCGCTCCGGCTTCAGTATCTTTGTCTGGCCTGGCAGGAGCGTTGCCAGATAGGAGGGGGTACGATGTATTTGACAAAGCGTTTCCTGGCGGCATCTTTCGTTTCGGCGTATCTGATAATGGCGAGCTGTGCTCCGCAGGCGGCGCCCACCGGCCAGAAGCCTGGGGCGCCGACGTCGACCGGCGTGAAACCGAGGTCCGGGGGGACCCTCAATATCAGCGGCCGCGTCACGCCAGAACATTGGGATATCCACCAGGCGACCTTCGCCAGCACTCTGTGGCCCGTTGGCCCCGTCTACAGCTCACTCGTCCGCTACGACTGGGCCAACAACGAGAAGTTGATTCCGGACTTGGCGGAAGAATGGGACGTGAGCCAGCAGGGCACCCTCTACACCTTCACGCTCCGCAAAGGCGTTAAGTGGCACGACGGCAAGCCCTTGACGGCCGCTGACGTGAAGTTCAGCCTGGATCGCATTAGAAAGCCTCCGCAGGGCGTCGCCAGCCCCAGGAAATCCTTGTTGCAGAGCGTCAGGGAGATCGAGACCCCGGATGATTACACCGTCAAGATTTCGACGGACTACGTCGATGCCTCGCTCCTCAGCGTCCTCGCTCTTGCCTGGAACGGTATCGTGCCCAAGCACGTCATCGAAGAGAAGGGCAATATGAAGACCTCCGTTGTGGGCACGGGGCCATTCAAGTTCAAGGGGTACAGTCCCGGCGTCAGCTTCGAGGTAGTCAAGAACGAGGACTACTTCTTGAAGGGTCTCCCCTACCTCGACGGGATTACGCGCTACTATCTGACGGACAGCGCCAAACGGTTTGCGGCCTTTAGAGCCGGGCAGGTGGACATCGTGGAGTACGGTTCCTTCACTGCAAGCCAGGCGGAACAGATGGCCAAGGAGCTACCTCAGGTTAAGATAGTGGACCAGCAGGGCGTCTGCGAAACAACGCTTTATTTGAATACCACGAGGAAACCCTGGGATGACGTGCGGGTGCGCAAGGCCGTCCATCTGGCCTTCGACCGGCAGCAAGACATCAGGATAGCCATGGAAGGCCGGGGGAAGGCCGGCTGGATATTCCCGCCTACTTCAACGTATGCTATCCCTGAGGGCGATCTGGAAAAGCTGCCCGGCTTTCGTCAGCCCAAGGACGCCGACGTTGCTGAAGCTAAGAAGCTGCTCGCCGACGCCGGCGTCCCCAATGGCTTCAAGACGGACCTGGTCTTTAGAACAGGTCCCACGTATGAGCCCCAGCCGACCTTCGTACATAACCAGTTCGGCAAGCTGGGCATTGAAGTCCAGCTCCGAACATTGGACACGGCTCCTTTTGCGGAGGCCACCAGCCAGGGCCGCTTTGACACCGCAGCCGTCTATTTCTGCACCGCTCTGACCGATCCCAACGATCTGCTGACATATTTTGTCGGCGACGATCCGAGGAACTACTCCAGATTGAAGGACGCCGAAGTCGACCAATGGTTCAAGGAACAGTCGAGGACTCTGGACCTCAACAAGCGGAAGGACATAGCTTTCAAGATTCAAAGGAAGCTGCTGGATACCGTACCGGCCATTGTATTAGGCTGGCATGCCCATATCATGGGCTGGTATCCCAAGGTCAGAGACTATGTGCCCGGCTTAACGACATATAACAATATGGACTACTACACCGTCTGGCTGAGCGAGTAAGAGCAACCCGAGGGGAAGTAGTACAAACAGGTACCAATACTACCAGCATTCGGTTTGTCCGCTGCGGTGGGGCGGAGAGGTCACCCAGCCCCCGACCTCCAACCCCCGACACCCGTCAGGGCTTGTCCCTTGCTTGCGCTGTTGGCGCCGTAGGGCAGGGGCTTGTCCCCTGCCGCCAGGGAAGAGGGGATCAACAACTTCCGGCTTGAGTTGACCAAGAGGGGGCGTCGTGAGCAGGAGGCAGTGATGAACATCTGGAAACGAACAATCGGCGGGTTGATTCTTACCGGCTTCCTTGTGGCGAGCTGCGCGCCGGCTGCGGCGCGTGCGCCGGCCACCACGCAGGCTCCCACGGCTGCAACGGCCGTGCCCGAGAAACCGACGCCTAAACCAGCGCCAGCAGCCAGCGCTACCCGCCCCGCTCAGCCCACTCAGACGCCTAAGGCGGCAAGCTCGGAGCCCAAACGCGGTGGCACCCTCCGCGTGCTCATCAACGCCGACCCGAGGACGTACGATCTCCACACTGAAATCAGCTACTCGGTTATCGCGCCGGTTGGCCCGGCCTACAACGGACTGGTTGAGTACGACGATGACCAGACCGACAAGATTATCCCTGCTCTGGCTGAAAAATGGGAAGCGAGCGCCGACGGCAAGGTATTCACCTTCAATCTGAGAAAGGACGCCAAGTGGCACGACGGCAAGCCCTTCACCGCGGCGGACGCCGAGTTCAGCCTCAAGCGTCTGATGGACAATAGCCCCAACCTGAAGGAGCCCCTTGCCTTTGTCGAGAAAGTGGAGGCTGTGAGGGATGCGACGCTCAAAGTGACGCTGAAGGAGCCCCGGGTCATCTTCCTGCGCATCCTTGCCGACAGTTGGGCCGCCATCATGCCGAAGCACGTTACCGAGGCCAGGGGGGACATGAAAAGGTCCGTCGTGGGGACCGGACCCTTCAATCAAGAACCACGATGTCGGCGCGGCGATGCGGCTGGTGCGCAACACCGACTACTTCGTCAAGGGAAAACCCTATGTGGACGCTCTCACCTATTACCCGGTGAGGGACGTGTCGACCGCGCTGGCGGCCTTCCGGGCCAAGAGGGTGGACATGACGGGCATCCTTGTCTTCGCGACGGCGGGCTTCCTCACGCTTGAGAAGGAAGAAGCTGCGGCCTATGTCGCGAAGTACCCGGAGCTGGGCTGGTGGAACTTCGTGATGCCTATAGACAAGGCCCCCTGGAACGACATCCGCGTCCGCCGCGCCGTGTATCTAGCCGTCGACCGACCTGCCTTCGTCAAGATCATCGAGCAAGGCTTCGGAAGTGTCGGCAGCTTCGTTCCCCCTGTCATGGGCGGCTTTACGGCCGACGAGCTTAAGGACAAGCCCGGCTTCAAACAGCCCAAGGATGCGGACCGGGCGGAGGCTAAGAGGCTCCTCCAGGAGGCGGGCCAGGGAAACGGTTTTTCCACCAAGATGCTCCACCGGACAGGAGAACCTTTCCAGAGCGCCGCTGTGCTGCTGAAGTCAGAGCTGGCCAATGTGGGCATCGACGTGGAGCTGGACCCGCGCACCGAGGCGGACCTCTACGAGATTGCCTACCGGGGCGCGTACCACTCCTTCATGATCCGGACGGCCTGGAAACTGCCCGACCCCGATGGACTGCTTCCGGCGAACTATCGCAGCACATCGGTACGGAACTATTCCCACCTTCTCGACGAGGAAACCGATAAGCTCATCGACCAGCAGTCAACAACCGCTGACCCGGCTAAGCGCAAGGAAATCCTGCGGGAGATCGACCGCCGGATGACGGAGAGGCTGCCGGCGGTGACCACTCACTGGTTCCACTATATGACCGCCTGGTGGCCGCCTAATGTGCAGTACACCAAGCCGTTGACATTTACGACCAACGTGCGCTACGCGGGCGCGTGGCTCAAGCGATAGGCATCAAAGACCGAAACATGGATATTCAGGATGAACAGGATTGATGAAATGATGAATGATAAATGCGAAATGATAAATGGTCCCCCCCTCTGTCCCCTATCCTGTACATCCATGTTAGTACAGAGCCTGGCGAATACTTATCCACTTTGGAGGCGAAGTGCAGAAAAAGGCAGGAACCATTGTCATGGGCACCATCGGCCATGACGTCCACAACATAGGCAATGTGATAATCCAGCACGCCCTGACGCGGGCGGGTTACTCCGTGGTCCCGTTGGGCGTGGCCGTTTCTCATGACGAGTTCATCAAGGCGGCCATCGAGACAGCCGCCGATGCCATTTTGATCTCCTCTCTCTCCGGGATGGCCGAGATTTCCTGTCGCGGCATGCGGGAGAAATGCATCGAGGCCGGCATAGGGGACATCTTGCTCTACGTGGGAGGCAACCTCGTGATCGGCAAGCGGGCTTGGGCGGACGTGGAGACGGAATTCAAGGCGATGGGTTTCGCCCGCGTGGCGCCTCCGGGGGCGAAAGTGGAACAGGTTGTCCAGTGGCTCGCCGAGGATTTGAAAGTCGGGGTCGCAGGAAGGTAGCAGGAATGAGCGAATTAGCCGTCAGCAACGACAGGCTGGGAGATGAGGATTTCTTCGCGAGGCGCAAGGAGGTGCTGAATACCTGGCCGACGGGGAAAGAGGTCGACCTTGACGAGGCAATCGAGCATCATCGTCAGTTGATGAAGCGAGGCCAGAACGTGGTAACGGCGATGCAGGAGGGGCGCAAGAACGGCCACATGCTCCTCCAGCCGAGGGCAGGCGTGGCCACCATCGAGGAGTGCCTGGACATTCTCCGGCACATTCAGGATTATGGCTCGGCCGATGTCCTCCCTTTGACCATCGATAGTTGCACCCGGAACCTGAAGTACGAAGAGGGAGAGCTGGCCCTGCAGGAAAGCATCAGAACGGGACGGTCCATGATGAACGGCTTCCCCATGGTGAACCACGGGGTGAAGGGTACCCGGTTCGTCATCGATTCGCTGAAGCTGCCCTTTGAAGTGAGGTCAGCGGCAGTGGATGCCCGCATGACCGCGGAGATAGCTCTGGCGGCCGGTTGCAGCGCCTTCCACAACGGCCCCATCGTGCCCACAATGCATTTCTCTCGCGATTACCCGTTGTCCCAGGCCATCCACGACTATCAGTACATTGAGAGGCTTTGCGCCTATTATCAGGAGCACGGCATCCCCATTGTAAGGGAGATCTTTGGATTGCTGCCCTGCACCATCGTGCCGCCAGGCCTCGTAATTGCGACTGGTGTCCTGGATTGCCTGCTAGCCGCCGGGCAGGGCGTCAAATACATCGCGGCTTCGCTGATTAACAGCGGCAGCCTGGCCCAGGACATCGCGGCGCTGAGGGTGTACCCGGAGATGATCCGGGAGTACCTTGTTAAGAATGGCTACGGAGACGTGACTGTATTCAGCAAGTGCAGCCAGTGGAATGGCGCCTTCCCTGAGGATGAGGCCCGGTGCTACGGGTTGATCATATACTTAACCTTCTCCGCTGTCTGGGGCGGCGTCGACGAAATGCTCGTTAAGAGTCCGGAGCAGGGTCAGAACCTGCCGTCCAAGGAAGCCAACGCCGCCGGGTTGAGGGCCGTGCGCATGGCCATCAACATGCTGAAGGACCAGAAACCCTTCAGCCGGCCCGAGGTGGACACAGAGGCGGAGGAGATCCGGCGCGAGGTGCGTACGCTGGTGGACGCTGCCCTTGAGTTGGGGAAAGGCGACGCTGTGCAGGCTTCGGTGAAGGCCTTCGAGCGGGGGATGTTGACCGTGCCTTTCACCATCAACCGGCGGTATGCCAACCCGGAATATCAAGTGATGACGGTGAGGGATGCGGAGGGTGCGGTCAGGTTCCACGATTTCGGGAATCTGCCTCTGGACAGCGCCGCCAAAGCATACCACCGTGAGAAAGTCGCGGAGCGAGAGCGGCTGGACAACCGGAAGACCGACTACGACTCTGTCATCCAGAGCCTGGTCTCTATAGCTGAGGGGACCCTGGTAAGATAACGAGCGGTCAGCAGTCAGCGTTCAGCATTGAGCTTGCTGGTGAACGCCGATTTGCTGATAGCTGATAGCTGATAGCTGAAAATAAGGGGGAATCATGTTTCAGTTGCCGGCCGGTTATGACCGCGACAGTGTCAGCCGCGAGGCGATCTTCGACGAAGAAGGCAGATGGGTCGCTTCCACTTTGAACCGTTCGCCCCTGGTCACAGGCGGGTTGTTGCCAACCAGGGTGATAATCCACGACGACACTTTGAGATCGGGGGCCAACACGCCAGGGGTATACATCACTAATGACAAGAGGATGAGGATAGCGGAGAAGCTGGAGGAGACGGGCGTCCGGGATATCGAAGCCGGATACGCCGGCCTCAGCGATCACTGTGAGTTCTTCAGGATGTTGAAGAAGGCCGGGACCAGGATGCGCCTCGGCGCCCACACCATGGCCATGGTGGAGAACTACCGCAAGGAGATCTACAACGCGGTAGAGGGCGGCGCCGATGTGATCAACATTGTCGCCCAGTTCACGGAGATTGGCAAGAACCAGTTCGGCGGCCTGCCTGAGTCTGTGGTGGTGGAGCGAATTCACGATAGCGTTGGCTATGCCAAAGGACTGGGTGTGATGGCGTCCATCGGCACCGTGGCGGATAGCCTCGAAGCGATTCAGAAAGCCCTCCATGCAGCCGTCGACGCGGGCGCTGATCGAATTTACGTTTACGATGCGCGCGGGTGGTACACGCCCAACACGGTTTCCTTCCTCGTCAGGCTGGCCAAAGATATCGTTGGCTCCAGGGCCCAGGTGGCGTTTCACGGCCACGATGACTATGGTCTGGCCACTGCCAACTCGCTGGAGGCGGTGAGGGCGGGCGCTGACGTGGTCGATGTCACCGTGAACCGCTCCGGCCACCGCTGTGGGAACGCTTCCTTCGAACAGGTCGTTGCCGCCCTGACGACCATCTACGGCATCGACACCGGCGTCGAGCTCGGGAAGGTCTTCGATCTCTGCAAGCTGGTCGAGGAGCTGTTCGAGGTCGGCATTCCTCCCAACAGCCCCCATGTGGGCGCCTACATGTATCTCTATGCGGGCGCAAAGACGAATGCCATTCTGCGGGGCGACTGGTTCGTCTGGGAGAACATCAAGGCGGAGGCGATGGGTCAGAAACGCGGCCTACAGTGGACCGCCCATGCCTTGGAGCGCGGTGGGACCAAGGATGCTCCGGTAGCGATCAAGGCCCAGCAAATGGGTGTGAATCTGACCGAGGAGCAACTGGCCCAAGTGTACGGGGAGTTACGGAAGGTCTTTGCCGAAAAGAAGGTCGCCACCGATCCCGAGTTGGAGGCCCTCATTAGCCGGGTGGTGAAAGGCTAGCTGCTCGCAGCGTCAGCCTAGCTAACGCCGACATCGGTAGCACTATGTGCCGCCAATCCACGGCTGTCGTCGTCATACAGGGGTAATCTTGGTCACATCTATTTATTGACAAGTTGTTCGCCATATGATAGATTCTAGCCGTGTTTCGCCAAGGGGCTACGCTGCTAGTGGGTATGCGCGTTGTGGCCAGTACTAGCCCTGTATCCAAGGAGCGAAGGAAGAACTCGTCGACGGGTGGAGGTCCAGCCTCGCCGCTAGTGGCGTCTTGGAGGAGGGTGCCCATGCATGGCAAGAAGTCTTTCAGCCGGGCAATCTAGTTGGTCCTCTTGCCTTGGTTGGTTGTGCAATGCGCCCCTGCGATAACGCCCACGGGCACTCCGAAACTGTCGACTGCCCGACCAACGACGGAGACGCAAGCCGCCAAAGGGACACCTACAGCGCCCGCTGGGCCCCCGAAGCCTGCCGCGGGGCAACCCAGATACGGCGGCTTTTTGCGGGTCGCTAACCAGGGAGATCCTCCCAGCTTCGATGTGCACCGGGAGTCTTCCCTGGTGACTCTAGGCGCCTTTGCAGTATCTTGTAGTGGATTGGTTCAGAACGATCCCAAGAATCCGGCCCAGATCATCCCTGGTCTCGCGGAGAAATGGGCCTGCGAGCTTTGATGGAAATGACAACATGGTGATGTGCTGAGTTGATTCAGCATTAGCTCGCGAGGCTACGGACGCGAGAACACATTTGTTGAGCATATGGAGACTGTCGCTGAGACATTATGCAAGGGGAAGTGAGGATCACCATGACTAAGACGAGAACATCCTTCGTAGTCAGTTGGCTCGCGTTTCTAGGTTTCCTTGTGGCTGCCTGCGCCCCGGCAGCGCCGCCGACGCCTACCACCAAGCCAGCGGTACCCAGTTCAAAGGCAGTGACAACGGCCACTGGAACCGCCGCCCCGACTGCGGCTTCACCGGTTGCGAAGCCCGCAACTACGCCGAAACCGGCGGCGCAAACGTCTAATTACGGCGGGACAGTAACGAGGGTCACCTATCGGGATACGCCGAGCTTTGACCTGCAACGGGAGTTGGGGGCCGATGCTTCCATCGCTCTCTTCAATATCTACCAAGGGCTGGTGCGGGCCCATCCGATAGAGCACCAGAAAATAGTGCCGGAACTGGCAGAAAAGTGGGAGATAAGCCCAGACGGTATGGTCTACACCTTCACGTTTCCCACTGGCATTAAGTGGCATGATGGGCAGTCCTTCACTATGGATGATGTCAAGTACAGTCTGGAAAGGATGCAGAAGCCCAAGGCCTTCAACACCCTATCGCCGCGCGGGGAGGGTTTGCTCGCCGCCATGGATAACGCCCAGATAGCTGGCGAAAATAGCATCAAGATTGCCCTCAAGTATCCCAGTGCGTCCTTCCTGCCTAATATTGCCACCGGATGGATCGCGATTGAGCCAAAGCACATCCTCGTTGCTAAAGGTGATACGAGGAGGGATGCTGTAGGTACTGGAGCCTTCAAGCTGAAGCAGTTCAGTCCAGATATAAGCCTGGAGCTGGTAAAGAACCCTAATTATCACATAAAGGGCTTGCCTTATCTGGACGGAATCAAGTACTACACTGTCAAGGACGACGCTACTCGTTTCAGCGTTTTCCGTACGGGCCAGGTAAAGATAACCTTCACCGGTTCTGCCGGATTGACGTCTACACAGACAGAAATAGTAAGGCGAGACATGGCAGAGAAAGCGACAGTCTACGAGAGCGACGCCATAACAAGCTACGTCATCACCTTCAATATGGGACGTAAGCCGTGGGATGACGTAAGGGTGCGGAAGGCAGTTGACCTGGCTTTCGACCACCAGGCCGCGATCAAGGTCAACGGCAACAGGGGTTACATCGGCTCGATATATACGGCGCCTTGGGGAATGAAGCCAGAGGAGTTGGCCAAGCTTCCGGGCTTTCGCCAACCCAAAGATGCAGATATCGCCGAGGCTAAGAAACTTATGGCGGAAGCAGGATATCCCAACGGATTCAAGACCACCCTCATCTGCAATGCGGGGGCTGCCAGGGAGAAGCAAGCAGTGTTTGCTAAAGACCAGTTGGCGAAGATCGGTATCGATGCGGAAATCACTCCCGTTGACCAGACTACCCTCTATGAACGGGGAGATCGGCGTGCCTTCGATTTGCTCACCACTACCTACGCTCGCAACACCACCGACCCAGATGAGACGCTCTACACCTTCTATGCCACTCGTGGCAGCCGCAACTACGGTGATTTCAGCGACAAAGCGGTAGATGAGCTCATTGGTAAACAGGCTCGAACGCTAGATGAGGGAGCGCGAAAGGAAATCCTCGCGGAGATCGAGAAGAAGATCACCAGTCAAGTTGCTTCCGTCATCCCGTTTTGGGACATTTGGCAGACCGGCGCGTGGAATGAAGTGAAGAACTACCGTCCCGGTCCAGGCATACACCCCTGGGGTAAGCTGGACCATGTGTGGCTGGCCAGGTAACGCCTGATGCGGGGGACAAGATTCTCGGTCCTACTTCTGCCGCAGGGAGGAAATCAGTGAGCGAACCGGTCTACCAGGTAGTATGGCCGCTGGGACGAACTGTTTACGAGACTATACCTCCGGCTAATCGATCTTCTGATTTGGAGGGGAGGACAGTCTGCGAGTTGTGGGAGCGCCTCTTCAGAGGCGACGAGATGTTCCCGATAATTCGGGAGTCGCTGTCAAAGAGATATCCCGGCATCAAGTTCGTTGACTACGATGTGTTTGGCGATACACATGGGACCAAGCAAAGAGAGCTTATTGCCGGCCTTCCTGATATGTTGCGCCAGAATGGCTGTGATGCCGTCATCTCTGGCGTGGGTGCTTGAGGAGGGTGCACTCCCGCCGTGGTGCGGGCTTCAGTGGCGGCCGAGAAAGCCGGCGTACGAGCCGTTTCAATTGTGGCTTCAGGATTCCTTCGCCAGGCGGAGGCCGTAGCCAGAGCGCTGGGAGCACAAAACCTCGCTGTGGCCGAATACCCAGGCGTTCCTATGACGGACAGTAAAGAGGAACTGCAGAGAAAAGTGGAAGAGGTTCTCGTAAAGAACGTTGTTGCTGGATTGACGACGCCGATTGCGGAGGCGGCCAAGCCTGCCGAACCAGGGCCGAGGGACATCGTATTCAGGGGTGCGCTCCGAGAAGTTCACGAGTTCTTCTATAGGAACCTGTGGACCGAAGGACTTCCTATAGTGCCGCCCACCACAGATATGGTTGACGAGTTCCTGGCATTCGCGGCCAGGCCCGCGGATGAGGTGATCGGCGTACTCCTTCCCGAGAATCGTGAGGCCACCGTGTGGAACGTCGCAGTTAACGGGGTCATGGCTGGCTGCCGACCCGAATACATGCCGGTGCTGATTGCGGTAGTTGAGGCGATAGCTGATCCGGAGTTCCGCATAGAAGATGCGGGAAGCACGCCTGGCTGGGAACCGCTGATTGTCCTGAACGGACCGATAATCAAGGATCTGGACTTCAATTGCGGCTCAGGTGTGATGCGCGTCGGTAGGCAGGCAAACACCACTATCGGTCGTTTCCTCAGGTTGTACATGAGGAATGTGGCTGGACTGCGCATACCGCCAGGGGCAACGGACAAGGGCACCATATCCTACACTTTTAATGTGGTGTTGGCAGAGAACGAGGATGCAGTTGCCGAGCTTGGCTGGCAACCTTTCAGCGTCGACAGAGGTTTTCAAGCTGGCGATAACATCGTTACTGTCCAGAGCATCATCAGCATCAGCCCACCGACGTACAGCGGCGGAGACACGCCACTTGACCACATGGAGACAATCGCGGAATTCATTGGCCGGCGCGCCATGGCCTACAAGACACCGTCCCACGCCCACTATGGCAAGGGCTATCCACTCCTGGTGATAAGTCCGGCGGTGGCGCGTATTATTGCCCGTGGCGGCTGGACCAAGGAGGACATGAGGCAATACTTGTACAAGAATGTCAAGGCCCAGGCAGGGATATTGGAGAAGCTCGCCTGGCAAACCGGACTTACCGATTTCAGCTTCTGCAAGGCAGTAGAGCAGGGGCTAGTATCTAAGGATTACTGCGAATCCCCCGACCCAAACCGTATGGTACCCGTATTTCTGAGGCCTGATTGGATAGGTATTGTGGTGAGTGGAGATCCAGAAAGGAACCAGAGCAGGGGATACGTGCAAAACCAGAAGCAAGGGCCGCCGGTGAGCAAGAAGATAAGGGTGCCAGCGAATTGGGAGCAACTTGTTCGCTAGCTCCGCTGAGGCAAGCCACTCGCTTTCTTTCGCCTAATATATAGGGGAGATCACAGAAGTAGTGCAGCGAGCGGAAAAGACAGCTACGGGTTCGTACGTGATCCAGGTAGCCTGTTAGCTCTTTTTCAACAATATTCTTTTCACAGGGAGGACCACCAGTGGGAGAACCCACATACGAGGTAGTATGGCCACTCGGCAAGTCAATCGGCGAGGCGGTACCGCTTGCCCGTCGGGCTCCAGACTTACGAGGGAAAACGGTATGCCAGGTGTGGGACTGGCTTTTCAGGGGTGACGAGGTGTTCCCTTTGATTAGGGAGCTACTCTTGGAGCGATTCCCTGATGTGAAGTTCGTTGACTACGACGTATTTGGCAATACAGTAGGACCGAAGCAACGAGAGGTAGTCGCCGCTCTTCCTGACCTGCTCAAGAAACATAGGTGCGACGCAGTCATCTCTGGTATAGGTAACTGAGGAAGTTGCACGCCTGCCGTCGTGCGGGCAAGCGCAGCGGCTGAAAAAGCCGGGGTTCGTAGTGTTTCTATCGTAGCCTCAGGCTTTGTTCAACAGGCCCATGCCATAGCGGAAGCTCTTGGGGCACGAAACCTTCCGGTTGCAGAATACCCGGGTGTGTTCATGTTAGACACCAAGGAGGGCTTGCGAAAGAAGGTCGAGAGCGTTCTTATCAATAACATAATTAAAGGATTGACTACACCAGTCGAGGATACGGTAAAGTTGGTCGAACCGGGGCACAGGGATATCGTGTTCAGAGGGACGTTCGAGGAAGTTGATGAATTCTTCTACAGCAACTTATGGACCGATGGACTGCCCATAGTACCTCCAACTCTGGATAAGGTTGAGAGATTCCTGAGGTTCACGGATCGGTCTCACGATGAGGTAGTTGACATACTCCTTCCCGAGAATCGTGAGGCCACTGTCTGGAATGTCGCCGTCAATGGGGTGATGGCCGGATGTCGGCCTGAATACATGCCTATCCTGCTTGCGGTAGTGGATGCAATAGCCGACCCCGAGTTTCGCATTGAAGATGCCGGGAGCACGCCTGGTTGGGAACCGCTCATCATCCTGAACGGACCAATAATCAAAGAACTGGATTTCAATTGCGGGTCAGGAGTGATGCGCGTGGGCAGACGGGCCAACACGAGCATTGGCCGTTTCTTAAGGTTATACATGAGAAATGTGCCGGGACTGCGGATACCGCCCGGGGGAACGGACAAAGGCACCTTTGGTTACACCTTTAATGTTGTCCTCGCCGAGAACGAAGACGCGGTCGCTGAGATTGGCTGGGAGCCTTTCAGTGTTGACCAGGGTTTTAGACCTGGAGACAATGTAGTTACAGTCCAAAGTGTCCTAAGCATGAGTCCACCCACTAATAGTGCGGGACACACCGCGCTTGAACATTTGGAAACGATTGCTGAGGCAATCTGCCGCCGATCGATGGCATATCGCACCGGTACCGCAGCCTGCCACGGGATGTTTTATCCGCTTTTGGCGATGAGCCCGAGCGTGGCGAGTGTGATGGCGAAAGATGGATGGAAAAAGGATGATATCCGGCGCTATCTTCACGATAATGTCAAGGAGCGTGCAGGGTTTTTGGAGAGACTCGCTTGGGAAAGCGGCGTCACGAGTTTCAGCTTTTGTAAAGCGGTAGAGCAGGGTTTAGTATCAAAAGTGTATTGCGAATCAACGGACCCAAATAGAATGGTCCCCGTTTTCTTGAGGCCGGAATGGCTAGGCATTGTGGTGAGCGGCGATCCAGGCAGAAACCAGAGCAAAGGATACGTGCAAAACCATAAACAGGGACCGCCGATAAGCAAGAAGATAGCCTTGCCAGCCAAGTGGAAACAACTCCTTCAGTGATACTAATAAGATTTCAGTTTATAGAGCAACATGTTTTCTCCATGGCTGTTTTGGCATCGTCTCACGATGGAGGTGGGATACAATGCTGACAAGGAAGCTATTCACAGTGGCAAGTTGTATGGTCGTTCTGGGGTTGCTCGTGGCAAGCTGCGCTTCCGAGCCGTCGGCGCCCCCTCCTGCTCGGACGGCCGTGACAAAACCAGCCAGTGAGGCCTCGGCTCCAACGCCCACATTTGCCCCTGCGGCCGCAAAACCGCGGTACGGCGGTATATTGAAGAGAGCTCTAAGTCGAGATGTTACCGATTTTGACCTGCAACGAGCGTCGGCAGCCGATGCTTCGGCAACCTTCTTCAACGTCTACGAGGGCCTGGTGCGGCTTGACCCGATCGAGCATGAAAAGATAAGGCCTGAGCTCGCCGAGAAATGGGAGGGAACCGCGGACGGCAAGGCCTATACCTTCACATTCCAGAATGGTATCAAGTGGCACGACGGCAAGCGCTTCAGCATGGATGACGTGAAGTACAGCTTGGAAAGGATGCAAAACCCCAAGGCATTCAAAACAATTTCGCCGCGCGGTGAAGCCATGTTGGCGGCAATGGATAGGGCAGAGATAGTGGACGAGACTCACGTCAAGATTACTTTGAAGTTTCCCAGCGCCTCTTTTCTGCCAAATATCGCGACGGGATGGGTCGCCATAGCACCAAAAAGCATTCTCGAGGCCAAAGGCGACATGAGACGGGATGCGGTTGGCACCGGTCCCTTCAAACTGAAGGAGCATAGCCCAAACATCAGCCTGGAGTTAGAGAAGAACTCGGTCTACCATATCAGCGGTTCGCCCTATCTTGACGGCATCAAATTCTACGTCATAAAGGATGCCGCCACCCGGTTTGCTGCCTTCAGGACCGGACAGGTAAAGATGACCTTCTGGTCGGCAGGAGGGCTGTCGCCTACTGAGGCAGAGTTCGTCAAGCGCGAAATGCCAGACATTGCGGCGGTCTACGAACACGACGGCCTGTCCCGTGCCTTGATCTTCTTTAACCTGCAGCGGAAGCCATGGAATGACATAAGAGTAAGGAGAGCTGTGGACCTGGTTTTCGATCGGCAAGCCGCTCTCAGAGTCATGGGGACGGGTTATATTGGCTCCATGTACATGGCTCGATGGGGCATGGCACTGGACGAGGTGGCCAAGCTTCCTGGCAATCGGCAGCCTAAGGACGCCGATTTCGCCGAGGCGCAGAAACTCATGGCGGAGGCCGGATATGCTCAGGGCTTCAAGACGACGCTCCTTAGCTGGGCGGGAGGAGCCTTCGAGATGCAAGCAGTGATTGTCAAGGACCAACTGGCAAAGCTCGGCATCGACGCCGAACTCGGTCTAGTAGAGTCGGCCACGGCGGACGACCGCATGAGGCGTAAGGCTTTCGACCTGTTCTCTCATAGCTGGCAAACTAACACCGACGATCCCGATGAGACACTTTTTAACAACTACCGGACGGGAGGCGCCGCCAATTATGGAGGTTTCAGCGAGAAGGACATAGACGAACTCATCGACAAGCAGGCGCGGACCTTGGATGGAGCGGCCCGCAAGACAATCCTTGCAGACATTGAGAAGAGATCCAGAGAGTTAATTCCGGTAGTTGACGTGTTCCGGAAGATCATGATGGTCGGTGCCTGGAGGGAAGTAAACAATTTCAGCCCGGGCCCCGGTGTCCACCCTTGGGGTAAGCTTGACCAGGTCTGGCTGGCCAAGTAGCACCTCATGATTGATCACTCACGCTAACGGGAACTGATATTTAAGATCGATGAGCATCAGATGTTCTCAGTCCGGAAAAAAGGCGGGCGAACATCGAAACTTAAGAAGTCATTTGGTGTCCTTGACGTCGAACTGCTACTAATAAGCAACAGGTAAGGTCGCACGTTGTGCTCCCAGCGAGAACTGGTTGAATTGCCAAGACTGGCCGAAACTCCGAGAGTGAGAAAGATGCGTCGCTACCGAATCGTCACTAATGGGACATGGTATGAGCCCCGGTGCCAGGTGTTGCAGGCTGGGAAGTATTCATCTGACTTCGATGCCCAACGGGTAACCTGGCAACTGCTATCCTCCGATTATAACAGCCATCAGCTCACTGATATCTTCAAGCTGGTCTAGCTTCAGGATCAGCTTGGCTGATCTCGCGATGTCGGGTCCCGAGAGGACGCGGCTCGCGCAGTCGGTGTATTTGTCCATCAGCTCCTGGCGGCTTAGCGGCAAATCGGGCGAGCCTCTGAGCTTGTCGACGACGTGGCGAAGCACCTGGCCGTTCTTCAGATGCACTGCCACCGGATGTCGGCGTCCCTTGGAAGACGTATCCCAGTCCTGGTGAATCTTGACCCTTACCTTTCTTTCCGCCTCCTTCATCGCCGGGCTGGCCGCCTTCTCATCCGTATAGGTGCCGAGGTCTATCTTGCCGTCGAGGAGCGCCGCGGCCATGTTGTACTGAAGACTGAAGCGTCCCTCATTCCCGGTCTTGGGCTCGGCGAAGATCAGGCTGTCGCCCACGCGGCCGTCCACATCCACCACCACGCTTTCGACGTCCGCGTAGGATATCCCGTGCATCTCGATGAGACGAAAGATGGCGTCGATGGCGCGCTGGTTGTTGCCGCAACAGGGGTACTTCTTGATGCTGGGGGGGGCGTACTCCATGCGGAAGGGCTTGCCTAGATCCTCCGTCATTTTCCGCAGGTCATACTTGCCGGGCCCGATAAAGGCGTGGGAGAAGCCGCGGGCGTTCTCGATCGTGTCTGAGCGCCCGGTGAAGCCATCGCCGGCCAGCATGGCGGCTACTACGCCTGCCCGGGCCGCATGTCCCGCATGAAGTGGCTTGGTCATCGTCCCCGAGGCGGACCGCACGCCCCCGGTCTGCGACGCCGCTATGCCGAAGGCGTTCATGGTCTGCTCCACGTCCAGCTTGAGAAGCTTGGCGGCCGCCGCCGTCGCCCCCATAGCCCCGAAAATGGCGGTGGGGTGCCAGCCTTCGTCATACAGCTCTTTAGAAGCCCCGGCGATCTTCCCGTAGACTTCGAAGGCGACGGCATGGGCCTCCATTATCTCTCTCCCGCTGCGTCTTAGCTTTTCGCCCAGGGCGAGGAGCACGGGCGCTATGGGCGCACTGGGGTGGCCATTGTAGTTCATGTCGTCGTAGTCCATAGAGTGGCAGAGGGTGCCATTGGCTAGAGCTGCGCTGGGGGCCGAAGTCCGGAAGCCAGCGCCTATCACAGCGCACTCCGCTACGCCTCCGCTCTCCCTCGTGAACCTGATAATCTTTCTTCCCGTGGGACAGACGGAGCCCGCCAGGGCGCAGCCGATGGCGTCGAGAAAAAGCTCCTTTGAGTATGAAACTAGCTGGCGTGGCAGCTCTTCGAAGGTTGTCTCGACTATGAACCGGGCAAAGGTTTCAGTAGTACCCATTCTCAATCATCCTCTGAGTTTGTGAACTATTGTCGTTCAAGACACGGCTGGCGCAGAGGCTGGAATCCAGTCGATCTGTCAGTATGCAAACGTCAGTGTTCGCTTGGAACGCGTGAATGATGCCCTATGCTCAGTGAAACCGCCCAGAATTTCTGGCCATGAGTCGCTATTTCGCCAGCCAGACATCTTGATACTGCTGGAAGTTGTAGTTCCCATACAACTTTCCGCGGTTCTTTACCTCAGGCCAATGGGCCAGGATAGCGTTCTCCCAGTAGATGATGGGCCGCGCCGCCGACTCGATGAGCAGCAGGTCGAGTTCACGGACTACTTTCTTGCGCTCGTTGGGATCCAACGCCCGTGACTGCTTATCGAAGAGGTCCCAAACCTTGTCATCGCTGTACCGCTGCCAGTTGTTGCCCCAGTCGTCCCGCAAGGGCTTGGCCCAGTAGCGTGCCACGTTCTCCGGATCGCCGAAGTTGAGGCTGCTGGTCCCGGGATGGTTGTTGAAGGCGCCCTCGTTGAGCAGCTTGGTGCGTACCGCCGACTCCTTGATGTCCAGTTCCAGCTTGATGCCCACCTTGGCCAACTGGTCGACGAGGAAGATGCCCACGTTCTCGTACTTCCTGCCGGACCTGACAAGCGACTTTTGAGTGAAGCCCTCAGGATAGCCTGCTTCAGCCAGGAGCCGCTTCGCTTCGGCGATATCGGCGTCTTTGGGCTGCCGAAAGCCAGGCATCTTCAGGAGTTCTTCCTGCGGTACGCCCCACTTTCCCGGCATGTAGCTGCCCACGTAGCCGTAGTCCTCCGCCAGGACTTTGACTGCTGTCTGGCGGTCGATGGTCAGGTGTACCGCCTTGCGCACCCGGGCATCCGTCCACGGTTTCTCCTGGGTATTCATGATGAAATTACCGTGGCTGAAGCCAGGGTAAGACACTATGACCATCTGCGGCGACGTATTCCTCAACAGGTCAGCCTCGGATGGCCTCAAGCCCGACGTTCCGGGGCCGGTAAGCTTCACCTGGCCCGTTCGGAGAGCCGCGAAACGAGTGGCGGCGTCCTTTACCACGTAGAAGACGACGCCATCCAGATAAGGACGACCCTTTATGAAATAGTCCGGGTTCTTGACATGTTCCACAGTCGAGCCCATGGCTTGCCGCTTGAACTTGAAGGGGCCAGTCCCCATGACGTCCTTCTTCATGTCCCCCTTCTTCTCAACGAAGGCCTTGGAATAGACCACCATCAGCCCTGAGGAGATCACATCCAGGAAAGCCCCCGTGGGGTACTTCACGATAAGGTTAGCTGTGAGCTTGTCCGGAGTCTCCACTCTCGACAAGGCGGCCAGGTCGGAGCGACGAGGCGCCAGAACGCCTCTGGGCGGGTTGATCTGCCTCTCGAAGCTGAATTTTATGTCCTCAGAAGTCAGGGGAGCGCCGTCGTGGAATTTCACGTTCTCATGCAGACCGAAGCTGTAGGTGAGGCCATCTTTGCTGATCTCCCAGCTTTTGGCCAGGTCCGGGATGATCTCTTCGGGATTGCCTGGATCGTACTTGGTGATGCCGTTGTAGGCGGACTGATATACGTTCTGCGTCAAGAACGAGACCTCCTGGAGTATGTCCATCGTCAGCGGGTCGTCCGCAGTGGAGACCGTGAGTACGCCCCCGTACCGGGGCTGGTCTCCCTGCCTGGGGGTTGGCGTCGGCGCGGCCCGGGCCGGAGCCGGGGGTTCTTGGGCGGCCGGCTTGGTGGGCTGCGGAAGCGGCGTTGCCGCCGGGGAGCAGCCAGCGAATACCAGCCCCAGCGTTATAAGGGACCCCAAAATGACGTTGTCACGCATTTTCGTTCACCTCCGCGGACAAGCATGCCTTACGGTAAGGGTCTTCCAGAACTCTCGATCCTGAACACTGGAAAGCGTCACCTCCTGAACTCGTCGACGGACCTTGCCGGCGTTCCGTCCTTCAATCTGATCGCCTTGGTCACCGGCAGGGTGGCCCGGCCGAAGGTGGGCATGTAGGTGGCGTGGCCGGCCACCCCCCCGCCGGCGACGATGACCATGATGTCCTCCCAGCGGTCCACGATGGGTAGCTGGGCGCCCATGACGTCGTAGGCCAGGTGCGGCCTCTTCAGCTTATAGACGGGCACGCACTCCGGAGGCACCAGAGAGGCCGGGATACGGGCGTGATTAAAGATGAACTGTTTGACGGCTTCCTTGGTCCAACTGGCTTCAGAGAGGATACGGGCCTGCAGGGGGCCCATGAGCAAGAGGGCGGCGCCGGCGTAGGACATGTTGTTGGTGCCAAAAGCAGCCATGCCGTTGGCTATGGTGGTGAGCACACTGGCCGGCGTACCCACCCAGGGATGAATGTTATGGGTCGCCTGGACGCCGGCGACAGTTACCGTGCTCGTCTCTCTATCAAATCCCCGATCGACGTGCAACGGCGCCCATGGGCTATTGTCCTCGTTTTCAGCGATGCAGAAGGAGTACTTGCCTGGTTGTCCCTGGCTTGCCTTATCAGTGACGCCAGGAATCCCACCGCCGATATTCATGCAGACCAGTCTCACCGCGCGGCCGATGGTGGCGTTGGCTTGCCAACCCTGCCCAAGCACGTTATAGCCGGAGTTGAGCTTGAGCTCCCTCGAAATAGGGCCGTTGAAGATCGCCAGGGGCGCCACCGGATTGGTGGTTTGCTGGCAGGCGAAGAGGTTGAATTCCGGGTCAGAGATCGCCTCAACGGCAGCGATGACCGCCGGAAGGTACTCGGGGAGGCAGCCCGCCATTATGGCATTGATGGCTATCTTCTCCACGGTGGCCTTGCCCCAGCGCGGGGCGACTTTACCCACCACGTCTTGCGGCGCCCGGTCCGTGCAGGCCAGCATTGCTTCCAGCTCGGCCTCCGTGGGAGGCACTATGGGGAGGCCATCAGTCCAGCCGCGCTCATAGAAGAGGGCGTTGGCTTCCCGGAGGGAGGCCGGAGCGGCCAGCGGTTGAAGGTCGAAGGAGGTCTTGGGTTTGGAAAGCGTCCTCTCCTGCTGCTCCAGTGAATGCTGACCCTGCTGCTCCCTGGAGAGCTTGTCAGGGGCGGTGGTGAGGGCATAGACCAGTTGATCCATTACCCGATCGGCTTCGCCCTCCACCTCTTGGTTATTCTGCGCATATCGGGTCAGACGATAATCGAGGGAGACCAATGGCAAGCCTGGGACGCCCAGGGCTTTGGCCTCAGCGCGCGCCAGCACATCAAACCCCTGTGTGGAGCAGGCGGTGACCGTGGCTACGCCCCTCTTTTCCAGCTCAACAGAGTCGTGGATACTCCACGTTGTGCAGCCGCCTCAGAGGGCGATGCCGTCTACCACCGCGTCACATTTCTCGATAATCTCCTCCATGTGGGCGCAAGGCGCGCTGGCATAGGACTTTCGCCACGTCTGCGTCTTGATCCCAGGATACCTTTCTTTGAGGCGCTGCTCCACCCTCGCCAGGAAGGCGCCCACGAAGGGCTGCCCGTTATCCAGGAGGCCAACGCAACTGTCGTTGAGGTCCTGGGGACGGGCGGCGAGGCCGGCATCGTAAAGGTCCACCTCGGCGACAGGGTTCAATAGCACACTTTCTTTGCTGACCATCATTACCTCCTAAACGATTGCTTCGTCCCTATTTGGCGAGCCAGACATCCTGGAACTTATTGTTGTTAAAAGCGTTGCCCCGAAAGTAGTTCTTCACTTCGGGCCAATGGCCGATGTTTCCCCGCCGCCACAGGAGCACTACCGAGGGTGTAATGTCTAAAAGCTTCAGTTCCAGCTCTCGGACGATCTTCTTGCGCTCCGCCACGTCCAGCGCTCGACTTTGCCGCTCGAAGAGAGCATCCACCTCTGGATCGCTCAGCCCTGTCCAACTCGAGCCGCCTTTGGTCACAAAATAGCGGATCAACTCGTCGGGGTCGGACATCCTGAGGCCAACGGGCTGAGCAACCATGGGATTTCTGAGCTTATCTATTTGTTCCAGGAATGTGGCGCTTTCCTGGACGTCGATCTCCAGATCGATGCCTATTCTTGCGAGCTGCTCCTTGGCCAGCACTGCCAGGTCATCGGTGTACTTCGCCCTGGCCAGGATTCTAGTTCGGAGGCCGCTCGGGAAGCCGGCCTCCGCCAGCAGCCTCCTGGCTTCCGCCAGGTCCGCATCCTTCGGCTGGCGGTAGCCTGGCATCTTGAGCAGCTCTGCCTCCGGTATGGCCCAGTCGCTTCCCGCCACGAGGGGCCCGCCAACATCGGCCTCTCCGCTCTCCAGAATCTTGACCGCCGCTTGACGGTCGACGGCCAGGCTGACGGCTTTGCGTACCCTGACATCTGTGAACGGAGGCAGGGTTACGACCATATTAAGCCACCGGGTGGAGAAGGCGGGGTACTTGGAGACGACGGCCTGGGGCATCTCCTTGCGGATTGTCTGCACCTGACCCGGCAAGAGCCCCCCCGACCAGCTTGGGTCCATGAGCCTTACCTGGCCGGTCCTGAAAGCAGCGAGCATTGTTGAGGGGTCCTTGATCAAATAGAAGCGGATGCCGTCGAGGTATGGACGGTCCTTAATGAAGTAGTTTGGGTTCTTCTTGACCTCGAAGATCGTGCCCGGGGAATAGTCTTTGAACATGAAAGGTCCGGTGCCGACGATGTCTTTCTTCATGTTGCCCTTAGCTTCCACGATCTTCTTGGGGTAGACCACTATCTGGCCGACGGCCAGCATCGGGAGGAAAGAGCTTTGCACGTACTTGAGGCTTATCTTGATGCTGTCCTGGTCTGTAGCCTCGACCCCTTTGATGGAGGCAAGCGTCCCTTTGCGAGGGCTAAGCACGCCCCTGGGAGGATCGTAGATCCTTTCCAGGCTGTATTTCACGTCCTCGGTCGTGAGAGGCGAGGCATCATGGAACCTTACGCCCTTGCGGAGGCGGAAGGCGTAGCTGGTCCCGTCCGGGCTTACATCCCACCGTTCCGCCAGGTCTCCGATGACGGCGTCAATCTGCGACGGCTTGCTCTGGACCAAGCCGCTGTAGTTGCTCTGCACCATCGCCTGGGTCAACAGCCCCGTCTCTTGCTGGACATCGAAACTGGGCATGTCTGCGTTGAGGGTAGTGTTAAGTATTCCTCCGTACCGAGGCGCGTCGGCAGCCTTTGGGGTGGGGGACGGCGCCGCCCCTTTTGTGACCGGGGTCTGGCCTGGGGGACTGACAGAAGTACTTGGCGCCGCGCCGCCGGCGCAAGCCGTCGGCACCAGCAAGGTGAACACGAAAAGCGAGTTCAGCGCCAGGCTCGTTTTCATCGCTGGCCTCCTTTTAGTGGTTGCCATCCGCAAAGAGAGCCGACTGCCCTGATTCTCGGAATCGGTCGCTTTCGGGCAGCAATTCCCTGCCACTACTAGCAGTCTCGCTTCCAGTCGGAATGTTAACATCAGGCCATGAGGCTGTCAAGGGCGCTACCCGAAGTGATTCTGTAATATTCGGTACAGATATTGTACCGTGACGTGTCTTGACGCCACTGATATCATATTAAGGGGCAGCGGTTCGCCGGCGTCGAACTGCAGCCCGGGGAGTACCTACGGTGGATCGGGATTCCTGGCTTGAAGCTAGCGGCGGCCGAAGCATACCATAACCGCTAATCAGGGCAATATGAAGCATGTCGCCAATGGCACCGGGCCTTTCAAGCTCAAGCAGTTCAGCCGCGGCGTCGTGTTCCATATGGTGAAGAACGAGGGGTACTTTCTCAAAGGGCTGCCCTACCTGGACGAATACAAAATATACCTACCGAGGTGGTTCGTTATCCCAGCTAGACGAAGCGAGGCAACGATAAGGGCCCGGCCCGTCAGTTGAGGCAAGAAAGGAGATCGCTTTATGTACAGGCCAATAGTTATCTGGATGTCTGCTCTCACTCTGCTGGCAGCTTGCGCTCCGGCGCCAATCCCGGCGGCAGCGCCGACCACCGCTGCTCAGCCGGCTGCCGCGGCGCCCAAGCCCGCCGCACCGGCAGCGACTGCCAAGCCGGCGGCCCTGGCGGAGTCGGCGCCCCGGTACGGGGGAACGCTGAACATCACTAACTACGCCGACCTGGTGAGCTTCGATCCGATCCAGGAGTCGGCGGTCAATTCCCTGGCCCCGGTTCTCCCCAACTACAGCGGGATCCTGCAACACGACCCGACGGAGCAGAGCAAGGTCATCGGGGATCTGGCTGAGCGGTGGGAGATGAGTCCGGACGGCAAGTCATACACCTTCCACCTGTACAAGAACGTGAAGTGGCACGACGGTACGCTTTTCACCGCCGAAGACGCCCGCTTCGCCCTCGAAATCACGCGCAAGCCGCCCAGAGGGATTACCAGCTTCAAGCAGGACTACCTGAAGCCTATCGACCAGATGGAAACTCCTGACAAGGACACGCTGAAGATAACGCTTCAGTACCCCAGCGCCTCGTTCCTCCACAACCTGGGTGACGGTCGGATGGTGATCATCCCCAAGCACGTCTTTGACGCCAAGGGCAACATGAGGAGGGACATAGTTGGCACTGGCCCCTACAAGTTCAAGGTCTACGTTCCTGGGACAAGCTTCAGTGTCGTAAAGAACCCGGACTATTTCATGAAGGGGCGTCCCTACGTTGATGGCATCACCTGGTACGTTCTCCCCGATGTGGCGACCAGATTCGCCGCGCTGCGGACGCGTCGAGTGCACGTGACGCCCTTCGGCTTCCAGGGCCTCACTCCGTCTCAGTCTGAGATGGTGAGGCGGGAGATGGGCGAGAAGATCTCCGTACTGAAATACACCGCGCCGACGGCTCAAGTCCTGTGGATGCTCAACACTAAGCCGCCCTGGAACGATCTTCGCGTGCGGCGGGCAGTGGACCTGGCTATCGACCGCGCCAGCATAATAAAAGTTGCTCCTGAAGGCGTTGGCGCAGTGGGGAGCTTTATGCCGCCAGGCGAATGGGGCCTCCCCGAAGGTGAGCTTCTGAAGCTGCCCGGCTACCGGCAGCCCAAGGATGCCGACATCGCGGAAGCCAGGAGGCTTATGGCTGAGGCCGGATACGCGCAGGGCATGAAGGTCCCGGCCTTATCGCGGGATGTCCCGCAAATCCAGCGGGCCGCCGTCGCCGCGAAAGAGCAACTGGCGCAGATAGGGATCGAGCTGACCATCACCCTCCGAGACATCGGTTCGTTATTCGACCTCCTTTACAAGCGAAACTTCGATATCGCCTTCCAGGGTGCTTCGGCTGCCTTCGCCGACCCCGACCAGATCTTCAGCGGCAACTTCGCGCGCGGCGTGCCCAGGAACTTTGGCGACTTCTACGACGAAAAAGTCACGGCCTGGTACGAGGAGCAGGACCGCATCCTCGATGTGGCGAAGCGGCGAGAGGTGGTGCTGAACATGCAGCGGCGCATGCACGAGCTATCGCCCTACGTCGTCCTCTACTGGGCCGTCTATGAGCTGGGCTTTTGGAAGGAGGTCAGGAACCTCAAGGATGCCAGCACCTACAACAACATGAAGTTCCAGGACGTCTGGCTGGCCCAGTAGGGGCATAGCTATGCCCAGGGGTTAGGGGGTAGGGGTTGGAGGTTAGGAACCAGCACACCCACCAGGGTACGCTGTATCAGGAGAGACGACCGCGTAGGGGCGCACGGCAGTGCGCCTTCGTAGGGGTTAGGGGTTGGGGGTTAGGGACCAGCACATCCACCAGGGTATGCTGTATCAGGAGAGACGACCGCGTAGGGGCAGACGGCAGTGCGCCCAATGCACAGGTGTGCGCCCAGCCGGCGAGAAAGGAAGAGCAGGCCTATGTGCGCCAAATCCTTGCGGCAGATGCTCGAATCGGGCGAGACCATCGTCGTGCCTGGGGCCCATGACCCGCTGACCGCCCGGTTGCTGCGGGACATCGGGTTCAAGGCCGTCTACGTCGGCGGCTACCAGACGGGCGCCCAATTGGCGACCTCAGAACCCCTGACTACCCTGACGGAGTTCGTGGAGGTCGCGGAGAAGGTTATCGCGGCTGCTGATGACGTGGCCGTCCTCGTCGATGGAGGAGCCGGATTTGGCGAGCCCGTCCATGTGATGCGTACGGTGAAGGAATTCGAGCGCATCGGCGCGGCGGGGACCCACATCGAAGACCAAATCTTCCCGAAGCGCGTCTCCTATCATCGCGCCCTCGTCCATGTCATCCCGCTGGAGGACTTCCTGGACAAGCTCCGCTTCGCGTTGAAGGCCCGCAAGGACCGGGACTTCATAATCATAGGCCGCACCGATGTGGCCAAAGCGGTGGGAGGCTCCCGGGAGGAGGCCGTCAGGCGGGCGAGGGAGATGATAAAGCTGGGCGTGGATGCTGTCTTCATCAGCGGCTACCGCACGCCCGAGGACGCGGAGTACTACCGTCGGGAAATTCCGGACATCCCCATGATGGCCGTGGCCGGGGTCGAGCCGCTCTCCGTCCAGGACTACCGGCGCCTGGGCTATCAGATTATCGTCTACTCGTCGACGACCGTAGCCGTGTGCGCCCGCGCCGTCGCCGAGTTCTATGGCCCGCTGTTGCGCACCGGCGAGATGCCGCTGCCCGTCGAGGAGATCAAGAAGGCGCGGGAGCTGGTAGAGAGGGCCATCGATCTCCCGGCCTATTACGCCCTCGAAGATGAGACGACAGAGAAGAGAGGCTAAGCCGGCGGCGTCAATTCTGCGGCGCTGCAGGTGAGCACAGCTACTACCCTCTCGCATGCGCTGTCCGCCAGGCGCTCCACCGCTTCAGGCTTGCCTCGATACTCGTCCGGCACGCCCATATCGCTGGGGATGGTAACGATGGGATAGTCCGGGAAGCCCTGCATCCGCGCCATCGCCTTTCCGGTGGTCGTCGCCAGCTTCTCCGCGGCGATAACGGCGGCCGGTATCCCTCTCCTCTCCATGGTGAGCGCATCGAGCACACTGCCCGACGTGCACGACCCTCAATCGCCCACGCCAGTGATGACCACATCGCACTTCTCGGCGATTTCGTCCAGAATCTCCTTCTGCGCCGCGTTGCCAATGAAGGTTTTGCGGCGAAAGACCACGTCCCGGACATGATACTTGCTCGCAAGGACCTTCGATACTCGGTCGAAGATCGCCTTGCCGAAGGCACGGTTGTTCCAGATAATCCCGACGGCTAGCCCTTCGAGGCTCTCCGGGCGCGGCGCCATCTTGCTTGCTTCCAGGCCCCTGTGTGGGATATCCAGAGGCCTCTCTCAGAGACTGGACACTAGCCTTTGCTTTCCTCCAGGTCTCGCTTCAGGAAGCGGATCAACTCCATCTCCTGCTGGCGTTGTTTGGCCTCACCGTGGTCCGGCCAATCATAGAAGCCCTTGCCCGACTTCATACCCAACTCCCCGCGCTCGACGTGTTCCCTGAACGGCCCCCACGGCTCTCCCCCCTTAGCCTTCACCCTGAAGTACGGCAGGTCCAATCCGATGAGGTCCTGACGTATAAAATAGCCGGTGTTTGCCATGCGCCTGCCAAAGCCATACATGATTATGGTGTCGATCATCTCCGGCGTGCATACCTTGTTGTCGACCAGGTGCCAGATCTCGCGGGCAAGAGCGTCCTGGAGGCGATTGCCGGCGTGAGACGGCAACTCGACTGGTATGATCACCGGCTTTTTGCCCATGCGGGAAAGAATCTCATAGGTGCGATCGATCGATTCTTTCGAGGTCTTCTCGCCGCCAACTATCTCGACCAGCGGCAGGAAATGCGGCGGTTGAAAGTAATGCGCCACACAGCACCGCTCCGGGTGCTGGACATTGTCGTTCGCGATTGAGGTGGTGGTAAGGCTGGAGGTATTCGTGGTCAGTAAGGTCGGCGTTGGACAGATGCGGTCGAGCTCTTTGAAGACCTCGCGCTTCATCGCCAGCGATTCCTTCACCGACTCGACGACGTAGTTGGCTCCCTGGGCCGCCTGCTCCATGTTCGTCGTCGGGTGCAGGCGGGCGTAGCCAGCGTTGGCCTCGGAGACGGCCAGCAACTCACCCTCGACCATTCGGTCGAAGGCGCCGCGAGCCCTCTTCATCGCCAGTTGGCTCGTCTCGTCGCGAGTGTTGTACAACCACACCTCGTAGCCGGCGCGGGCGAAATCGACTCCGATACCGAAGCCCATCAGCCCGGCCCCTATCACCGCCACCTTGTTGATGCCGCTAACTTTCGCCATTCGCCGTCTTCCTCCTCTAAATATCGTTAGAATGCATCATGCTGGCTTACACTGGCACCACTAAGAGCCTGCCCCTTCGGCTACGCTCAGGGCAGGCTCTGCGGGACATCGCCAACTGGTTCTCGCGGCCGGCATACCGCGTACTTCAGTGCGCGGTATGTGGAGCCTATTTTCGTAGCAACCACCAACGGACACGAACAAACTCGGATGTGTTTCACTGATCGGTGTTTCTCAGTATTAATCCGTGGTTCTGTCTCGAACGCGTTCCGTGTAAGCCACCCCTTATTGTTGAGCAAACTAACGAAGCGTTAGATGCGCTGCACTAATCTGCCAGGCGTTCCTGTCGCTCCCGGAGCTCATTCCAACTGCGCGGCAGACTTATCCTCTTGCTCACCGGCACGCCTTGCTTGTGGTTCTGAACGTAGCCCTTGCTCTGGTTCCGGCCGGGATCGCCGCTGACCACGATACCGATCCACTCAGGCTGCGTGAAGATAGGTACTCGTCTGTCGGGATCGTCGGATTGGCAGTATTCCCGGGAGATGACTCCGCGCTGCACATAGTCGCGGAAGGTGAAGTTCGTGCCCCTTTCGATGGCTAGCTTCTCAACATAGCTGGCCGTCGTCGTAACGTTGTTGTACAGATAGCGCCTGATGTCGTCTTTGCTGAAGCCGTCTCTGGCAATGACCTTGGCTACGGCCGGGCCAAGGACGAACAGGGGGTAGCCCCTGGCCTCCGCGATCCAGCCCAACGACCATGAGACCAGCGCGCGCCCCCACAGGTCTGCCAGCGTCTTGAGGTGATCGAGGGCCGTGTTTCCGGCCGTGTAGGTGGGAAGAGTCGGGCCGACGCTGCTGAGGACAGTGACCACGTTGTCGCCCGCCTGGAAGCCCCGGTCGACGCTGAAGGGCTGCCAGCCGAACTCGGCCACCGCGTCCTCGTTCTCCGCCAGCGCCACGTTGAAACTCTGCGCGATGCTGCCCTTGTCCGTCGCCCCCGGCGGGATGCGCAGCCCGGCCACATTCCTCATATACAGCCTGAGGAACCGCCCGACGCTGGTATTGGCCTGACGCCCCACGCGCATGACCCCGGCGCCGAAGTTGAAATCCAGCTCCTTGATTATCGGGCCATTGAGGACGATCAGCGGCTCCCAGCCGGGCGTGCTTCCGGCGTCCTCGACGCGGAACTCGGGATCGGCGATGGCCTCAACAGCGGCGAGCAGGACGGGCATGTACTCCGGCCGGCAGCCGGCCATGACGCCGTTGACGGCGACGTTCCAGACGGTCGCCTGGCGATTCTCGGGGAGGAGGACGCCGGTGACTTGATCGGGCGCGCGGTCGGTGAAACCCAGAAAGCGCTCCACCTCCTCGATGGTCGGCGGGATGATGGGCATACCGTCGCTCCAGAGGTTCCGGTGGAAACGCTCCTGCACCTCCCGCAGTGTCCCCTTGAAGACGATGTCCGTGGCCTCAGGCTCCACCAGCTTCGCCGAGGCTTTGGCGGCGGTGGTGAGGCCCCTGACCACCTCTTCGATGATGGTCCCCTCGACTTTCTCGCGCAGCTCTGCTGCGCTATCCGTGAGGGGCACGCCCGGGTACTCCGCGATGCCCAGGCTCTCGGCGCCCAGGGCTCTGGCGATGGCCTCTGCCTGCCGGAGGAAGCCGGTGGCTACCAGAGACACGCTGGGGACCCCGGCCTTCTCAGCCGCCACGCTCGCCCGCATCACGGCGGGGGTGCAGCTTCCTCAGGCGCCCACCCCGGAGATGACCGCGTCGCAGCCGAGCTTGCGAAGCATCTCCGGCAGGCCGGCGATTATCTCTCGCTCCTTCGGGCCGTGGGTATCGCCGAAGGCGGTATAGTCCACGAACTGGATGCCGGGGAAGCGCCTGGCCAGCAATGCCCTCAGAATAGGGAAGACCTCGTCGCCGCGGAAGCGCCAGTCCCACAGCTCACAAACGGTCTTGCCTTCCAGTCCCGCGATACGCCTCGGTAACGGCAAGGTCTCATAGGCCATCTTGCCGAGGGGCCAGACGACTTCGTAGATGGGCTCTGACATTCAATACTCCTGTTCAGCCTCGTGCAGGGTTTCTAACACTCTGTTAGCTCGCTTGACCTGGAATGGATGGGTTGAACCGAAGTCATCGGGACTGGACCACGGATAAACACCGATACACACGGACCGGTCCGCCTGGGCGGATCGCGTCGCTTTCAGGCGTATCAATGTCGGCCCAAACTGGAAGGTGGTCAAGCGGAGCGAGGGCCGTTACCCTCGTGTATTTCGTGGTTAGAACCGTCCCTCCCCGGACATATCCGTGTCTATCAGTGGTTCCAATTCTCGCTTCCCGCTCCGCGCTACCCGCTTCCGCCCCGCAGCCTACTTCGGCGGCAAATTGGGGTCAAGCCAGGTATGTTCGTGGCGATACATGGCGTTCAAACGCCCGCCGTTGGTCCAGGGCGTGTATCCCTTTACCTTCTTCCACACGCCCACGGTGCGCGTCCGCCAACCCAAACTGGGGTAGGGGACCGTCTCGAAGAGGATGAGCTGCAGCTTCTGCACGATCTCCTTGCGCCTGGCAACGTCGACGGCCGTCGCCTGCTCTTCAAAGAGCTTGTCGAACTCGGGGTTGTAGTACTTGCCGTAGTTCTTTCCGCCATTCTTCAGGAAGGCCACGGAGAATATCAGGTCGGGGTCATCGCCGTCGAAAGAGCTGCCGCTGGACATCACGATGAACCCCTGTTTCTGGAGGTGCTCGTAGTAGGTCGTGTTGTCGACGGTCTTGAGAGTAGCCTTGATCCCAACCTTCGCCAGTTGCGCAATTATCCAGATGCCCTGATTCACATGGTCCGATCTCGCGCCCGACGCCTCCATCTCGAGGTCGAAGCCGTTCGGGTAACCAGCATCCGCCAGGAGTTTCCTGGCTTTCTCTTTCTCCGCATCTTTAGCCGGTCCGGTCTTGGCATAGCCCGGCTGCGCTTCCAGGAGGTTCTGGGGAAGGGCCCAGAGGCCGCTCTGGCTCATATAGCCGCCAACGTTGATGAAGCCGCCCTCGCCCTTTTCAAATTCCCAGCGGTCCAGCGCCAGACTGAAGGCCTGCCGCACACGGACATCGTTGAAGGGAAGCTTGGTCTGGTTCAGGAAGGGGACCTTCTGGGAAGGGACCCCGGGGATCCGGTAGGCAACGGCGACGTCGGTCATGGTCTGCTCGATCTGGTCGATTCCGGGTGGCTCATGGTCCGCCGCCTCGGTCAGCACCCTGCCCACCCGGAAGGCCGCAAGCCGGGTGGCCGCGTCCTTGATGATGTAGGTGACATAGCCGTCCATGTAGGGCAACCCCTTCTTGAAATACTCAGGGTTCCTCACCAGCTCTGTCATCATGCCACTGGTGTATCTCTTGAGCTTCCAGGGCCCCGTACCCATGACGTCGAACTTCATGTCGGGCTTCCTCTCGAGGAAATGCTTGGGCAGAATGGCATTGCCGTTAAGAGTCACCACCATGGGGAAGGAGGCCGCGGAGCGGCTCATGTTCACCTTGACGGTGTACTTGTCCAGGACCTCAACACTCTGCATCGGCTCGAACATGCTCTTGTTGAAGACATATATGTCCTTCGGTGGATTCTTCTGCCTCATGAGGCTGTATCTTACGTCTTCCGCCGTAAAGGGCGTGCCGTCGTGCCATTTGACGCCCTCTTCGAGATAGAAGGTGAAGCTCTTTGCCTCAGGGCCTACCTCCCATTTCTTGGCCAGGTCGCCGATCATCTTGTTGTGGTCCTGGTGGTCCCAGGTGAGGAGACCGTTGTAGGCGCTGCCGACGGAGGCGAAACCGGTTATCGATCCTTGATGCATATCGAACGTGTTAGGCTCATCCCGGAGGGATTGGGCGAAGGTGCCTCCGCGCGCCACACCTGCTGGGTCCGCTTCCGCTGCCGGCTTGGGTGTAGCCGCTGGCGCTGGCGGGGCTGCGGGGGCAGTCGTCGGCGGCGCGGGCGCTGCGGTGGGTGGGGAAGCGGTCTTCTGCTGCGCCGGGGCGGCCGGAGCGCAGCTCAAGAGCAGACCTGATACTACGATGATTCCGATGAGCGGGCGCCAACAGAGCTTGAACATTTGCTTGCCTCCTTTTCTTAAGCCTGATAACCCGAACCCATCCGTTCAGCGAAAAGCAAAAGCCGACCCGTCAAAGTGGACACGTGGGCATAGCCAACGCCAACGTGGTGTTGCTTCGCCGTGAGATCTCCAAAACCAGGGGCTTCGTTCTCAGGTTTACGCACCCTGGAATCCAATCATGCGTCATTTCTCCAGCCAGACATTTACATATGTGGAGTTGCTGTAGCGTCCTACAGACGCATTGAAACCGCGCAGCTCCTTCCACCATCCCACCAGGTACACGCCCCAATGGGTAATGGCTACCGGTAGCAACTCCTGGAGCCTGTCCTGAGCCTGCAACGCTATCTCCTTGCGCTTCGCTTCGTCCAGTGTCATGTCCTGCTTGTCCAGGAGGTCATCCAGGGTCTTGTCCTTTATCCCTGAGTAGTTGCGTCCCGAATTGGACATGTAGCGGTCGTTGAGAACGCTCGTAGGGTCTCCGACGTCAAGGCCCTCCTTGAAGTAGGTGGAATCGAAATCGAGTCTCTGCTGTCTTTCGAAGGCCACCGTCTGGTCCCTGATGTCGATATCTGCCTTGATGCCTATCGTGGCCAGTTGGTCCTTGATGAAGACCGCACCATTCTCGTAATACGCGCCGGACCTCACCATGACCGTCGTTCTGAACCCGTCAGGGTAGCCAGCTTCAGCCAGCAGTCTCCTGGCCTCTGCCCGATCTGCGTCCTTGGGCTGCCGGTAGCCGGGCAGGCTCGAAACCGCCGAAGCCGGCTTAGCCCAGGGGCCCGGGGGCATGAAAAGGCCCAACTCTCCCCATCCTTCGTCCACAATTTTGATGGCCTGCTGACGGTCAATTGCCAGGCTTACCGCCTGTCGGACCCGGATGTCATTCCAGGGAGGGCGACTGAGATTCATAAAGAAGTTCCACCAGTTGCCGGCTTCCGACTGGCCGACTGAAGCATCGGGCATGGTCTTCTTGACGACTTCTGCCTGAGAGGGGGTGAGCCCATTGGATTGGGAGGTCATGTTTACCCGGTGCGTTCGGAAGGCGGCAAATCTGCTGGCCAGGTCACGAATGACGTAGAAAGTCACGCCATCGACGTAAGGCTGCCCCTTGATGAAGTAGTCCTGGTTCTTTGCAAACTCGTACATTACGCCGCTGGAGTAGCCCTTCAGTTTGAAAGGCCCGGTGCCGACGATGCTGTTCTTCAAGTCGCCCCTTGACTGGACCGCGTGTTTGGGCACTATTTTCTCCCAGGCGCTGGCCATGGTGGAGAGAAAAGCAGCGCTGGCGCTCTCCAATCGAACCGTTACCGCATTTTGCCCCGAAATATCGATCTGAGCGATGCCCTTCAGTAACGAAGCCCGCGGGCTGCGCGTGCCCTGAGGAGGTTTGCGGATACGGTCGAGGCTGAAGCGCACGTCTTCGGCGGTGAAGGGGGCGCCGTCGTGCCACTTGACCCCTTGTCGGAGGTGGAAGGTATAGGCTTTGCCATCGGAACTGACATCCCACTTTTCGGCCAGATCGGGGACAATCTTCTGGACCTCCAGTGGGCTATACTGTACGAGGCCGCTGTAGCCCGGAGAAACGACCATCAACACAGAACCGGAAGGCTCCTGATGCACGTCGAGGCTGGCAATATCGGTGTAATAGCTGATGCCGAGAGTGCCGCCGTATTTGGGCTGCTGCGCGCCTGGCTTGGGGCTCGGCGTGGGCGCCACTGGCTTGGCCTCCGGTGAAGGCGCTGGCTTGGCAGCGGGCTGCGCGGCCGGCGTGGGTACGCTCGGCTTGGGTGTGGCCGGCGGGGTCGCCGTGGGCGCGCAGGCCACCAGTTGGACAGCCAGAAGCGCCAGGGTACAATAGCTCAGGCATCTAGTCTTCATCGATTCTCTCCAGTTGGTGAGTAGCAGGTACCTTAGTTCCCTTTCAAGAGGTCGCGCCACCTTTTCGGTAGCTGCACCCTCCGGCTCACGGGCTTAGGGTGATTGGGTACATAGCCCCGCGCCTGGTTCCGGTCCGGGTCTCCGGCGATGACAACCCCGATCTGGTCGGGTCGCAGAAACACCGGCACAGGCCGGTCCGGATCGGAACCCTGACGGAAGTCTTCCGGGGCTTCGCCCGACGCCACCATCTTCGCCAGACTGAAATCGGTATGTCCGATTCTCCAGAACCACTTGTCGACCATGCGCGCGGTCGTCTTGCAGTACTTATAGAGGAAGTTTCTCAGATCATCCTTGCGCCAGCCGTCTTTCACAAAAACGCGGGCGATGCTGGGGCTTATCACAATCAGCGGGTGGAAGTTTCTGTACTTCAGGCCGAGGTGGGTGGAATATGAGCACGTGGGCCCGAGGATGTCGCCGATGGCCTCCGCGCACTCGACGGCGGTGCTCCCTGCCGAATATATGGGGGCAGTGACCACCCTGATGCTGCGCACCGTAACTACGTTCTCTCCGGCTTCGAAGCCCTGGTCCACACTGAAGGGCTGCCAGCCCACCTCGGCCACCGCGTCCTCATTCTCAGCCAGCACCATGTTGAAGGTATAGCCGATGGTCCCCTTGTCGAATGTGCCGGGCGGTATCCGGAGTCCGGGTATGTTCCTCATGTACAGGCGCAGGAAGCGGGCCACGCTGGTGTTGGCCTGGCGACCCACCTTCATCACGCCTTGACCGGAGTTGAAGTCGAGCTCCTTGATTATCGGTCCGTTGAGCATGACCATCGGCTCGGGACCGGGCGTTCCCCCGGTCTCATGGATGCAGCACTCCGGGTCCGCGATAGCATCCGCTATGCCTAGAAGCACGGGCATATACTCCGGCCGGCAGCCTGCCATGACCCCGTTCACCGCTACATTCCAAACCGTGGACTCGCGATTCTCGGGGCCGAGGACGCCGATCACTTCGTTGGGATCTCGGTCCGTAAATTTGAGGAACTTCTCGACCCTCTCAATAGTCGGCGGGATCACCGGCAAGCCATCTGTCCACAGGCGCTGGGTGAAGTACTCCTCGACCTCGTCCAGCGAGCCTGCGAAAATGATGTCCCTCGGTCCCGGTTCAGACTCTATCAGGGCGACCTCAAGGGCTTTTGTCAGGCCGGCCAGGACCTGGTCGAAGATGGTCTCCTCAGCTTTATGGCGTAAGTCCTCGGCGCTGTCGGTCATGATGACTCCGGGATATACAGCCAAAGCCAGGTCGGGCACACCGTGGATTTGAGCCGTCCGGCGGGCCAGCAGCTCGAAGCCCCTGGTCACGAGGGTTACGCTGCGGATTCCCGCCTTTTCTGCCGCCAGGCTTGCCCGCACCACGGCGGGCGTGCACAGGCCTCAAGCGCCCATCCCTGAGATTGCCAGGTCACAGCCGTGCTCAACCAGTCGCCCGGGTAGGGCGGCGAGCACTTCCCTTTCGTCCGGCCCATGGGTGTTGCCGAAGGCTTCGTGGCCGACGAACTTAACCCCTGGGTAGCGCCGCCGCAGCCGCTCTTTCACCACGGCAAAGACCTCATCGCCCCGGAACTGTCTGTCCCAGACTTCGCACACCGTCTTTCCATTGAGGTCCGCGAGGGGCGAGCTCACCAATGAAGCTTCGGTGCGAGTACGTCCGAGGGGCCACACCACTCGAAAGACAGGCTGCATATTCGACATCAAGCACTCCTGATACACAGGCTGGTTGCGAGAGGATGATATCCCGGTTACTCTTATTTGTCAAGGTTGAGTCGGAGCATACTTCGGAACCTATTGACACCGTAAGCAGGATATGCTATCTTTGCGCCATTCATTCAGGAGGAGCAGGCGAAAGGAGGCCCGAAATGGTCAGGCGGAGGAGGCTCTGGATCGCGGCTGCCGTGGTTGCAGTCATCAGCTTGGCGTTGGCAAGCTGTGCGCCGGCGGGAGGGCCCGGCGCGAAACCGTCCGGCGGGGCGCCTCAGCCGAGCGGGCCGGTTAAGCCGGCGGGGACTTTGAGCGTGGCGATAAACGACATCGGCGTGGGCTACTTCCTGCCCATCGTGAGCTCCGTGGACAAGCCCCATTGGAGCGCCCTGTATGATTACCTCACCTATATGGACAAGGACAATAAGCTGCTGCCGGGCCTTGCCACCAAGTGGGAGGTCTCACCGGATGCGAAGAAGTGGACCTTCCAGCTTCGGAAGGGCGTCCAGTTCCACAAGGGCAAAGGTGAGCTGACCTCGGCGGACGTTAAGGGTAGCATTGAGCTCATTGTGGCCAAGGATTCTCAGGGCATGCACTCCTCGCGCTTCAGGGACATCATCGAAGGCGTGGACGCCCCCGACCCCGCGACCGCGGTGATACGCCTTAAGAAACAGCAGCCTGACCTTCCCATCCTCATGTCAAGCTACTTCGCCACCGCCATCATTTCTACGAAGAACTTCGAGGCGGTCGGTAAAGAGGCAGCGGAGAAGAACCCCATCGGGAGTGGTCCGTTCCAGTTCATAGAGAGAACGGGGACGGACTACATGAAGTTCGAAGCTGTGGAAGACCACTGGCGCAAGACACCCGAGTTCAAGAATCTCGTGCTGCGCAAGATACCCGAGCTGACTACCAGGATCGCCATGCTCAAGACGGGCCAGGCAGATGTGATAGACATCGAGGCGCTGAGCAAGCCGGAGATGACCGCCTCAGGCTTCAGGGTGGTGAGAGGTCCTCTCAGCTACAGCAAGGGCATCCATCTTCAGGGGATGTGGTTCATACCAGGGGTGCATCAGGAAAACTTCGACGCCAATAACCCCTTCGTCAAGAAGGAGGTGCGCCAGGCGTTGAATCTGGCCATCGACCGGAATGCGATAGTGAAGGACGTCTTCGCCGGCGAGGCGGTGGCGGCGTCCGTCAGCACGCTTCTGCCCAACAGCCCCGGCTGGAACCCGAACTGGAAACCATACCCTTATGATCCCGAAAAGGCGAAGAAGCTGCTGGCCGATGCCGGCTACGCTAAGGGATTGGAGCTTAAGCTCACCCTGGACAAGCGAGAATATCTTGCCCAGATCGGCGAGGCAGTGGCGATGTACTGGGAGAAGGTAGGGGTCAAGGCGAAGATGGACTACGGCGACTGGGCGGGTGGCTTGCGGGCGTTGGCCGTGGGGCGCAAGAATCCTGGGATCGCCTGGGCGCACCGTCAGATCTACTCTCCCGAGTGGGACCTCCAGATGACTCTCTACTGGTGGAGCAAGGGACTCGCGGGCTTCGTGGAGCATCCGGTCCTGGAGGAAATCATGGTGAAGTTGCCCACCGTAACCGATCAGAAGTCGCGAGAGGAACTCATCCGGAAGGCGGGGGACTTTATCTATGACAACTATTTCTGGGTTCCCGTCATCTATGACGCCCCCATCTACGCGTTGAACAAGAGAGTGGGCGACTGGACGAACAACATGCCCATGATGCAACTGACCAACCTGGTCAACTTCGAGTACGCCAAGCGGACGGAGTAGGAGGCGCCCCCCCTCAGTCCCCCCGTGGACGGGGGGAAGATTTCCTCCCCCTGTGTACGGCGGAAGATTTCGTCCCCCCGTGGACGGCGGGAAGATTTCCGCTCCCCGTGGACGGGGGAAGATTTCCTCCCCCCGTGGACGGGGGGATCAAGGGGGGGCATCCTCGCGATAACTGAGGCAAGCGGATCCCAATGCAAAGATACATCCTGATGCGCCTGGTTGAGGCGCTGGTGAGCATAATGGGGATGACTGTCATCATCTTCGTCCTGGTGCGGCTGACGGGCAATCCGCTGGATGTCTACGTGCCTTCCGACGCAGGTCTCCACGCCTATGAGGAAATGGCTCAGCAACTGGGTCTGGACAAGCCGCCGCTGGTGCAATATGGAGTGTTCCTCAGCGACATGCTCGGGGGCAACTTCGGCCGGTCCTTTCGCTGGCAACGCCCGGCCATGGATGTGGTCCTGGAGCGCCTGCCGGCGACACTGTGGCTAACCTTCGTCTCCATTTTCATCAGCACGCTCATCGCTGTGCCCATCGGTGTGCTCTCGGCGGTGAAGAGGGATTCTTTCATCGACAATGTAGGCAAGGGGTTCGCCATCCTTGGCCAGTCCCTGCCCATCTTCTGGCTCGGCATAATCCTCATGTGGATCTTCGCTGTCGGTCTGCGCTGGCTGCCGGCGGGAGGGGCCGAAGGTCCGGAGCACATCGTTCTTCCCGGGGTAAGCATGGGGTGGTATTTCGCCGCCGGGATAATGCGACTCACCCGCTCGGGGGTGATGGACGTCATGGGCAGTGAGTACGTGAAGATGCTGCGCATAAAGGGCCTTCCCGAGCATCTGGTGATCTGGAAGCACTGTCTGCGCAACGGGATCATACCCGCGGTGACCTTTACCAGCATTATCTTCATCACGCTCATGGCCGGCGCCATAGTCACTGAGACCGTCTTCGCCTGGCCTGGCGTAGGCCGTCTGGCGCTGGAATCCGTGGTCTATCGCGACTTCCCCGTGCTCCAGGCCGTGGTCATAATCCTCACCATCTTCTACCTGGCGGGCAATTTCCTGACCGACCTCCTCTACGCCTGGCTCGACCCGCGAGTCCGCTACGCAACATGAGTGGTCATAGCCGATGGCAACACTAGCGTTGAGGCAGAGCGTCGGGTTGTTGGGTGTCAGGGTGAGGAAGTTGCCTCTCCTGTCCACACTGATCCTGGTCGTCCTCTTGCTGGATGCTATCCTGGCCCCGGTCATAGCCCCGCACGATCCTACTGAGGGCGCCCTGGCGGCCAAGCTCCGGCCGCCCGCCTGGGAGACGGGCGGCAGCGCGGAGAATCTCCTGGGGACCGATCGGTTTGGCCGCGATATCCTCAGCCGCGTCGTTTACGGGGGCAGGGTGTCGCTCATCATCTCGCTTCTCGCTATCCTGGCGGGGGGAGCAGTGGGCGTCGCCCTGGGACTCCTTTCCGGCTACTTCGGCGGCTGGGTGGACGCCCTGATCATGCGGCTGGTCGACCTTGCTCTATCCCTGCCCATGGTGCTTCTTTGCGTCATCGTCGCTTTCATCCTGGGGCCCAGCTTCGGCAACATCATCCTGATCATCGCCCTCGTCCTCTGGGCTCGCTATGCCCGCCAGATTCGGGCGGAGGTGCTGACGATTCGGGAGCGGGACTTTGTGGCGCTGGCTAAGGTGGCGGGATGTTCCCCGTTGTATATCATGGCCGTGCACATCTTTCCCAACGTGCTGAATACCGTGATCGTTCTGAGCACGCTTCAGGTTGGCTGGGTAATCCTTCTGGAAGCGACGCTTAGCTTCCTGGGAGTAGGGATACCGCCGCCCACGGCTGCCTGGGGCCTGATGGTGGCGGAAGGTCGGCAGTTCATCGTCAGCGCCTGGTGGATCTCCTTCTTCCCGGGTCTGGCGATCCTCTTGACCTGCCTTGCCTTCAACCTCTTCGGCGACTGGCTGCGAGATCGGCTGGACCCCAAGCTGCGTCAGGTGTAGGGACTTCCCATGGCTGTCAGAAATGGGCTGCTGCAAGTCATAGACCTGAAGACCTACTTCTTTACCCGCTGGGGCGTGGTGAAGGCGGTGGACGGCGTCAGCTTCTCCCTGGAGGCGGGCAAGACGCTGGGTCTTGTCGGCGAATCGGGTTGCGGCAAGAGCATAACCTGCCTCTCCATACTTCGGCTGGTGCCAGAGCCGGCCGGGCGCATTGTGGGCGGCAAGATTCTTTTCGAGGGGGATGACCTGCTGGCCAAGAGCCAGGGTGAGATGAGGAAGTTCCGTGGCAAGAGGGTATCGATGATCCTTCAAGACCCCATGACCTCTCTCGACCCGGTCTTCACCATCGGCAGCCAGCTCTCCGAGGCCATCGAAACGCACCAGAGGGTGAATTCCGGTGGGCTGCGCCAGCGAGTGAGGGAGATGCTCCGGCTGGTGGAAATCCCCTCTCCGGAGGTCCGCATGCGCAGCTATCCCCACGAGATGAGCGGGGGAATGAGACAGCGGGTCGTGGGCGCCATCGCGCTGTCCTGCGAGCCGCATTTGCTGATTGCCGACGAGCCAACCACGTCGCTGGACGTTACCACGCAGGCCCAATACCTCCGGCTGCTGAAAGGCATTCAAGAGCGCTCCCGGGTCGGGATGATCTTCATCACCCACGATCTGGGCATCGCGGCCAAGATGTGCGACCGCGTGGCCGTGATGTACGCCGGCAAGATCGTCGAGGAGGCCGGCGTGCGGCGCATCTTCGGCGAGCCGGCCCACCCCTACACCGTTGCTCTGATGAAGTCGCTGCCTAAGCTCGAGTGTAAGACGGATAGGCTCTTCTCCATCGAGGGTCAGCCGCCGGCCCTGCACAACCTGCCGCCGGGCTGCAGCTTCGCTCCTCGGTGTCCTGATGTCATGGATATCTGCCAGAGCCGGTACCCTCCCGTGGCCTCCGTCGGGGAAGACCACCATGTAGCCTGCTGGCTGAGGACTTGAATGGACGTGCTGGCGGTTGAAGACCTGAGGAAGCATTTCCCGGTAACCACCGGCCTGCTCCAGCGCGTCGTCGGCTGGGTGAAGGCCGTGGACGGCGTCGACTTCGCCATTGGGGAAGGGGAAACGCTGGGTCTGGTGGGCGAGTCTGGCTGCGGCAAGACGACCACGGCCCGGATGATACTGCGGTTGGAGAAAATGACCAGCGGCTCGGTCCTGTTCCGCGGCCAGGAGATCACCGGGCTGTCGGGCAGGGGACTTCAGGAATACCGGCGCTCGGTGCAAGCCGTCTTCCAGGACCCGTACAGCTCCCTTAATCCCCGGTTGCGGGTTGGCACTATCGTGGGCGAGCCTGTCCGGGTGAACAGCAGGCTCTCGCGCTCGGAGATAAAGGATCGAGTGAGGGAAGTGCTCGGTCAGGTGGGGCTGAACCCGGCCTGCGCCGACCTCTATCCGCATGAGTTTAGCGGCGGCCAGCGGCAGAGGGTCGCCGTGGCCAGGGCGCTCTCCCTGAGTCCCAGCGTCATCGTTCTCGATGAACCGGTATCTGCCCTGGATGTGTCCATCCGCGCCCAGATCATGAACCTCTTGCGGGACTTGCAGGAGAGGCTGGGCGTCGCCTATCTGCTCATTGCGCACGACCTGGCGGTCATGCGGCATCTGAGCTGCCGCGTGGCTGTCATGTACCTGGGCAAGATTGTAGAGTACTCCGAGACCGAGTCGCTCTACTGCACGCCACTCCATCCCTATACTCAGGCGCTCCTCTCCGCTGCTCTTCCGTCCCACCCCGACATTCAGAGGGAGGAGATCATCCTGCGCGGCGAGGTGCCCAGCCCCCTCAATCCACCCTCCGGCTGCCGTTTCCACCCACGCTGCTTCCGGGTCATGCCCGTCTGTTCGGAAGTGGAGCCGCGGTTGAAAGAGGAGTCGACGGGGCAATCGGTGGCGTGCCATTTGTATTGATGAGCGGGGTGCGAAGGCCGTGAGGAAGCCAGACACGGTGAGTGACAAAGGAGTCGCTTCCGCTGCCGTCTCTCAAAGTCTGTTACTGCTTGACTTGCGGAGAGCGGTGGCCTATGATTGGGCCAGACTGCATCACAGCCACAATCCCCTTTGCCCTTGTCCAAACCGTGCGATCGTCGCTGCCTGGAGACGCTGATAGGAAATGCAACTACAGCTTAGGTTGTTCGAGGCACAGACAGCTCCGCTCGTGGGAGCGAAGGCCGCCCGATCGGGCACATTCGTGGACAACATGGCTTTACCTGTCCACCGCTGGTTTCGCTATTCCGCTGGCTTCGCTGCTCAGTGGGTGGAACAGGTTCTGACGGAAATGGGGATCGGAGAAGGTGCTGTCGTTCTCGATCCTTTCGTTGGGTCCGGAACCGTCCCCATTGTCTGCGACACACTCGGAATCGAGAGTGTCGGAGTTGAAGCCCATCCCCTCGTTGCACGCATCTGCAAAGCGAAGCTTCTGTGGGCGACTTCGGCCGAACGCTTATCTGACTTCGCGGCCGAGGTCTTGGGGAATGCACGAGGCAGGAACCAGCGGATGTCAAGTTATCCGCTCTTGATACAGCGCAGTTTCGACGAAGATGTGCTTGCTGTCTTGGACGGATTGAAAGAATCGTGGTTGCTTGTGGACGATAAGTCTCCTGAATCCGAACTGGTCTGGCTGGCTTTGACTGCTATTCTTCGGGCTACCTCAAAAGCGGGGACCGCCCAGTGGCAATACATCCTTCCCAAGAAGACGAAGAGGAACGTTGTACCGCCTTCTTTCGCTTTTCGGCAACAGGTTGAGATCATGAAGTCCGACATCAGGTGGATGCATTACCGGGCGAAACAATCGCTCGCTCGGATAATTGCAGGAGACGCTCGGACAGTGTCGGACTCGATATCCCAGAGGGTGGACGCCGTGATCACGTCGCCGCCCTATGCGAACAACTACGATTACGCCGACGCGTTGCGGTTTGAGATGACATTCTGGGGAGATGTCAACGGATGGGGTGATATACATGATGCGGTGCGCAGGTATCTGATCGTATCGTCGTCTCAACACTCGTCTCGTGAACGGCTGAGAGTCGAAGAGTTGCTGGAAACCGAAGCCGTGAAGCCAATTCGAGACGAATTGGCCACGGTCGTCCGCACATTGGCCGCAGTGCGAGAGGACCACGGTGGGAAGAAACACTATCATACGATGATCGCGGCCTACTGCCGGGACATTGGTTCGGTCCTTCACCAACTGCGGCGGGTGTGCAAGCCGGGAGCGCGCATGTGCTGGGTAATTGGTGATTCGGCGCCCTATGGCGCTTATTGTCCCATCGACAAGTGGGTTGGCGAGATGGCGCTTGCAGCGGGGTTCGACCAGTATCGGTTCGAGAAGCTTCGCGACAGAAACACAAAGTGGAAGAATCGCAAACATCGAGTGCCGCTTAAGGAAGGACTGCTCTGGATTGAGGGGTAAGCATGGCTGAATCGCCAGCACACAAATTTGGGCAAGTCATCGGCGAACTGCTTGAGTCCGTAGTGGGCCCACAACTTGAAGCGTTCTGCGGTTCGCAGGGCCTTTACCTCGATCATCAGAAGAGACACCGTCCCGCCAGGCCAGGGCGTAAGGTCACCTGGCAAGATCAGTATGGGAATATCCATGATCTCGACTTTGTCATCGAACGAGGTGGAACTGACACCGCCATTGGCTGTCCGGTGGCTTTCATCGAGGTCGCATGGCGCCGCTACACGAAGCACTCTCGCAACAAGGCGCAGGAGATCCAGGGGGCGATTCTTCCGCTCGCCGAGAAGCACAAATGGAACAACCCGTTTCTCGGTGCGGTCTTGGCGGGCGTGTTCACCGAGGGTTCGCTTGGGCAGTTGCGTTCAATGGGTTTCCAGGTCTTGTACTTGCCTTACGAGACGCTGGTAGCCGCGTTTGCCGCTGAGTCGATTGACGTGCGGTTTGACGAGAGCACGCCTGATGAAACTTTTGCGCTCACGACCGAAAGGATTGAAAGCGCGACACCGGGAGTCATGAATCGGATGAAGGAATATCTGATCCAGGCGAACAAGCGGGAGATAGACGCGTTCTTCGATGCCCTCAACCGACGCTTGGGCCGCCATGTAGTGCGCGTGGTTGTCATCCCTTTGTACGGCAGAATAAACGAGTTCGCAACTATCGAGGATGCCATCCGGTTTCTTGACCAGCACCGGATATACGAGGGGTCTGGGGATTTCAGGAAATTCGAAGTCCAAGTAGAGTTCTCCAACGGCGATAAGGTCCAAGCGTTTTTCGACTCTAAGCAAAGAGTTCGGGAGTTTCTGGATTTCGTGTCCAAACAGTAGGAGCGAACCCTTATTATGTCGCCACCAGATACCCCGACGTCGGCCTTGGGACAAGCGTCCAAGCCGTCAGATGACTTCCGGCAACGGGTAGGAGGGTGGTAGAGTGGGCAAAGCGGCGTTCTGGCTAGCCTTGCCGGCTTGGACGTCGAGGCGCCCTCCGCGACCGATTGGCCTCCCATCGCTCAGTTGGTCGAGATGTACGCTGACTTCCCCCTCGGGGGGACTGACGCCTCGGTCATTGCGCTGGCCGAGCGGCTGGGCGCTGAGGCGATCATAACCCTAGACCGACGTCACTTCAGCGCCATTCGTGCGGCCCATTCGGCGGTCTGGCGCCTGCTTCCGAAGTGAAAGGGTAGAAGAAGGGGTTGTGGAGGAACTCCCCAAGATAACTCAAGGACTATCCCGTGGAGGATGTCAACACGGTGCATTTGACGGACCGCTAGCCGGGGGGGGTATAGCAACGTCAAGCGCCAGGACATCTGGTTGGCCGAGGGCTGCCGTTAGGCCGGAGCGCGAAGCGGGAAGCTGTAGTTCAGGCGCTCGTCCCCTCCTGGAAAGGGAGCCGGGAAACTGCGAGGCCCGTTTTATCGCTCCTCCAGGGATCAACCCCGCGACGGCAGCGCCACAATCGCCGTCCCCTCCGCCGTCCGCTGGTTGAGCTGGTTCTGCGCCCAGACCTCACATTCCACGATCTTCTCGCCGTCGACCACGTCCTTCTTGACCACCTTCCCTTTGCACCAGGTGGTGTCGCCGAAGACGTTGGGGCGACGGACGGAGACATCCAGCCTTTTCAGAAAGGCGTCATCGCCCATCCAGTTGGTCATCATGTGGGACACCCAGGCGATGCGCTGCCCGCCGATGTCGTAAGCGCCGGGCATGCCCACCTCGTGGGCCATGACCTCCTCTTCGTGACCGCGCGCTGGCTGGCCCTCCGCGCCCGTCTCGGGGTCGATAAAGGAGTCCGCCGGATGCCGCTGACGATGGCGATAGGCCAGCTCCAGGGCCAGGTAGTGAATGCCCCGTCCCATGTAGTAGCAGGTCATGTCCGTCACGTTCAGCGGTCCTTTGACCACGGGCGTCAGCTCATCACCTACATTCACGTCCTCCCAGAACCGAGGCTTATTCCCGCGCCGGTCCTCGGCCTCTATCTGACGTCCGATGGCCTGAAGCTCCTCGCGCGAGTAGCTCTGCGGCCTTCTCTTCTCGTACTGCATCCCGCCCTCGGCGCGGGCGCGGGGTATCCGGGCCATCCTTCTGAGAGCGCGGGCGATGAGCTGGCCCGTCTTATCGTAGTAGCTCACCTCGCCGATCTGCATAATCCACCGCTTCACGACGCTGCCGGACTTCCACATGGCGTCGACGAGCTTCACCTTGGTGAAGATCTCGTCATCGACGCGGACGGGCTTGAAGAACTGGTAATCGGTCCCAGCGTAAATCCACTGTATGCCGCGCAGTTTGGGCGCCACCTGGCCGACAAAGACGCTTTCCAGGAAGGTTGGCGAGGCGATGTTGTCCCCATACCTGGTCGTCTTGCCGTAGGCGGCGTCGCACCACAGCGGGTTGTCGTCCCCGACGCCCCAGGCGTAATGCCAGATGGCGTCCCGGGCGGCCACATGGTTCCATTGGGTATGACGCAATTCCACCCCGATGAGGCTCCGGGCCTCCTCCAGGCTCGCATCGGTCAAGGCGGGCGCGTTGTAGGCGATACCTTCGGTCACCACATCCTCCTAAATCTCTACGCCTTCTTCCACCGCCTGCTTCACCAGCGTAATCTTTGAGGCTAGTCGCTCGAACTCCTCGGGCGTGTAAGGCAGGAAGTCAACCGGGTAGTCCTTCTTCTGCTTAAGATGCCATTCTCTCGAGAGCCTCGACATGAATGCCGCCTTGTTCTTGACCCGGCTGGAGACCACGATCAGGTCAATGTCGCTGCCTTCTCTCACCTCGCCAGTGGCCTGGGAGCCAAAAAGGATCATCTTCTCAATGCCGAATTTCTTCTGTGCCTTCTCCTTGAAATCGCGAGACATTTCTATTGCTTCAGAGCTTGCCTTGCCCACTCTACCACCCTCCTACTCATCGCCGGAAGTCTTGTGACGGCCTGGACCCCCGTCTCCAAGCCAGCGTCTGGGTATCTCGGTACGATATAGTACGGATTCAATTTGGCGCAGGATTCAGCTACCTCTTTCGGAGCATCGACCTTGGCGGCAAGTCTCACAAGGTCGTGTATCTTGTCGAATCTGCCTTGCCCGCCAATCTGCACCGCCTTCAACGCTTTTTCCGCCGCCTGGTGAGAATAGAACGCCGCCGCCTTAAACCTCTTGATCTTGAGGCAGTCCTCGGCCGTCCCCAGGTCTTCTTCGCTCTGTGTCAGCCAGGCTTCTGCTTCTTCCTTCATCGCCCGCTCTGTCATCTCTCGCTATCGTCGAAGCAACGTATCCAAAACCATCTAATCCTGTGAATCCTGCCCATCCATGTGAATGAAGGTGCCCTACACCCCGCACCCGTACTCCGTCCGTTCGATGATCTGGTCCTGTATCCCCTTGGCCAGATCGACGAAGTAGGCCGAGTAGCCCGCCACCCTGACCGTCAGGTCATCATACTGCTTCGGGTCCCTCTGCGCCTCGATCAGGGTCTCTTTGTCGATTATGTTAAATTGGATGTGGTGCACTCCCAGGTCATGCCACGTCCTCAAATAGGCGACGAAGGCCTCTTTGTTCGGTCCCTCCAGGAAGGCGGGCAGGAACTTCATGTTCAGCAGGTGATTGTAGGAGGCCACCGGGTCGCACTTGGAGGCCGACTTCAGGATGGCGGTGGGGCCGTTCTTGTCCGTCCCCAGCGCGGGCGACACGGTGCCATCGGTGAAGAGGTCCTTGTCCCCGCGGCCATCGGCGGTGGCGCCACAGAGGCTGCTATAGGCGAAGTAGGAAGCCACGGAGCTGCCGCAGATGGTATACGGCGCCCCGTAGCAGTTCTTCACGCTTTCCACCACCTCTTCCGCCCTCACCTGGACCTCACGGGCGATGGCGTCCACATAGTCCTCGTCGTTGCCGAACTTGGGCGCCTCGTTGATAAACATGCGCCTGAGGTCGTCGCGGCCCTCCCAGTTGGCGTTCAGCGCATCAGTCAGCTCTGTAATCGACAGGCGATTCTCCTCGAAGACGAGCTTCTTGATTGCCGCCAGCGCATTGGCCACGTTGATCGGGCCCACGTAGCCCATCGACCGTTTCGGATAATAGTACCACTTCCGGCAGTCCTTGCCCGCCTCGATGCCGCCGTCAAGGACAGCCGAGAGGAAAGGCCGTGGCAGGTGCTCCTGATAGAGGACGTCGACCGTGTTAACTATCTTGCCCAGTTTCTCGGCGAAGAAGCGCACCTGCTCGAAGAAGGCGTCGGTCACGTCCTCGACGCAGTTAAAGGCGTTGGGGTCGGGCGTCGCCGCGCCGATCTGCTTGCCAGAGAACTTGTCCACGCCCTGGCTCAGCGCCAGCTCGAGGCACTTGGGCGCGATGATCCGGCCGTCGATGGACCGGTAAACGATGTTTTTGCCCGGGATGGTCCAGCGCATGCACTGCTCGATACCGAAGTCCCGCGCGTCCTCGAGCGGTATGCCCGCCTTCAAGAGCCGCGAGACGATCACCTCGTCGTTGAACAGGCTCACCGTGCCGGCGCGCCTTCGTATCGAGTCGGTGACCCTCATCAGGAACTCCTGCGACGTGCCGCCGTGCACCCTGACCGCCGTAGTGGGCTCGGTCAGCCCGGCAAGCTCATCGCGCGAGTCCAGGATGATATGGGTGACCTCGTTGACGGCGTCCTTGCCCTCCTTGGTCACGCCGCCCAGGGTCATCGTCTGCTGGAGGCTGCTCCCCTGCGCCGCGCCGCCGCCGGCCACGGGCGCGAAGAGGAACCCGATCTCGTTGCACTTGAGCCACAGGCACTCGAAGAGCTCTTTGGCCTCGTCCCGGGAGATATCGCCCGCCGCGAAATCCCGCTCGAAGAAGGGATTGAAGAGCTGGTCCACCCGGCTGCTGATGCCGTTCTCGTAGGCCTCGATGATATGGGTTATCAGGTGGAGGAAATAGAAGGTCTGCAACGCCTCGTGGAGGGTCCGGGGCGGGCTCTCCAGCGCCCACTCGCAGGCCTCCGCGATCTTCAGAAGCTCTGCCTTCCGGTTAGAATCCGGCTCCGTTTCCGCCATCGACCGCGCCAGCTCGGCGTACCGCTTGGACCACTTCACCGCCGCGTTGAGGCTGATAAGGACCGCCTCGAGGAAGTCCTTCTTCTCCACGTACTCGGGGGCAGGGACGGTGGCGTCCTTCTTGAGCGCCTCCAGCGCGGCCTGCGCCTTCTCGATGTACCCCTGCAGACCGACCCGGAAGATGGTCTCGTAGTCCGGGACGCCGGATTCGGTCTGATGGGTGAAGAGGGTGGCGCCGTTGTAGAACCAGTACGGAAGCACGTCCGGGGGCAGATAGTCGCGCTCGGCGCCCTGGACCGGCTTCCCTTTCCAGTAGGCAGCGATCTCGCCCAACCGCTGGCGGCCCTCGTCGTCGAGGAGATTCCGATAGCCGTCGGTGACCGCCTTGACCAGCCAGCGCCACGAGTACTCCGGGTGCCAGGTCAGCGACGTGGGGGTCGAGGCGTAGTTGCCCACGATAAGCTCGTCGGGCTGGATCCAGACGGTCATATTTTGAAGCACGTTGGCCAGCGCCTTGGCGCGGCGGATGATTGTCGGCTGACCTTCGGTGGCCTTGCAGCTTTCCGTGTACAGCCTCGCGCTCTCCAGGCAGAGCTTGATGCCCGGACGGTAGGCGCTGGTGATGTCCTCCCTCTCGCCCAGCTCCGGGTGCCAGCTTATCGTGCTCCGGAAACTCTTCGGGATCAGCGTACTCTTCAGTCTCGCAATCCTCGGGCTCAATCCAACTTCAGTCTTCATCTCACTTACCTCCGCACTGGCGTTCGTCTCTACATCCTGCCTGTCGTCATGTGCCGTCAACGGCATGTTAGCAGAGGCAGGGCGGGGTGTCAAATGGACGCACTGACTGTTACCTAACGCGCGCTTGACAAGATGCTGCGTCCTTCTATATACTCACGCAAGCAACCCAACAGCGTGGAAGCCGCACGAATAAGCCCATGGAGTTCAATCGGCTTGGGGCAAATCTTCATGCCACACCAACTGGAATTCGACTACGACGTCTTCATCTCCTACAGTAGCCACGACAAAGAGTGGGTGCGCGGCGATCTGCTGAAGGGAATCGAAAAAGCCGGTGTGCGCGCCTTCATCGACTTCCGCGATTTCAAACCCGGCGCGCCAAGCATCAAGGAGATGGAGCGCGGGGTAACCACATGCCGCAAGACGCTTCTAGTGCTCTCGCCGGATTACATCGAGAGCGGATGGTGCGAGATCGAAAATATCATGTTGCAGACGCTCGACCCGGCCAATCGCGAACTTCGCCTCGTCCCTCTGCTCAAGACCCGGTGTAAACCGCCCCTCCGCATTGGCGCGCTCTCGAATGTTGATTTCACCGACGGCTCGGACTTCGACCTCGCTTGGCACCAACTGCTCACCGCGCTAGATGCACTGCCGGAGCTGCCGGCCGAAAAAGCCATCCCAACCGAGATCCAAGCGGAACTCGACAGGGCCAAGAGCTTCACGGACGCCGACAAATTCTCCGAGGCGATACCGATTCTGGAAAAGGCGCTGACCGCCGCGGATGGCTCCGGACACACCGCCGCCAGAGTCAAAATTCGTTCGAGCCTTGCCCATGCCAAGCCCGTGAGGATTTTGCGGGTGGGGAGCGCCTGTATCGGGATGCTTTGGTCTTGGTTCCCATGGAAAACCTCGATCTTAAATACGGCGTTATTCATGGCCTGGGAGACATGCTTCTCTACTCCGGACGGCTCCAGGAGGCAAGGGCGACTATGGATGCGGCTCTGGTTGTCGCGAAACTGACCGGCAAGCCAGACGATTTGGCAGCATCGCTGATTTCTCTGAGTCTGCTCGAACGCGCCTTGGGCTTCCACGATAGCGCCATGGCCAAGCTCGACGAGGCCGTGATCCTATTATTCCAGCAGGCCCTGTCCCTGCCAGACGGCGAAAAGAAGCATCACGCCTACATGCTCGCCGTCTGCTACATCAACAAGGCGCTGTTATGCCGGGACGCTGGCAAACTCGACGAAGCTTTGGCGCTTTACGAAAAGGTCGAAGAGCAACATCACATTTCAGGTGACAAACTCGATGCCGGCAAAGTACTTCTGTTCCGTGGTGAAGTGCACTGTGCTAATGCGGAGTGGGAGAAAGGGTTCGACTGCTTCCGGCGAGCGCTGGAATCCTTCAAAGAAGTTGCCAATCCGCTGTGGGGTGCCCGTAGTCTTGAACACATTTCCCGCCTCTTTGCGACGCACGAGAGGTGTGAAGAAGCGTTGCACGCGATGCTTGGCGCTGCGGCCGGGGCCGAGGAAGATGGACATCCTGGCGAACAAGTCAACTTCCTCTGTCTAGCGGCAAAGCTCCTCCGCGAGTGGAAGACGACTGCCGGCAGAGAAAGTCTTGCGCGTATAGTTCATACGCTCGCGAAGGACGTGCCGAAAGAGAAAGAGGCCGAAGTAATGTCAGGTGTGTCGGCACGCATAAGGGACATGTCAGACGCCATCCATAAGCGTGTTCGGCAGGATGAGCAAGTACGTGATTTATTGAATCAGGCCAAGGGGATCGCGCAGAGAGAGCGTCTGCATGAACACTTGGCGAATTGTCTGCTGGATGAAGCACATCACATGACGCCGCCGGACGACACCGAAGCGCGGCGCGCCCTCATCGCCCAAGCGATTGGATTGCTCAGGGAGGAACTGCGCCGTTCGCAGTTCCCAAAGCGCCGCGGCCACTTGATGGGCCGGATCGGTGCTCTGTATTGGGAATGTGGTGAACGTCCTGAAGCGCTATCGTGGCTAAAGAAGGCCGGAGAGGTCTTTCAGAAGTCCGGCGATGCGTTTGGTCTCGCCAACTTCTATGGATCGCTGGCCGAAATGCACCGGGCGGAAGGCCGATTGGACGACGAAATCGCGGCCTATCGGGAGGTGCTTTCCGTGATTGAAGGACGCAGTTTTCACGACCTTGCAGCCGGGGTACGAATCAACCTTGCGGCGGCTCTTCGGCTCCGCCGAGAGTTCGACGAAGCACAAAAGCTCTTAAACGAGGCAGAGGTTATCTGCGAGCGACATCGCTTCAAGGATTTCATCTCCGCAATCGCGCGAAATCGGGGCGCCATCGAGGAACAGCTACAGGCGGCTCAGGCACCGGCACACACGCTTCCTCAATTACTTGGCAGCCTTCATCAGTTGGTCAGATACCGTCCCGAACTTGCAGTGGCCTACTTGCCATTCTGGTATTTCGCCTGGAAGACGGAATTGCTGGCCTTGCTGCGGTCAGGGCCGCACCTCACCCTCATGGTAGTGACCGATGATGTGGAACGGTTCGTGAAGTCTGCCGCCAAGTTCCGATATTTGGCCGACCATTTCTTGATGACAACTTCCCACGCTCACACGGTAAGAGTTGAAGCCAGAGTTCTGCCTATCCCCCCAACGTGGCAGTTTCCGGCGACATTCCCCCTTCTCTTTGTGAAGCGCGGCGTCCCTGAATCTGGACCGACACAACTGGAAGCGCCACAAGACAAGGGGCAGGATACTCCTCCAAGTGTTAGTTTAGTAGGGCCTGCAACCACGCTGCCGCCCTACATGCTCGTTGAGGCCAAATCTGACGTGAAGGGCGAAGGGCATATGATGGCTCTCGACGAAACCTATCTGCCGCAGGAAGCAGTCGATCTTATGATACATCGGCCGGCAAGGGAACTCGCTAAACTGCATGCGATGTGGATGCCAGCCCGCCAATCTTCCTCGGAGGACCCATTTCTGACTTGCCTACGGTTTGGGTTGGAGCGCGGGTTATTTCCAGTGTATTTCGACCACCTCCCAACCTCAGATGCAGTGGCGGTTTGCGGTGGCGTTCAGATTACCATCCCGGCCAAACTCCTCAGCGCAGATCGTCGTTCAATTGCTGCGAAGTGGCGTCGGGCCCTGCTGAAGCTAACCAAGCTGCCCAAAGAGGAGGCGCAAGCAGCCCTGCTCGATCTCCCTGAAGTGTTCGGCGATGCCAGCGACCACGAGGCGAATTCCACCAAAATTCAGGTTCGCTTGTTCGAGTTCAACGAGATCGACCGGCGAATTGTCTATCCGGCCCTTCTTGTTCTGAAGTAGCTCCCGCACTATGACAATGAACGTTGCAATGAGGGACAGGGTGACTGGGAGTACCTACTTCAAATCGGTGGACAGATTCGCAAATGACCTTTGAATGGGAAGTGCACGGGAATATGGAAGGCAGCGGTTCTCAGTATATGTGGGGCCGCCTAGAGCACGAATGGAACCAGCAAAGACGCACAAGCGCGGTGTAACAAGCCGATGAAGCTGACAGTCGCCCTCGGCGCTCGCGGCCTATCGGCCAGACGTTTGGCGGCTAACTAACGATTTTCCCTTCTTTGCCTGTTAGGCTTACATGCAACACAATGATCTATCCACTGAAGATGCAAAGAGCCGGCGTCTCCCTGGCTCTGATGTGTTCCGCTATTCGCACGTCTTCTATCTGAACGAGTTCCATAGGGATTGGGGCGTTGTAGCGCTGAACCGAGAAGCCTACAAAGCGTTCTCGGATACGATCCTTGTCAGACATAGGGCGGAGTTGAAAGTTCAGCAACACGCCGTAAGGGAATGGGTACGGCAGAGGGACTTCGGATCGAATCTGCCCTTCCCGGAGAGTTCAGCGTGGTTTAGCCAACTGGAGTACATGAACTACGAATACCTCAAAGTGGCGTGTGGTTTTGAGCTCCACCTGAAAGCCCGACTTCTTTCGCGGGACTACCTCATTCACAGCGTGAACAATGCCGACGGCAGATACAGGACACTTGCCAGGGCTCAAAGGGAAAGACCTGTCAAAACGGCCGAGTTGTTTAGTATTGACGGCTTCCGATTCAATGGCAAGGAGAATTATCTTCCGGGACTAAAGCCGACATCCGTGCAGTTCTCGTCATTGACTGATAAAGACGACTATATTGTAGCCTTAGGGCTGCCCGCCGAGACTGTCGCAGTCATAAGAGATTATCGCAACCTACGCAATCAGATTCATCTTCCTGGAGATGTTATTGAGACTCCGGGCCTTAACAAATTCCAACACAACCCTATTTCGGAATTCCTCATCGATTTCATAAATAGCGAGATAGTAAGTTGGTCAAATCAGATCATCGTGGATCGCAAATTCACATACCCACTGTTACGCAACTTCACAATGTGAGTATTCTTGACAGTCCACTCCAGCCGCCTACCGCCCAATGACGAAGTGCGGTTGCATAACCCAAAAGGCCATGGAACACCGCGCTCCCCCGACGTCGCTCCGCTCCGCAACGGGGGTGACGCTGTCGTTAACCCAGGCAAGCAAATGCTACGGACAAGAGTTGCTCTGTGCTCGCCAACGCTACAGGAAGATTGGAGGCAACCCATGAACGAGGGCATTATTGATTCCTCCGGAAACGTATTTATTGATCTCGGATTTCCCCCCGATGAAGCGGCGATTCTTCAGATGCGTGCGGACCTTATGGCTGACCTGCGGAAGCTCATCAAGGCCAAAAGGCTGACGCAGGCTGAAGCTGGGGAAATCCTCGGCATTAGCCAATCCAGGGTTTCAGACCTGATCAGAGGCAAATGGGAGAGATTCAGCCTTGAAATGCTGATCGCCCTGGCGACTAGAGCCGGCATGAGGGTCACTCTTAAGAGGGCGGCATAGGTACGGGGTAACAAGCCCTGAAACATGCCTGGAGTAGGTCAGGTAGGCTGAATGGCGACGCGCGCCCGCCGAGCCGCTCCTCCGGCCGGTCAGCTCGACGAAGCTTTCTTCTTTGTTGACCGACGCACTATTCTTTCATATACTGGACGTTAGGCTGCGCCGAAGGGCGGTTTGCTGGATGCAAGATTACGGAGGCTGACATGGCTACCACAGTAGCTCGGATGACGAAAAGTGAACTCGAGGAGATGATTGAAACTGTCATCGAGCAGAAGCTGGCAGAGCTGCTTGGCGATCCTGACGAAGGACTGCCTATCAAGAAATCGGTGCGGGATAGACTCCTGCGCCAGAAACAGGCTGTGGCGGCAGGTGAGCGCGGTGAAGCGTTCGACGAAGTGGTGCGACGACTCGGCGTGGAGTGACGTTGTGGATGGGGTCCCCGAGACCAAGGCGCTCCAGCATCAGCGGCTCTTCCGCTGCTGCAAAGCCGCTGATACTGAGGTCCCTGGGCATTCAAGACTGAACTTGCCGAGAACGAAGGAACTTTGAGCAGTCCAAATGGGAGGTGTACCCCATGAATATTGAGATTGAACGTGAAGAAGACGGCCGGTGGATTGCAGAGGTGCCCGATCTGCCCGGTGTGATGAGCTACGGGCAAAGCCGTGAAGAAGCGATCTCAAAGGTCGAAGCTCTGTCCTTACGAGTGCTGGCTGATCGACTGGAACACGGCGAGGAGATCCCAGAACTCGATGATCTCTTCATGGTGCCGGCATGAGCAGATGGCCCTCCACCGAAGCACGTTCGGTGTTGGCTGCCTTGTTGCGAATTGGCTGGACAATCAAGCGTCAATCCGGTACGTCCCATCGGGTCCTGTCTCGAACTGGCTGGCCGGACTTCGTCCTCTCATTTCATGATCGGGAAGAAATCGGTCCTCGCATGCTGGCGCGCGTCGCCAAGCGTACAGGTCTCACCCCGGAAAATCTCTGATAGTCTGCCTGACACTTCATTGCTGGCGCCGCCCAGGTTCCTGACGATGGAACAGCCGGTCGCGGTGTGCAACGCCACGCGGTATCTGCTTGGTTTAGCGTCATGCTGCATAGTGCGGTCTATGTGCTTCACGCATATCAGAAGAAGACGCAGAAGACGAGTCGGCGTGATATTGATTTAGCTCGTCAACGCTACAGGCAGATTGGAGGCGACCTATGAACGAGGGCATTGTTGATTCTTCCGGAAATGTGTTCCTTGATCTCGGCTTTCCTTCGGATGAAGCGGCGATTCTCCAGATGCGCGCCGATCTCATGACCGATCTCCGGAAGTTCGTCAAGTCCAAGAGGCTGACTCAGGCCAAGGCCGCCGAAATCCTTGGCGTCAGTCAGTCCAGGGTTTCGGACCTGATCAGAGGCAAATGGGACAGATTCAGCCTCGAAATGCTGATCACCCTGGCGACGAGAGCCGGCATGCATGTCGCTCTCACGAGGCCGGCATAACGCTTTAGCCTTAGTTACCACCTCTTGAGTTTCTCCACGATTCTGGCTATAATATAGCCAGAATGAGATATGAGATCATCCTTTCCCCGGAAGCCGTTTCAGACTTCAAAGCCTTGAAGGCCGGTATTCGGGCGACGGTTCGCGATGCTATTGAGAAGCACCTACGTTTTGAACCGACAAAGGAGAGCAGGAGTCGCATTAAGAGATTGAGGGGAGTAAGCCGCCCCCGATATAGATTGCGTGTTGATGAGGTGAGGGTCTTCTACGACATACATGAGGACCGAGTTGAGATTCTGGCCATAGTTGATAAGTCGCAAGCGAGTGTGTGGCTCCAAGGCATGGAAGAAGGTGAAACAAGATGAAAAAGGCAGCCTTGTCTGTAGTCAAGGATGATTTGTCCAGGTATCTGAGAATGGCCGAGAAAGAAGAAGTTGTCATCACCAGGCACGGCAAGCCGGCGGGCGTTCTGATCGGCTTTGAGTCTGAAGATGACTGGTTTGACTACCGCCTCGAAAACGACCCCAGGTTCCTTCAACGGATAGAAGCCGCGAGAAGCGGCATCCGCTCCGGAAAAGGGGTCCGACTGGAAGAACTGTGAACTCGGGCGGGCCGAGGCCGCCAGAAGGATCGGTGTTGGTGTCGACGAGGACGTACTATGACCACATATACATACCTCGAAGGCACGACAGAAACTTGCCTCCTTGCTTGATCAAGCACAGGTTGATGGCGAGGTCCTCATTAAGCGGAAGGATGGGTCAACCTTCGTCGTCAAGCCTGTCTCGCCGAGCCGATCGCCGCTTGATGTGGGAGGAGTCGATCTCGGCATGTCGGCAGAAGAGATCGTCGATATGATTCGTGAGACACGTAGTAGATAGACCGGCAACAACCTTGGAAGAAGAGCCCGCTAACGGCGCCATCGAGCGAGCCGGGGACTGGGAAGGGCCCGAGGAGGACGTAGCGTGGTCACAGATGAAGATGAGATAGAACGAACATTTCTGGCTCATTCTCCCAGGCTTCGAGCCATTCTTGATGCTGCCGAGCAACAAATCCGAGAAGGCAAAGGCGTGAAACACGAGGACTTCTGGCGGGACATTGATGCTGAGACAACCGGCGGTGGCTTCACCGCACCTGCACCGGACGGCCGCGACGCCGCTGCGCCTCACGCCTGAGCGCCATGATCCATAGATGAGCGCAAAAGCGACAACGAGACCACTGCATAATGACCACAAAGAGAGGAGACAAACGATGCGCATAAGCGATATTCCACAAATCGCGGGACTGAGCACTCCAGAGAAGATCCTGTTGGTTGAGGAGCTATGGGACAGCATCGCCTCAGATGAGTCAGTCGTCCCAGTTCCTCGAAGTCACATGGATGAGTTGCACGAAAGGCGCCGGAAATATGAATCGGCTCCGGGCAATCTGTTGTCTCTAGAGGAGCTTCGGGAAAGAATAGACAGGAGAAAATGACGTATTCCCTGCGTCTTCTTCCCGAAGTCGAAGAGGACCTGATTGCCGGTTACGAGTGGTATGAAATGAAATCGTCAGGGCTGGGCGAGGAATTCCTTCGCAGCTTCTATGCCTCTGTTGGCGAGATTGCATACGAACCTCTGCTCCACCGCAAGGTTTCTGACGAATTGCGGCGTTGCCTGCTTAGAAGATTCCCCTACGCCGTCTACTATGGAACAGAAGGCGACCAGATTATCGTGCACGGCGTCTTCCATTGCGCGCGCGGCCCTCGCGCTATCGGAAGACAACTGCGAACTCGACGCGAACCAGAGAGCACCTAGTACCAAGTTGTAGAAGTAGGCGTAACATGTTTTCGGGCCGAACGCCGGTTCTTTAGCTTTCCTCTCCCTCGACGGGAGAGGGTAGGGTGAGGGT
>JACPQD010000006.1 GCA_016190665.1 Chloroflexota bacterium
ATCTGGCAGTCGCTGGCCGGAAGGGGAAAATTGGGGTCCCCGGGCTCTGGCCCCAAGCTGGCGACGGGAGCATTTGACCCATCTTGGCTTACTTTGTCCACACCTTCTCAGGCGCGATTCAATTTTAATAAGACAACATTGCAGGGACGTCCGCCCCTACGGGGTTGAAACCGGCTCCACATCCTCTAGAGGCGGGAGCACCTCGTAACGGGCCTTCACGGCCTGGAAATCCGCCAGCGTGGCCTCGAAGATCTGGCCCTCCCGCCCGCCGAAGCGGCCCGCATAGGCGGGATGGAAAGTGGCCATGATCTGGGCGCCGAAGGGGCCTGCATGCCACCGGCCGTGATCGGCGGCCACCTGGAAAGTGGGGCTGATGAGCGCCCGGGCGGCATGGTTCCCCAGGCAGAGGATGAGGCAGGGGCGGATAATCTGCAGCTCGCTTTCGAGCCAGGCCCTCGCCAGCTTAGCTTCCCCGGCGCGAGGCGCCCGGGTGCGGCGGCCGCCGTCTCTTTCATCGACAGGGCGCCACTTGACGAGATTGGTAATCCAGAGCTCCTCGCGCAGGACCAGGACTTCCCGGAGCAGGCGGTCCAGGAGCCGTCCGGCGAAGCCGACGAAGGGCCGCCCGGCGGCTTCTTCCTCCGCGCCCGGGGCCTCGCCGACCACGGCCAGCCGCGCCGACAGATCGCCCTCTCCGAAGACGACGGCGGAGGGCGCGGCCAGCCGTATCTCGTCCCCAAGGCGGTCGATGGCCTCCCTCTTTAGCTGGGAACGTAGAAGAATGGAGGCTGCTTTTTCTGTCATTCCAAGCTCAGTAGGCAGCGCGGCGCTGCCGGATGCATGATAGGACATGGCTGGAGGGAGTCACCACGTCGTTGGAAGCGGGCGGGGCTTTTGGACTGCGCCCCGACACGTCGGGGCGCTTTGAAAGCGGCGGCAAGCCGCCGCAGTCCAAATCACGTCTTCGCCTCGACGACCGCCACGCAACGGACCAAGTGGTGCTTTGCCGTCGCTCTGAGGGCGATGGTGGGTTACGTCGGTTCCCACTTTCTCGCGGTCCAGGTGCGTCAGTAAGACCGCGACGTAACCCACCCTACGATTTGCTTGGGATTCCCGTCCGGGACGGCAGGGGACAAGCCCCTGCCCTACGGCCCCCTCCTCGCTTCTCGGTCAGAAGCCTAGCTGCTCCTTGACCAGGACCGCCGTGATGCGGTCCGGCTCAGTTTTCTCGTAGATGAGGACCCGGCTGAGCGTGGTTCCCGGGTAGCCGATGCTCTTCATCCGCTGGTCCTCCAGGGGCACGCAGTACTCGCGCATGCGCCGCAGCGCCTGCTCCAGGTCCTTCGTTATTTTCTGAACGCCGACGACCCAGATGACGTTCCTGGGCCCGTAGGCGTAGGGCCCCACGCGCGTGCCCGTGGCGTCGCAGTTCAGCACCTCGCCGTTTTCCGCGATGGCCTGGACGCTCCCCACATAGTAGTCGGCGAGAGTGGCTTGCCGCCTCAGCTCCGCCTGCTTCTCCATGTCCGTTTCCGCCAGGATGGCGTCCTTCAGGTTCTTCCAGGGGTGCTGCCTGGAGACGAGGTAATCGGTGAAGCCTATCTGGTCGAGAGTCGTGGATCCCCCCGTCATCACGCTGGCGCCAGGGGGTATCAGCTCCCTCAGGCTGACCAGGGCCTGCGCCCTGTTCTTCACGACTAACGTCCGGATGCCCCGCTCTTCGAGAGCTCTCCTCGTCCTGTCAATCACCTCATCGGACGCCAAGGTGGACCACTCCGCAGCTTTGATGCCAACAACGGTGCTCATAGGAACTCCTCCAGTAACTTCGCTGCCTGCATGGGGTCTATCCGCTGCCTGTAGAGAGGCCCTCCCTTCAGGACGGGCAACTGCTCCTCAAAACTGGGGCGCTCTTTCCGGTAGATTATCCCGATGGGTATCCTGGCGCCCCACTCCAGGGCTTTTTCGAAGGCGGCGGTCTTGTTGGTGGGGTCGTAACCGTCCTCTTCGACCTTGTAGATGCGCTCTCGATACCAGGCGAAGGTGTTCACGCGGTTGAAAGACACGCAGGGTTGCAGGATGTCGATAAAGGCAAGGCCCTTATGTTGAATCCCTGCCATAATCATTTTCGACAGGTGGTCGATATCTCCAGAGAAGCTGCGCGCCACGAAAGTAGCCTCGCCGGCTATCGCCAGAGCGATGGGATTTATGGGCAAGTAAGCGCCGTGAGGCGTGGTCCTGGTGATGAAGCCCTGGTCGCTGGTAGGGGACGCCTGCCCCTTGGTCAGGCCGTAGACCTGATTGTCGTGCACCAGATAGGTTATGTCGTGGTTGCGGCGCAAAGCATGCACGAAGTGGTTCCCCCCCTCGCCGTAGCCATCGCCATCGCCCCCCTCAGCGATGACCACCAGCTCCGGGTTGGCTATCTTCGCGGCGCAAGCTGCGGGCACATCCCTGCCGTGCAGCTCGTTGAGCAGGTGGCACCTGGTGTAGTGGGGCAGTTTGCCCGCCTGCCCGATGCCGGAGACCATAAGGACCTGGTGAGGCGGCAGGCCCAAGCCCACCAGGGCTTTCTTCAGCGCGTTGAGGATGCCGAAATTGCCGCACCCGGGGCACCAGGCGGTCTCCCCCCCGGCGTAATCGGCAATGGTTACCGTTGCTAGAGCCGCTGGGGTTGCCATGTTCAGGACACCTCCCTTCGGAGTTCACTCAGGATGAAGGCTGGAGACAAGGGACGGCCATCGAAGCGAAGGACCTTGCCGTCTACCTGGTGGCCTGTTTCGGCCCGCAGCAGGTGGGCGAACTGTCCGGTGGCGTTGTTCTCCACGGCTATGCTCTTTTTGACGCCCTGGAGCGCCCCAGCCGTGGCCGCGGCGGGGAAGGGCCAGATCTCGTTGAAGTGCATAGCGTTCAGCTTCATCCTGGACTGCGATCCAGGATTCAGTCCATCCCGGTTCGCCAGGTCCACCGCCTCACAGATGGCGCCGTAAGTGCTGCCCCAGCCTATCAAAGTCGCGTCCGCCTGCTTCGGTCCGTAGGTCCTCGGCCCGCTTATCTCCTTCCGCGCCCCTTCAAGCTTGCGCAGACGCTTCAGCATCATGGCCGTCCTGGTCTCCGCATCCTCGATGATGTGGCCCTCCTCGTTGTGCTCGTCGGAGTCGGTAACCACCAGCGCCGTCCCCTCCAGCGGGAAGGCCCTGGGGGATATCCCGGATGCGGTGATTCTGTGCCTCTTGTACTCGCCGACCCTGGCCAGTTCCGCCGCCGAGAGGACCTCACCGCGTTCGATCTTCACCTGGGAAAGGTCGAACTTCGGGACTGTGGCGTAGGAGGTTGCCAGGGCATGGTCGGTGAGGATGAGGACGGGCATCTGGTACTTGTCGGCCAGGTTGAAGGCCTTCACCGTCAGCCAGAAGCAGTCCTCAACGGTAGCTGGGGCCAGGACCGCCCTGGGGAACTCGCCGTGGGAGGCGTGCAGCACAAACTCCAGGTCGCCCTGCTCTTCGCGGGTGGGCAGGCCGATTGCCGGCCCGGGGCGCTGTCCTTCGACGATGACGATGGGCGTCTCCGTCATGCCGGCCAGGCCCAGGCCCTCCACCATGAGACAGAAGCCGCCGCCGGAGGTAGCCGTCATGGAGCGCGCTCCCGTGAAGGCCGCCCCGATAACCATGTTGACCGCCGCGATCTCGTCCTCCGGCTGCACCATCACCATGCCGAATTCATCGGCCTTCCCGGCGATGTATTCCAGGATCGAAGTCGTAGGCGTCATGGGATACCCGGCCACGAATTTGCAGCCGGAGGCTATGGCCCCCACGGCGATGGCCTCGTTGCCAGTGAGGAGCATTCTTCTTTGGCCATCCCGGGGGGCAAGCCGCTTTCCCAGATCGCCTTTGAAATTGACCGTCACGTAATCGTAGCCTGCTTTCGCGGCAGCGGCATTCGCCTCGCCGGACTTCGCGCCAAAGTGCGCCGCCACCACATCGCGGAGGATCCCCAGATCGTAGCCTACCAGCGCCAGAGCCGCGCCCACGGCCACGGTGTTAGCCATGAGCTTGTTCTGGGCGCTCTCCTCGGCGAGACGCTGAAAAGGCACGGCGCAGAAGCGGCCGTCATCACCGGCGGCCTTGACCGCGCCTTCGTCCAGAACCATGATGCCTTTGGGCCCCATCTCGCCCCGGTGCAAGTCGATGGTTTCCTGGTTCAGCGCCACCAGGACATCCACCGCCTCGCTGAGGGTGCGGACTTCGCTGTCCCTGGCCCTGATACGGAAGAAGTTGTGCCCGCCGCGGATTCTCGACTCGTAGTCCTGGTCGGCGAAGACATGGAAACCCCCGCGCGCCAGGGCTTTGGAGAGGACGTACCCTATGGTCTGCACCCCCTGGCCAGCCTCGCCGCCAGCCATGAAGTTGACGTCTATTGCCAAATTCTCACCTCCCCGAAGAAAGAATGATGAAGGGACCACTACCTCATCGATCCCGCAAGAGAAACGATGAATGATGAGTGACGGATAAATGATAAATGGATCATGGCTTCACCTACAAGACCATTATTCATCATTGCTACGAAAATAGGAATTCGCATACACACCCCGCACTAAAGTACGCGGTATACCCCGTACTTCAGTGCGGGGTATAGAACCACGGTTTTCATCCTTGGTGGCGCCCCGATGTAATCGGGGCATGAACGATTCCGCATTTATCATTCTCAGGCAGCCGAGGCGTCCGCTTGCATAATGCCGAAAACGTTGCCTTCTGTGTCCAGACAATAGGCGAAGTAACCGACTCCGGGTACGGCGGTCTTGCCGGTGACAATCTTCCCACCAGCTTGCTCCACCTTCTTCATGTACTCCTCGAGGTTGGGAACGTCGATGGTGTTTACCGTGGCGGCCTTCTCCATCCGGCGCATTATCCCGCCGTTGATGCCCGGTTCCTTCTCATCGCCCGTCGTCACCAGCCAGTAATCAATGGGCCCCTCCCACTTGTTGATCTGCCAGCCGAAGGCCTTCTCGTAGAACTTGGTCGCCCGGTCCGGATCGTCCGCGTTAATCTCAAAGTGAATGACTCTTGGCATCCCATGGCTCCTTTCCCGTTCCACTGGCTAGCGACACAGTCTGGTCCTAACGTGCGTGGCCGTAGAGATAGACCGGCAAGTACTGCTCGTCATTGCTCAGGCGCAGGGCGGCGTAAGCCCTTGCCGTAGCGTCGCCCTCGCCGGCTGGCGCGACGCTTGCCAGGGAGGTAATGGGACTTATCAGAGGAGAGACGCGGCTTGATGTCCAGAACGAGGCCAGGAGAAGGGATACCGAGGCCAGTAACGCGATGGTCGCCAGGGCAACAGGGCTCATCCGCCAGGGCCGGGGGCCAACAGCGCAATGACTCATTACCTTCCCTCCGAAAGAGAATCTAGGCTACGGCGCCAGAGCGTCAGTTATTGCCTGATTGAACTTGGGAATATCCGCCGGTTTGCGTGAAGTGATGAGATTCCCATCGCGCACTACGGGCTCGTCGACCCAGTTGGCCCCCGCGTTGTCTAGGTCCACTTTGACCGAGGGCCAGGAAGTGAGGCGGCGTCCTCGTACTACGCCAGCCGAGATGAGCAATTGCGGCCCGTGACAGATGGCCGCCACCAGCTTGCCGGAATCGAAGGCATTCTTCACCAAGTCGATCATGGGCTGGTACAAGCGCATCCTGTCTGGCGCGTAGCCGCCAGGGATGATTACCGCGTCGAAATCCTGGGGGCTGACTCGATCGGCGTCTGCGTCTACGGTTATGGCGGTATGACTCCTTTTCCCTTGATAAATCTTCTTGGACCCGCTGCCGATGACGGTTACTTTGGCGCCCGCGTCCTTCATGGCGTTCAGCGACCCGATAAGCTCTGCATCCTCGAAATCATCCTCAACCAAAATCGCTACTCGCCTACCTTTCAGCATGATGGACCTTTCCTATCGCTTCGACACGCGTTGGCCAGCAAGGCCGGAGTAACTCCTGCTGGCAACCTGGCCCGAAGGGTCGGGGCAAAGGCGGCTGGTTGGACAGGTCGCTTCCGGGGGGACTGCGACTGGGCGGTCGAAGTCGACAGATTACATCATAGCCAGGGGGAGATTACGAAGTCATAAAGGAGGGGCGGAAAAAAGTTAAGAAGTTATGACATTTGGGCAAGGATGGCCAGAAGCCCGGTTCCGCTCAGTCGTCTTCCTCGTCATCTGAGTTGGAGACGGCCACCCTCAAGGTATCGGACCCTTGCCCCCCGTCCTTGTCGGTGACCGTCACTCTCACAGTGTAGCTGCCGGCCCTGGTATAGACGTGACCGCCAGATACACTGCCCACTCCCCCGTTCTCGGTGACCGTCCCCGAGTCCACAGCGCCATCTCCCCAGTTGACGGTGGCCGTGTGGGTATCGCGGGCGCCCCGGTCCGTGAAGGACGCCGTCAAAGACAAACCAGCAAGCAAAGTTACTGACCGATTGCTCCCTGCATCCACAGTGGGCGCGACGTTACTGATGGTCACTGTCGCCGTGTCGGTGGCGGAGATGCCTTGCCTGTCCCTCACGGTTAGCCTGGCCGTGTATGCGCCGTTGTCAGCGTAGGTATGGCTGGCCCGAGCGCCGCTTCCGGTGGCGCCATCGCCGAAATCCCACGAATAGGTAAACTCGCCCTCATCGTCGTCCGACTCGCCCCGGAAGGCTACGGGTGACCCCTCGCGGCCGCTGTAGGGTCCTCCGGCATCGACCCTGCGGGGGCGTGGCGTGCGGGTTGGCGTCGGCGTTGCCGTGGGGGTCGATACTGACGGGGTAGCCGTGGCCGTCGGCCCGTTGGGGGGAGTGGCCATCGGAGGCGTCGCAGTGGGCGCGCCCGCCGGTGGGCCCGACACGGTTGGAGTAGCCGTTGCCGCCGGCGGCGTGGGGGTGGGCGATGGGGCCTGAGACGCAGAGACATGGCAAAGTAAGCACACGCCACTCGTGCGCCCCGCGTGGCTAGCGGGGGGTCTTGGCGCCCCGCCAGCCCCGCTCGCGTGACAGGCCAGGCAGTCGGACCGGCCTGCCAGGTTGTGCGGTATCCGGGGCGGCGCCGGCGCTGTTGGGGTGGCCGTTAGAGGTATCATGGTGGGGATGCCCGCAGGCGGCCCCGACACGGTCGGGGTAGCCGTCGCTCCCGGTGGCGGCGTGGCGGTAGGCAAGGGGGCCTGGGACGCCGGGACATGGCACAACAGGCACGTGTCGCTGGTGCGGCCGGCGTGGCTGGCAGGCAGTATCGGCGCCCCCACCAGCCCGGTGGCGTGGCAGGCGCGGCAGTCGGACCGCCCCGCTAAGTCGTGGGGGATCCTGGGCGGTCCCAGGACCGGCGTCGCCGTCGCGGACGGGGCCCCGGGCGGCCCCGACACAGTCGGGGCAGCCGTTGCTCCTGTTGGCGGCGTAGGGGTAGGTAAGGGGGCCTGGGACGCCGGGACATGGCACAACAGGCACATGTCGCTAGTGCGGCCGGCGTGGGAGGCAGGTAGTATTGGCGCCCCCACGAGACCGGTAGCGTGGCAGGCGCGGCAGTCGGACCGCCCCGCTAAGTCGTGGGGGATCCTGGGCGGTCCCAGGACCGGCGTCGCCGTCGCGGTCGGTCCCCCCCCGGGGGGTGCAGCCGGGGAGCCCGGGGGTGGGGTAGCGGTAGGCGGTGCGGCCTGAGACGCCGGGACGTGGCACCAGCGGCACATGTCACTGGTGCGGCCGGCGTGGCTGGCAGGCAGTATCGGCGCCGCCGCAAGCCCGGTGGCGTGGCAAGCCAGACAGTTGTCTCGTCCCGTCAGGTCATGGGGTATGTTGGGAGGTGTCCTCGGCGCGGGCGTGGTGCCCGGGGGCGGGGTTGCCGTCGGCGTCCGCGTAGGCGTTGGCGCTTGAGGAATGGCGATGTGGCAGTTCTGGCACATCGTGTTCGTTCGACCGCTATGGCTTGGAGGGACCAGCTTTGCTCCAGCGAGACCGGAGGCGTGACAGGCGAGACAGTCGGACCGGCCGGTCAGGTCGTGCGGTATCCTGGGCGGCCCGCCGGGAGTGGCGGTGGGGTAGGCGTATCCCCCGCCGGCGCTGACCGGGGCTGGCGTCGGGTCGCCTGTCGCCGGAACGACATACACCGTCTGAAAGGCGTAACCCATGTTCCCCGAGAAGTCGGTGGCCATCCACATGACGGTATTGGCGCCCATAAGGAACAAGTATCGGGAGTCGTTGGTTATGACAGGCGCGGCATCGCCAATGTCGGTCACGATAGGCTTGCCCAGGTCGTAGAGGATCGCGCCTCCTGGCAAATTCGCTTCGGCGGTTACGGGGGGCGGCGCCAGGACCTTTGGCGGCGTCGTATCCATCACCACCACCGCTTGCGCGGCGGTGCTCTTGTTCCCCGAGGCGTCCGTGGCGGTCCAGGTAACCGTGCTGTTTCCCAGCGGGTAGGCGGCCCGGGCGTCGCTGGCCACCACCGGGCTGTCGTCGCCGTTATCCCTGACGCCAGGCGCGACCAGTTCCACTGGAGTGCCGTCCCTGTAGGCCAGTTCGACGATGAGGGTCTTGGGCTGCTCAATGACAGGCGGCGTCGTGTCCACAATGATAACTTCCTGAGTGGCCCCACCCTTGTTGCCGGCGCTGTCGGTGGCTGTCCAGGTGACGATCGTTCTTCCCAGCGGGAACGCCGCCGGGGCATCGCTGATCACCACCGGGCTGGGATCGAAGTTGTCGAAGGCTCTCGGCGCCGGCAGATTCAGCGGAGCTCCGGCGGGAGATACCGCCTCCGCCCTGACGCCCCGGAGGGGCAGTATGTAGGGAGGCCTGGTATCGACGACGGTGACTTTCTGGACGGCGGTGGCCCTGTTGCCCGAGGCGTCGGTGGCGGTCCAGGTCACCACCGTCGTTCCCAGCGGGAAGATGGCCGGGGCATCGTTGGTGACGGAAGGATTGGCGTCCCCGGCATCGGTCACCATCGGGGTGCCCAGCACAACGGCGCGCTCCCTGGAAGTCCGGGGCTCTCTGGTCATGTCGCCGGGCGGTATTATGCCTGGCGGCGTCGTATCGACGACGGTGACGATTTGAGAAACCCAGCGTCTGTTGCCCGACGTGTCGGTGGCGGTCCAGATAACCTGGGTAGTGCCCAGTGGGAAAAGGGCCGGGGCGTCGTTGGAGACCGTTGGGTTGGCGTCAACGTGGTCCCAGGCCCTGGGGGAGCCGAGCGACACTTCGGTCCCCTCGGGAGAGGCTTGCTCCACAGTGATGTGGGAGGGTGGGACAAGGCTTGGCGGTATGGTGTCAACGACAGTCACGTTCTGGACGGCGGCGGCTTTGTTGCCCAAGGGGTCGGTGGCGGTCCAGGTGACCGCGGTGGTCCCCAGCGGGAAGATAGCGGGAGCATCGTTGCTGAAGCTGGGGCGAAAAGCGACATTGTCTGGAACAGATGGAGTTCCCAGGGCGACTCTCGACGCGCCGTTGGCCACATTGCCTTCGACGACGATATCAGGAGGCGAGGCGATGGCCAGTGGCATGAAGCCGGAGACGAGGGGGTCATCTGCATGAGCCGCAGGCGCGTAGGCAAGAAAGGCAATCGCTAGAGCGAGGAACCCCGAAGCGGGGAATATGATTTGTCGGAAAGTGCAAAGGACAGAACGGTGATCTTTCCGGGGGACCAAAACTGCCACCTCCCCACTACCACCCGAGAGCGAAAGCTACGCCTTTTTGCGGATATTTCCCGCCCAATTAGCCTGAACAAGGTAGGTGGAATTACTTGCGCCAAAAACCACAACTATTATGACATGATGGGCGCTTCCTTTCATGCGAGATCAGGTGGGGATTTGGTGTGGAAACGGTGGAAATACGCCGAAGCGCACACAAAGCGAAAGGACTACCGATGAGGTGTTCGGTTTGTGGACTACTGGCCAGAGGCAGATTTCATCATTCCTTATACGGCCTCCGGCCTTTGTCCATCAGCGCCTGGGCCTGCCGGGCCATGCCCATCTGGCCCAGCTTCCGGAACCCGTCGCGGGAGCGGGCGAGAATCTTCAGACCCTCCTCGCGCCGGCCCATGGCGCAGAGCAGTTGGCCCAAGTCGAACCCCACGTAGCAGATGCCATCCAGACGGCCCAGCTTGAGGTTGATTTCATAAGATTTGGCCAGGTGATCGAGGGCTGCCTGGTACTTCTCTTGTTGCAGCTCAATCCGGGCGGTTGCCCAGAGCGTGTTACCGATACCGTCTAAGTCGCCCAGCCCCTCGAAGATGCCCAGCCTCTCCTGGTGCAAGGCCAGCGCCGCGTCCACCTCCCCTTTAGCCGCCCGGAGGCGCGCAATGTCCCCCAGCGTCACCGCCCGCCCTCGCACGTCACCCAAGTCTTCGCAGACCGCCAGTATCTCCTGGTACAACTGGAGCGCCGCATCTACCTCGCCTCTAGCCGCCCGTATCCGCGCAATCTCCCCCAGGGCCAACGCCCGTGAGCGCTTCTCACCCAGCCCCTCGAAGATGCCCAGCATTTCCTGGTACAATTGAAGAGCCGCGTCCACGTCGCCTTCATCCGCCCGTAGCCGCGCGATGTCCCCCAGGGTCAACGCCCGCTCGCGCCTGTCTCCCAGCCCCTCGAAGATGCCCAGCCTCTCCTGGTGCAACTGGAGCGCCACATCCACCTCCCCTTTGTCCGCCCGTATCCGCGCAACGTCCCCCAGGGTCACCGCCCCGGAGCGCGTATCTCCTAATTCGTCGTAGACCGCCAACTCCTCCTGGTGCAAGGCCAGCGCTGCGTCCACCTCGCCCTTAGCCGCCCGTAGGTGCGCAATGTCCCCCAGGGTCAGCGCCCGCGAGCGCTTGTCGCCTGACTCCTCGCAGACCGCCAACGCCTCCTTGTGCAAGGCCAGCGCCGCGTCCACCTCGCCCTTATTCGCCCGTATGCGCGCAATGTCCCCCAGGGTCACCGCCCGCGAGCGCTTGTCGCCTAACTCCTCGTAAAGCTCCATCGCCTGATTGAGAAGGCGCAGTGCCTGGTCCACCTTCTCACCGATGAACACCATCTGGCACGCCAGCTCAACGAGCCAGCGGGCGCGCGCCGCCTGGGCCACCGGGTCCTGTGACAGGGGAGATCGCTTCAGGCGCGCTTTCAGCTCCCGGATGCGGGCGAAGCGGGTCTCCTTCGGCAGGCTCCCCTCCACCACAGGGGCCCAGGCGAAGCGGCGGAAGTGGTCCACTTCCTCCTCTTCCATTTCGGGGAAGACGATTGTGTCGCTCCGCCAGTCAAAGAAGTCCGGCGCTTCCCGTTCCACAAACCCGAGGACGTACTCCGGCGCCCAGAAGACAACTGGCTGCGGGACATGCTCAGGCCATGCGGGTCTTTGGAGGTTCAGCGCTGTCAGTACCTCATGGCGCATGCGGTCCGAGGGAACGGCCTTTTCCAGGTTCACGATCAGCAGCGGGCCTTGGGGAGCGGGGGCCTGGCGGAGCACCTCGGCCAGCACGTCAGTCGTGTCACTGGTGAGTTCGACCAGTTGCAGGGCAGCGTCCGGCAGGGAGTCGCCTAACATCGAAATGAGCTGGTCGCGCTCTCCGGGCTTGTTGCACACGGCGAAGAAGAGGGCGAAGCCCCGGGCGCGGCTCATGCCGCGAGCGAGCGTCCGCAGCCCTTCCGCGGCGGCGGCTAGCTCAGCCCAGCGACTGGAATCGAGGGAGAGTGCGGATGACGGGGTTGACCTCATACCAGGGCCGTCCGTTCATGTACTCGAAGATGTGGAGCAGAAAGAGCATCTGCTGGTGCGCTTCATCCTTCGGGATGTCCGCCTGGGGCGCTCCGAAGCGATGGAGCTTGGCCCAGTAGTCCTCAGGCACCTCCCGAAGCAGACTGTTGGCGTAGTTGCGCACCGCCTTCTCCGCCGCCGCGCGGGTCACCGGCAGGTTCTCCACAGCGCTCATGGCGGACTGGAGGAACATCATGAGATGACGCGGGTGACCCCCGGTCATCTCGCAGAGGTACTGGGCCGTGCTTCGTTCGTCAAAGACGGCATTGATATCCACGTCGGCGTACCGGCACCGGGCCTCGATCATCTCCCAGAGCTTCTTCATCCCCGGTGAGTCCGGAGCCACGGCGGGACTACTGAACTCGTGCAGGCGAATCATCGGAACGGGGACATTGAAACCGCCCAGCGTCTGCTCAAGCTGCCCACAACGGGGGGAATAAAAGAGCGAGATGGGGACGGTGTAGATGGTATGGACTTCGAGACTTGCCAGTTGCTCGCTCCGGTCGCAGAACAGCCGGACATGGGTGTTGGAGGCGCCCCCGTCCAGCGAGCGATACACCAGTCGTTCCAGGCCGTCGACAATAAGGACCAGGCCCTCACGCCCTGCTTGGCGCAGCTTCACGGAGGCAGTGGTGAGCAAATCGTTCACGCCGTTCAGCAGCCGGGTGCTGTGCCGCTCGATGGCTTCGCGAAGCATCAGGCGGGAATTGGGACGGTTCTTCAGCTCAACGGCCAGCTCAGCGAAGCCAGTCTTCACTTTCGCGTCCTTCAGGACCACTTCGGCTTGCAAGGCGGCTTTAAGCTCTTCCCAGACTTGCGAGAAATAGACGCTCACGGTACGGAAGCCGGGAATCTTGTCTTCCTGCAACTGTCGCTGGACCTCCGCCGCGATGAGGACCAGCAGGTCGGGGAGGTCAAGGTCGTTCAGGTCGAGGTGCTTGCTCGTGTCCAGGTAGATGACCTTGAAAGGGCGGTGAGGATTGGCCGCGGAGTGCGGCGTCTCGAGAACGGCCTTTAGACGGTTCAACTCGCAGGTCTTGCCCACGCCGCGATGCCCGGCGAACAGCTTGACTTGCGGGCGAAGGGGGTCGGCGAAACGGAGGCCGCGCACGTAAGTATCGACCAGGCTATCGCCGCGCACATCATCGCAATTCACGTAGCGAACATCGTCGGGTTGCAGCGCCTCAGTCGGGTCGCAGGCCCGGAACAGGCGTGTAATGGCGTCCGGCAAACTGTTCATCTCACCAATGATACCTGCCTTTGCCTCGAACTGCAATGCCCTCCACGGAGGGGAGACTCCCAGCTTCTTCGTTTCGACAGGTCGGGACGCATGAGTCCAAAGAAGCTCGGGCTTTCTTGCGCAACCAGCAATATAGGCGGTGGGTGCGCCCGGTCAAACCAGTTATCCCCTTGACATCGCCTCGTTCCCTGCCTCGTTGGCTTGCAGCCAAGCATCGCGCCTCTGCGCTACCACCTGTCACGATGCCTCTTTCAAACGGCCGCTCACATATTTGTGGAGTACGCTGGACATCAGCGTCTGATAAGGAATGCCTTCCTCGATCGCTTTCTTCTGGATACCCAAGAGGTCCTTTGGGGAGATCCTGATGTTAACTCTCTTGTCTTTCCGGAAGGTGGCTCTCGCGTATGCCTGATATCGTTTGGCCTCTTCTTCGCGGTCAGCAATGCTCTGCCATTCGCCTCGCTCAACGGAGTCGAGAAGCTCTTGTTCTGCCCTATCAAGTTGCATCGTTCATGCACCTCCCAGATACTTCTGAGTCATCTTCCTGCAGGGGATGATGGTTTTCAGGAACACGGTATCCTCTGATTCAACGAAGGGGACCAGATGGGCGTAGTCTCGCAGATTAACGATGAATATCCTTTGGTTTGGATACTTGGCCTGGTTGGGATGCTCGATGATATCCAGCAATTCGCCGGTAACCAGAGCGAAAACGACTTCCTCAAAGGTGACGTTCCGATTGGCTCTCAGTTCATCGTTCTTATCGGTACTCCAGTCGAAGTACTTCATGGTTCGATCTTAGTACGAAGTGTGCCTTTTGTCAACAAGATCCCCCTTCGAGCGCCGCGTCCACCTCGCCTTTAGCCGCCCTTATCCGCGCAATGTCCCCCAGGGTCACCGCCCGCGAGCGCTTGTCTCCTAACTCGTCGTAAAGCTCGACCGCCCGTTGCAGAAGGTGCAATGCCTGGTCCACCTTCTCACCGACGAACACCATCTGGCACGCCAGCTCAACGAGCCAGCCCGCGCGCGCCGCCTGGGCCACCGGGTCTTGTGACCGGGGAGCTTTCTTCAGGCGCGCTCTCAGCTCCCGGATGCGGGCAAAGCGGGTCTCCTTCGACAGGCTTGCCTCCGCCGCCGGCGTCCAGGCGAAGCGTCGGAAGTAGTCCGCTTCTTGCTCTTCCATTTCGGGGAAGACGATTGTGTCGCTCCGCCAGTCAAAGAAGTCCGGCGCCTCCCGTTCCAGAAAGCCGAGGACGTAGTGGGGAAGCCAGAAGACTACGGGTTGCCGCGCACGCTGGGGCCATTCCGGTCGCTGCAGGTTCAACACCGTCACTATCTCGTGGTGCAACCGGTCGGACGGTACGGCCGTTTCCAGATTCACGATCAGCAGGGACCCCCGCGGGTTTGGGACCTGGCGGAGCACCTCGGCCAGCACGTCCGTCGTCTGCGCGGTCAAATCAACCCGGTGGCAGGCTGCTTCCGGTAAGGCATCTCCCAGCATGGCGATGAGCTGGTCGCGCTCCCCGGCTTATTCACATGGCGAAGAAGAGCGCGAAGGCGTGGGCGCGGCTTATGCCGCGAGCGAGCGTCCGCAGCGCTTCCGCGGCGGCGGCTGCCTCAGCCCAGCGACTGGAATCGAGGGAGAGTGCGGATGACGGGGTTGACTTCATACCAGTTCCCCATGCCGTTGGCCCGGCGCCACCGAGCATAAAAATGCCGTAGGGCAGCGGGTCCCGACGCACCGGGATCCCGTACGGAGTCGGGACTTGTCCCCTGCCGCCGTCGTGGGGCGTTGCCAATCATTTTCATAGTGGGGCTGGCCATTCACGTACTCGAAGACATGGAGTAGAGATCCGACAGGTCGGGAGGCATGAAGTCGAAAGAGACTCGGGCTTTCTTGCGCAACCGAGCATCAATAGTCCCCGAGGTACCTTCTTCCCAGCCTCTGGAGGAACTCGGATTTCAGTTGCAGACTCGCGATGTCGATTTTCTCGTTCTTGCCATGCACCCCCTGCTTCATGGCCGGGTCCGCACTCAAAGTCATCATCCCGATGCCATAGCAGGGCATGCCCATCCCTCTCAGGAATCTGGAGTCGGTGGCGCCAGAGGAGATAGAGGGCAACACCGGCGCGTCGCTGATGAACTCCCTCAGCGTCCCGTAGACGAGGCGATAGGACTCGGCATCCGCGCTGGAGAAGGTCGGCGCGTTGTACTGCATCATGGACATCTCGACCCCGCCGGCCAGCGGGCCCAGCTCCCTGGCGACGTAGCCGGCATCCTGGCCGGGCAGCACCCTGACATCCACCTCCGCCTCGCAGCTATCCGGCACGATGTTCACCTTCGCGCCGCCGTGGATATCGTTGGGCGAGACGGTCATCCGCGTGATGGCGGTCAGATATCCCGCCAGGTTTCTGTCCTTGACTCCCTCGATGATCTGATCAACATTGGCGGCGTCCACCTCACCGGGGGACCCCAGGAGGCGGGCGATGGAACTGACCAGTGTCTTGACCTCGGGGATAAGCACGATCTGAGGCTCATAGCTGGCCAGCCTGTCTATTGCCCGAGCCATCTTGACGACGGCGTTGTCGCCCAGCATGGGCAGAGAGCCGTGGGCGGAGACGCCCTTCGCCTTCAAGCTCACCCAGGCCGGGCCTTTCTCTCCCACCCCAATGAAGTGGCAGGTCTTGCCGCCAATAACGTAGGGCGCTTCGGCGCCTTCATTTATGGCGAAGTCCGCTCTGAGCTTGTCCGGGCAGCGCGCCACCAGATGTTGAACGCCGAAGGCGCTGCCCGCCTCCTCGTCAGCCACCGCGGCGAAGGTGAGCTTCCCCCGCAGCCTGGCCTGCTCCGCCAGCCCGATGACGGCGCAGGCCTCAGCGGCCACCAGACCCTTGCAATCGAGCGCCCCGCGGCCATAGACGAAGCCGTCCGTTATGTCCCCGGAAAAGGGATCGAAGCCCCAATCGCCGGTGGCGGGCACGACGTCGGTGTGAGAGACATAGAGGAGGCTTCTGTCGCCCTCCCCGAGGCAGGCGAGGAAGTTGGCCCGCCCTGGTTCGGGCTCGATGATCTCGTTAGGTATGCCGTGCTGGTCAAAAAGACCCTTGAGATACCTGGCTACCCCGATTTCACCGCCCGGAGGGTTCACCGAAGGGATGCGTATGAGGTCAGCCAGGACCCTTTCGACCTGCAAGATCACCTGCCTGCTACCGCGCTTTCAACTGACGCCCGATTGGGCATGGCGAACTTCGCTGAGTTGCCAGGGAAATAGACCGTGTGGATACCGCGCACTAAAGTACGCGGTATTCCTAGTACGGTGTAACACTAGTAAGTTCGGACAAGGGTATTTCAGCCGCAGGGTGGGTGGAGCCCTGACGAAATCGCGGGACAACCCACTATCACGTGCCGCGTTCTTTCCGATGGGTCACGCTTGGCTCCACCCACCCTACGCATAAATCGATGTTACACCGTACTAGGGGTAAAGGGAAAAGCGTCACGTGAGAAGGATCAGTACGGCAACCCCGACCGTGTGGGCGGCCTTGCTCCTTTCAGCCTTCACAATGCTCATTGCGGCGTCTCCAGTGCTCGCTCATGCAAGCCTGGTGCGGGCGGAGCCAGCCCCTGGCGCCCTGGTGCTGGAGGCCCCCCAACGGGTTACCCTCTGGTTCGCCGAGCCGGTCGAGCCTAAGTTCGGCGACATACGCGTGCTCGATTCCGATGGAAGCCGGGTGGACAAGGGCGATAGCGCCATATACGGGGTCGATACCCGGGCCATGTCGGTGAGTCTTCAGCCGCTGGGGCGCGGTGTCTACACGGTAGCGTGGCGCAACGTGTCCGCGCTGGACGGGCACGCCCTTCGAGATACTTTTACCTTCGCGGTGGGGCAGATGGCGCCCCCAATGGCGTCGACCGCCGGTGAGCGTCCTCCCCTTCTTCCGTCCCCGCTTGACCCTTTTTTGCGATGGCTGCGCTTGCTCAGCGCTCTTTTCCTGGAAGGCGGGCTTGGTTTCGGCCTCATAGTCGCTGGGCCGCGCCTCAGCACCCACAGTTGGCTCGCAGCGCGGCTGGCGACGCGGACCAATTCCGCTCTGTGGGCCGCTGCGGCAACCTTGACAGCGGCGGAGGTCGGACTGTTGATGGTGCAAACGTCGGTCCTTTACGAAGTGCCCCTGCACAAGACCATAGGGCCCAACCTTGCCATGGTCCTGCAAGACACAGAGTGGGGACGCGTGTGGCTGTTGCGACTGGTGGTGCTGTGGGCTGCGGTCGGCGCGGCGATACCGGGCTTGAGGGGTGGAAGCGCCGACGTGAGGACCGCGGGGAGTTTGTTGGCCTTCGTGCTGGGCGCGGTGTTGCTGGCAACCTATAGCCTCACTAGCCACGGCTCAGCGATGCCTGGCCTTCGCCTCCAGGGCACGTTGAACGACTACTGGCACCTGCTGGCGGCAGCCTTGTGGGCTGGCGGCCTGGGACACTTTCTCTGGATTTTGCCGGTGCTCCGGGCGCTGCCGGGCGAGGTGCGGCTTCTCACCCTGGAGGCGCTGGTGCCTCGCTTCTCCACCGTCGCTTCGTTGAGCGTTGCCACTCTGCTCATCACCGGCTTGTACAGCGCCTGGGCGACGTCCGGGACTCTTGTACTCGCCTACACTGAGACTGCCTACGGCCTGGTCTTGCTGGCCAAGGAAGCATTGGTGATCTCCCTCCTGGCCCTGGGGGCGTTAAGCTTCTTCTGGGTCAGACGCCGCCTCTGGCAGGGGCCAGCGCAGGAATGGCTACACAAGCTAGTGCTGGGGCAGGTGTTCCTGGCCGCCTTAGTTCTCCTTAGCGTAGGCTTTTTGACTACCCTGGAGCCTGCTCGCCTGGTAGCTGCCCGCGAGGGGTTAGGACGCGAGGAAGCCAAATTCTTTTACGTCGAGGAAGGAGATAAGCGCATTACGATGAGAGCGGACCCGGGGCGCCTGGGATCAAACCGGTTCCGCGTTTGGGTGAGCGACCGTCAGGGAAATCCCATTGATGACGCGGAGGTGAACCTTCGTCTTGCGTACACGGGAGCGGACCTTGGGGCGGCGGATGTGTCGACCAACTTTAAGGGCAAAGGCGAGTATTCGGTGGAAGGGGTGCCCCTTGGCATCGCCGGCCTGTGGCGTCTGGACCTCTCTGTCCACATTCCCGGCGCCTTCGACGCCAAGACCGCCCTGTCGCTCGTCGTTACGCCCGCGGCCGCCGGGAGTTCGGAGTCCTACAGCGCGGGCAATCTCTTTTTCCTTGCGGAGGTCCTGGTGCTGGGGATACTCCTCTTGAATCTCCTGCCGCAATGAAGTGATGAATGCGAAATGAGGAATGAGGAATGGACTGAAATGATGAGTGGGGAATGCGGAATCTCAGAGCAGAAGGATGAATCAGGATGAATTCATCAATCAGGGCGCAAGCCGTCAAGCCAGAGGCGGTGAGAAGCGGGCGGATGCTCCCTGGCCCAGCCTCTTAGAAAATCAATCTGGACTGGCACCAGTTCGATGCCTCCCCGGTAGACCCTCGACTCCCTTATCGCTTCATCCATCGACCAGCCATCTATGGCATACCTGACCAGAGCCGCCATGGTGCCGGTGCGGCCCAGGCCTACCTTGCAGAAGATAAGCACTGGCCAATTCCTGGGGTCTGTTACGAAGGAAAGGAAGACCTCCGCCTGCTGATGGGTGGGTGGGGTCTCATCTTCGATGGTGAGCCACAGGAAGTTCCTGAACCCGTGGCTCAAGACGTACGCCCTGTCGTCTCCCGTCTCTCTCCTGAAGCTGACGACGCCTTTTATGCCCTGTTCCCGAAACCAGCGGAAATTCTCCCGCGTCGGCTGCGCGGAGCGAGAGAGGATCCCTTCCTCGACGACGCCGAAGTTCAGCGCTGGCGTGTCCATCACCGGCCCTGAGAAGGGGCTGAAGGGCCAGCGCGATAGGGCCGACTCGGCGATCTGGGAGGCTTCTTCGGCTGCCGCGACGGGCGGGTTGTCGATTGGGGCTGCCGGAGGCGAATCGGGAACCGACTCTGCTATCTCGCCTGGCGTCTCCGCCAGCGCCAGAGTCGACAGGGCATAGTTACGGACTTCGGGGCTAACCGAGCCCAGTATCAGCCCGATAACCGCGGTTAACGCCAGGTATGTTGGCGCCCTGGTAAGCATCTAAATAGCTCCCCGGTGAACCGACTACGCCTAACTAATCAGATTATGACGCACGAGAGTGATTCTGGCAAGCGCCAGGTGTGAACTGCGTTTGCCAACCCGCCATGCGGCGGACACTCCGTGGTTCCCGATGCTGTGACTGTAGCATAGCATCGGCAATGGCGATTGTCAATTGGGCAAGCGGTCTCCTGAGGTTTCACTATAAGGGGGGAGTGGTAGTTCGGCTATGCGGATCGACGGACGAGTTCTGGTTCTCGCGTGCCCGAAGGCATGTATTGGGGCTTGGGGGGTGAAGGCCGGGTGGCGGGAAGGGAGTGCAAGAGGCGTC
>JACPQD010000008.1 GCA_016190665.1 Chloroflexota bacterium
ACCCCCTACCGGGCCAGCCACACATCGGCGAACTTGTGGTTGTTGTAGTTGCCAATAGGCGGCTTGTAGTTCCGCACCTCGTTCCACACGCCCACACGGTTGAAGCCCCAGCCGGCGACGACGAAGGGCGAAAGCTCCAGGCCTCTCCTTTGCAGCTCGATTACCAGCTTTTTACGTTCATTCATGTCCAGCGTGGCCCGCTGCTTATCGAAGATCTGGAAAGTCTGCTCGTCCTTGAACCCGTAGATGTTGTCGGCGCCGAAGTACTTGCTGGCGCCGTCGGGGTCGACCATGACGGTAGTGGCGGTGGCAGCCAAGGTCTCATAGGCGAAGCGCCCCCGTCGCTCCAGGTAAACGGCGCTCTCCCGGGGGTCTATCTCCACCTCGATACCGATCTTGGCCAGTTGGTCCTTGAAGAACTGGGCCGTGTTGATCATGGGTGTGGAGCCCGCCCGGGTTAGGGTCTTCGTCTTAAGGCCGTTGGGGAAGCCAGCGTCGGCCATCAGCTTCCTGGCCTGGGCAATATCCTGGTCCTTCGGCGAGCGGAAGCCAGGCATCTGCATCATCTCCGCCTCTGGTATTATCCACTCCGACTTAGGCACGATGCCAGGCACGGTGCCGATATCGCCCTCGCCCTCTTCGAGGACCTTCACGGCCGTTCCCCGATCGACGGCCAGGTTGACTGCCTGACGTACGCGGACATCGTCCCAGGGCTTGTTCCGCGTTTGCATGATGAAGGCCGGGAACTGCAGGGAAGGGGACACCATCACGCTCGCTTTGTCCCGCATGTTATTCCTGACCAGGTTCGCCTGGCCAGGTTTGAGCGCGCCGCTGCCTACGCCCGTCAGCTTGATCTGGCCCGTCCGGAAGGCGGCGAAGCGGGCGCCATCGTCTTTGACGATGAAAACCTTCAGGCCATCCAGATAGGGCCGCCCCTCTACAAAGTAGTCGGGGTTCTTCACGAGGTCGCTGCCCACACCCTGGGCGTACTCCTTCAGCTTGAACGGGCCAGTGCCTACGGCCGTGGTGCGGAGGTCACCTTTGGCCTGGACGACGTGCTTGGGAACGATGATGAGGTAGCCGATGGCCAGGTTAGCGATAAAGGCGCTCCAAGGCGACTCCAGGGTCACTTTGAGAGTGCTAGCGTCTACCGCCTCGGCCTTCTGCAGTGAGCCGGTGTAGTCCTTCAATTGCGACGCTTTGTCGAACTTGTCTCGCGTCAGCGTAAAGGCGGCGTCTTCGGCAGTAAAAGGCCGGCCGTCGTGCCACTTTACGCCAGACTTGAGGGTGAAGGTGTAGACCTTGCCGTCAGGGCTGGTCTCCCACATCTCTACCAGGTCGTTGACAATCTTATCGTTCTGCAGTGGATCGTACTGGAACAGGCCGTTGTAGACCGAACCGACGTTCTCGAAAATGAGCATTGTGGTATTGAGTGCGAGGTCGAGCATCGGCGGGTCGGCCGGTGACACCTTGGTGAGAACGCCGCCGTAGCGAGGCTGGCCCGCTGTCGGCTTGGGTGTGGCCGCCGGTGCAGCGCCCTTCGCTTCAGGTGACGTGGCTGGCTTTGCCAGTGGCTGGGTGGGCTGTGGCGGGGGTGCGGCTGCCGGGGCGCAGCTCGCCAGGAGCAACCCGAAAGCGGTGAGGAAAACAACCGGTGTCGACTTTGTGACCGCGAACATGTTCTCCTCCGGATGTTGTTGGTAGTTCCGCTACATTATATCATTTGCCGTGGTTTGGCAGCGCATTTTTCGCCGGGGGCGTAGCGAGCTGTGCCCCTACTTGTTCTGCCACATTTCCTGAGGTGCACCCCACTGCCCCTGTGGCATAGCAAGCTATGCCCCTACGAGATGGAGGAGAGGGCGCGCCCCACGGCGCGCAGGCTCTGCAACCTCATCTGGGCATAGCTGACGGAGAGGACGAGTCCGCGCGCCCCACCCCGGTGCGCCGCCCGGATGGACGCCTCGATGTCCTGGGGCGACTGTTCGGGGTATTCCATCCCGCTGCCCGGCGCCGGCTCGACGTCGATGCCCAGGCCAGGGTAGACCTCAGCCCTGCCCTGGGCTGCCGTCGCGATTCGCGCCGTCTCCCTCTCAACGTAGGAAGGGCCGAAGCCGGTCTGCGCCAGGGCATCCGCAGTCGCCGGCGGCTCCTGGCCAATGATGCCCAGCAAGAAACGGACCATCTCCTCGAATCCCAGGCCCCGCAGAATCGTACGCTGGCACGGCCTGGCGTAGGTGCTCAGGAAGCGGACGCCCGCGGGCTTGTCATAGACCACCGGCTTGATCCAGTCGGCCGCCTCGGCCACTCTGTTGTAGTGGGTCTCGGCGCGGTGCACCAATGCCCAGCTCGCCGCCTGCCAGACGTGCACCCCAATCTTGGCGTCGGGCTTCGCCGCCTTGGCGGCGGTGTAAAGCTCCTTTAGGTACGCCTCTATCGACTCGTACCACAGCTTCTCCCAGGCCAGGATTTCGGGATAGCGCAGGATAAGCCGCAGCAGCGTGGTGACGTGCCCATCGGGCGAGGGCTTGTATGTATCGCTCCGGGCTTGAGTCGCAAAAGCGTGGAGCTCCCTGAAGCCAGCCTGCGCCGCTTCGACGTCTATCCCCCTCGTCTTCCCTTTTGCGAGGCAATGGCTGCAGAAACACGTAGGGACGGTGCCTGAGATGAGGACGCTCTCTATGGGGCCGTAGCGCTCGTGGGGCAAGAATAAAAGGCCATCCAGCGGGTAGCTGCGGAGTTGGTCCTCCACCATGCCCCGGTGGAAAGCGCGATAGTCCGGATTGTTGAAGCAGTGCTGCACGAAGGGCCGGAGTTGCCACTGGTGCGCCATCGCCTGGCCCACCGGCTGTCCCCAGGCGTCCACCTCGGAGCAGGCGGCGAAGGCCGGCTCCAGTTCCCGAATATGGCCCGGCTCCGATCCCAGCCAGAGGGTCCCATAGACCTTCAGGCCAGCCTCCTGGCAGGGGCGCAAGACCTCCCGCAGAATGTCGCGCCCCTCAAAACACGCGTCCTTCGTCCTCATACGTTCTGGGTCGATGGACGTGTCCTTATAGTATTCAGCGTGGGGCTGCACATAGAGACCGCCCTGGAAATCGTCCTGCCGCCCCTCCGGGTGGCCGTCCACGGGGCGGGAGGAGCGATGCGCCGTCGCCTTGCTCCAGGAATAGGTGAACAGAGCGACCCCGGCTAATCTCGCCTCATCGCGGATCACATGAACCACCCGATCGACCCCTTCGTCCAGGAAGCTGTAGGGGCCTACCTGCACCAGTCCTTCCATTTTTCCTCCAGCCTTCAGCTTTCAGCGGTCAGCTTTGAGCAGGGGCCAGGCCCCCATTCCGCATTCACGGGTTGCCTGAATGTTAGACCGCTTCGCCGTTTCTGTCAAGATGCCCTTTTTGCGCCCTTTTTGTGATAGAATTAGATATCACTGTGTTTGGTGATCAGCGCCGACTTCGTGCGGCGTCCCGTATGGAACCAGGACTTTCGGCGATCAGCGGTCAGCCAGTTCGCTGGAGACAGACTTAACTCGGGGATCCAGGCCCCTGCATGCTTTGCGCACCATCCCACGTATCAGGCATCAGATGATAGCGATAATCGACTACGGCGCGGGAAACCTGCGCAGCGTCGCTAACGCCTTTGCCAGCCTCGGGCACTCGCCTGTGGTAACCAATGATGCGAAGAAGGTCCTGGCTGCCCAGGCAATCATCCTCCCGGGCGTGGGCGCCGCCGCCGACTCTATGCGCGGGCTGCGCACCCTGGGCCTGGTCGAGCCTATCCGGCGTGTCATCGGCGAGGACAAGCCCTTCTTCGGCGTCTGCCTGGGGCTGCAGGTGCTCTTCTCAGCCACGGAAGAGGGCGGCTGGCATGATTGCCTGGATATCATCCCCGGCGTGGTCAGAAAGCTGCCTCCGGGGCTCAAAGTGCCTCATATGGGATGGAATCAGGTGCGCCAGCGCGTCAAACATCCCATCTTCGAAGGTATTCGGGACGGGGCTAACTTCTACTTCGTTCATAGCTATTACGGAGCGCCGGAGGACGCCGACGTGATCGCCGGGGAGACAGACTACGGGGTGACTTTTGGCAGCATGGTAATTCGTGGTAAACTTATCGCTACTCAGTTCCATCCGGAAAAGAGCGGAAAGGTGGGACTGAAAATGTATCATAACTTTCTGAAGCTGAGTGGGGTGGGCTAGTGGAAATTATTCCCGCTGTGGACCTGTGCGGCGGCAAGTGCGTTCGCCTGTACCAGGGCGACTACGCTCGGGAGACCGTCTACTCCGAGAACCCGGTGGCGATGGCGCAAAAATGGGAGTCTCTGGGCGCCCGCCGACTCCACGTAGTGGACCTTGATGGGGCGGCCAAGGGCGAGCCCTGCAACCTGACAATTGTGAAGGACATCGTGCGGGCCCTTGGCATACCGGTGCAATTCGGCGGCGGATTGAGAACCATCGCTGATGTCGAGCGTGTTCTGGAGTTCGGCGCCAGAAGGGTCATCCTGGGGACGGCGGCTGTGGAGAACTCTGAGCTCGTGGCTGAAGCCTGCCGGCGCTTCACCGCAGCCATCATCATCGGCGTGGACGCGAGGGACGGACATGTGGTTGTTCGCGGCTGGAGGGAAGGCACGACACTGACAGCCGCCGGGTTCATGAAGAGGATGGCGGCCCTGGGCGCCCGCCGTTTCGCTTACACTGACGTGTCGCGGGACGGAACCCTCACCGAGCCAAACTTCGAAGCCATCGGCGACCTGTTGAAAGAGACTGACCTGTCGATGACCGTTGCTGGGGGGATCGCGTCGGTGGCGCACCTTACGCGGCTGGCCGAGCTGGGCGTGGAGGCCGCCATCGTGGGCAAAGCCCTGTATTGTGGCAGCATCGATCTGTGCGAGGCTCTTGGGGTCTTGAAGGCGGGCCCTGCAGCGAGGGAGGCGGGAGGAGAGCCGAGGGGATGAAGTGGCTGCCGGGGGTGGCCCTGAGCATCATGGGCCTATTCGTCGTCCTGCAGGCAGTCGCCCGCATCTGGAGCCGCCTGAGCCCGCGCCCTTGCCCCGGGGAGATCAGCTTCATCCTGGAGAACCCCCTCCGCCGGCGCGTGCTGTCCGCAGCCGAGACGCTGAAACGCGTCGGACTGAAGGAGGGCATGACCGCTCTGGAGCTGGGGCCGGGGCCGGGCTTCCTTACCGTTGACGCCGCGAGGATGGTTGGTGATTTGGGGCGGTTGGTCTGCCTCGATATTCAGCCGAGGATGCTGGCGCAGCTCAAGAAGAAGGTGGGGGACCAGTCTGTCCGGAACGCCGACTTGGTCCTGGGCAGCGCCAACGCCCTTCCCCTGGCCGACGACAGCTTGGACCTGGCATTTCTCGTCTGCGTGCTGGGCGAAGTGCCTCGCAACGATGAGGCCCTCCGCGAGCTGCGCCGGGCGCTGCGCAGGGGCGGCATCCTGTCCATCACCGAGCTGATCGTCGACCCGGACTACTCGACGCGCAAATCGGTCGTCGCCAAGGGAGAGAAGGGCGGCTTCAGCCATGTGGAGACCCTGGGCAACTTCTTCTATTACACGATCAATTTTCGCAAGGACTAAAGAGCCCCAAGAATGCTGACTAAGCGGATCATCCCCTGCCTGGACGTTACCGGTGGCCGGGTAGTGAAAGGCGTAAGCTTCGTCAATCTCAAAGACGCTGGCAACCCCGTTGAGATGGCTGCCCTCTACGACAGGGAGGGCGCCGACGAACTGGTGTTTCTGGATATCACCGCCTCCTCGGATGGCCGCGACACCATGGTAGACGTCGTGGAACGGGTGGCGAAGCAAGTCTTCATCCCCTTCACGGTGGGCGGCGGCCTGCGCAGCATCGAGGATATGCGCCGCGTCCTGATGGTGGGCGCGGACAAGGTGGGCATTAACACCGCGGCTATCGCTAATCCCGACCTGGTAAGTGAGGGCGCAGAGAAGTTCGGCAGCCAGTGTATCGTGGTGGCCATCGACGCCAAGAGGGTTCAGGCCCCGAAAAAGGCGCCTCTCACCGACCACATCACTCTGGATTCAGGGTCGGAGTGGGAGGTCTATACGCACGGCGGCCGCACGCCGACGGGCATTGACGCGCTCAAGTGGGCCCGGAGGGTAGTGGCGCTGGGAGCAGGCGAGATTCTGCTCACCAGCATGGATACTGATGGCCATCTGACGGGCTATGACCTGGAGCTCACCAGGGCCGTGTCCGAGGCGGTGAGCGTCCCCGTCATCGCCAGCGGCGGCGCAGGTAATCTCGCCCATCTCTACGATGCCGTTGTCGCGGGCAAGGCGGATGCCGTCCTTGCCGCCAGCATTTTCCATTATGGGACCTACTCCATCCACCAGACCAAGGTATATCTGGCGGAGCGAGGAATACCGGTGAGGCTGGACTCTTAGGTCGGACCTGTCGGACGCGTCTGACGGGTCCGACCATTTGCCGCAAGAAAGGCAGTCTACCTGAATATGGTCAAGTTCAGTGATGATGGTTTGATTCCCGCCATAGCCCAGGACGCCAACACTGGCGAGGTCCTGATGGTGGCCTATATGAGCGAGGAGGCGCTACGGCGGACCATCGATTCTGGCCAGGCATGGTTTTATAGCCGAAGCCGGCGGGAGCTGTGGCATAAGGGCGCCACTTCGGGGTGTTACCTGAACGTGCGGGCCATCGAGGTGGACTGCGACGAGGATGCCCTGTTGCTGCGCGTCGAGCCGGAGGGTCCCACCTGCCACACGGGCCACCGGAGCTGCTTCTATCGCAAGCTCGGCGAACAAGGAACAGAGGCCAAGGATACACAAGCTGCCGACACCGGCATGGTAGGGGAGCTTTTCCGTATCATCAAGGAGCGTCAGCGGACTCGCCCAGAAGGAAGCTACGCCAGTCGCCTCTTTGAAGGCGGCATCGACCGCATTGGCAGGAAGGTAGTGGAGGAAGCGGGCGAGGCGGTTATCGCGGCAAAGAACGGCGACCTTGGCCCCATAGCCGGCGAAGTAGCCGACCTATGGTTTCATAGCCTCATGCTGCTGGCCGCTTGCGGCCTTTCGCCGGAAGACGTCTGGGCGGAGTTACGGAAGAGGCGAAAGTAATAGTCCCGGCTGACGAGGGCGCAAGATGCACGGCTTGCGATCGGGGCACGGGCTGTGTCAGCTGCGGCAGGCGTCGTTGCACTGCCAGACACTATCAGAGGGGGAGCAGTCGGTGACGATGAACTCGGACTCGATACTTAAGGCCGTCTGGACAGGCGCTGTCGTTCTTGCAGTCCTCATATCCTGGACTTCCTCGGAGCTTCCAGCTTCGGCGCTGGGAGAGTTTCCGACGGGGACTTCGTTTGGGGACGCGCAGGAATACTCGTCAGAAGAAGCCGTGGAATTGGCCTCTCGTCACATAAGCAGACAGGCAGCCAGGGGCGCCATCCTGGAATGGCAGGACGCGGAGGCGGGGCCTGCGGTGGCCTATTATGACCTTCAGGGAGCGCTGGCAGCTTACGTGGTCGAGGTAATCAGGAAAGGCCAGCAAGCGGGTTATGTGACCGTGAGCGCCCGGAAGATGCCGAATCCCATCCTGGAGTTCGGCCGGTCTCGGGCCTACCACGCGACGGATCTGGGCTTCATCCCTTCGCTCATCGAATTGGGTCTCAGCGTTGAAACCGCGTACCCACGCTACCTTGGAGCCCTTTCATACTACTATTCCGCTATTCGACCGGGCACCGGCGAAGCTTACCTGATAGAAATGCAGACCGGGAAGCCACGACCTGTTTCCTCCCTCGCGGTCCCGCAGTCTCTGCCGGTCTTGTCTTCGGGCAAGCTTACAGCACAGGGCGACCCGGGAGTGCAGGCGGCGCGTACCCTGGTGCTGACGGCGCCGAGGTACCGGCAGTTCTGGTACGGCCGGTGCAATACGGGATCAGTGCCGACAGCGGCGGGCATGCTGCTCAGCTACTGGGTTGAAAGGGGCTACTGGAACCTCATCGAAGGCGGCGCTACGGGCGACTACAAGAAGGCGATAACAAAGCTGCATGAGATTATGGGGACTTCTTGCGATGGGACGACGGGCGTGACTAACAATAGCGCCATAGCGCCAGCGCTCCTGTCTTACGCCACGGAACGAGGGTACAGTTTCAGCGCCCAACTGCTGGAGGCCCCCACCTTTGACCAGTTTGTGGCTGAGATAAGCTCTTCACGATTGGTGATAGTCAACCTGGTGAAGTCCCGCGCCGATGCCCGTCACCCGGCCTACGGCAACGCTTCGGTGACAGGCATAGGTTACGATTACGACCCCCAAAATCCGGACTACCGCTACATGGTCATCTCTGACACCCTGTCAACAAGTGACAGGTGGCTGCAATATGGGATCAACTACGCATCCATCAGTCTCAGCACGTTCATTCCGCCGTCCCCTATTAACGCGCCTTTGCCCGCGCCCACCGGCACGCCCTTGCCCGCCGCGACGCCAGCGCCGAGTTACATCTCACCAGTGAAAGTCTCCGAGGACGGAGTGAGGTCGATGACGCCTGCGGTAGCCGTCGACGGCGCTGGCGTCGTGCATGTGGTCTGGTCAGGCCGTTTCCCGCAAAAGGAGGAGGTCTTCTATCGGTCCTGGAACGGCACGGCCTGGTCGGAGATCGTCAATGTCTCGCAGAATACCGGGAGGTCCCTGGTCCCCTCTGTGGCTGCCGATTCCAGGGGCAATGTGCTTGTTATCTGGCAAGATGACACCAAGGGCACCCTGGAAATACTCTACCGGCTGTGGAACGGCAGCGACTGGTCCAACACCATGAACCTCACTTCCGGCGGATGGTCCTTCTTCCCTTCCGTGGCCGTAGATCCGAAGGGAGTTGCGCACGTCGTCTGGATCAACCAGAATGGCGTCAACTACCGCCAGTTGCTTGGCGCCAGCCCCGCGGAGGCCAGACTCTCAGTAGGCATCGGCGATTCCTGGGACCCGGTGGTGACCACAGACGCGACCGGCAATGCCCACGCCGTCTGGCACTCTAAGGCCACGCCGAGTGAGTCTGGAATCCTGCATCGCCGTTGGGACGGCGCCGCCTGGTCCCCCATTGACAATCTGCGCCAGAATGGCGAAGATTCCCTCGCTCCATCGATCGCCGTGGATTCCAGCGGAAATGTGCATGCGGTTTGGCAGGACAATGCTACTACAGGGAACCCCCGGATTTCTTACCGGCGCTGGAATGGCAGAGTCTGGCTGCCTCCCGAGGATATATCCCCGGACAGCGGTTATCCTTCGGATCCCCTGGTGGCTGCGGGCTCGGATGGCAGTGTGCACGTGGTCTGGCGTGGCAACACTTCGGGTAACTATGAAATACTCCACCGTCAGTGGAACGGCAGCGAGTGGTCGCCCATTGAGAACTTATCCCAGAATAGCGGATCGTCCAAGCACCCAAGGCTCGCCGTTGATTCGAGCGGCAGGGCGCATGCTGTCTGGGAGGATGATACTTCAGGCACCGAGGAGATCCTGTACGCCTCTCGTCTGCTTGTGGACGCCGGTCCTGCGCGCACTCCCACCCCCTCACCCATTCCATCCCCTACACCCGCCCCGGCGCCAACGTTAACGGCCACGCCGGGACCCGTTAACCCAAGCAACCTGGTTCTCGCTAGCGGATGGAACTTGATTTCCATACCCAGGGCCCTCGCTAACGGAAGCGTGCCCAGCGTCTTCGGCGGCGTCAGCACGGTTGAGAAGCTGTACGAGTTTTCCTCCGGCAACTGGAGAATCGCCACTTTTGATGGCGGCGCCTGGAGCGGCGTCCCGATTGAACTGGTCCCGGGTCCCGCTTACTGGGTCAAAGCCGGGGCGCCCACCACGATAGCCCTGAACTACAAGCCTGCCGACCCTCTGGCGCCGGCGCCTCCCTACCCCCTCCAGGCGGGCTGGAACTTCATAGGTTACACCACGCTGACTTTGAGCCCAGCCAAGCCCGTCAGCGAGTACCTGGGCAGCCTCGCCGGCAAGTGGACTGTGTTATATAGCTACGACCCGGTCGCGGGCTTCGAGCTGTCCAAGCCGGGCCTTGGCTTTCCAAATATGGAGCTTTTCCGGGGATATGGCGTGCACCTGGCTGAGGCGGCGACGCTGGTGCCGTAGGCGGGGTCAAGGAGAAACGGAAGCGCGGAGCACAAAGTATGAAACATGAAGTCCTCCCCACTCCTCGCTTCGCGCTCTCGGCACTCCGTGTCTACCAGTGTTTCCCAACCCCGTGCGGGATGCCGATGCGTCGGGAATTCCGTGGTTCCGTTCTTGTCCGTTTCTGGAATGCCATACTTCTCTCCGTTAATCAGGCTAGCGTTGGGGGGAGGCGGAGGATATGAATAAGATACTTCCATCGGAGATAACGCCGGAGCACGTGTACCTCTCCCGGCGCAGGTTCCTGGCGAGCGCTGGCATTCTGGCGGCGAGTGCGCTGGTTGGTGCGGCTTGCCGGAGGAGCGACCCTCTCGCGGGGCTGCCCTCTTCCGACTATTGCGAGTCCGCAAAGGCAAGCAAGAGCACGGACGAACTCGGTGATCGTCTCACTGAGTGCACGTCGGTTATCAGCTACAACAACTTCTACGAGTTCAGCTTTGACAAGGACGATGTCGCGCAGCGAGCGCGGGACTTCAAGACGTCGCCGTGGGCCATCGAGGTCGGGGGCCTGGTCAACCGGCCCGGAACGTACGATATCGACGGCCTGCGACGAAAGTTCGCCGAAGAAGAGCGAATCTACCGGATGCGCTGCGTGGAGGCCTGGTCAATGGTTATCCCCTGGCTGGGCTTCCCCCTGGCGAAGCTGATGCAGGAGGTGGAGCCCACATCGAGAGCCAAATACGTGCGCTTCGAGACGCTCTTCGATCCGCAGCAGATGCCGGGGCAAAAGGACGAGATGCTGAGCTGGCCGTACGTCGAGGGCCTGCGCCTCGACGAAGCCATGCACGACTTTACTCTGCTGGCAACGGGCATTTACGGCAAACCCCTATTGCCTCAGAACGGAGCGCCGATCAGGCTGGTAGTGCCCTGGAAGTACGGGTTCAAGAACATAAAATCCATCGCGAAGATCGATCTCGTAGAAGAAATGCCGGTGTCCTTCTGGATGACGGCATCGCCCCGCGAGTACGGGTTCTATGCCAACGTCAACCCCAACGTGGCCCATCCGCGTTGGTCGCAATCCAGCGAGCGCCGCATAGGCGAGGCGGGCAGGCGAGATACGGTGCTCTTCAACGGATACGCTGACCAGGCGGCGCGGCTTTACGAAGGCCTTGACCTCAGCAAATTCTACTGATGTATGTCATCAGGGACCTCTCGCCAAGGATCGTGGTCCACGTCGGGGCGCTTTTCCCGCTGGCCTTGATCGGCTGGGACCTCGCGCAGGGCCAGTTGACGGCTAACCCCATAGAGCAAATCCAGCTCCGCACCGGCAAGACAGCCCTGGTCCTTCTGGCCCTCTCCCTGGCCTGCCGGCCGGCCGCCAATCTTCTCGGATTGAGTCAACTGCTGACTCTCCGCCGCCTGTTGGGCCTGTACGCCTTCCTGTACGTCAGCCTTCATTTGCTGAACTTCGTGGGGATTGATTACGGCTTCAACTTCCGCCTGATCCAGAAGGACGCGCTCGTCGAGAAGCGTTTCATAGCGGCCGGCCTCCTCGCCTTTCTCTGCCTTCTGCCGGCGGCGCTAACCTCTACCGAGGGATGGAAGAGACGGTTAGGGAGAGGATGGTGTGCGTTGCATTTCCTCGTTTACCCCGGCGCCGTGCTGGCCGTGACTCACTATGTCTGGCAGACGAAGATCGACCTTCGCCAGCCGATCCTTTACGCGTCAGTAGTGGTCTTGATTTTGGCTTTCCGCCTCCCCGGCGTGGACAGAGTTTTCCTTCGGCGTTGAGGAGGAACGCGCCGCCCGGCCGCCAGGAAAGGTTGCATTGACAGGGCGGCCCTTGTATGGTATACATTTATCAACGCTAACTGAGATGCTGCGGAGGTACAGCGGCCGGGCCCACGCCGGGTGAAAAGAATACGGCCGAATTCCCGTTTTGGGAAGCGGAGGAACCAATCGTGGGGTGAATCCCGACCGGAGTCGGGAAGGGCAGCTCTTTCAGCCCGAACCCGTCAGCTAACTTCGCCGGCACTTGAAGGAGTCCAATGGGAGCCGAGGGTGTCTGCACCCTGGACTCCCTGCTTTTAATTGCCCGGATAGACGTGGCTTCCCGAGAACCGGGTCGAGGGGATGGCCCCCGTCGATGGAGGAGGTTAATCGTGGAAACAAGAAAGATCACCCTGCTCACTTGTCTGACGGTCCTCGGCGTGTTGCTGGCAGGCTGCGCCCCGGCGACGCCGCCGGCTGCTCCGAAACCGGCGGCACCCGCAGCCGCGCCAACCACGCCGGCTGCCAAGCCGGCCGCTCCTGCGGCGACGCCGAAGGCGGCGGGGGAACAGCCTCGCTACGGGGGGATTCTCACTATCGCTAATGGGGGGGAGCCGCCAAGCCTGGATATTCATCGCGAAGAGACCACCTTCACCACCTCCATAACGTCGGGGACCTACAATGGGATAGTGAAGTACGATCCGGCGGCCTGGCCAGAATCAAAAGTTGTCGCCGACCTGGCAACGAGCTGGGAAGCCAGCGGCGATGGCAAAGTCTACACCTTCCGCATGGCCAAAGGAGTGAAGTGGCACGACGGCGCTCCCTTTACAGCGGAGGACGCCAAATATACTATCGATAGAATCCGGGACCCCAAACTGGGTGTAACGGTCAGCCCCAGGCGGCAGTGGTTTGACACCGACGTGGTCAGCATGGATACGCCGGACGAAAGCACCCTCAAGATAACGCTTAAGAGTCCGAAGGCTTCCTTCCTTTCCTTGCTGGCCGCGGAGTATAACAAGGTCTTGCCCAAGCACGTCGCGACGCAGAAAGACATGAGGAACGTCATTGTGGGGACGGGGCCCTTCAAGTTCAAGGAATACACAAGCGGCGTGAGCTGGGAGCTGGTGAAGAATCCCGATTATTTCGTCAAGGGCCGGCCCTACCTGGACGGGGTCAAGTCCTACATAATCCTGGATTCCTTCACCCGGTTCGCTGCCCTCAGGACCAAGAGCGTCCTCTGGATGGCGCCCTTCCCGTATATGAGTGCAGGCCAGACGAAAGTGATTGAAGAGCAGCTATCAGACAAGATAGCTCTGGCATGGGGATTCCATCCCGCCTGGTACGGCGTGATCTTCAACCTAACTAAATCGCCGTGGAGCGACGTTCGGGTGCGCCAGGCGGTGACTCTCACCTTTGACCGGAAGAAAATGGTGGCCATCGGTGTGGAAGGGGCTGGCGTGGTGGCCATGGCCGCCCAGCCGCCCGGGGAGTATACCCTTCCCGAGGAAGAGATGAAAAAGGTGCCCGGCTATGAAAAGCCGGACCTGGAAGCCGCCAGGAAGCTGATGGCTGAGGCTGGTCTCGCTAACGGGTTCAAGGCTGAGGCCGTCGTCCGGGGCGTCAAGCCTCACCAGGATATGGGCATCCTGGCGAAGGACGCCATGGCGCAGATCGGCATTACCCTGGACTTCAAGGTGGTGGAGACGGGAGTCTACAAAGACTTGATATTCAGGAAGGCCTTCGATGTCAACCCTCTCGGCTGGGGCGTTGCCGTCACGGACCCGGACGTCAGCCTGGGCGACTACTACGTGACCGGCTCTTCCCGGAATGCCGGCGGGTACAGCAATCCCAGGTATGACGAGATGTTCGCCAAGCAGTCGGCAACCCTGGACAAGGCGGAACGCCGTAAGATCGTCTGGGAGATGCAGAGGATATTGCTCAAAGACGTGCCGATCGCTCTAGCTTACTGGGTTAACGTCCCCTATGCCTGGTGGAAAGAGGTAAAGGGCTTTAAGCCGCCCGTAAGCTTTATCAATGCCTTTGGCGGCTACCCGGACATGTGGATCGCCAAGTGAGATGGCTGACTTGAGTTGGCTGCCATGTTGATTTTGAAAGGCTGTCCTCGTTGCCGCGGCGACGTGGTCAATGAGCGAGACAGGTACGGTGAATTCGCCCAGTGTCTCCAGTGCGGCCATCTGTCCAGCCCGGGGGGCTCGTCGGAAGGCAAGGCAAACGCCCGCGAAGAGGAGCGAGTGCGCCAAGCCGTCGGTCAGAGACATGACCCGGCCGGCCCAAACTTGAGGGGAGAGGCAGAAGCTGCTGGTGGCTTCCGAGATTCAGGCTGATCGCCGCTCGGCCCAGCGCGACTGTTTTCCAAGGGCAAATCTCGGGCATCGAACATCGGCGCACGCGCCGCCTGCGGCGCGTGCGCTGTTCTTTGTCCAGTTTTCCGTTTTTCGCCGCCCGCCCTGAGGGTCATGCAGGGGAGAAATCGCTGCTTGGCCGTTACTGTCACCCTGTGGGCGACGAGCGGGAATACTCGGCTTTCAAAAATGCTCGCAGCGCGCGCAAGCGCGTCCAATTCATTGGCGAAACCTGAAGTGATTATTGTTAACTAGCTCTTCTGGTTTTCATGGGCGAACTAAGAGTTGAGAATACAACCGACGGCTTAAAGAATAATAACTCTTGGGATAGTTCGGATTTTACTCTGTTGGGCGATGCACGGGATTTCTGGCGCAATTATGATTTTATTGAGTTTGGCGCCACCAGATCTTGTCCTCTCAAGCGTATCGAGACCGCGCCAACGGCGCAGCAGTATCCTCCAATGCTGAGACCGCGAGTCGCACGCGGTCTCAGCATTTTTGGCAGCGGCCGGCGGCTTCCGCCCCATGGCCTGCGTGAGCTAAAATGGGTCACCTGCGACACAGCGGGGCGGCGCCGGGGGTGGCGGGGCTTATTCAGGACAAGGTCAAGAAACGGTGGCCGCTCGGTGCAAGAGAAGCGCTCCTCGGTCCCAGCATGGCCCTCTTGGCCGGCGACAGCCCTCCAGGAAGGAAGGACACGTCTTTTTTGCCCCCAGCACCCGATTGCGCCAGATCACTCACGGATTTGGGAGCTGTCCGTCCGTACTTGACAAGGCGTCCCATTGTGTGATATAGGTCTTTCACTATTATTCTAGAACGTCACCAGCGACCAGAAGGAGACAAGCCGCCAGGCATTTGCCAGACAGAGACGAGCAAAGATAATACGGCCGAGTCCCCGTCTGGGGAGCGGAGGGACCAATTCTTGGGGTGAATCCCGACCGGAGTCGGGAAGGGCAATTCTTTCAGCCCGAACCCGTCAGCTAACTTCGCAGGCACTTGAAGGAGTCCAGAAGGAGCCGAAGGTGCTTGCGCCTCAGGCTCTTTGCTTTTTGGCGGCCCGCCAGCGTCACGCTCAAGATGGTAGTATCCGAGGTTGTCCAGTATGACAGGCAGCAAACCAGGGGGTTGAGCAATGGAGCGAGAGGCTCCTCCTATTTCGGACGGCGATAGCTCGGTAGTGTTGGCTCACCCCAATATGCTGACGCGCGAGGCCATCTCCAGGATCCTCGGGGATGCCGGTTTTCAGCTTATGGGGCAGACAGACGACCTCCGCACGCTGCATGGACTGGTGGTCCGGCATCACCCCAAGGTGATAGTCGTTCATAGAGAGACCCTGGGATTCGAGCCTAACGCCGTCAGCGACCTCGTGGACAAGGCGCCTGGCTCGTTTGTTGTGGTGCTCGTGCGACCCCAGTCGCCTGGGTTGGTCACGCCTGCTTTGCGGCAGGGAGCTAGAGGGTATTTGTCCGTAAACCTCTGTCCGGAGGATTTCGTTCATTCCTTGCGCATGATCCAGAAAGGAAGTGTCGTCGTTTCCCCCGGAATGGCGGATAGTTTAAGGGCAGAGCTGACCAGCTTGCGCCAGCCCAAGCCGAAGGATGACCTGAGCTGCCGCGAGCGGGAAGTGCTGCATCTGTTGTCCGAGGGCGCTACCAACCGGGAGATCGCACAGGACTTAATCATCTCGGAGCACACCGTAAAGGTCCACCTTCGGGGCATATTGAACAAGCTCAACCTGCGCAACCGCCAGCAAGCCGCGGCCTACGCGGTCCGTGAGCAGCTGAGCGAGCCCCCCAGCTTTGAGGAGATGTCACGGGTAGCTACGTAGCAACGTCCTGACTGCTCTCCACCTCCATTGTTCCCGAACCCCCCTACAATCTCGCACCTGGCCTAACCCGAATCATCGTCCGAATTCTTCCGTCTCCCCGGGTGATTATCAATCCGAAATGATTATTTTCCGTTTACTTCTTTTGGACATGGTCGTTTTCATGAAGAATGAATACTTGCCGATGGTATTAGTTTACAATAATCCTTCAAGTGACTTAGATTCTATCCCCGTAGGCGATGTATCGAGTTCCTATTGCGCCTTATCATTAAGCGCAAAATTGGTACGAGATCGCACAATACCTTTGTGGCAAAACCGTCTTTGGCGAAACCAGAGGTTCCAGAAACTTTTGGGAGGCTCGGACAAGAGCTGCGGTCGATTCCCAGAATCACAGATGCAACGCTCGTCCTGTGCCCTGAGCGAACGTTGCTCATCAAGATTACGAAAGGAGTTGTTGAATGAGGGGTTCCGCGACACCCAGGGTCGTACGCGTTCTTACCGTGGTATCCATCCTTCTAGCGCTCGTCGTGTCCCTTCCGGGGACAGCCATGGGCCAGGCGGCAAAACTGGAAATGTCACCGGCCACCGTGCCCCAGTATGGGAATGTAGTAGCTAAGGTCACTGGCTTCAAGCCCAAGGAAGCCGTGGTGGTGCTTCTGGTCGGCGCTTTGTCCGGAGAGGACATAATCCTCACTGGCGGCGAGACCGACGCCAAGGGCGCTTTCGCATCGCCCGCGAAGAAAGCGGGCGGCGCCATTCCGGCCAGCATTCCGGGAGGTGTCAAGCCCGGCAAGTACACCGTGAAGGCCACTGGCACCGGTGGCAGTACGGCCACCGCTGAGCTCACAGTCGTCGTAGGGCAACCGCCAAAACCCAAGCCGAAGGCTACACCCAAGCCGGCAGGGACGCCAGCCGCCAAGCCGGCGGGAACGCCAGCAGCCAAGCCGGCAGGAACGCCGGTGGCGAAGGCAAAGGCGCCTGTGCCCAAGACGGGCGCGCCTATCCCGATCACGCTGATCGCCATATCCGGTCTCGGATTGGGGGCCATCGGGTTCGCACTGCGCCGGAGACTCTAGCCGGCCGTTCTGCGGCATCCCGCTCCGGGGCGTCCGGGAATATGCAAGCAAGAGCAGTCGTCTGAAACCTGGCTTGTGGGTAGTGGGGAAGGCGAGTCCAGGCGGAAGATATGCTGCCGTGCCCGGGAGGAGGCCCGGGGTGGCCTCATGTGTGTTCCCCTCTCCCAGAGGAAAGGGGAACACACCGGCGTTTGCAGACCGCGAGGCGCCCTTGCGCCAGCCGAGGCCAAGCAAAGATCTGACAGGCTCCCGGTGGCGACGGCAGGAGTCTCTTGCTTCTGAGACAGGCCCTCGTCTTCAGTCGTTGCGCGTTCGGCGGCTGCACGCGCCATAGCGCCACTGCTGCGCAATTATCCCTGTCACGTATCGCACTCCTCAGGTAACCCTCACTCTCCCAAACGCAAGTACATTCCAGTTCTTCCAGCAAATCTATCACCATCCACTTAGTCATGTGCAACGCTTACGTCAGGCTTGACTCACAGCCTGGTCAGGACTGGCCCGAGTCGGGCGAAATAGGAACACGATCGGCCAAAGATCTAAAGGGGTCCCCAATTCTCAGAGAAGACGGCAACAGAGACCGGCTGCTTGACCGCCGCAGAAGAGTCTCAAGTCCGTGAAACTGAGCGGGTATTACGTGTCAATACCTCTCGCGGGAGCCTGCGGTGTATCCGAACGGGCGATGCCAAAACGGGGTGGGCCGCGCTATACTGGCTGCAGATGGTCACAGTGAGCGAAGGGCAAGGGCGGTGGGACAACCTCCCAACGGAGGCAAGATGATTGAGGTTAGCGAATTGGCGGCGGCCGCACTTCTGGAGAGCCTGAGAGCCAGCGGCGTGGGCCCCGAAAAGGGGCTTCGTCTGGCGGTGCAAGAGGGTATGTTTGCTCTACGGCTTGACAGCCCGACGGCAGACGACCACGTGATTCGGTTTGGCGAAGCAGCGGTGGTGATCGTCAGCAAAGACATCGAAGACAAATACGGAGAAGCACTTATCGATGTGGAAGAGGGGCCCTGCGGCAACCGGCTGACCCTGCGAACGTCAGGAACGTAGCGGCCATCTTCTCCGAAGGCAGCTTCTTCTTCCTGGCCGAGGCCCCAAGGCGAAGTCCCCAATGACGGGGTAGTGAAGTGAGTGAGATTCTGTGGAAGCGGCCAATAGAGGGCGCCCAGCAGATAGGCAAGGGAGCCACGGCGACAAGAGTGTGAGCAAAGGTGGCCGGCGTGTTGATTTTGAAGAGCTGTCCAAGGTGCAGCGGCGACATGGTCAATGAGCGGGACAGGTACGGTGAATTCACCCAATGTCTCCAGTGCGGCCACCTCGTCAGCCTGTTGTCGGACGGGAAGGTAAACACCTGCGAGGGGGAGCGAGGAGACCAGGCCGCGGTCAGAGATGTGACTCGTCCGGTCCAGACTTGAGGGGAGGGCCAGGAACTGTCGGAACCTCGGCGCCGCGCCATCCGCGCCGTGTGGGCTATTCTTCGTTCAGCTTCCCGTTCTTTGCCGCCACTTTGCCTGCCCTGAGCGTCATGTACGGTAGGAAGCGTTGAGTGGCGATCGCCGTCTTTTTGTGGGCATCTACGAGCGGGAACTTGCCTTCCGCTAACTCGAAGATGCAGACGTCGCCTTCTGCGCCGACCCGTAAGGTTCCCACGCCGTCGCCGAGGCCCACAGCCGCCGCGGCGGCTGTGGTGCTCATCCGGATGATATCGTCCAACTTCATGCCCAAGTGCAGGAACTTCGACATCGTGGTCGCCAGGTCGTACACGGGCCCGTCGATATTGTAGAAGTGGATGTCGGTGCTGATGGTGGCGGGCACAAGGCCCTGAGACAGGCATTTCTCCGCCACGTCCCAGGAAAAGCTGCCCACGCCGTGCCCCACGTCCAGGTTGACGCCTCGTCTCACCGCCTCCCAGACTTCCGGCTCCACTCGGCCGCCCTCGTCGAGGACGCCCTGCCCCCGGTTGTGGAAGCAATGGGTGAGGACATCGCCCTTCTTCATGTAGACAAGGATGTCCTTCAGCGGCGCCAGTGTCGCACCGGGATGGACCATCAGGGTCACGCCCAACACGTCGGCCGCCTCCCGCGTCCTCTTAAGAGGCTCCAGGCCGTTCTGTCCCACAACATGCGTGGACTGGCGCACCTTCATCCCCACCAGATAGTCTCTATTGTTGTTCACCGTCTCCACAGCCTTTGCGACGTCCGCCCAGCGAATGTCCTCCAGTTCGCCGATGTCCTGGCTGATCATGCCCATCGATGAGATGTTGAGGAAGGCGAGCAGCCGGGTCTTCACCGTCTCCAACACGTGGCGCCGGAAGCCGAGGAAGGTGTGCGCGCCCGCTGAGCCCGCGTCTATGGCAGTAGTCACGCCCTTGGCCAGGCAAGCCGGGTCCGCCTCCGTTCCAAAGTGGGAGACACCCGGGTAAACATGGACGTGGATATCCACGAGCCCGGGGAGTACCAGCTTGCCGGTAGCGTCGATCACTTCGTTAGCCTCGCTGGTCGAAATACTGTCCCGGAGAGCGGCAGTGTGGCCTCCCTTGATAGCCAGGTCCTTTGCGGCGTGGATGCCCTGGGCGGGATCGATGACGGTCCCGCCTTTGACTAAGACGTCGTACATGCCTGCTCCTCCTTTGGTTCGACGCCGTCCAGCCGTATAGCTTCCTGAAGAGCAGAGAGAGCCACCTCAATCTGGCGGTCATCCGGTTCCCGGGTAGTCAGCGCTTGGAGGGCCAGCCCAGGCGAAAGCAGGGCCCTGACAAGGCCGTTGTTGGAGTGGGCGCCGCCGAAGCGGATAATCTCATAGGCGATGGCGGCAATGACTGGGATCAGGATGATGCGTGACAGGATGCGGACCGCGATGGGAGGCTGTCCCAGGATGCCGAACACCAGAATGGCCAGAACCAGCACTATGAGCAGAAAGCTGGTGCCGCAGCGCATGTGAGCCGTGGGGAACTTCCTTATCTCCTCCACCGCCATCGGGGCGCCCGCCTCGTGGGCGTTAACCGCCTTGTGCTCCGCCCCGTGGTAGGAGAAAACGCGTTTGATATCCGGTATCAAGCCGATGCCCACAATGTAGGCGACGAAGAACGCGAGGCGGATGGCGCCTTCAACCAGGTGGGTGAGGAAAGGTGAATCGAAGGAGCGCTCGAGCAGCCCGGCCAGGAAGACAGGCACCAGGAAGAAGAGGCCGACTACCAGCAGCAGCGCCCCGCCGAGCATCGCCCACATCGCTCCGGAAGTGATCTCCTTCCCTTCCTCCGCCATGGCGACATTGCTGGAGAACAGGAGAGCGCGCGTCCCGAGTATCAAACTCTCGGCCAGAACGATTATTCCGCGCACGAAGGGTATTTGCCTGAGGGAGCCAGTGCTAATTCGTGGCAGGGATTCCGCCCGCAGGGCCAAGCCACCGTCAGGACGGCGCACGGCGATGGCCACTTTCCTCTGGCCGCGGATCATGACCCCTTCGATTATCGCCTGGCCGCCATAGTTAAAGCGCCTATTGTTGTTCATCAGTTCTTCACCCGGTGAAATTCACCACCCAGTACAGCTTTCCGCTAGCCGACCGCGACAGACCTATCCCTAGCTTGCGGAAGTTCGTATCGAGGATGTTGCGCCGGTGGCCGTCCTCCGGAGGGGTTTCCGCCACCATCATATCGAAAAGCTCCTGTATGGCCTGGGTGTTCGCCGCGCCTTCCGCGAGACCCAGGTTCTGTCCGGCGTAGGTGTAGGTGGCCCCGGACTCTCGCAGCCAGTCCCAGGGCGTTTTCCCTTCGGGGCTGTCGTGAGAAAAATAGTCGCGCGCCGCCATATCGTTGGCCTGCCCCTGCGCTGCGGCGTTCACGGCCGCGTCCAGCATCAAAGGTGGAGCGCCATTTGCCAGCCGCGCCTTGTTGTGCAGCCCAAGGGAAAAGAGCTGATCGTCCCTGAAGGCAGGTGTCGGCGGCGGCGTTGGGACAGGGGTCGCCGTGGGAGGCAGTGTGGCTGTGGGAGTGGGAAGGACTATCGCCGTGGGAGCCGCCGAAGGCCCCGCCTGTCGAGAAACGGCCGGCAGAACGAGGCCATACAGGTCAGTCGCCGCCAGACCTTCCTGGCCGCCGCCGTTGTACTGCGCCGAGAGCGCGCCCGCGAAGAATGCGGCTGCCACGACCACTAGCGGCCAGAACCAGGCCCCCATTCCCCTCCCCTTTTCACAGCCATGCCGCCAATCGGGTCCCTAAAGAAAGAGGAGCGGTCCCGATTCCATCGGGTTTGCCGCTCCCCGGTCCTTCAAGCTGTTGAACCTAATCCTTAATGCCGAAGCGTTTCTTGAACCGCTCGACGCGCCCCGCGGTGTCGACGATGCGCTGCTCACCCGTGAAATAAGGGTGACACTTGCTGCAGACTTCGACCTTCAACAAGGGCCTGGTGGAGCGAGTAGTGAAGCTGTTGCCGCAGGAGCAAACGACCTTGGACTCAACGTACTTCGGATGTATCTTGGGCTTCATCCTTCCACGCCCCCGACAGCGTATACGCTCACCCTTCTCCGGTCCCGGGCGACAGGCTCGAACTTGACCCTGCCATCGATCAGGGCGAAGAGGGTATGGTCCCTTCCCAAACCGACGTTCAGGCCCTGCGAGATCGGGGTCCCCCGCTGCCGGACAATTATCGTGCCCGCCGAAATAACTTCGCCGTCGAACCGCTTCACGCCCAGACGCTTGGATTGGCTGTCGCGTCCGTTCCGCGAACTTCCGCCGCCTTTCTTGTGTGCCATTTCAAATCACTCCGTCAACCAGTCACTATGTCGTTGATCTCCAGCCTGGTGTAGGGCTGGCGATGTCCCGTCTTGCGACGGTAACGAACTTTGTGCTTGTACTTGAATACGATTACTTTCTTGCCTCTGCCTTCGGCCAGGACAGTCGCCAGCACCTTAGCGCCGGCGATGTTGGGCTTGCCCACGGTGACATCCACACCATCGACCAGCAGGAGCACCTCATTGAACTCGACGGGGCTAGCCTCTTCCGCGTCGAGATGTTCTACCTCGAGCACCTGGCCCGGGAAAACCTTATATTGTTTGCCGCCCGTCTTCACGATAGCGTAAATCTCGATCACCCCCAACAGAACGTCACAAAGTATCAGTTTACCAGCCCGAGGCCACGAGTGTCAAGTTTGGGATGGGCCGTTCCGAACTCCTATTTCGCTTAGCTACCTCTTCCGCTCTCTCAACAGGTCGTCCCATTGCGCCGGCAAGTCTATTTCCTTAGTGACTGGCCTGTTGTAGTTGCACCAAAGGCTCATCACTTTGTCTTTGTGCGGGTCGCCACACACCACAACCGAGATTGCCTCCGCGTCTGCCAGTTGCGGTATGGTCTTGTCTGGGGCCATATCAAACCATTCGGGCAGCGTACCCTCTTTCACCAGGTCGTGCACCGCAAGGCCGAACCCGGCGAAATTCTGCATGATGTCGTTCACTTCGCGGATGCTAACCCTGGTATTCTGCCACACGTACTGTTCCACGTCCCGTTTTGAATAGCCCGCCTCAGCCAGCACTTTAGCCATGGATGCCGTCAGAAGCACAGCGACCATGTTGCGATCTCCAAAACGGAGAGCGATTTCTGGTTGCACCTGCCGTTGCTGATGCGCGCAAGTCAATTTGAGGATCGATTCGGCTAAAGGTACTTTGGGTGCATTAGCTGGAATCTCGCCTCCCCAGGCGGTAAAAGGTGTTTGGCCGCCCCAGTAGATGGTTGTTCTCGCGGTAACGGTGCTTGCGTTCCGGCCGAAGCCGTGCTCGACATGGTAAGGGCGCCACCCTATCTCATCGCATGAATCTTCGTCCTCGGCCAGGACGAAGGGAGTGTAATAACCCCAGCTTCCCATGGCTGTCTCGCCTGGCCTGAAGCCAGCGATGTTGTGGATGATCAGACCGAAAGCTCGCCCGATGGTGGGGTTCGGTCCGAGCGAACGAGTCGCGATGCCATGCTGGATGCCGAGCCGTTTTATGATCGGTCCGTTTACCAGCAGCCAGGGCGTCTTACAGCCGGTACTCCCAATGCTCATCAACTGGAAATCTGGATCGCCTATAGCCTTCACAGCGGCGATGAGCAATGGCATGTACTCGGGACGGCACCCGGCCATAACGGCGTTGACGGCAATATTCCGCGGTGTAGCTCGCAAATTTGCCTGTGGGAGTATGGCTATCTCGTCATCTGATGAGCGGTCCGTGTACTTCAGAAATTCCTCCACCCTTCTCGGTGTAGGAGGAATTATGGGGAAGCGATCGGTCCAGCGCTTCTCAAGGAAGAAGGCGTTGACATCTTCAAGAGTGCCCCGGAACACGATCTCCCCCCGACTCCTGGCCGAACTCGCCACATCCGAGGCCTGCCCGCGAGTCGGCGCCGGTTTGGTTAACCCGTCGATGATACGATCAAGGACCACTCGTTCGAGGTTATCCCTTATCTCTGCGTCGGTGTGAAGTTGAATCGCACCGGGATACTCGGCGACGGCAAGGTCAGCCACGCCGGCCCAAGAGGCGACTAGAGAAGCAAGTCGAACAAAGGTAGTGCCGGCGATCACGACGACAGGAATACCGGCCTTGGCGGCTGCGATGACTGGCCGCGTACACGCGGGCGTACAAGTTCCTCAAAAGCCGTTGCCCGTTATTAGAGCATCGCACCCCTTTTCCAGGGCGATGGCGGCCGCCGCTTCTGCACGCCCGTGCAGCTCCGCAGTGCTGCCATGAATATCCTGTATGGGAAACTCGGTATAGGGGACAAACTTGACATCAGGGTATCGGCGCCGGAGCAGCTCTCGAATAATGGGGAACGTTAATTCGCCCCTGTATCCGCCATTCCAGACCTCGCCGATTGTCTTGCCATTCAAGTCGAGGAGACCCCGGGCGACAGAGACGGTATCGATTGCCGCTTCACCGAGGGGACTCACCACTTCGTACATCGTATCTCCGGCTCCTTTCGATGGAAATTATCTCCTTGCGGACAACCACGAAGCCTTCCCGGCTCACAAGAATTCGCCCGCGGCTAGTCCTTCGCTGCTTTCAGATCCTTCACTTGGCGCAGGAAGGTGCCGTCCTTGCGGGTAATGGCTCTGGTCACAGGCTGGATGAAGTGCCCCATGGTGGCCAGATACTGCGAGTGGACGCCCGGCGCACCGACCACGACTACTATTATGTCCTCCGCCCTACCCGTTGCCTGTACCACCGTCTCCCCGGCAGCGTCCTTCCGGATTTGTCGCTGGTCGAGGCGGTCGCGGGCGGACACAGGGAAGCGTGAGAGGGGGATATTGGCGTGGTCGTAGAGGTACTGCTTAACATCGGCCTTAGAGTAGCCGTGGCGGGCAAGGGCGGTCGCCGATTGAGGATTCAAAGCCAGGATGGGCCAGCCGCCTCCGTGGTAGAGGGCGTTGGAGCCCAGGAGGGCCATGGCATCGGCGGAGAAGGGCAGGATGGTTTCCGCCGTGAGGGTCAGCACGTTGTGGAAGGCCTGAACGCCTGCCACGGTGACTGTGCTGGTGTCCCTGGGGAAACCCTTCTCCACGTGGAGGGATTCCCAGGGAGTTTCCTCCTCATTCTCAGCGATGCAGAAGGCGTATTTCCCGGGGTGGCCCTGAAGGGCCATGTCCGTCGTGCCCGGCACGCCCCCGCCGATGTTCATCAGGCAGAGCCTTATTGCCCGGCCAATGGTGGCGTTGGCCCTCCAGCCTTGTCCAAAGACGTTGCAGCCTGAGTTTATCATTAGCTCCTTGGCCAGGGGGCCATTAACGATGGCGATGGGGGCCACTGGGTTGGTAGTCGCTTGGAGGCCGGAGAGATTGAATTTCGGCTCGGCCATGGCCTGAAGCGCCGCGACGATGACCGGCAAGTATTCGGGCAAACAGCCGGCCATCACTGCGTTCACCGCGATCTTCCACGCCGTCGCCCGCCCCATCCTGGGAGCCAGGCAGGCGACCACTTCGTCCGGCTCCCTATCGTTGTAGGTTAGCATGGCCTCCACCGCTTCTCGTGTTGGCGGTAAGATGGGAAGCCCATCTGTCCAGCCACGCTGATAGAAGAGGCTTGTCGCCTCGGCCGCCGAAGCCACGTCCACACCATCCTGGCTGAAGTAGTTCGTAGGCCGGCTGACGCTCTTTTCCGCCCGGGCCACCAGATCTGTTCCGCGGAACACCTCGGCCACGTTGTCGGCCGGCTGAGTCAGAGCAAACACAATGTCGTCGACAATAATGTCCACCTCCCGGTGAAGGTCCTCCAGTGTGAAGCTGCCCTCTTCCGGGAGCGGCAAGGATAGGAGGGGTATCTCTGCAAGACCCATGCGCCTCGCTTCCGCCTGGCACATGGCGTCGAGCCCGCTGGTGCAGACCATTACCGTGGGCGTCCCACGTTTCTCCAGCTCCACCGAGGCCTGCACGCACCAGATGGTGTATACGCCTGAGCACCCGAAACCGGCGATGACGAAATCGGCCCTCTGGTTCAGCCCATCGATGGCCTCGCCGGAAGGTCCCGCCAGCGTCCTCGTCTCAGTTCCGGCAAGTCGATACCGCTCTGAGAGCCGGTCCGCGATGCGCTCGAGGAGCAAGTCCGCCTGCCCCCTCTTGTTGTTGAGGATGCCCATTACCTTGCCATCGAGTGTGTCGGGGCGCCGAGCCAGCTTGAGCCCCGGCGCAGTCACCTCCCCAATGGGATTCTCCAGAAGTTCGCCCATGGTCCCTTACCTTCCCACGAAAATAGACTTCTAATATACCGCGCACTGAAGTACGCGGTATAGAAACACATTTTCATCCTCGGTGGCGCCGGTAACCGGCATGATGGATTCATCAAATGGGCGAGGCCATTCGCCTATTGCGCGAGCCAGGTATTCTCATGCTGAAAATTATCGTAGAGGGTAAGCCCATGCTTGTAATCCCTTACCTCTGGCCATAGCCCCATAAGATCGTCGATCCAGTGCGACAGCACGAAGGGTACCATTTCCAGTATTCTGTGCTGCATCTTTAAGAGGAGTTCCTTGCGCTTGGCGACATCCATGGTTCGCATTTGCTCGTCGAACATCCTATCAAACTCTCTGTCGCTGAACCCCACATAGTTTTGTGCTCCTTTTGTCAGGTAGGCGTCCCCTAGAATAACCCCTGGCTCTGCGGCGAAGATGCCAAGGCTGAGGGCAGCCAACGCAAACTGGCCTTCATAAAGTCGACTCACGTAGGCGGCGGCCTCCTTCCCCTCCAGGGTTGCTCTTATCCCCAGCTTGCTTAGCTGGTCCTGAAAGAAGACGGCGGCTTTCTCAAAGAGGGGGCCCGACCTGAAGAGCAGGCGGTTATCAAAGCCGTTCGGATACCCTGCCTCAGCTAGCAAGCGCTTCGCCTCGGCGATATCCGCATCCTTCGGCTGCCTGTACCCGGGCATCTTCGCCACTTCTGCCGCTGGGATCGCCACAGGGGAGTTCGACGGCAAAGGGCCGCCAATGGTACCCATGCCCTCCTGGACAACCCGAATGGCTGCCTGGCGGTCCAAGACGAGGTCCACGGCCCGGCGCACCTTGATGTCATTCCAGGGTGGCTCGTCGAGACGCGTAAGCAATCGCCACGTCTTAGAGCCCTCGAGTCGCTGCGCCACTATGCCAAGCTTCTCCTTGTTGACGATCTCCGCCTGGCTAGAAGTGAGGCCGTTACCCGTGGATGTCATATGAAGCCTCTTTGTCCTCAGAGCAGCGAAGCTGACCGAGGGGTCTATAATCATGTAGATCGTGATGCCATCCAGGTAAGGTCGCCCTCTTAGGAAGTAGTCCTTATTCCGCTCCAACTTTACAAAGCTACCAGGCTCGTAGCTGGTAAACCTGAAGGGGCCGGTGCCCACTACCACCCTCTTCATGTCTCCCCGGCTCTCGATAACGTGCTTGGGCATAATCACCTCCCAGCCCGTCGACAGCGCGCCGAGGAGGCCAGCGTAGGGATAGCGGAGAACCACCCGCACAGCGTCCTGGTTCACCACCTCTACGTCTTCAATCGCCGATAGCATCGCCTGCCGCGGACTTACAGTGCCTCGCGGCGGCCTTCGGATGCGATCCAGGCTGAACTTCACGTCCTCTGTGCTAGCGGTCTGGCCATCGTGCCACTTCACTCCCTTATTCAGATAGAAAGTATAGACCTTACCAGCTTCACTCACTTCCCACCTTTGTGCCAGGTCACCAACTATCTCCGCACGGAACGGGTCATACTTGACTAGCGCATTATAGCTAGGGGCAGCGGGTTGAATGGTGTACATGGTGCTTTCCTGATGTATGTCGAAGCTGGGAGGGACTCCGTTGCCGCGAACTGTCAAGATACCTCCATACCTGGGCTGCTCCGCTCTCGGCTTTGGTACTGGGGTAGGTATCGCCGGCTTAGAGGCGGGGGTCACCGCTGCCGGCGTTTTGGCTGGCGGCGCCGCTATTGGCGTAGGGCTTGGCGCCACCGCTGGGGCGCAGCCCGCCAGCAACAGGCCCAGGATCATGAAGCAAGTCGCCATGATGAGAAGCTTCTTCCTGATCATTGTAGAACCTCCTTCGGGTATAGTAACCGGCAACGCTGTGGTTTTGGCCCTCACTGGTTCTTAGCTTAACCTCCGGGTGCCGGGCGGAGGGCATTGCAGTGGTCATTTCGTAGCAGAAGAGCGGCCGTGTCATGAAGTGACGTTGCTTATCTCACTGCAGTTTCACTTCCTTCGTGACTGGCCTGAAATAGTTGCACCAGAGGCTCATCAGCTTGTCTCTATACGCGTCTCCACATACGATAACGTCGATCAAGTCGGGGCTTATGAACATCGGGACGAGTTGTCGCCACGGCAGCGATGATCGGGCTAACTCGTTGACGCTCTAACTTCGATGAGATTCCCTAATTCGATTTCTTAGCCTCCTCACGACGCCTTATCCCAACCCACTGGCAGTCTTATCTCCTTGGTCACCGGCCTCTGGTAGTTGCACCAGAGGCTCATTAGCTTATCTCTGTGGGCGTCCCCACATACAACGACATCGATCAGGTCCGCGCTAGCAAACATGGGGATGGTCTCCTCGGGGCCCACGTCAAACCATTTGGGCAATCCCCCACCCTCCACCAGGTCGTGCACGGTGACGCCAGCACCGGTGAAGGCTTGCAGGCAGTTATTCGCGTCGCTAACAGCGATCCTGGTGTTCTGCCAAAGGAACTCCGCTACATCCCGTTTTGAGTAGCCAGCCTTAGCCACGATTCTAGCGGTGGGTGGCGTCATGAGGGCGGCAACCATGTTGCGCTCCCCAAAAATCAGAGACGCCTCCGTAATGGTATTCCGCTGCAGATTCTTGCATGCCAGCCTGAGAACGGACTTGGCTGATGGGCTTACAGGCGTCTTCAAAGTGGGAGTAGCCGGGCCGCCCCAATAGACGGTGGTCCTCGCCGTCACGGTGCTCGTCCCCCGGCCGAAACCATGCTCTACATGGTAGGGCTCCCAGCCAATTTCATTGCAGGTGTCCTCATCCTCGGCCAGGACGAAGGGCAGGTAATAGCCCCAGCTTCCCATTAACGTCTCCCCTGGCCTGAAACCGGCTATGTTGTTCAGTATCAGGCCCAGGGCCCTGCCAAGGGCAGGGTTAGGCCCGCGAGAGCGAGCGCCTACACCGTACTCTATGCCCAGCTCCTTCACGATGGGCCCGTTCACCAGCAGCCAGGGCGTTTCGCATTCGGTGCTACCCAGGTTGACTAGCTGAAAGTCCGGCACGCCTATCGCTTCCACGGCGGCGATCAGTAGCGGCATAAACTCAGGGCGGCACCCTGCCATTACCGCATTGGCGGCAATATTCCGCGGGGTAGCTCGCAGGTCCGCCACCGGGAGTACGGCTATCTCGTCGTCAGGGGAGCGGTCCGTATGTTTCAGGAACTCCTTGACCTTCTCCACCGTGGGGGGTGCGACAGGGAGCTGGTCGGTCCAACCCTTCTGCAAGAAGAAGCTGTTGACTTCTTCGAAGGTGCCACTGAATACAATCTCCTCCGGCTTGTTGACGGCTCTGGTCGCAGTAGGACTCCCCGCTGGCCTTGTCAGCCCCTGGATGACCCGGTTCAAGACCGCTTTCTCCAGGTGCTCCTTTACCGTCGCTTCCGTATGAAGCTGAACCGCGCCGGGGTACTCAGCGACTGGCAAGTCCGGCATCCCGGCAGACGAAGCTAATATCGAGACAGTCCGCACAAAAGTCGTGCCGGCGATTACCACAGCGGGGATGCCAGCTTTAGCGGCGGCGAGGGCTGGCCGCGTACACGCGGGCGTGCAGGTGCCTCAAAAACCCATGCCGGTTATTATCGCGTCGCAGCCCCTCTGGACAGCCAGGGCCACCGCCGTGTCAGTACGTTCCTGTAGCAGCTTGGTGCTGCCTATCACGTCTGTCTTAGGGAACTCGGTATAGGGAATTACCTTGACACCAGGGTAACGCTCCTGCAGCAACTGCCGGAGCATAGGAAAAGCGATGTCACCCCTGAATTGGCCGTTCCACACCTCACAGATTGTTTTGCCACTCAAGTCCGAAAGACGAGGGGCGGCGCCCACCGCCTCGGCAATGGGTTCGCCAAGAGGGCTTAGCACCTTGTACACTATATCTTTGCCTCCCCGATGACCCAGGGTCTGCCTATTCTAACAACCGCACAGAGCCCAGGTCGCTGCTGCGCCCACCAACGAATCTGGCTTTCAATTATGACGGCGCCCTATCAGTGATCTCGACGATTCGGAACTGGGAGGCCGTCCTAAACATTGTGTCTTTGCCGGCAGACCCGCCCACCACCACAATAGAGTAGTCCTCCGGACCCTCCAGTACCGGCATCATATAGCTTTCAAGCTCAGCCCGGGAAAGATCTAACAACCACCGCCACTGTTTTCGTACGATGAGTGGGAAGGCTCTCCACTTGCTCATCATCCGCCAAGCCGAGGAAGTCGACTGCTGCCAGAGATAGTCTTTCACCGCCTTCTTCGACCACGCGGCGGCGCCACAAACTTTGGCGTGATCGGGCGAGAGCAGCAGCAAAGCGCCAAACCTCTCCTCCGGAGTTTCTGGCATCTTGGCGCTGAGGTGCTCGCCTTCAGGGACCGCGGTGAAGAAAGCGATGCTGCTCAGCACACCCTCTGGTGTCCAGTTCTCGAGATCGTTGATGCTGATCTCGTCGTGGGTGTGGAAAACTGTAACCGTGCTCGCCTCCCGAGGGTAGCCGTTTTCGACGTGGAAGGGCTCCCAGGGACTGGCCTCCTCTCTCTCCCCCGTACACAGGCTGAACTTCCGGGAAGTGCCAATAGTGTCCATATCCATGTGGCCGGGGTAAGCATGACCCACATTCATCATGATCAGCCGCAGGGCGCGCCCGAGGACAATATTGACCTGTGATTGCGCGCCAGGCCCCAGCGTGCACTGGCCGGTGTTGAGGCCCAGTTCCGTCACGATCGGCCCGTTCAGCAGCATCAGGGGACAATAGGGGCCCGTGGACATGGCCATGCGGCGGGCCGGCAGTCCCATGCGTTCAATAGCCTTAACTGCGGCCAAAAGGATCGGCAGGTGTGCAGGCTGGCACCCAGCCATCACCGCGTTGATAGCCAGCTTCTCTACCGTTGCGATGCCATCGCCAGGGGTCAGGACGGAGACCTGAGATTGCGGTTCAAGAGTCGTGCCCCGCAACATTCTCTGCACTGACTCCTCCGTGGGTGGGATCAGAGGAAAGCCATCTGTCCAGCCACGCTTTCGGAATGCGTCGTTCATTTTCAGGAACGCCTCATAGCGATCGCTGCCAATGAACCGCTCTCTGGTGGCGGGCTCCACCGCCGCGGAGACGACAGAATCGGCCTCCTTGACGCCGGTCGTCAGGGCTTCGATGATCTGAGGGAATGCCCCCTCCACATCCTCCTGGATTTGTTCCGGGGAAATGCTGGTGAGTACGTGGGGTACCACCGCGAATCGAAAATCAGGCAAACCGAAAACCCTGGCGCTCGCCTTGGCGTCTGTCTCAAAGCCGTGAGATACGATCCCTACGGTAGGCTTGCCAGCCTTCTCCACCACGATCAAATCGTGGACAAGCCACGACGTTCAGGTCCCTCAATCCCCCGTGGCCCCGATGATCAGGTCGCACTCCTCTCTTGCCCGCTCGATAAGCGCAGGGGCTACAGGGACGGCGCCATCATAGTGGATGAGCTTCACACCAGGGAAGCGTGCCTGCACCAACTCGCCTGCCTTGTCAACGGCGACAGCCGAGCCCCTCTTGCCGTTGGCCAGAAGCCCCACGGTCTTGCCCTCGAGGGCCTGTGGCCTTGGGGCTAACGGGGACCTCCGCAATTGCCCTTGGCTTACTGCGACCGGATTGAGCACCTCAAGCTCAAACATATCTCTCTCCTGCTCGGTAATAGTTTGGCTTCTCCAGAATCCCGGCTGATCATGTGCCTAGCCGTCAGGTTGAATCGTAATCGAATAGGTCACCGAGCCCTCAACTGTGGTAAAGCCATCTTTTACTGGCAATCGACCTGGGAACCGCCCGCGCTGGAGGGGACCTTCAGATAGGCATTGCCCCTATTCTGACAGCCACACGTTTTCAAACCTCATATTGCCGTACATGTGGACCGCTGGAGCGCGATAGTTTCTCAGTTTCTTCCACCAGGCGTGGGCGACCTGGACGTAAAAGAAGGGAGCATCCGGCGCGTCGTCCAGCACAATCTTTTCCATCTCTAGAACTATTCGCTTTCGCTCCTCGGGATTGGTTGCCGCGGACTGCTTCTGGAACAACTCATCTATCCGCGGATTGCTGTACCCGCTCCAGTTCCACCCACCCCCAGTGACCACGGATTCCACAAGAACAAGGTCGGGGTCGGTCCCGTTGAAGCCCATAGCCCCCACGGAGATCGTGTAGTCTCCGCGTATCTTGGCGTTATTGAAGATAGTTGACTCAACGACCTTAAGGCTGAGATCGATGCCCACCTTCGCTAACTGCTCCTTCGCAAATACCGCCGTGTCCTGGTACACCGCTACGCTGCGGACCAGCATTTCATCCTTGATACCCCTGGCATGCCCAGCCTGTTCCAGCAGCTTCTTTGCCGCCTCGATGTCAGCCTTAGCGTAGCCTGGCACCGCCGCCAGTTCCTTCTCGCTCAGGGTCAAGCCACCCGTCAGTTCCCCCGGCGGCAGAACAGATATCACTTTCACCCCCGCGCCCTTCAGGACGAGGTCCAGCCCAACCGAACGATCGATCGCCAGGCTTACCGCCTGCCGCACCCGGCGGTCATCCCACGGCGCCTTCTTGACGTTGAAAGTAATGCCGTACCACGCGGGATGAAAGGCCCACTCATACGCGATCTTGTCCCGCATTTGTTCATCAATTACCTTTGTCTGCGCAACTGTCATAAAGGGCATCGGGGCACGGTAGTTGATGCTGCCCGTTCTCAGCGCTGCAAATCTGGCACTGTCATCCGGAATTACGTAGCCTTTGATGCCGTCCAGGTAAGGCCTTCCCTTGACAAAGAAGTCAGGGTTCCTGACCAGCTCAAAACCAATGCCCCTCGTGTACGCTTTCCACTTGAAGGGACCGTTGGCCACGATCTCCTTCGTCAAACGTTCGGTGCCAACGTGTTTCGGCACCACGCCGAAGTACTGAGAAGTGGCAAGGGATGACATAAGGGAAGCCTGGGCGTGTTCCAGAGTGACCCTCAGCGTATACTTGTCCACTATCTCAGTCTTGCTGATAGCACGTATTTGCGCCCCTCTGGGACTTCGCGCCATATCAAAGGCAGATGGGTTGCGGAGTCTATCCAGGGTGTATTTTGCATCCTCTGCGGTAACGGGCATGCCATCAGCGAACTTAGCCCCCTCGACCAGATGAAACGTATATACTTTGCCATCGGCGCTTATCTCCCAACTCTTCGCCAGGTCGGGGACTATCTTCTGGGCGGGATATGCCTCGGGGTCATATTGCACCAGTCCAACGTAGCTCGGCGCAGTCTGGAGCGTAGTCCCGATGACATTTTCTTGGTGAATATCCAGTGTTGGGGCCTCAAGGCCGTAACCGAGGATCAAGATCCCCCCATATCTCGGTTGCGGACTGGGCGTGCCGGATGGCTTGGTCGGAGCCGCAGCGGGCTTACTGGGAGTGAGCGCCGGGGCCCCGGCCGGCGCTGTAGTCGGTGTGGCCTCCTTGGCAGGCGCACACCCCAGGACCAGGCCCAGAACAAAGACAAACCCGATCAAAGCTTGACCATGTCGCCTCATCATTGTTGTGCCTCCTCTCATCTATGGTGATTACGCCAAAGCGGTCAGAATAAAAGGGCGTTTTGTCCCTTTCGTGTCGCCTCGGGGCAAAGGTTCAAGAGCCATCTAGGCAGTGCTTCCTGAGGAGGAATCACTACTCTTGGCCTTCGGCCTGCCCTTGGGGCTAAGAAAAGACCGCATTATCTGCGTTTGCCAGCGAATCTTGCTTCCCCGTCATACCGCCGCCCGGTTGGTGACCTCCACGATCGAGAACTGAGATGCTGTTCTGATGACCGTGTCTTTGCCAGCCGACCCGCCCACGACCACAATAGAGTAGTCCTCCGGCGCTTCGAGCACAGGCATCATCATGTTCTCCTGTTCGGCGCGCGAAAGCTCCAGCAACCACCTCCACTGGGGTAGTACTGTGATCGGGTGAGCCCTCCACTTGTTCATCATGCGCCAGGCGGAAGAAGTTGACTGCTGCCAGATATAGTCTTTCACCGCCTTCTTCGACCACCCGGCGTCTCCGCAGACCTTGGCATGATCGGGCGAGAGCAGCACCAGGGCGCCGAACCTCTCCTCGGGGGTCTCTGCCCTCTTGCCCTGAATATGCTCCGCCTCGGGCACAGCCGTGAAGAAAGCGATACTGTTGAGCACGCCCTCAGGGGTCCAGTTCTCCAGATCGTTGATGCTGATCTCGTCGTGGGTGTGAAAAATGGTGACTGTGCTCGCCTCCCGGGGATAGCCATGCTCCACGTGGAAGGGCGCCCAGGGACTGACCTCCTCTCTCTCGCCCGTGCACAGGCTGAACTTTCGAGGCGTGCCGATGGTATCCATATCCATGTGGCCGGGGTAAGCGTGACCCACATTCATCATGATCAGCCGCAGGGCGCGGCCGATAACGATGTTAACTCGTGACTGTGCGCCAGGCCCCAGGGTGCACCGGCCGGTGTTGACGCCCAGTTCCTTCACGATCGGCCCATTCAGCAAGAGCAGCGGGCAGTACGGGCCCGTGGACATGGCCATCCGGCGGGCCGGCAGCCCCATTCCTTCAATAGCCCTAACCGCGGCAATAAGGACGGGCAGGTGCGCCGGTTGGCACCCTGCCATCACCGCGTTGATGGCCAGCTTCTCTACAGTTGCGATGCCATCTCCTGGAGTCAAAATGCTGACCTGATGTTCCGGGTCCAGAGTGGCGCCCCGCAACATCCTCTGGACTGACTCCTCAGTAGGGGGGATCAGAGGGAAGCCGTCGGCCCACTCGCGCTCGAGGAAGGCGTCGTTCATCTTCAGGAACGCCTCGTAGCGATCGCTGCCACGGAAGCGCTCTCTCGTAGCCGGTTCTACTGCCGCGGAGACGACTGAATCGGTCTTCTTGACACCGGTCGTGAGGGCTTCGATGATCTGGGCGAAAGCCTCCTCCACATCCGCCTCGATTTGCTCCGGGGAGATGCTGGTGAGTACGTGAGGGACCACAGCGAACCGAAAATCGGGCAATCCAAAAACCCTGGCGCTCATCTTGGCATCAGTCTCAAAGCCGCGAGCTACGATCCCTACGGTAGGCTTCCCAGCCTTCTCCAGCAAGACCAGGTCGTGGACAAGCCACGACGTGCAGGTCCCTCAATCCCCCGTGGACCCGACGATGACATCGCACTCCGCTTTCGCCCGCTCGATCAGCGCGGAAGGACAGGGATCGGCACCCTGATACTGTATGACCTTTACGTCTGGAAAGCGGGCCTGAATCAGTTCTCCGGCCTTCGCCACGGCGACCGCCGCACCTCTCTTGCCGTTGGCAAGAAGGCCCACGGTCTTGCCTTCGAGTGTCCGTGGTCTTGAGGCTAATGGGGATTTCCGCAGCTCCCCTCGGCCCACCGCAACTGGATTGAGCACCTCCAGCTCAAACACGTATTCCTCCTCCGCATGGTAATACTCTGGTTTCCCAGAATCCTGGCTGATCGTGCACCCACCATCCGCCAAGCCATCAGGCTTCCTTCCGTCTCTTTCAGCGCGTCAAAAGCAAAGCTCTTTGTTGAATTCCTCCTGCAAGCTTTGCAAGAAGCGAGCCGCCGGCACCCCGTCGGTAACGCGGTGATCGAAAGACAGGCTGAGAGGCAGCATCCATCGAGTGGAAAGGGAGCCGTCCTGTACCCGAACTTCCTGCGCGGCCTCACCCACTCCCAGGATTCCGACCTCCGGAGGGTTGATAATGGGAGTGAAATACTCGATGCGTTCGCCGCCCATGTTGCTCACCGTGAAGGTCCCACCCATCAGTTCGTCGGAGGAAAACATGCCCTCCTGCGCCCTTCGGAAGAGGGCCATTGCCTCCTCGACCAGTTCAAGCGGGGCCTTTTTCTCAGCCTGGCGCAAGACCGGGACCAGGAGTCCTCGCTCGCTCATGACTGCCAAGCCGAGATTAATGCCTGGCTGCAACTCGATGCCCCTGTCCGTGAGGCGTGCGTTCAATACCGGGTGCTTTGCCAGGCAGGACACAATCGATGGTACGAGGAGAGCGAATAGCGACGGCTTAACCCCCCCTGGTGAGTCGGCCCGCTTGAGGATCTCCTGGCGAGTTTCCACAAGTTTGGATATGTCAACCTTGCGATGAAGGGTAACGTGGGGTATATCGCGGGAACTCTCGAGCATCCTTTCCGCGGTGATCTTGCGAATGCCGGAGAAAGGAATCACTTTCGCCGCCTCTGTGACCGTTTGCGAAAGGAACGCCTCCACATCCTCCTTTTCGACAACGTCTCTCCCCGACCAGCGCAGGATCTCGGCCAGGTCCAGGGCGCGCTCTTTCGCCAATCTCCTGGCCGCAGGACTGGCCGCTACTCGAGGTTCCACCGGACGGGCGATCCGTTCCACCGATTCCCTTCCAGGCAAGCGTTCAGCCGGGACGACCGGAATGCCCGGGCTTGCCCAGATGTCTGGCGGCAGTTTTTCATCCATGCTGTCTGCGATGACGGCGAGCACGGCTCCTATGGGCAACTCATCTCCTTCTCGAAAGCGAATCGTATGAAGGTAGCCCGTCGCGGGGGCAGGTATCACTCCCACCGCCTTGACCGTTTCCACTTCAACAAGGTCCTCCCCTTCCTCAACGCGGTCCCCCTCGACTTTGCACCACTGAATTATGGTTCCCTCTTCAACTATCACGTCCTGCTGAGGGAACGTGACCTTTATCAGCACAGCTTCACTCCTCACTCACGTAGCATCCTGAGGCTGGCGGCGCAAATGTCCGCTGAAGTGGGCAAGAGGCTCATTTCCAGGGGACGGCTCAGCGGCGCAGGCACGTTTGGCAGGCCTATTCTCTCGATCGGCGCATTGAGGTAATGAAATGCGCTCTCCTGTATTACCATTCCGATCTCTGCGGCTGCGCCTCCCGCCAAGGGGCTCTCATCCGCAACGATAGCCCGGCCGGTCTTGATGACCGAGTTGACGATGGCGTCCCTGTCCAGAGGAACAAGGCACCGTATGTCGATAACCTCTAACTTGATCCCCCGGGAAGCCAACTCTTCGGCCGCTGCCAAAGCTATCCTTACCATTCTGCCGGAGGCGATGACGCTTATGTCGTTCCCCTCCCGCTCCACTTTGGCAACGCCCAGCGGCACCGTGAAATCCTCCTCGGGTATAGACTCCTTCTGTGCATAGAGGAAACGGTGCTCGAAGAACAGGACGGGGTCAGGATCCCGGATCGCCGCCTTGAGTAAGCCCTTGGCGTCATAGGGCGTGGCAGGGAGCACGATCTTGAGACCCGCGGTTGGCAGAAACGTCCCATAGAGGCTCTGAGAATGCTGAGCCCCCGAGCCGCGCCCAACACCGTAGGTGGTACGAATCACCATCGGAACGGAGGCCTGGCCTCCGCTCATGTAGCGCATCTTGGCTGCCTGGTTGATTATCTGGTCCGCGCAGACCAGCATGAAGTCGCAGTTAGAGATCTCGCAGATTGGTATCATGCCATTCAGAGCTGCACCGATACCACACCCAATGATGGCGCTTTCCGAAATCGGGCAGTCCCGTATCCTCTCGGCGCCGAATTCGTCCAGGAGCCCACGCGTAACACCATATACGCCTCCCTTCCGACCGATGTCCTCTCCGAGCAGAAATACCCTCTCGTCCCTCCTCATCTCCTCACGCATGGCGTCGCGCACTGCCTCGCTATAGGTCACTTCTCTCATGGGTTATTTCTCCACGGAAAACACATCGCTCAACGCCTCTTCTGTTACGGGGAACGGCGCTTCGAGGGCGCGACGCGATGCCTCGTCAATGGCCCACTGGATTTCCTGCTTTAATCTATCAATCTCTACCTGGGAAAGTGTCTCCTTGTCCAGAAGCAGGGCAGTGAACCTCTTGATCGGACACTTCTCCTTCCAGTGGCTGATCTCCTCAGGTGTGCGATAGGTATCCCCGGGGTCAGCGGTACTGTGGCCATACCAACGGTATGTCTTGAATTCCAGCAGCGTGGGCCCCTGGCCCTGGCGCGCCGCGGCAACCGCTGCTTTGGAGGCACCGTAGACGCCCAGGACGTCGTTGCCGTCCACCACCTTACCCTGGATTCCGTAGCTCGTGGCGCGCTGGGCGATGTCCTTAACCAGTGTCGCCCGGTCCTGTCGAGTGGAAGACCCATAGAGATTGTTTTCGCAGGCAAACACGATAGGGAGTCTCCAAATCCCTGCCATGTTCAAAGACTCATGGAACGTGCCCTGATTGCTGGCCCCGTCTCCGAAGAAGCTGACCACAACCTGGCCCGACCCGCGAAGCTTAGCAGCGAGGGCAGCGCCCACAGCATAAGGCAGCCCACCCCCCACGATAGCACTGGATGGGAGAACGCCCAGAGCCAGGCAAGTATTGTGCATTGATCCACCTTTCCCGCGAGAGTAGCCGTCCTTTCTTCCCAGCAACTCCGCCAGCAAACGATATGGATCAGCCCCTTTGGCCAGAAGGTGTCCGTGGGGCCTATGAGTTGAGACGATGAGGTCCCCCTCCTCAAGGGCTGCACAGACGCCTGTTGCCACCGCCTCTTGACCAATGTAAAGATGAGTGGGGCCCTGCATGAACCCATCGCGGTACAGTTGAAGGGTCTTTTCCTCAAAGCACCTTATCTTCAACATCGTCTTCAGAAGTTCCTTATGGTCCGGCTCTCCCCGGTTGCCCACTTTGACCTCCTATGCTCATAGTTGCTCTTGCCACTGGGAGCTTGAGCCGTCGCTAACATCCTCTGCCATCATAATTGGCACAGTCCGCCATTGACCCTTGCGACGCACAGGGAGAATGGCGACTGTATGTTAGAGAATTATGCATCCCTTGTCAATAGAGGAATTGCATAGAGGAATTGCAAATTGTGCAGACCGTCGCCGCCTTGACTTTTGAAGCTGCCAAGTCTATCCTTTAATGTGGAAATGGCGAAAAAGCGCATCGACGGCCTGCTGGTGGAGCGGGGCTTTGTGGAGACCAGGGAGAAGGCGAAGGCCCTCCTCATGGCCGGAGACGTGTACATCGGGGATACGGCCGTCCTCAAGCCAGGGACCCTCGTGGAGGATGACGCTGCTATTAGAGTGCGCGAAGGGCTCCCTTTCGTCAGCCGGGGCGGTCTGAAACTGTGCCACGCGCTCGACGAGTTCCCTATCTCGGTGGCATCGGTGGTGGCGCTGGATGTCGGCGCCTCCACCGGCGGCTTCACCGACTGTTTGTTGCAGCGCGGGGCGCTGCGCGTGTACGCCTTGGACGTTGGCTACGGCCAACTGGACTATAAGCTGAGAATCGACCCTCGGGTGGTCGTTATGGAGCGCGTCAACGCCCATTACCCCTTCACCCTTCCCGAAAAGGTGGACGTCGCCACGCTGGACGTATCCTTCATCTCCCTGGAGAAGGTCCTGCCCAACGTCCTGGAATGGGTCAAGGAGGGGGGAGACCTGATTGTGCTGGTGAAACCCCAGTTCGAGGCGGGTCGAGCGCAGGTGGGCAAGGGCGGCCTGGTGAAAGACCCGGCGGTGCATGCCCAGGTGGTGGGTCGCATAATCAACTGGGCCATAAAGCAGGGGCTGCGGCTGGGCGGGTTGGCGCCGTCGCCCATCCTGGGGGCATCCGGGAACAGGGAGTTTCTTGTCTTCCTCCGGAAGCAGGGGTTGGGGGCTAGGCGCCAGGGGCCGGTCTGATTCGGCGTCTGGTGAGTGTTGTGCATTTGAAACGGGTTGGCATCTTGTATCACCCCAGGGTGGACGCCGCCGAGGCGCTGGCCTGCGACCTCGCAGCGGCTCTGCCCGCTCTAGGCGCGGAAGCCTGGGTCGCTTCCGCCTGGGAGGAGGACCAGGTCAGGGCGCTGGCGCAAGGCACGGACCTCGCGTTGAGCGTGGGCGGAGACGGGACCATTCTCCGGTCGGCCCGCGCTGTGGCTCCCCTCGGCATCCCGCTGCTGGGTGTAAACCTCGGCCGGCTCGGTTTTCTGACTGAGTTGAGCCCCTTTGAGGCGCAGAAGAAGCTGCCGGAGTTGATTGATGGGGCGGGCTGGATCGAGGAGCGCGCCATGCTGAAGGCAGAGCTGCTGCCCCACGGCAGGTCTCCCGCCGTGCACGCTCTCAATGACGTGGTGCTTGCCAGAGGCGCGCTCTCGCGGGCCGTTTACGTTCAGGCCTTCGTGGACGGAGAGCGGCTGGCCACCTACAAAGGGGACGGCGTCATCGTCGCCACCGCCACGGGCAGCACGGGCTACTCTCTGGCGGTGGGCGGGCCGATCATCTATCCAGAAGCCAGGGACGTCCTGCTAACACCAATCGCGGCGCATCTCACTTTCTCCAACAGCATCATCTTGCCTGAGACCATAGTATTGCGCTTCAGGGTCATGACGGACCACCAGGCGATGATGAGCATCGATGGGCAGATAGAAATGGAGCTAAAGGATGGAGACGAGATTAAGGTGGAGCGTAGCCCGCACTTGACCCGGTTCCTGAGAGTAAGAGACCGCCATTATTTCTTCGCGACTTTGACCGAGAGATTGAGATACCGGGAGGGAGAGCCAGCCGTTGGCCTGTGAGCAGATTCCCAGAATTCAAAAGGCGAAGATCGCCGATGTGCCCCAGTTGCACAAACTGATCAACGAGTTCGCTGACAGGGGGCAGATGTTGCCGCGTTCCCTCAGCGAAATCTACGAAAACCTCCGGGACTATTTCGTGATCCGGGTGGGCGGGGAGGCCGTTGCCTGCGTGGCGCTCCACGTATTGTGGTCGGACGCGGCGGAGACCAAGTCCCTGGCGGTGGCGGAGGAGGTGCAGGGCAAAGGGATGGGCTCGGCCCTGGTCAGGGCCTGCCTTGAGGAGGCAGAGGGTCTCGGCGTGTCCACTGTCCTCGCCTTGACCTACCAGCCCACCTTCTTCGAGAAGTTCGGCTTCCAGCGGGTGGACGTGATGCAGTTGCCCCGGAAGCTGTGGCGGGAATGCTACGACTGTCCTAAATTCCCCAACTGCGACGAGGTAGCGCTGACCTATGTCTTCGACGCGACAGCGTCTTGAGGGACGGTTCTAACCACGAAATACACGAAATGCACGAACGGAAAGGCATGTCCTTTCAATAAGGGGCGGTTGAAGGTCTTGGCATCGCAGACCCGGGGGTTCTAACATCAACCAAACTTGTTTTAGCGGCTACGCGGCAGGGAGAGACGGCGGATGATGCCGGCTGAGCGCACCATCGCCACCGAGCGCATCTACGAGGGCCGCATCCTCAATCTGCGAATAGACACGGTGGAGCTGCCTAACGGGAAGACGACCAGGCGCGAAATCGTCGAGCACGGAGACGCCGTCGCCGTGGTCGCACTGGACGCCGACGACAACGTCCTGCTGGTGCGCCAGTACCGCAAGCCCATCGAGCGGGAGCTTCTCGAGATTCCGGCCGGCGGCGTTCATCCCGGCGAGGAACCACTCGACTGCGCGCGACGGGAGCTCCAGGAGGAGACGGGGTATCTGGCATCCTCCATGGAGAAGATAGCCATGCTTTATACCAGCCCGGGCTTCAGCTCTGAGCTGATGCATATCTACCTGGCCACGATCCTCTCCGAGGCGCCGCTGGAAGCCGACGAGGACGAGATAATTGAGCTGGTGCGCGTGCCTCTATGGGATACGCCAGCGCTCGTGGCCTCTGGCGAAATCTGCGACGCCAAGAGCATCGCGGGCCTCCTGCTGGCGCTGAGAAGCTGCCCGGGGACGAAGAGAGAGGCCCGGCCACGAGGCGGGTTGGAACCGGCCTCGTAGTACCCCGGTAGACTCTGGAGGCGCTGATTATGGCGCCAGCGTCGCCGCCTCGGTGAGGTATACCCAGTATCCCCGTCCTCGCTCCACTTCCGTGAAGCCAATGCCCCCCGGTTTGGCTAATCCCCATCCACTGGCCGGATCGTAGCGGAAAAGCGACGTCCACCTCCCCTGAAGAGGCGCCAGATAGCTATCCACTGGCATCTTCGCCAGCGGCGAAGTGAAGCCTATCAGGCTCCATCCCGAAGGCAGGGAGTAGGACGGCGGTTGAGATAGAGGGTCGGCAGGCTTGGGGGACAGGGCGAGAGTGGCAGCCGCCGCTGCATAGGCATAATAACCACGGCCATCCACTATCTGCGTCAACGGGCCGACCCAGCCGCTGGCGCCACGGTTCGCATAGACCCAAACGCCGTCGACAGAGGTATAAACCTTTGTCACGGAGGCAACTTGGGCGAACACCGCGCCAATTGACGGGTCCTGCTGAGCGTCGGGAACCGAGATGAGGTTCCAACCCTCCGCCAGTCGGATCTGATTAGCAGAAGGCGTTGGAGGCGGCGTGCCGACCGGCGTTGGAGTCATTGTTCGGGCGGGGGTGGGGGAAGGCGAAGCAGCGGCGACAGCCGTGGCCGTAGGCAACGTCCCAGAAACGGCCGTGGCCGTAGGCGAAGCGACTGGGGCAGGCGTGGCGACGGGTGCAGCGACCATGCGTGCAGCATAGAGAATCTCAGAATTGCCCGTCGTTGCATCCATCCAGACGACCCGCACGTTGCCCGCGGGGTCGACGGATATCGCCGGTGACGAGGACTCGCCGGCGTTCTGGGAGAGGTTGTCCGTAGGTGACCAGGCGGAGCCATCCCAATAACGGTACAAAATGTCGTAGTTCCCCGGTGTGTTATCGCCCCACGCAACGTGGATGTTCCCTGAGGAGTCGACGGCCATTGCCGGGCCTGCGGAGGCGCCGCTGGTCTCGGACATATTCTGAGCGCCAGACCAGACAGTCCCATTCCAGCGGCGGTACAGGATTTCGTACCCGGCCGACGTGCTTTCTGACCAAGCAACATAGGCGCTTCCAGCGGGACCGGCGGCTACCGTGGGAGCCCATGAACTCGGGCCAGTCACGGAGATGTTCTCAGTCGGCGTCCAGGAGCTGCCGTTCCAGCGACGATACAGAATTTCAGGGTAGAGGGCGCCATCGCGCCACGCCACGTGGAGGTTGCCGGATGCATCAGCGGCTATGGCAGGCTCCGAGGATTCGTCCTCATTCTGCGAAATGTTTTCGAGCGGCGACCAGCGAGCCCCGTCCCACTGCCGGTGAAGGATGTCGTAGTTGCCCGGCGTGTTATCGCTCCAAACGACATGGATATCGCCCCGAGGGCCAGCCACCACCGCTGGGTAAAGGGACGATCGACTGGTCCAGGAGATCACCTCCGTCGTAGACCAGGCGCTCCCGTCCCAGCGTCGATAAAGGATTTCGGGAGTGCCAACCGTATTATCATTCCACACGACATAGACCTTGCCGAAAGAGTCGACGGCTATGGCGGGAACCTCTGATGCCCCACTATTCTCGGAAAGATTGACCGTCGGCGACCAGTTGACGCCGCTCCACCGCCGGTATAGGACCTCGTTGTTGCCGAAGGCGCTGTCTTGCCAGACCACATGCACATTTCCGCTTGGATCGGCGGCCAGCCGGGCAGACTGGGAATCGAAACTGTTCTGGGACAGGTTCTCGGGTTGTGACCAGCCCTCCAGAAAGGCGCCGAACCTGTCGCTAAGGGCAGCGAACTGCCCATTAGCGGCCCACGCCTCCCAACCAGGGGCCACAATCATGAGTGTGGCGATGGCGATAAACGCAGTTACCAAAAGGAACTTTTTCACGCGGTTGCTTCCTCCCCCTCCCCCGAAGATGGACTTCCTGCTTGATGTCGGCTCGTCAGAGCCGCGGACGACTCAATTGAAAAGGTGTCGCCTACCGGCAGACCCCCCTTTCTCCTGCCACTTTCTCCTGCCGGACACGCCGCAAGGAGCATGAAAAGCCTCAAGACTCCTTGCAGCAGGGGATTGCGGGTTCAACCCGCTTTTTTTCGGGGACTGAACTGAGATTATACCACAGGAGAAACTCTAAACGCATCCTATTCCGTCCCGTCCCGACTTTCCGGCGGGCTGGCAAGAGGGAGGACGCCTACGGCGTAAGCGTCCCTGGGGAGCGCAGCGATATCCAGTAGCCTTTCCCCCGCTCCATCTCAGGGAAGCCAACGCCACCAGGCTTGGCTATTTCCCATCCCCTGGCGGCATCGAGACGGTAAAGGGATGCCCACTTGCCCTCAATGCTTTTCAGATAGGCGGCGACCGCCGAACTGGGACTGAGAAGCGGCGTGCTGTAGCCAATGAGGCTCCATCCCACCGGCAGGGGATAAGAGGACCGGCCAGCCAGGGGATCGGCTGCCTTAAGGGAGAGTGTAAGCGTGATGGGGGCAGTGGCGTATACGAAATACCCCTGCCCTTCTACGATCTGAGTTAGCGTTCCGCCCCAACCGTCCACGCCGCGACTCGCGCTGGTCCAGCTCTCGCCAACGCAAGTAAACACACGGGTGACGGCGGGAGCCTGCGCAAGAACCACGCCAACCGAGGGGTTCTGCAAGGGAGCCGGAACCGATATCAGGTTCCAGCCCTCGTGAAGACGAATCTGGTTGGGGGATGGCGTCAACGTTGCCGTCGGAGTGGAGCTGGAGGTAGGCGTTGGCGTTGCCACAGGCGTGAGGGTCGGGGTGGGCGTTGGCGTCAAGGTGGGGGTGGGCGCGACCACCGGAGAAAGGGCGGGACCCGCGTACAGAATGTCGAAGTTGCCCGGCGTGTTGTCCTCCCAGGCAAAGTGCGCCGCGCCTGACGTGTCAACAGCCACGGCCGGCGACCAGGAGAAGCCGCCGTTTGCCGAGACGTTCTCGGTTGCAGACCAGGCGCCGGCGGTCCAGACACGGTGGAATATCTCGTAGTTGCCCGGCGTATCATCCATCCATGCCACGTGTACACTTCCGGCGGCATCGACGGCGAGCGAAGGTGATCCCGACAAACCGGTGTTCTCAGAGAGGTTCTCGGCCGGCGACCATTCCTCGCTGAGGCGGCGATAGAGTATCTCCCAGTTCCCCGACGTGGCATCCTGCCAGGCTACGTGGACATCCCGGCCCAGGCCGGCGGCAATCGCCGGCGAGACGGAGCGCCCGAGATCCAGGGACAAGTTCTCAACGGGCAACCAAGCGGCGCCGTTCCAGCGGCGGTAGAATACGTCGCTATTGCTCTGATGCTCATCGATCCAGACGACATACGTATTGCCCACAGAGTCAACGGCTACGCCGGGCGATTCGGCAGTTGTGCTTCTGGGCACAACGTTCTCCGCCGCTGACCATCCCGACGTCAGTCGGGACCAACGTCGGTACAGGATGCTAGACTCCCCAGTAGTGTACTCGCGCCAGACGATATGCACGTCGCCTTCGGCGTCAGCGGCCACTGCCGGCATAGCGGATGTGCCGCCAGTTAGCGATACGTTCTCAGCGGACAACCAGAGGCTCCCATTCCAGCGACGATAGAAGACTTCATAGTTGCCCGGGGAGTAATCCTGCCAGGCAACGTGAAGGTTGCCCCGCGAATCTGCGGCGAGGGCGGCAGAGCTGGACATGCCCTCATTCTGCGATAGGTTTTCTATCGCAGACCACCCCAGCGCATCCCACCGCCGGTATAGGATCTCATAATTGCCCTGGCTATCGTCTTCCCAGACGACGTGAACTCGACCCTTCGTGTCCGTCGCCACCTTCGGCGCTCCGGAACTTCCGCCGTTCCCTGAGAGGTTTAGCGGCGCCGAGAAGGGTGGCAGGGCGGCCATAGAGGTTTCAGAAGGCGTCATGCCAGCCGGGTTGGTGTTCGCGGTTGCGGCCGAAGGGAAAAACGAAGGAGAAGTCGGCGCGTCCGGCGATGATGCTAACGCCGCATAGGCGACGTCAAACACCGGGGCAGTAAGCTCCGATGCGGGCCAGGACAGGAGAGCGCTGACGAGAAGGAAGGCTGACCAGAAGCCCTTTGTTATGATGCACCTCCTGAGGACGAAGCACGGGACCCGAGTTGCCTGGGCAAAGGCGCTGCCCGGGCCATGTTTCCGTCGCAGACGCGAAAGGAGTCCACATCGGCGTTCATTTCGGCTGCGGAGGGCAGTGCGTCCAAGGCAATCCCGGAGCTTTCCGGCAAGCAGCGCAGCGGAGCCCAAAACGGAATATTATCATCTCGCGCTGCAATGCGCAAATAGCGGGAGCAGACCCGTGAGTGGAATGCTTCCGGTTTCATTTTGTCCCAGGACGAGACTTGCGAATTCTGCTTAGTTCAAGCTACGTAATCCAAATTTAGAGAATCCGCTCGCGGGCGGATTCGCTCTCACGCTCCATAGTTTAAGATAATTCCTATGCAGGGACTGGCGTAATGAGTCATCATTCAGGCCTCCCCGCTCACTCAGGGAGGCGCTTTCCCAAACCGAACCCAGCCGGCCCAGCCGTCTTGCTTTTCTGAGCAGTTAGGTTTAGAATTAACGGCTAATGAACCCGGCGGCGCCACTCCTTGCTAGTTCTGCCAGGAGTATTAAATATGCAGGCCGTTCAAGTGGATCGTCGCCAACAACTGGAGCAGGAGCGAGATAAGCTCCTGAGGAAACTTGTGCTTTTGAGAGAGGAGCGAACTGCCCTGGCCAGGGAAGACGTGAGGGAAGGGGGCGGCCAGGTCGATGAGAGCGCCGACTCCGCCACCGGAACATTCGAGTTGGAGAAGACGACAGCCCTGGATGAGAGCGCCCGCCGGCGCCTCTACGAGGTCGAGGACGCCATTCGGAGGATTGAGTTGGGCACCTACGGGCGTTGCGAACAATGTGGCCGGCCGATCGACAGGGAGCGTCTGAAAGTACTGCCTCAAACGAAATTCTGCCTGGAATGTCAGTTACGTTGGGAAAGGAACGGCAAACTTCGACGCCTTGCACGAGTAGCTTGAGAAGAGATTGGTGGTTCTTCCTGGTTGCCGCCATGGTAGTAGCGGTTGACCAGGTATCCAAGTACTTCGTCAGGACGAATATGTTCCTCGGTGAATCCATTCCCCAGGAAGGCATAGTACGCCTTACCTATGTGGCCAATCGGGGAGGCGCCTTTGGACTCTTCGCCAACCAGACCTTCCTGCTCGCTTTGACGGCATTCATCGGGATAGTTGTTATCCTGCTCTACTACCGGTGTCCCCTCTTCCAGAATCCCCTTCTTGAGATGGGCTTATCCCTGCAACTTGGGGGCGCCATCGGCAACCTCGTCGACAGGGTGCGCTTCGGGTACGTGGTCGACTTCGTGGACCTGGGGTGGTGGCCAGTGTTCAATCTGGCCGATTCGGCTATCGTGGTCGGTTCCTTCACGTTAGCCTTCGCCTTCCTCATTCTGAGCCGCAAACCGGAGGCGAGCAAGACGGAGATCCCCCAATAGGGGAGGGCCTGAGACACTCCCCCTTCGCCCTCACGGGTCGACAGAGACGCGGACCCCTACGCTCTTTCCACAGAATAGGCGCAACGCAATGATCGAAGCCGTGAATGAACACCGCGGCGTGGACTTTGCCGCCGCGGGCGCTCGCCTCGATAAGTTCCTCTCCGAACGGTTCCCTCAGCTATCTCGCTCTCGCATCCAGAAGCTCATCGAGGAGGGCCAGGTAGCAGTCAACGGGAAGACTGCCAAGGCCAGCCTCCGGCTCAAGGAAGGCGACTCTGTCTCCGTGCTTGTGCCCGCGCCGGAGCCGCAGGAGCCTATCCCCGAGGAGATGCCGGTCCGATTCGTATACGAGGACGAGGACGTCATAGTGGTAGACAAGCCTCCAGGCATCCCCGTTCATCCGGCCCCCGGCCACCCCAGACACACCCTGGTGAATGCTATCCTGGCTCGCTGTCCCGAGCTGAAGGACAGCGAAGCGCCGATACGGCCGGGCATTGTGCATCGCCTGGACATGAATACGTCCGGCCTGATGGTTGTGGCGCGTAACCTGGAAGCTAAGGAGTCGCTCACCGCCCAGATGAAGGAGCGCTCGATGGACAAGCGTTATCTGGCGCTGGTTTCGGGGAGCGTCGCGCCGCAGCAAGGAGTCATCGAGGCGCCGATAGGCCGGGACCCAACGGACAGGAAGAAGATGGCCATAGTGTCGACGGGACGTGAGGCAAGGACCCGCTATCGAGTGTTGGACTACCCGGGAAATAACACGCTGCTGGAACTGAAGCTGGAGACGGGCCGCACCCACCAGATCAGGGTCCACCTCTCTGCTATCGGCCACCCCGTCGTCGGCGACCCCATATACGGCCAACGGTCGTCTCTGGTGGAGCGCCAGTTCCTCCACTCCTACCGGCTGGGCTTTCGCCATCCGCGCAGCGGCAAGCATCTTGAATTCACTTCCGAGTTGCCGCCGGACTTAAAAGAGGCGCTGGAACAGGCGAAGAGGCAGGAAAAGGGGACCAGAAAGAGTCACTTGTAGGTCTTTTCGTCACGCTTCCGGGTGTCAAGTATCCTTATCACTTTCCGTTCATCGTCAAGGTTAAAAAGGAGCCTCAAGTCTCCAGTTCGGTATCTGTAGCCGGCGACAGGAGTGCTTTCCAGCTTGATGGTGCCCTGGCTGCGCGGCTCTTGCGTTAGCTTTGCGATGGCGTCTCTAAGCCTTATGGCCTCCCTCTCCGGCAGACCCAGAAACACCTTCCGGGCCCGCCTTGAGAAGACGGCCTGATACATTACAGCCCTCTCTCCCGGAAGACCTCTTCGGCCGGAATGCCTTTCCCTTCCTCTATCTCCCTGTTCGCCTCAAGGAGCGCCGCCACATACTCCGGGTCGGAAAATTCCTTGAGGGCCTCCTGTATCTCCAGATACTTCTCCACGTCCATGATGATGGCCGCTGGTTTGCCCTGTTGCGTGATCACGACCTCCTGGCCTTCTCGCTCCAGGTCCGCCAGGATCTTCGTCAGATTCCGGCGGAGTTCGTGTGTGCCGACAAAGGCGTTCTTCAATAATTTAATCATGCCATACTCCGTAATGGATTATTTATGAATATATTAACAATTCGTTGACAGTGAGTCAAAGCCCTTGGCAGGGGGACTTTGGAATCGTGGGAGGACGTACTTGCGTTGGCGCCGGGGCAGGCGTCAATCGGCAGGTCTGGACCCTGAGAAGTCGAAGTCGGCGGATATTTCGGGCACAGGCGCCAGGTTGAAAGCGGCTACGCCCACGCCTCGGGGCTACGGCTGGCGTGTCGCGGTCCACGTTCCTGAGTTGCTGCAGAGCGCGTCTGAGCTTGTCGGATAGGTGATAACCAGCCATTTGAGCCAGGTCCCCTTGGCGGTGGTGAGTGTGGCATCGAACTCCCCGGCAAAGATATCGGTCCTTCCGCCGCCGGCGGGCATCTCTATCCTGAATCGCCCGTCCACAATGGCGGGGTTTGTCGCCCAGCGGTACTCCTCCCACCCGAAGCCGAAGGTTTCAGGGCAAGTGACCTCGTACCAGGCGAGCAATCGAGTAACGGCGGAGAGATCGCCCTTGATGTCAAAATTGAGGTCGCGGCCCACGCTATTGGTCCCGGCGAAGCGTATGAACTCCGGGACCGGAGTGGGCGCCAATGTAGGCGTCGCGGTAACTATCGGCGTTGGCGTCAGTGTCACCGTCGCCGTGGGGCTGGGAGAGGTGGCGGCTGTCGGTGTCGCCACAGGAGTGGCTGTTGGAGTGGCGAGGGGGGCGTCAGTGGCGATTACCGTCACCGTGCCGCCTGTGGACGAGGAGACCCACGCCCCGCGGCCCGGCGCCAGGACCGCCGAGCCTTGATGCCTGGCATAGCCGCTGGCCGGGTCATAGGTCCAGACCACTTCGGCGCTCACCATCGCATTCTTCGCGCCGCTGGGATTGCCGATCATCTTGAACTGTCCAGGCTGCAACGGGGTGGTGTAAGAGTTGCCGCCGGCCCCATTCAAGGCCACCGTGGCGTCGATGGCGAAATTGGCCCAATATCCCCAACCTTGCATTACGCCCTGTGTATTGGGCAGGACAGCGAAATCTCCGCCTTGAGAAGTGTAAAGGATGGCGCCGGCCTGGAGGAAAGTGGTGCCGGCCGGGCCAGCGACGATATTCCAGCCTCTAGCGTAGGACACCGTCGCCCCGGGAAAAGGCGATGGCGCCGCTGTCGAGGTGGGGGTTGGCGCCGCTGTTCCTGTAGGAGACGGGGTCGCTGTAGGGACAACCGTGAGCGCCGGCAGCGCCCCGGCGGTAGAGGCGGGCGCCGAATCCGCCTCAGCCTGCTTTCCCGACAGGGCGACGAACGTCAGGAGGCACAGAACGGCCCACGCTCCCAATCTTGTCTGGACAGAAGTACCCTTGCCCCCTGGTCTCATGGTATACATCCCCCTTCTGTTGCGCCCCGCGGCTCGGGGCTGCACACCGCCCAACCCGTCGTCAGGGGGTAGGCGTAGCCGTTGGCGTTGCCGCTGCTGAGGTCATGATGCTCACGACACCGCCTACGGATGAGAACGCCCAGGCGCCGCGGCCCGGCGCCAGGACCGCCGTGGCTTGATGTCTGGCATATCCGATGGCAGGGTCATAAGTCCAGACCACTTCGGCGCTCACCGTCGCGCTCTTCGTACCGCTGGGATTGCCGATCATTTTGAACTGCCCGGGACTCAAAGTGGTGGAGTAGGAATCGCCTCCCGCGCCCGTCAGGGTCACCGTGGTATCCTCGGCGAAATTGGCCCAGTATCCCCAACCTGGCCTCACTGCCTGAGTGTTGGGCAGGATAGTGAAATCCCCACCCTGCGAAGTGTACAGGATGGGGCTGGCTTGCTGAAAAGTGGCGCCCGCCGGGCCGGCGACGATGTTCCAGCCCCTGGCATAGCTGACGGTAGCCCCGGTAACCGGCGAGGGTGCAGGCGTGGGCGTGGGCGAGACGTCGGGGGCCGCATACTCCACGGAGAGGAGCATGCCAAACACCCCCTGCTCCAGAACAGTCTCCATGCGGTTGATCCCCTTCGGAGCTTGAACGGGGTAGAGGTCGAAGCCGAGGCGCAGCGCGTACTGCGTCGTGCCGCCTTTGGTGACGGCGGCTGCCCCCTCCGGACTGAGCGCGATCGTATTCATGAGGCCCTGTTGGAGGGAACCCAACGGGCGGCTGGCAAAACTCACAGAGCCCACATTGCTCCAGCTAGCCGGCGAAAGATAAAAGCCCTGCGAGGCCGACACCACTTCCAGGGTAGTGAAATCGTCATTGCTGACGCCGGGATTCACAAAGAGCGAGAGGCTCGCCGACAAGACTGTCGCCGAAGGCGGAATCGCCGACGTGTTGAAGGAGGCGAAGGTCCTCTGGGAGCTGTCTTTCGACGCTTCGACGCCGTTCCCTGTCCGCGCACAGTAGATGACCCCTCCAGCGCCGTAGTAGGGAAAGCCCCCACCCGTCAGCGTCCCGCTGGTGCCATCGCAGCTCGCCGGGATAGTGAGCGTCTGCGCCGCCAGTGGAGGGGCGGGCTCCACGCCAGCAGCACCGGCGCCTGCCAGGTTGAGGAGCAGCAGAAGCGCAAGGACGATTGCCGGTACGGCTGGCCCGGCAGTGTGGGATTTCACAGGCACCCCCTTTGAGGCAGCTATCAGCGTTGAAGTCACGGGCCATGAGCCAGAGAACAGGGGCCGGCGGCCGGAGCCCGATCCGCTCCCCCATTCCCTACGCCTTACCACATTGTAACAGCCTGGGACGAGGCAATCAAACGGAGGTTTTGAAAGCCCCTAATTGAAAAAGCTTAACGTTGGGTGCTGCCGAGAAGGGATGTTTATCGGGGCTAGAGAGATGGATGGGCCGGCTAGGAGAGAGCCAAGGCGTCAGCTTCAGAAGGCTCAAGAAGCAGCACGCGGTTGGTGCGCTCCTCCAGGAACAAGGCGAATCGGGAGAGGATATCTCTGCCCAACAGCGACGGGATGAAGCTGAGCGCTTCCTGTTGCCTCCGGCCGACGGGCGCAAGGATACGCAAGGCAATCGGGAAAGTGAGAGTGTCAAGAGTGAGGACAGCCTCCACGCATACCGTTGGGGTTCGGCCGCCTATGCCTGTGCTGGCGGAGTTTGCCGGGAGACGGGCGAGGTCTATGCGAAGCTCGAGGGCGTCCCGTGGGGCAAGAAGCGTGGAGTCCGCTCCGGTGTCCACGAGAAAGTGAACAATGCCCCTGACATCAGGGAACGAGGGGATCGCCACGCTGGCGATAACGTAGGGGCGCGTCCTCCCCGGATGACCACCCCAGTAGCCGCGGATCATGGCGTGGGGAGGATAAGCAGGTCTTCTGTGGCGGACACACGTTCGATGAAGACTTGCCCCCGTGGAACCCCCAGCCTGTCCAGCTTCCTGATAAGTTGTGGCAGCCGTTTTGCAGTGGCGACCACCTGTTGACCGTAGACGGCGATCCACTGTTCCGGATAGTGTTGCAGAAGCTCCTGGCGATGCTGCTCGAAATACAGGGCGTCAGTGCGGTAGCGCTCAAGCTCCTGTTGCACCTGCACCATGTTGCGACTCCTTGGCGACGAGATGTCTGTCTGGAACTCCTGAAGCTCCGTTTGGGCCGCCGCATCATGGGGTCACCCCGTCTCAGACACAGGTAAACACTGAGCGTCGGCCTTTCACCAGTATTCTAGCACACATTGGGCATCAACGTAGCCCCGGCCCTGTACAAAGGGGGAGGCCAAGCGGCCTCCCCCTCGTCTGGTTTGCTGCCGAAGAGGATATTGGTATCCAAGATCGCTCTCACGGAGCATGGGAAAGAGCACGCCGCCTCTCCTGCCGCACCTCAGCCAGAGCCTTGGCGACCTCTCGCTCGATTTCCTCCTCAGGCACACCCTCAAAAGCCTCCCCGATCTCATCGATGACCGAGAAAGCTCTCTCACGGTGCTCCTCGAACTGCTGCAAACGCTCCAGGTCCTCGGCCGGGATAACGGCCGCCACAGGGATGCCGCTTCTTTCCACGACTACGCGCGTCTTCGTGCGGAACACCTGGTTTATGAGCTCGCTGAACTTCTGCCTTGCCTCAGATGATTTGATAACCTTGGTCCCTGGTGGTTCGGCCATTAGCCACCTCCCGGCTTGTCATGATATGTACAGTATAGTGCAACATTGTCATAACAACAAGCGGCCAGGCCTGCTTCTACGAAAAAGGGGGAGGCCAATTAGCCTCCCCCTTGACTGTGACGAGAAGACCGAGGGAGCTACGGCGCCAGCGTCCCCGACGAGGAGAGGTTTATCCAATAGCCTCGGCCCACCGCCGTATCGGTGTAAAGCTTATTCCTGGCCTGGCAAACTCCCAGCCGGCGGCCGCATGGCGCGCTGTCAGCGCCGTAGCGGCTCTTGCCAGCATGCGCGCGGCTACGGTGCGGTAACGTCACTATCCCGCCCGAGGCGGAAGAGACAAACGCGCCCTGCCCCAGGGGCAGGTTCGCTGAGCCAACATACCTGGTATATCCGTTTTCCGGGTCATGGGTATAGATTATGTCGGCCTTAAGGATATCGTTCTTCATGCCGCTGGGGTTGCCGACCATCTTCATCTGCCCCGGGGACAGCGTTGCGCTGTAAAAGGAGGAGGTGTCACGCCTCGTCGCATCCGCATTACGGACGGGTTTGGGCGGCTATTCCTACGTAGTTGTTTTGATGACATCAAACTCCAGCAAAGAATTGTTGGCTTTTCATTACACGGTTTATCATTTTTGGTGACAGACTCGCCGCTGGGGAAACTGCAAGAATGAAAAAAAGGCCGCAGGATGCCTTGGGCATACGATCCAGGCGCGGCCAAACCGCGAATCGGCGGAGGCGGGCGACCTGGACCCGTGGCGCCGCCAAAACTGGAAGGGGAGGGGCAACATGTCCGGACACAGATCACATTCTCTGTCGCCACAAACGGGGAGGAGAGATAACATGTCTAAAGTGACACTCATATTCACAGTCTGGGCCGCCGCCACGCTGCTGGCGGTCTTCATCGCTTTGAATGGCGCGCAGGCGCAGGTGGCCACGCTTAGCCCGGCGGCAGTGCGGGCGGCTGCTTTCCAGGTGGGGCTGGTGAGTCTGGCCGATATCTCGGTCCCCCAGGTGAGCAACCTGAACGAATTCCTCAACGACAGCCCCGGCGCCCGGAGCATGGCCGTGGTGATGGGCAAGGCGCTCTTCTGGGAGCAGCAGGTGGGCAGCGACGGCCAGGCTTGCGCCTCCTGCCATTTCGCCGCCGGCGCCGACAACCGGAGCAAGAATACGCTTAACCCGGGCCAAAGAGCGACCACGCCGGATAACGTCTTCGGAAACAGCGCCGTGACCGGCGTCGCTGGCTTTCCTCAGTTCGGTCCGAACTACGACTTGACGCCCAACGACTTCCCCTTCCACCAGCTTGTGGACCCTCAGAGAGAGGACTACCCCACTCGCGTGGTGACGCGGGACACCAACGATGTCGTCTCTTCCCAGGGCGTCTTCCGGGCCAATTTCACTGGCGTGGTCCCGGGGCAGCTCAAAGATAGCGGCACCGCCGTCGCCGACCCCGTCTTCAGCGTCGGGGGCGCTAATGTGCGCCGCAACCCCCCGCGCCAGGCGCCCAGCGTCATCAATGCCGTGTTCAACTTCGACAACTTCTTCGATGGCCGGGCGCACAACAAGTTCAACGGGGTAAACCCCCTGGGGCCGCTGGACCCCAATGCCAGAATCCTGGTGAACGAAGCTGGCACGCTGGTGGAGAGGCAGATCAGTATCCCCAACTCCTCCCTGGCCTCCCAGGCCGTGGGGCCGCCCTTGAGCGACGTGGAGATGTCCTACGCCGGCCGCACCTTCCCCGATGTGGGCAAGAAGCTGCTGGCCGCGCGGCCGCTGGCCTTCCAGAAGGTGCACGTGAAAGACAGCGTCCTCGGACCGTTCTCCCGGGACAGCCAGGCCCCACCCAACAACCTGGGGCTGATCATCCCCACCTACGCTGATCTGGTCCGGGCGATCTTTCAGCCCAAGTACTGGGACTCCACCAATGTCATCACCTTCAATGCCCAGGGGGGCCGGGTGATCAACCCGCTGGGCGCCCCGGGCGGCTACACCCAGATGGAGGCCAACTTCACCCTCTTCTTCGGGCTGGCCATCCAGGCCTATGAGTCCACTCTGGTGTCGGATGAGGCGCGCTTTGACCGCTTCATGCAGGGCGATGATATGGCCCTGGACCAGGATGAGATGAGGGGGCTCCTCATGTTCATCAACACCGGAGGGCTCACTCAGGCAGCAAACCCTGTTTTCGCTGGGATAAACCAGGGCTCCTGTATGGAGTGTCATAAGAGCGCCCTTTTCAGCGATGCCAGCGTTCCGGGCATGGGGATCGAGGGTGCCATAGAGATCGAGGTGGCGCCGATCCTCCGCGATGGCCGGCTTCAGCTTGGTACGGAGCTGGTATTGCTGGACAATGGCTTCTACAATATCGGTGTCCGGCCCATCAACGAGGACCTGGGCAGGGGCGGCAGCGAGAATGGTTTTCCGCTCTCCGCCAGCCGGCAGGCGCTGCAGGGGTTGCCCTTCGGCCCTCGCTTGCCCGCCGCGGCGCCTACCAATCCCAGGGTGATGGTGAACGGGGCCGTGAAGGTGCCGGGCCTGCGCAACGTCGAGTTGACCGCCCCCTACTTCCACAACGGCGGCGCGCTGACGCTCAGGCAGGTCTTGGACTTCTACCGGCGGCAAGGGGACTTCGCGGACGTCAATATTAACCACCTGGACGGCCCGCTGGCCTCCGTTCAGTTGCCGAAGATCGATTCCCTGGGGCGCGACCTGGACGGCGACCGCCTGGTGAAATTCCTGCTGGCCCTCACCGATGAGCGGGTGCGCTGGGAGAAGGCGCCCTTCGACCATCCCCAGCTTATCATCCCTAACGGCCACCCGGGCAGCGGCACCGCCATCACTCCTCCCCTCGACGTGGTCAATGGGGTAAACCAGGCGAAAGATATCCTGCTGGAACTCCCCGCGGTGGGCCGCGACGGCCGGCAGGCCCTCGGCCTGGAGCCGGTGAAGCCCTTCCTGAGCACCGGCGCTATCCAGGGGATCAGCATCAGATTGCATCCCGGCTGGAACACCCTGTCGACGCCGGTCCGCTTGCACTCCAGCGTTGACACCTGGGCTGAGTTCACTGCCTTCAATGGCCTGAGCTTCCAGGCTGCGTACCGGTGGGACGGGACGGCATTCCAGTTCGTCGAGCCCACCTATGTGCTCAAGCCCCTCGATGCCATTTACGTGCTGGTGAACAGCGAGACTTACGTGCAAATCATCCCCTACGAAGGCACTACGGCCCCACCGAGCAAGAACCTGGTCGCGGGCTGGAACCTCATCGGGTCAGCCTTCCTGCAAACCGAGATGTCTGCGAAAGATGCCCTGATGTCCGTCTACTTCGTGCCTACCAATCCGGCCATTCCCAACGCGCTATGGGGGTACAGCCACGTAGTCAGCCCGAGCACGAACACTCTGGACTGGACCTATGTCCGGGACTCTCCGGTGATTCCCAGCATGCAGGTCGGCGAAGGCTACTGGGTATACATGGTCAACCCCGGCCAGTTGAGCGGCTTCACGTCAACGCCGGTGTTGCGGCCACGGCAGGCAGAGTAGCTAGAGGATTGGCTCCCCCCCAAAGTCCCCCCGTCCACGGGGGGATTCAGGGGGGGGAGCCGGTCTGTCCGACCGGTCAGACTCGTCCGACCTGTCCGACATGAGGTATCAGATGAGGACAACAAAGCACATTTTGACGATCCTGGCGGCGCTGGCGGCGCTCCTGGCAGCGCCGGCAGCCGCCAGCGCCCAATCGCCTTCCCTACCCCATTACTTCTTCGGCTCGCTGAAGATAGGCGGGATTGATGCGCCCGTGGGCACGAGGGTGGAGGCGAGAGGAACGGGGGTAGTGACCGGCCCCTACAACCCCATTGTCACCACCGAGGTCGGCAAATATGGCGACGCCGACCCGACGGCCGACGTGCCCAGACTCCTGGTCCAGGGCAACATGAATGAGGGGGATACCATAAGCTTCTTCGTCAATGGCGTCGCCGCTGACCAGACGGCGCCGTGGCACAGCGGGATGATTACCCGGGTCGACCTGACCGTAGGCGTGGCGGCGCCCCCGGCGGCGCCGGTGATTACGCAACCCACCGCGCCTGTTGTTGTAGCCGAGCTAACCTTCACCATCCAGGGGACGGCGCAGGCTGATTCTCTCGTCAAGGTGAAGGACACAGCAGGGACGATAGTCGGCCAGCAGCAACTGACGGGCGGCGCCACCGCCTTCAGCATCAGCGTCTTGCTGGCTGCCAATTCGTCGCCCCACTTCACCGTCACAGCAACCAACGCTGCGGGTGTGGAAGGCCCGCCGGCCACAGTCCCCGCCATAACTCACGACGGCATAGCCCCAGCGGCGCCGGTCATTACACAGCCCACCGCATCAGTAAGCGTGGCTGCAGCCAGCTATGCCATCCGGGGCACCGCAGAGGCTAACGCCCTGGTTAAAGTCAAGAGGGCCGGCACGGTGGTCGGCCAGCAGCAACTGGCAGGCGGAGCCACTGCCTTCAGCATCAGCGTTTCCCTGGTCACAAGAACAGCGAATAACTTCACCGTGACGGCGACAGACGCGGCGGGCAACGAGGGGCCAGCGGCGACCGTCCCTACAATAACTGAAAGCTCCGCGCCGGCGCCAGTGGTTTTGCGACCTCGGGGCCCCGTCACTACAGGTGGGTCAACCTACGATATCGAAGGAACGGCGCTGGCTAACTCCCTGGTCAAGATCAAGAACGCCGCAGGCGTGGTGGTCGGACAGCAGCAGTTGACACAGGGCCGGACGGGCTTCAAAATCCGAACTTCCCTCGTTCCCCTTTCGCAAAATAGCTTCAGAGCGACAGCAACGGATGCGGCAGGCAACGAGGGGCCAGCAGCAACCGTCCCCACGATAACCCAGAGGACTCGATACGCTGATATAGCTTTGACCTACAACCCGAACAGGCCGGTGAGATCGGGCGAGGCGTTGACCATCACGGGCACGTTCACCGGCACGGCAACCGTACTTGGTACGCCCACTATCTCCATAACCTATGCTGGGGCCGGCCCGCACGTGGCCAATGCGCCCATGACCGGCGCTGTGGATGTGTGGACCTACGCTGCCCTTGTCCCCGTGGGGAATGACGGCATCGCCAATGTCGCCGTAACGGCGCAGGCTAGCGATGGCCTCGGGTTCGACCCGGCGACCAATGCGCAGTTCACCGTGGCCAACGCCGGCACGCTTGCGCCCACCATTGTCTCGCCGCCTCTTGTTGGCAAGTTCGTCAATGCGGACACCTTCGCTATCACCGGTACAGCGGAAGCAGGGATGCTGGTGAAGGTCTACGATGCGGCATCAGCCCTCGTCGGTTCCGCCAACGCTGACGCCTCGGGAGCCTTCAGCGTGACGGTCCCCCTGGCCCAGGATTCCCTGAACGTCTTCACGGCGTCGGCGACCAGCGCGGGAGGAGTCGAAAGTGCTCGCGTGCTCGTTCCGGACATAATAGAGGATAGCGCCGTCCCAGTGATCTCAGAAGTGACAGTCACCAACGTGACAAGCAACGGCGCAACGATAACGTGGACCACAGATGAGGCTTCTGATTCCACCATACGCTTTGGTACGACAACAGCTATGCCTTCGACGGCAACCGCAGCCGGCCTGGACACGGCCCACTCGGTAACCCTGACCGGCCTTCCATCTACGACCCAAGCCTTCTACACCGTAGCCTCCTGCGACGCCGCGGGCAACTGCGACGCCACTCTGCAGGCAAGCTTCACCACGGCTGCAATTCCGCCTCCTGCCGGCGGTGGGGGTGGCGGCGGCGGCGGTGGAGGAGGCGGTTTCTTGCCAGTTCCCACCCCAACACGCACGCCCACGCCCATGCCTACACCCACGCCCACCCCGGCGCCGACGGCAACGCCCACTCCCACGCCCACGGCTACACCGATGCCGGCCCTGGGGATCAGCCTGGCCAAAGGCTGGAACCTGATCTCCGTGCCCGGGAAGCTGGTGGACTCCTCAGTGGGGGTTGTCTTCGCCGGAATGGCGGACAAAGTCTTCTATCTCAATGCCGCAGGCGTTTGGGACTACGCGGCGTCTTCCGGCGGTACGTGGACGGGGAGTTTGACCCAGATTGAGGAAGGGAAGGGTTACTGGATCAATGCTGCCATCGAGGGCACGCTTACATTGAACCTCGCCCCTAAGGATCCCTCCGTGGCAGCTCTCGTGCAGCCGCTGGTCGCCGGGTGGAACATGATCGGATACACGTCCCGCGACCTGACGCCTTCGACCAACCTGGGGGCATATCTGGCGAGCCTCAGCGGAAAGTGGATGTCTGTCTACCGCTATGATCCGGCAAGCGGCTACCAGATTGCCCGGCCGGGATTCGGGTTTGCCGAAATGGAGATGGGGAGAGGTTACCTGATAAATCTCAACGAAGCGGGCACGCTGCTGCCTTAGTCTGCCAACCTCACCAACCTCATTTCATAGCCCCAGGGCCCCGACGCACCGGGGCCCTGGGGCGTTCGTATTGATTTGGGAGACGTCGGCCCCTACGGCGCCAGCGTCCCCGCCTCCATAACGTATACCCAGTAGCCCCTCCCCCTCTCGACATCCTTGAAACCAATGCCGCCCGGCTTGGCCATCTCCCAGCCTAGGATCGGGTTATAACGATACAGCGTCGTCCATTTGCCGGAGAGGGAGGCGAGGTAGGTG
>JACPQD010000010.1 GCA_016190665.1 Chloroflexota bacterium
CCCCTGACCCCCGACCCCCCTCTGGCGGAGGATCCTATGCAAGAACCCACATACGAAGTAGTCTGGCCACTGGGCAAGTCTGTCTCCGAGAGGGTGCCCCTGGCGAACCGCGCCTCCGACCTGAGCGGGAAGACAGTTTGCGAGGTCTGGGACTGGCTCTTCCGGGGCGGCGAGATATACCCCATTATCAGGGAGTCGCTGGCAGCGCGCTACCCTGGCATAAAGTTCGTCGACTACACTGCCTTCGGCGATACCCACGGGGCCAAAGAGAAAGAAGTAATGGCGGCACTCCCTGGGCGACTTATCGATTACAAGTGCGATGCCGTCATCTCGGGCATCGGCGCCTGAGGCAGTTGCACGCCCGCCGTGGTGCGAGCAAGCCTGGCGGCCGAGAGGACTGGCGTCCAGAGCGTATCCATCGTGGCCTCTGGCTTCCTGCGCCAGGCCCACGCCATCGCCAAGGGCCTGGGGGCGGAGAACCTGCCTGTGGCCGAATACCCCGGCGTCCCCATGATAGACAGTCCCGAGGAGCTGCGCCACAAGGTTCAGCGGGAAGTCGTCGAGAACATTGTCAGGGGGCTGACCGCGACCGCGGCGAAGGTCGCCAAATCCGCCGAGCCGGCGCCTCGGGACGCAGTCTTCAAGGGCTCGCTGGACGAGGTCCAGGAGTTCTTCTTGCAGAATATGTGGACCGACGGTCTGCCCATTGTTCCACCCACCATCGACAGGGTGGGCGAGTTCTTGAGGTTCACCGACAGGTCGCCCGATGACGTGATCGGCGTCCTATTGCCCGAGAATCGCGAGGCGACCGTCTGGAACATCGCCGTCAACGGAGTGATGGCCGGCTGCCGCCCGGAGTACATGCCTGTGCTGGTCGCTATCGTGGAAGCCATCGCCGATCCGGAGTTCCGCATCGAGGATGCGGGCAGCACCCCAGGCTGGGAGCCGCTCATTATCTTGAACGGGCCCATAGTTAGGGAACTAGACTTCAACTACGGCTCCGGCGCCATGCGCGTCGGAAGACAGGCTAACACCAGCGTCGGGCGCTTTCTCAGGTTGTACATGAGGAACGTCGCTGGACTGCGTATTCCGCCCGGCGCCACCGATAAAGGCAGCTTCGCCTTCAGCTTCAACGTCGCGCTGGCCGAGAACGAGGATGCCGTGGCCGCGATGGGGTGGCAACCTTTCAGCGTGGACCGGGGCTTCAAGGCGGGCGATAACGTGGTCACGGTGATGAGCGTCATCAGCATCAGCCTGCCTGCCTATACCGGCGGCAACACGCCCCAAGAGCATCTGGAGACCCTTGCCCAGCTTATCGGCCATCGCGCTATGGCCTACAAGACCGGCTCAGCGGCGCATTTCGGCGGGTATTACCCCCTCTTCGTCCTGAGCCCCAGCGTCGCCGGCGTCATCGCCCGGGGCGGCTGGAGCAAAGACGCCATCCGCCAATGGCTGTATGACAAAGTCCGGGAGCCAGCAGGAGTGCTGGAAACCATACAACGGGGCCTGACGAGCCACAAGCTCTGCACTGCTGTGGAGCAAGGCACGCTATCGAAGGACTTCTGTCAGTCCACCGACCCCGATCGCCTGGTGCCCGTCTTCTTGAGACCCGACTGGATAAACATCGTCGTCAGCGGCGATCCGGGCCGAAACCAGAGCAAGGGATACATACAGAACCACAAGCAGGGCGTGCCCATCAGCAGGACGATTCGGTTGCCCGCCGAGTTGGGGGAGACTGAGAAGTGAGTGGAGAGGAGTGAGAAAAGGGAGAGACAGTGGCCAACACCAGTGACATCACTGGGGCAGATATGATATCATGTTGTCAAGAGGTTTGCTATGATACGCACACAGGTCCAACTCTCCGAATCTCAGATGCAGAAACTGAAGGACCTTGCCCGACGGCGGGGCGTCCCTCTCGCCGCACTCATCAGAGAAGGGGCCGACCACGTCATCCGGAGCAGCGGCATAGTGGACGAGGGGGAAAGAAGACGCCGAGCCCTGGCAGCCGCGGGGCGGTTTCACTCGGGGCACCGAGACCTCGCAGCGGCCCATGACCGCCACCTGGCGGAGGCGATGAAAGAGTGAGCGTCTTCGTGGATACCTCGGCGTTCCTCGCCGTTCTCGACGCCGACGACGATTCTCATCCTCCGGCCAGCAGGGTCTGGGAAGAGTTATTGCAGCGGGCCGAGGACCTCCTCTGCACCAGCTACGTTCTGGTGGAGTGTTTTGCCTTGGTCCAGAATCGGCTCGGTATGGGGGCCGTCCGCGTTCTGGTGGAAGACATACTGCCGGTCATTCGCGTCCACTGGGTATCTCCCGAGGAGCACCAGGCAGCGGTGAGCACGCTGCTGACGGTCGGCCGTCGCGATTTGAGCCTTGTGGACTGCGTCAGTTTCAACAGTATGCGGAGACTCGGCGTGCCCGAGGCCTTCGCCTTTGATCGGGACTTCGTGGAACAGGGTTTCCGGCTGCTGGATTAAGCCTGGATTAAGCCTTGAGTGAACAGGAAGAATAAGGGAGCGCATGATGGTAGCAAGATCAATCGTTCCAGCCCTCACTGCCGTATTGGTCACGTCGTCCTTCCTGGCGGCCTGCGCGCCACCGGCCTCCGCCCCGGCGCCCACGACGGCGCCGTCGGCGCCCGCGACCGCGCCGTCGAAGCCTGCCGCCAAAGCCACCACAGCCGCCCCGGCCCCGACCCCCAGGCCCACAGGAGAGCAGCCGCGCCACGGGGGCATAATCACGAGGGCTCTGGCGCGGGATGTGGCGAGCTTCGACCTGCAGCGCGAGCAGGGCTCGGATGCTTCCCAGACGATCTTCAACGTTTACCAGGGTCTGGTGCGGCTCGATCCCGTTGAGCACCAGAAGATAGTGCCAGAGCTGGCGGAGAAGTGGGAGGTAAGCCCCGACGGGAAAGTCTATACCTTTGGATTCCAAAAGGGGATCAAGTGGCACGATGGCAAGCCCTTCACCGTGGAGGATGTCAAATACAGCCTGGAGAGGATGCAAAACCCCAAAGCCTTCAAAACAATCTCCCCTCGTGGCGAGAGCTTGCTGGCAGCCATGGGTAACGCGCAGACAGCAGATGAGGATACCATCAAGGTCACTACCAAATACCCCAGCGCTTCCTTCCTGTTTAATCTAGCTTCGGGCTGGATAGCCATAGAGCCGAAGCACATCCTCGTGGCAAAAGGGGACATGAGACGGGACAGTGTGGGCACCGGCCCTTTCAAACTCAAGCAGTTCAACCCCAACATCAGCCTGGAGCTGGCCAAGTACGCCGATTACCACATCAAGGGTCTGCCTTACCTTGACGGCATCCAGTTCTATACCATCACGGACGGCGCTACCCGCTTCGCTGCCTTCCGCACCGGGAGGGTAAAGATGACCCACGTGGGCGCGACGGGCCTTACTGCGATGGAGGCGGAGATTGTGCAACGAGAGATGGCAGACAAGGCTGTGGTCTATGAGCACGATCGGCTGAGCCGGAGCACCATAACCTTCAACTTTCACCGCAAACCCTGGGACGATGTACGGGTGAGGAAAGCAGTGGACCTGGCTATCGATCGCCAGGCGGCCATCAAAATCCAGGGCAAGGGTCTTTTAGGTTCCATATATGCAGCCCCCTGGGGCATGCAGCCGACAGAGGTAGCCAAACTGCCTGGCTACCGGCAACCCAAAGACAGCGACATTGCCGAGGCCAGGAAGCTCCTGGTTGAGGCAGGTGTTCCCACCGGCTTCACGACTACGCTCCTCAGCCGGTCGGGGACCGTCTACGAGCCCTTCGGGGTGGTCTACAAGGATCAACTGGCGAAAATAGGAATCCAGGCTGAACTGGTGATAGTGGACCCGACTACCCTCTACGAGCGCTTCGAGCGGCGCTCCTTTGACCTGGTTAGCATGAGCTGGGCAGAGGCCACTGGCGACCCCGACGAGACCCTATTTGCCTACTATGCCACCGGAGGCAGCCGCAACTACGGCGACTTCAGCAACAAGGAAATAGATGAGCTCATCGAAAGGCAGGCCCGCACCATGGACAAGAAGGCCCGCGAGGCTATCCTGGCAGAGATCGAGAGGAGAAGCATGGAGCAAGTCCCCATGGTCATCAGCTTTAAGTCTATCGGCCAGGTCGGCGCCTGGAAGGAAGTGAGAAACTTCAGCGTTGGCTCCGGCATCCACGCCTGGGGCAAGCTCGACCACGTGTGGCTGGCGAAATAGCCGGCAAGGACGACTGACCTCAATATGGAAAACGCTTAGCAAATCTGCTATAATGCTTAGCAGAAGGCTTCAGAGGTTTGCCATGACAACCAAAGTAAAAGTGAGCCACAAATATCAGATTTCGGTCCCCTCGGCCGCGAGAAGGAAACTGCACATTGAGAAGGGGGACCACCTGCTGGTCGACATCCGGGACGGCTATATTGTGTTAATGCCCGAACCGCAGGACTACGTCCAGCATCTCCGCGGATTACACCGGGAAGTCTGGGAGGGCGTGGATCCGCAAGAATACGTACGACAAGAGCGTGGGGATTGGCCCGAATAACTGATGTGTTGAAGCGACACCGGGTGCTGGGACTCGACACCTCCCCCTTCATTTACCACATCGAAGGGACAACGCCCTACGCCGAGTGCAGCCATTCAGTGTTCGAGGAACTAGCCCACGGCTCCTTTCGCGGTGTGACCTCGGTCCTTACGCTGATGGAACTATCGGTAAGGCCGCTGCAAATGGGGCAACCCGAGGTGGCCGACGCGTATGAACTGCTCCTGGTGAACTTCCCTAATCTGTCAATCCTCGACCTCAACAGGCATACCGCCCGAAGAGCAGCCGAAATCAGGTCCATCCACCGGCTACGGCCGCCTGACGCCTTGCAGCTATCGGCGTGCCTCGGTGCAAGGGCCACGGCTTTCCTGACGAATGACCGCGTTCTGAAGCGAGTGACGGAGTTAGAAGTCTTGCTCCTTGAGGACTTCGTGTGATCCGCAAGGACTCTACCTGATGTGACTCGCTCCATCCCTTGACTCGAAGAATTGAAATGGTACAATGACGATATGAAACGAACGGTCCTGGAATACAACGCGATCTTTCAGAAGGAAAAAGAAGGGGGGTACTCCGTCTGGGTACCGTCTCTTCCTGGCTGTGCCTCGCAAGGAGAAACATTTGAAGAAGCTTTGGCGAACATCCAGGAGGCCATCACCCTTTACCTGGAAGACGCGGTGGACGTGAAGGAGACAACGGAAAACAGAACAGGTCGTATTCGGAAGAAATGTGACGCTAATCCGACGGGCCATACGGCGCAGATGGAAGCCTCTGCCACTCGTCAAGGGAGATTTTCCTCCCCAGGATGTGTTCTATCTCATTGAGGAGCATCCTAAGTTGATTGACCGAGTATTCAAGATTACTTGGAATCGCCAGAGTGAACGTGCCGTACCGCATGTAAGAATGACGACCGCCAGGTTCAGGCGGGCTAAAGCCCAAAGCGGTGAGCTTCCCTATGAATATCCTTCTCTTGCACGGCGATCACTTAGCCATGCGCGGGAGTCTCTTTAAGGACAGGAATTCCCTTGTTCAGGTCAATATCATCCACTACCGGCAACGTGTCACCGTGTCTGATCTTGACTAGTAGCCAACCTTCAAGAACCAATCTCAGTTCATTTTGGCACTCGTAGAGCGTCCTGCCGAACGCTATCGTCCCAGGACAGTCCGGAATCCTACCACAATAAGTCTTGTCCTCAAGCTGGTCGTAGACGGCACGGCTCATCGCCCTTTCTATGTACTGCGAAAGCATGGTCCTCCCTCCCCTCTCAAAAAGAGTGTACTCTGACACTGGTCGCCAGTAAATGGGCTGTTCAACCGCCGACGCTTCTCGAAGACTCCTGCCGATGTGCTGGGCAGTTACCCCCTGGTGGAGGGGGTTCTCGATGTAGTCGCGGCTCGCGGCCGCTTCGCGATCTGCTAAGCCTCCTGTTGTGTCGGACGGTAGGTCACGCCCAAGGCTCAAGCAATGTCCGCGTACTGTGTCAGGCTCCGCCAATATTGGCATGGTCATGAGCGACAGCTAGCAAGACGCCTTTCGCCAGCCAATCCTTCACTTCAGCACTGGGGAGCGTCACGGTGACGGCTTTGAACCGAGCCGCCCAACCCTTGGTTCTTCTGGCACGCCATCCCCCCTCTTAGGAACGAGCCCCCCTATCTCCCCTTGAACACCGGCTCCCGCTTCTCCATGAAGGCCGTGACCCCCTCCTTGTGGTCTTCCGTGGCGCGGCAGATATTCTGGGCGTAGGTCTCATACTCGAGCTGAGAGCCCAGACTGTGCTCCATCCCGCGGTAGATCGCCCGCTTCGCCAGCGTCATCGCTATGGGCGGCCCCTTGGCGATCCGCGTCGCCAGCTCCTTCGCCACCTGCATGAGGTCGTCGTGAGGGACGACGCGGTTCACCAGCCCGATACGCAACGCCTCCGCGGCATCGATGATATCTCCGGTGAAGGCCAGCTCGCAGGCTAGAGCGCTACCCACCAGACGGGGAAGAAAATACGTGGCGCCCGTATCGGGTACCAGGCCGCGTTTGATGAAGACGCAGGAGAACCTGGCTTTGTCCGAGGCTATCCTGATGTCGCAAGCCAGCGTGAAGCCGAAACCGGCCCCCGCCGCGACCCCATTGACAGCAGCGATGGTCGGCTTGTCGACAGTTCTGATTAGCGATCCGAGGATTCCTATCGGGCTCAGCACTTCCTGGCGCGAGGGCGGCTGTTGTCCACCCTGAATGCGCGCCGCCTGCGCCCCCACATCCGCGCCCGAGCAGAAGCCGCGACCCGCCCCGGTGAGCACCATGGCCCTGACATCATCGTTATCAGCCACCTCCTTAAGGGCCGCCTGCAGGCTGCGGCGCATGGCGACACTCAGGGCGTTGAGCTTGTCGGGTCGATTCAAGGTTATGACAGCCACATTGCCATCCACTTCGAAAATAAGGTCCTCGTATTCCATGGAAATCCTCCTTCACGCAGCCTAGCGCTCGGCCCAATTTATCAGACCCGCCCCCCCTTGTCAAACGCGCATTGCGCTGGCTGGCAGGCCCTTGACAGGCATCATTTCAGCCTCTATGATTGCAGCGTCCCCTCAGGTAGAATCCTACGATGACGGGAGGAGCACATGACCCACGGGAAAGACTTCGCCCTCTTCTTCGCAAGCTTGCTGGTGGCGGTAGGTCCTCTGGTGGCCAGTTGCGCCCCAGCGGCAAGCCCGGCGCCTACCGCAAAGCCAGCGGCGAAAGCTGAGCCAACCGCGGCAGCAAAGGCGGCAGCCACAACGCCAGCAACCGGGCCAACGGCCACCCCCAAACCTGCCGCGGACCAGCCGCGCCCCGGCGGCGTCCTCACCAGGACCAACCCGGAGGACCCCGCGCACCTGGATGTCCACCAGGCCACGGCGGTCAGCGCGCAGCTCGGTTTGGCTAACGTGTACAACGGATTGGTGCGCTTTGCCCCAGTGGACGTCAACAAGGTGATCCCGGACATTGCGGAAAGATGGGAAGTCAGCGCCGACGCCAGAGTCTTCACCTTTCGCCTCCGCCAAGGCGTCAAGTGGCACGACGGCAAGCCCTTCACCTCCGAAGACGCCAGGTTCAGCCTGGAGCGTATGGCCTTCTGGAAGGAGAACAAGATCATAAGCCCTCGCGGTGGGGCCATGCTCAGCGGCGTGGAGAAGGTCGAAACGCCTGACGCCAATACCGTGAAGGTCACCCTCAAGTACCCCAGCGCCTCCTTCCTGGGCAACGCCGCCTCCGGATGGGTCCTCGTGCTCCCCAAGCACGTTCTTCAGGCCAAGGGCGACATGAAGAAGGACGCCATCGGCACCGGGCCTTTCAAATGGAAGTCGTGGAACTTTGGGGTGAGCCAGGAGCTGGTCAAGAACCCCGACTATTTCATGAAAGGACTGCCCTATCTGGATGGCGTGACCATCTACCCCATCAAAGACGAGTCCACTCGCTTCGCCGCTTTCAGGACCGGGCAGGTGCGGATGACTGGCATCGCTTCCAAGGCCCTGACTCACGCCCAGGCGGCGCAAGTGAGGAAGGAAATGGGAGACAAGGTTGTCGTGGTTACCCATCCGGCGGCCATGCGGCACCTCTTCTTTATGAACTTCAAGAAGAAGCCCTGGGATGATATTCGTGTGAGGCAGGCGATAGATCTGGCCTTCGATCGCCAGGCGGCCCTCGCGGTGAACAGCGGCGTGGGCATGCTCGGCGCAGCCATGCACCCAAAGGGGGCGTGGGGCATACCCGAGGATGAGATGGCGAAGATGCCCGGCTTCGGGCAGCCGAAAGACCGGGACATCGCCAAGGCCAAGAGCCTCCTGGCCGAGGCCGGCTATCCCAGCGGCTTCAAGACCGAGGTGATTATCCGGACCGGCGGCATCTCTGAGGCGGAGGGAGTCGTAGCCAAGGACCATCTCGCCAAGATCGGCGTGGACGTCTCCCTGAAAATCGTGGACAGCGCCACCCACCATAGTCGCCTCGACCAGCACGACTTCGATTCCTCCTTCCTGCTGGCATCCGACCCCACCGACGACCCCGATGCCATCTTCAGCGCCTACTACATTACCGGAGGCTCCATGAACTTCGGCCAGTTCAGCGACAAGCAGGTCGACGAGCTTTTCGCCAAACAGACAGCCATGCTCGACGAGGCCGAACGGAAGAAGGTGGTGATAGACATCCAGAAGAGGATCCTCGAGCTAGCCGCCTACAGCATTGTCTTCTGGGATGCCTATAATATGGGGTTCTGGAGAGAGGTGCGCGGCTATAAGCCTGGATTCGGCCCCTACACACATAATAGCCTCGACCGCGTCTGGCTGGCCAAATAGCGGTCAGGGGCCAGGGGGCAGGGGTCGGCGGGGGAAACTGTCAGACGTTGTCGGACTTATCGGACGTCGCGGCCTCAGCGCCTGCGCCCCAAGCACGGGGGCTGCTGGGACGGGCCGTCCGCTCCGTCCACATCCCCCATCCCGCATTGTTTTCGTGTCAGAACCACGGTATAATTCGGCTAAGAGCAGGTTTCGGGCAGCCGGGGACGACCCAAAAGGAGGCGCCATGGTTATCGCGGAAAGGCCACAGCTAAGAGAGGACAGGATAACCAGGCAGATGAGGACATCCGTCGCCTATCAGAGCAAGGGCGCTCGGGGCGCGGGGCGCATTGAATCTGCCCAGGGGAAGGTCGAAAGGGTAAAGGAAGAGGGCCGCATGCCCTACCGTCCCGAAGTGCGCCTCTGCATCGAGCGGGCCCGCCTGGTGACGGAGTCCTACAAGAAGACGGAGGGCGAGCCGATGGTCGTGAGACGGGCCAGGGCCTTCGCCCATTACCTGGACAACCGGACCCTCTATATCCTTCCCCACGAGCGCATCGTGGGCAACATCGCCAGCGGGCCGTGCTCCCTCATCACCTTCCCGGAGAAATGGAGTAGCTGGCTGGACAAGGCCATCGACGACGAGTTCAAGATGCTCCTTCCGGAAGAGGAAAAGAGAGAAGAGCTTCACCAGATCCACAAGTACTGGAAGGGCAAGTCCGTCCACGGCATGGAGCGCTCGCTGCTGCCCAAGGACATACTGTACTACTGGTTTTATCCCAACCAGGGCGTCTTCTTGTGGCGCCACGGCGGCCACGTGGGCACGGCCAACTATGACAAGATCTTCCAGGTGGGTTTGAAGGGCCTGATAGAAGAGGCAAGGGCTCGCCTGGAGGAGCTGTCCGCCGATCCGGAGCTGTATCTCCATGTCCGCGACTACCTCAAGAAGAAGGCCTTCTACGAGGCGGTCGTCATCGCCACCGAGGCGGTCATCCGGCAGGGCAAGCGCTTCACCGACCTGTGCCGTCAGGAAGCGGCGCAGGAAGCCGATGCCCAGCGCCGAGCAGAACTGGAGGAGTTGGCCAAGATATGTGATTGGGTGCCGGAGAACCCGCCGCGCACCTTACATGAGGCCCTGCAGAGCTACTGGTTCATCAACCTTTGCACCCGCGTCCTCGACGTCCAGTCCTCAGGCAACGGAGAGCGAATGGACCAGATCTTTTATCCCTTCTACAAGAAGGACAAGGATGAAGGCAAGATCACTTACGAGTCCGCCCAGGAACTCGTGGAGCACCTCATCCTGCGCTTCAACGAGGAGGGGTCCCTGGTGCCGCCGTCGCATCCTCAGGCGGGACCGCTGGTTACACGCGTCACCACTGTTGGCGGGGTAGACCGCAATGGCGCCGACGTGACCAATGAGATGACCTTCATCGTTATGGACGCCAAGGACGAGATGGGGCTGAACCAGCCGGCCCTGGCGGTGAGGTTGCATCCCCAGACTCCCCAGATTCTCTACGAGAAGATAGTCCAGTCACTGGTCAAGCAGTCGGGGGTTTACTCCTTCTTCAATGACAACATGATGATCCCCTTCCTGATGAACCAGGGCATCCCCCTGGAAGACTCCCGCGAATACACGACGGACGGTTGCATGCGATGGAACATACCGGGGAAGGCGATGGCCGTCCGCGCCCTGGGAGGCAACGTCAGCTTGCCGAAGTGCCTCGAATACGCCTTCTACCAGGGCGTCGACAAGTTCAGCGGCAAACAGTTGGGCCCGCGCACCAGCGACCCCCTCACCTGGACCTCGGTCGAGGACGTCATGCATGCCTACGAGGAGCAACTCCGGTTCTTCATGCACAAGCTCTTCACCATCAGCAATCTCGTCGACGTCCTCGATGAAGAGTGGCTGCCTCAGCCCTTCCTGTCGGCGACCCTCGACGGTTGCCTGGAACGGGGACAGGACTGCCGGGAGTACAAGTACTTCGCGCCCACCATCATTCAGCCGGTGGGCCAGGTCTGCATCATCAACTCCCTGGCGGCAATGAAGAAGCTCGTTTTCGAGGATAAGAGGGTCTCCATGGCCGAGCTTATCGCCGCCCTCAAGAACAACTGGGAGGGCAGGGAAGACTTGCGGCAGATGTTCATGAACCGGGCGCCCAAGTGGGGCAACGACGATGATTATGTCGACCTCATAGGCCGGGACTTCTACAAGCGGACGAACCGGGTAGTGCGGAGCTTCAAGAACATCTGGGGGTGGTCCCACAATGAAGACGGCACCGGAGGCGCCAGCTACTACGACTACAGCGGCATGACGGGCGCCACCCCTGACGGCAGGAAAGACCGCGACCTCCTCTCCGACGGGACGGTCTCCCCGGCCATTGGCACGGACGCTAAAGGGCCTTTGGCGACTATGAAGTCGGTGAGCAAGATAGACCATGCGGGCACCTTCACCCACCTCTTCAACCAGAAGTTCACGCCGAAGGAGATCACCAGAAACAGGGGCGCCAACTTCATTGCACTGCTCAGGACCTTTGTCGACCTGGGCATCCATCACGTCCAGTTCAACGTCATCGACAGGGACACACTGCTGGACGCCCAGGCGCACCCGGAGAACTACATGGACCTGGTGGTCAGAGTGGCGGGCCTGGCTGCCTACTTCGTGGACCTGACCAAGGGCGTCCAGGACCAGATAATCGCGCGCACGGAGCTCAATCTACAAGACTAGACCATTTGGCCACACCTGAAAAGGGTGGAGCGCAGCGGCCGCTGCGCTGCACCCTTTTTTGTTCCGTAACATAACTGTCGCATTTCTCTTGCATTATTCTAAAATGAGGCCCTACCTACTTGAAATCGATTACGTGTTGCCACATCATGTTCTTAACAAAGCGTCGCCGGGCGCATCGCCAAGGCGGCAGCGGAGTGAAAGAATATCCACCGATCTTGAACGGTGGCGATGAGGTGATAAAAATGATCAAGTTGAAAGCCTGCGTTAAGTGTAACGGAGACGTGCTCGTGGAACGGGATGCCTACGGATGGTATGAACAGTGCCTTCAATGCGGGAGGCTGCGCGACCTGGCGGGTCCCGCGGAGACCCTCGGTCAAGCGGCATCGAGCGAAGGTCGCACCGCGGTAGCTCGGGCTGCATAGTCTCACAAACGCCGGATGGTTATGGGCACACTCACTCGGGATGGCGAATTCAAGCTGACGCAGCGGTTGACGCCCAGGCGGGTTGACGACCTGCCCGGAATAGCATGGGAGGAAAAGATGGCTGTAGGCGAAAAGGCGCCGGCAGAACTGACTGCGGACCAACAAAATGAGGGCTACAGCGTGGAGCCGAGCGGAGACTACGTACTGGTCTGGCATCGCAACAACCAGATCGCCCTCCTTCAGGCGTCCCCGGACATCAACGAGAAGGTTCAAGAAGTGGTGGAGCGCAGAAGAAGGGATCTCAAGGAAATCGAGGAGAAGACCGGCTGGAAACCAGATAAATAAGCGCCGGGCGCGCCGACAGGCGATAACTGCGATGGGACCGGCTGTCGCTGTCTTGCCCTCCTCAACCCGTCCCCGGGCCTTGTCCCCGTGCGATCGCATTCCGGGCGTCCACCGAGCGCCTGGCCGCGAAGAAAAGCACCATGCCTCCCCAGGCAAACAGGATCGCCGTGTTTAGTAAGGCATTGAGGCGCTGAGCGGGCCGAAGAAGCGCCCCCAGCGCATTTGCATCGAAGGCGCCCTCCACGGCGGGATCATGGAGGCCAACGTTGGCCAGAAAGGTCAGAGAGAAGGCTAAGTAGAGCCACGTCAGAGCCCGGCTGCGCAGCCACACCAGCGAAAGAAGGGGCAAGACCAGAAAACCGTGGTTCTCATGCGCCTTGGTGGTCAACATGAAGAACGCGAAGGACTGGAAGGCCGCCATCGCCGGCAGGCTGCGCGTTATCGAATCATCCTCGAGCCTTACGATCGCAAAGAGAACGCTTAGCCCGACCAGCGCCATGCCGATGATCCCGTAGGAAATGCCGAAGAGAAAGGGCTCGCTGTCCATTAATCCGAAGGCGTGCTCGCCGAATAAGAGCCACCATAGATTATCGGCATTCGCCGACACCGTAGGGTCTACTGACGCGATACTGATAGGCAATCTGACAAGCTGGCCCCAGGTGCCGTACAGCAAGAACGGAGCAGAAATCCCCGCGGCGGCTGTCACCCCGGCGAAGCCGGCAACTCCCAGTCCCTTGAAGCTGAATCTTCGCCAGGCGAAGAAAACGAAAAGAGGGGCCAGCACCCACGCCTGAGGCTTGGTCAGCGCCGCGGTAGCGAAAGCCGCACCCGCCCACCCCACACGCCCGGACAAGAGCAGCATAACAGTTGCCGCCGTGAAGAAGGAATGCACGGGATCGGGCTGGCCCCACACCGCGACGTCAAAGATAATGCCCGGTTGCCAGGCATAGCCAACCGTAGCCAGCAACGCTGGCCCCCTTCCCATCCTCCTGGACACCCAGCCGTAGACAAGGCCAGCCGTAAGCAGATGGAAGACCATCGCGGGGAGCCTTATCATCGTAGTGAAGATGGAATTATCTAGCGCCCGGTCCATGTCAAAGGCAGGATCGATGGCGGACCGGTACACCTGGCCGATGCCCCAGTAAAAATAGAGAGTGACTGGAGGGTAGATGGCGTAAGTATGGGGGAATTCGCCCGAATAAGCGCCCTGGACACCTTGCTCAGTAACGAGCTTCGTCCAGAACTTATAATGGTCGACATCTAAGGGGAAACCGAGGGTCTGGGCCCAGACCATCGCCACCGTGGCGAGGACCAGTATACCCCAGAAGAGCAGTCGAACGTTTCTCGAGCCCAAACGGTTTGATGCGGCAGATCCTCCACTTCCGATGGCCATCAGCTTCTCGCGGCTTGTGAGCTGGCGCCGTCCAAGGCCTTCCTCATCCGCTCCAGAGCGTCTTCTAGTGACGAGCGCGGGCAGCCGAAGTTCAACCGGACAAACCCAGCTCCCCCCCGTCCAAAGGAGAGGCCATCGTTCAAAGCGACCCTCGCCTGGCGCAGGAAGAACTCATGGGGGCTGTCCCCCCCTAAGACCGCCTCGCGACAGTCCAGCCAGGCAAGATAGGATCCCTCCGGCTTTGCCATTCTTATGCCCGCAAGATGGGCGCTCACATAGTGCGCGAGGAAGTCGAGATTGCCCTCCAGGTAACTTAGCAGGGCATCCAGCCAGGGCTGGCCATCGCGGTAAGCAGCTAAAGCAGCCGTGTATCCCATGATGTTGACGCCGGATATGAGTCCCTGCCTCACCCGTTGGAACCTCTGCCGCAACTCCGCGTTCGGGATGATGGCGAAGGAGCAGCGCAGGCCGGGGAAGTTGTAGGTCTTGCTCGGCGCCATCAGCGTGATAGTCTGATCCTGAATCTCGGTGCTCAGGGAAGCAATAGGGATGTGCTGGCTGCCCTGAAACACCATGTCGCAGTGAATCTCATCGGAACAGATGATGACTCTTCGGCGCAGACAAGTCTCAGCGAGGCGCTCCAACTCGTCGCGGCGGAAGACGCGCCCCACGGGGTTATGAGGACTGCACAACAGAAACAAACGCGTACGCTCGCCGATGGCCGCCTCGAACACGTCGAAATCGATCTCGTAGCGGCCGCCCGGCATCCTGGTCAGCTCCATCTCATTGCAGGCCAGCCCTGCGTTCTCCGGGGCATGAAGCAAGGGCGGATACACGGGAGTCTGGACCAGCGCCCCGTCCCCCGGCGAGGCGAAGGCGCGGCAGGTCAGATTGAGGCCGGGCACGACCCCCGGTAAGAAGACCAGGGCCTCCGGGGCCACCACCCATCCATAGAGCTGGCGCAAACGCTCCAGGATCACCCCCCTCAGCTCCATCGGCTCCTGGACGTAGCCAAACACGCCGTGCTCCACTCGCTCCCTCAGGGCGCGAAGCACCGGCTCGGCCGAGGCGAAATCCATGTCCGCGACCCAGAGTGGCAGCACATCCGGAGCGTAACGACGCCACTTAGAGCTGTCTGAGAAACGTCGATCGATTATCCTGTCGAAATCGTAGGAGTCTTTCACTCCGTCGCCCCTGTGAAACGGTTACGCGTGAGGTGCCGTCTCCGTTGCGCGCCGGGCGGCGATGAGGTTGCCCTCAGGAACGGTGAGCGGATAAGTGCAACCGGCCCCGACGATCAATCTTCTCCCTCCCAGCTGGCGGACGGCATCGTGCACCTGCGTCTCCACCTCGGCGGGCATGCCAAAGTGCAGAAGGTTGTACTGCTCAACCCCACCGACAACGGCCCCGGGGAAAACTTTAGCCACTTCGGCCAGGCTCGGGCCAGCGGAACGATCGTGCCAGTTGATCGCCTGCGCCGGATAATCGACCACCTGCCCCATCATCGGGTGCTGCCCGTGAACGTGCAGCATGTTGAACCAACCCTTCTCAGCCGCTTGAAGCACCCTGAGGTCGCTCGGGCGGCCCAACCGGCGAAACTCCTCTTCGCTCATGACCTCGTAGCTAGCCGTGTGCACAGAGAGAAAGATGCCATCGCCGCCTTCCTGGACCACCGCGCGAGCGAAGCTAGCGCACGTTTCGGTCAGCGCCGCCAGGGCGCGCTCAAACCGCTCCGGATGGCGTCTCAGATGAGTTATGAAGGTGATATCCCCGGAGAGGTAACGCGCCATATTCAAAGGGTCGAAGAGGGTGTATATGACCGGCACATCAGGGTCACGACGTTCCAGGATAATCCGCAGGCATTGCAGCGCCCTACCGTAGCTCCCCCGGTGCACATCGACGGGTTCGATACGGTCCCAGTCCTCAGGGCGCTTTATGACGAACTCCAGGTCATCCCGGTCGCCGCTAGGCTTGCCACGGTACATGTGCTTGGCCCCCCAGTCCTCGTAGCAGTAGGTATGCGACGGAGGGGCTTTGATGAAATCGAAATCGAACCTGCGCTGATAGTCCAGCGCCCGGCTGGCCAGCGACTCAGGCTGCTGATCGTCAATGGGCCAGTGCCTCCAGAAGGCAACGGGCGGCCGGTCAACAGCCTTTCCCGCCAGGGCCGCCTGCACGCGCTCACGTTTCGTCATATCTGCCATTTCAATTTCCTCCTGGTTGAGCCATCAGCTTTCAGCCTTCAGCAATCAGCCCATCCCGCCCCCGGCTGCCCTGCGCCTTCTCACTTCTCACTTCTCGATTCTCACTTCTCATTCGCCGCCAACCAGGCCACGTCCCCGCACAAATTCGGATCGTGCGGCCGCGAAGAGTAGACAGCGAACTCGGCCTTCTCCTTCTTGAGAACCGTCGCGTCGCCGTGGCCCGGGTGCACGGGGGTGTCGTCGGGAAGCACAAAGAGCTTCTCGGTTATGGACTTGATGATCTCCGCAAGTGCGGCGGGAGTTCGGGTGCTTCCGGGGCCGCCCGGAAAGAGGGTGTCACCGGAGACGAGCACCCCATCCACCAGGTAACAAAGACTTCCTGGCGTATGCCCCGGTGTATGCACGACCTTGATTTGGAGGTCGCCCAGGGGCAGCACCTGCCCGTCGGCCAACAACGTGTCCACAGCCGCAGGCAGCGCGCCGGCGTCGGCCGCGTGCGCCGCTACGGGAATCTCCAGGATCGAGCGCAGCTCAGCGAGGGCACCAATATGGTCCCGGTGGTTGTGCGTCATCAAGATGTACTTCGGTTTCGTGGCTCTCAGCCACTCCTCGACGCGCTCCGCTTCACCCGGCGCGTCCACCAGGGCGCTCTTGCCGGTCGCCTTGCAGATAACGAGGTAGCTGTTGGTGCCCCAGGGGCCCAAAGGAAGTCTCTCTATTCGAAGCTTGTGGCTCTCGACTACCGCCAGGGAATGCTCCATTCTTCACCTCTTCTTCACCTCGAATTAACTCCATTATACGCCGCGAAGCGGCGCGATCTCCACTGCCAACCCCGGCGCACGGACGCGCCTGGCACACCAGCGTCATGCCAGAACAACACTGCAAATCGCTTTTCCTACGCTAATCTTCAGGCTACACTCTACATCACGCAGTTTCGCGCAACAACTACGAAACGTAGTATCCGTAAATAATACTTCTATGCAAGCATACCTACGATATGCTTACATCAAATTTACGCAGATTTTACATTCATCTAACAGTTCCCCCCTTGAAGCGCGGCAAACAAGTCAGGGGACGGGAAGCGCGGAAATCCCCATAAGAGGAGGTGGAGGAAGGAGAGGAGGAGGCAACACACTCACCAATGCAGACGAGAATCGTTCAGGATTGCAGTCGGCATCCATGAGGGCTTGACCAGCCGACTGCCGAAGTCAGTGGATCCTTAACTACGAAGAAAACCGGCAAGAATAGGAGGCGATCCGATGACACCAATCGGAAGACGAGAGTTTCTTAAACTCTCAGCCATAGCCGGGGCCGCGGCTGGCATGACCGCCAGCGGCTTCCGCTTCTTCAGCCTATCCGACATGGAGAGGGCCTATGCGCAGACCGCAGGCCAGGACGTCTGGATTCCGACCACCTGCAACATGTGCGGAGGAACCACCGGCCGTCAGGGTGATCACAATGCTGTGCCAGCAGTACGCCGACGCCCCCTGCAAGAACATATGCGATAGCCTGGGTTTCCGCGCCATCATACGGCGCAGCGACGGAATCCTGTATGTGGACCCGGCGCTTTGCACCGGCTGCGGCAGATGCCTCCCGGTCTGCCCTTACCAGGCGATGTTCTTCAATCGCCAGAAGACCAGTAAGCTGGGGACCCTGGGCGTCGCGGAGAAGTGTCACATGTGCATGCACCGGATCGATGCCGGTCTCCCTCCCGCATGCATCATAACCTGCCTCACACTAACCCGGGAGTACGGTGACTATGGTACCCTGAGGACCAGGCACCCGAAAGCGAAAACCATGGGGGACAACCTGAGGATCCTCTACGACAATTTGGGTGACGAGCCGAAGCCTGGCTCGGACGGCCCAACCAATGGGTTCCCCAACGGCGCGCCGTTCCACGACTATTAAAGGAAGGTAGGAGTTGATGTTAGCAGACGTCCAAACTCGCGATGCCTACGCCAGGGCATATGTGTACCGATTCCTGGCCAGCGTCTTCACCGCGCATCCAACAGCTCAGATGGTGACCGGCCTGGCCGAGATGGCGGAATTCTTCGGAATACCCTGTCCCCAGGATGCCTCGCTGGAGGAGCTGGACCAGGAGTACATGGACCTCTTCGTCGTGCCTAATCGGCGGTACGTTGCCCCGCAAAAAGTTTCTCCAGGAACATCTGTTGAAGTGGATAGGGCAGTTGAAGGAGAGGATCGCCGAACATGATAGGCTAGGCTTCTACCTGGCCGCCGGCAAAGTGGCCGAGGCCGTCGTCCAAAGCGACTAGCACAACGTAACATCGGTTTATGCGCACGGTGGGTGGAGCCAAGCGTGACCCATCGGAACGCGACACGTGATAGTGGGTTGTCCCGCGATTTCGTCAGGGCTCCACCCACCCTACGGCTGAAATACCATTGTCCAAACTTACCACTGTTACACGACACTAGCGCTGTGCGGCCCGCCCGCGAGGCTGCCCCCTCCCCGCGGGTGGGCTGCATAATCCCTGCAGCGTTCCATCGGGAGGCGTCGGAATTCCGATTTCGTCCGCCCCAGGCTATCCCCACACTGGCGCCATACTGTAACCACACCATAAGCCCATTTCTTCCCACAAGTCCCGAAACTAAACTATAAGCATCGATACGAAAGGCCGCTCGAGACTTACGACCCCGAACAGGACCACCCAGGCTGTCCTTTGGGAGGACGCCCCAAGTCCACAGCCCGTCTGTTGCTGCCTCCGACAGACGGGCTGTATTATTCCTTCAGCACTCCTCCTACCGGACGGCGGTGCGAGGCTGGAGGTTATGTCCCCTTGAGTGTGGGCACCCGTGACGAACTGATCGACTTGCATTCTGTCAGGAGTGTTTCGCTACGCCTCAGCGACCTCGATCTCATCAAGGAGTGCCGCGAGGAGCGCTACAAGTCGAGCGGCCCCGGCGGGCAGCATCGCAACAAGGTCGAGACGGCAGTGCGCCTGCACCATCTGCCGACTGGTCTGACGGCCCTGGCGGCTGAGACGCGCTCGCTGCAAGACAACCGCATCAAGGCGGCGCATCGGCTCCGCGAGAAAATCGCCCTGGAGATCAGGACTCCCCTGGACCTTGCGTCGCCATCACTGCCAACGGAGTTTATCGCCCATCGCGGGCCCAGAGGCAGCCTCTCCATCAACCCTCAGAATCCGGATTACCCTATCATCGTCGCCACTATTCTGGATGGCCTGGCCGCTGCTGGAAGCTACGCCCGGGCAGCCCACGCACTGGGGCTCACCACGAGCCAGCTTCTGCGCTTCCTGAAGTCAGACCCGCACATCTGGCGGGATGTCCAGGAAGGAAAGCGCTTGCATGAATGAAATGTCACCGCAGACACACAGAGGGCGCAGGGATAGAAATCAATAAGCTCACCGATCAAGCGGCCTCTGCGCCTCTGCGGTGAAAGGAGGGAGCCAGTGGATGCGAAATGGAAGAAGCCCTCCTCGAAGCTTGTCGAGACCTTCGAACATATCTTCCCCAAAGCCCCCGGCGTGGAAAGGCGGAAGATGTTCGGCTATCCTTGCGCCTTCGCCAACGGCGTCTGGTTCATGGGCTGCTTCGGTGAGAACGACATCGTCCTGAAGCTGTCCGGAGCTGACCGAAAGGACTTCCTGGCTCTGGAGGGCGCTGCGCAATTCACGCCCATGCCCGGTCGACCCATGAAGGAGATGGTCATGGTCCCCGCCTCGATGATGAAAGACGAGGCCCAGCTACGCCTCTGGGTGGGCAGGTCACTGGCGTACGCCATGAGCCTGCCGCCAAAGCCAGGCAGGAAGAAATAGGCCCCTCGCGATGGCAGGGACTAAAGCGCCTTTGTGATATCCAGATAGTAAATGCCCAGGGCGCGCGCGGCGTTGTTCGGCATTCCGGTGGCCGGCTCGCGCCGCAGGTTCAGACGCTGGGTCAGATCCTCAACCGCTTCCGCCATTATCGCTGGAAAGGGCGACCCCCAGTTCTTTTGAATAGCTTTAGCCACCGACTCCATGATGCGGTTGTTGATCTCCTGGCAATCTTCCAGATACAAAGCTATCTGGTTGCCCTGCTTGATCGGGTTTGAGTTCACCCGCAGCGCCTGGTAGTAATGGCCGAGGGCCAGGAGTCCCATAGGCATCTCGAGAAGCCTTTGCAGCGTGCGGGCATAGGTCAGCGGATGATACAGGGCTGGGAAAATGCCGGGCCGACTCCCCTGCGCCATGGCCGAATCACCGACAAAGAACATCCCTTCCTTCTCCCACAAATAGCCTATGGAGCCCATAGTGTGGCCGGGAATGCTCACGACCTTCAACTGAATGCCCTTCCCCAGGTCTACCACGTCGCCGTCTTTCAAAAGGCGGGTCACCTTCTGCTTTACGGCGCTGGAGACGTAGCGGGCGCGCTCTTCGCCTATCTCAGCATCGGACTTGCCCATCAGCTTTCGGGTAGGGGCAGTGAGATAATCAAAGGCCTTTGTCGGGTCCTCCACCAGAAAAGTGTCGGCTTCATGCATGCAGACTGCCGATCCCTGAATGGCGGGATTGCCGCCCGCGTGGTCGGAATGACCATGCGTATTCAGGATTATGTCAATGTCGCTGAGCTTGTACCCGAAGTAAGCCAGGTAGCGGGCAATGTCCCCTTTTGGGGAGCTATCGACTCCGGTATCGATGATGGCCTTCTTCTCACCCTCGAGGAAGTACAGCTTGGTGTGGCCGCCGTCGCCCCAATCCGTGCCGATCTGGAGTACCTGCTGGTGCAAACGCATGAAGCCCTCCTTACGCCATGATTCCCCTTGATAATACACCCGACAACGTAAATCCACCAGACCCCATTTGAAGCGGTCAGCCGTCGGCATTCAGGCTGCATTCGTAACTCATCGCTGACTTCGTGGTTCCTCCCTCAAAAGGTAGGGGACAAAGCCCTGCCCTACGGCTGACAAGGGCCAGAGGCATCGCACCAGACATGCCTCCGAATCCGTTTATCCATTGCAATCCGTTGACACCATTCGTGTGTTTCGTGTATTTCGTGGTTCTCCCCGCTCTCCCCAACCTCGCTGGACATAGCCCAAGCAACCGGCTAAACTGTTGAGATGCCGCGCAAGAATCGGCCCCAACTCACCACCCTCGGCGCCCGCCAGATAACCTTAGGCGGCCAGAAGGTCCCCTACACTCTGAAGCGAAGCCCCCGGGCGAGGTTCGCCCGGCTCGAAATCCGGCGGGACACGGGCCTCACCGTCGTCGTTCCCCGCTCCTACCCGATGGCATCCCTGGACGACTTCCTCAAAGCCAAGGCCCGCTGGATATTGGAGAAACTGGCCAAATACGCCCTGGCCCCGACCTCGCCTGAGCGGCCTCTCGTCAATGCGGTCCCCTATCTCGGCGGCAGCCTGCCGGTGGAGATGCGCCAGAAAGGCGGCAACTTCACCACGGTCGCTCTGGAGAAGAACAAGCTTGTCGTGGAGCTTAGCGACGGCCACCCTGTGCTCGACCTCGTGCTGGAGCGCTGGTTTCGCTGGCGCGCCGGGCAATGGATCGGCGAGCGGGTCCGCGACTTAAGCGCCCGGCTGTGTCTCGCCTGCGGTAGGATCACCATACGCGCGCAGCGCAGCCGCTGGGCCAGTTGCTCCCGGAAAGGCAATCTGAGCTTCAACTGGAGGCTGCTCATGGCGCCGGAGTCGGTCATCGACTACGTCATCATCCACGAGCTCTGCCACCTGAAGGAGATGAACCACCAGAAAGGCTTCTGGCAACTCGTGGCGCGGTTTTGCCCTCGCTGGCGCGAGCACAAGCGCTGGCTCACCGACCACCAGGCGGAGCTGAATAGCGGACTGTCATCCCGGTGGGGTGTCTCTGAACCTCGTTAGCTGTTGATGCCCTTCACGATATCCAGGATGAATCCTGAACTTGATTCAGGATGAACCCTGGATCGAAGTCCAGGGTGAACAGGATTGAGATCATCTTATCCTATCAATCCTGCCCATCCGTATGAATAGGGGATCATCATTCCCACGAAAATAGACTTCTCATATAGCCCGCACTGAAGTACGCGGTATACCCTTCAGGGAGCGGTCTGCTATACCCCGTACTTCAGTGCGGGCTATAGAAACACATCTTCATCCTTGGTGGCGCCGGTAACCGGCATGATGCATTCATCATTCTTCGTTTATTACCTGGCGTCCTGCCGGTCCCTCACCAGGCGCGCCACGGCGAACAGCCCGCCTGCGCTCAGCAGCAGCCCCGAGGTTACAAAGACCACCGGCAGGCCCCATCCGACGATGATGGCGCTGATGGCAGGCCCGATGATGCCGGTGATGTACAGCGGCAGATAGACTAGATTGAGGGTGGCTGAGCCTCGGCCTTCCACCGCCACGAGGGCAAAGATCATGGCGCTGACCGTCGCATTGAAGGCGGCGAAGCCCACGTTAACCCCAGCCAGCGAGGCGATGTCCGGCGCAAAGGGCATGGCGATCAGCATCAACCCGGCCCCTACGAGCGACACCGCCAGCACGGGGCGGAAACCAATGCGGTCGCCTACCGCGCCGGCGGCCGGCGAGATCAGACCTCCGACCAGCGCCGCCGTCCCTACCACGAAGGCGATGGCGCTCGCCAGCCCAACCGCGCCAACGTTCAAGCGCTCCACCAGCAAAGGTAGGAAGGGATTGGACATCTGCCGTGCGATGATGGAGATGCCAAAGAGAAGGAAGAGGCGGCGAGTGTTGGCGTCGGAGAACACCCCCCGCATGGCGTCGTAGGCAAGGTCGAGGACCCGCCCTTCCGGCGGCGCATCGGGCTGCACCTCGCGCAGGCCGAGGCCCAGCAACGCGCACACTGCCAGCGAGAGCGCCGCGGAGGACAGGTAGACCACGGAGAGCGACGCGCCCAGCCCGTCGACGATGAAGCCGCCCAGCACCGGCCCCGCCGCCATGCCCACCGGCGTCGTCGCGCCAAACAAGGCTATGGACGCCCCCAGGCGCCTCTTGGGTGTCACGTCGCGGATGGCGGCCAGCATGACCCCCGTGTTCCCGAGCTGGAAGCCTACCAGCAGCATGCTCCCGGCGAGCTGCCAGGGCTCACGGCTGAGCGCCATGAGGCTGAAGACGAGCGCCTCCACGAGGGAACTGCGGATTACCACCGCCTTGCGGCTGTACTTGTCCGCCCAAACGCCCCAAAAGGGCACCAGAGGCAGGCCAAGCACGAAAACCAGCGAACTCAGCAGCCCCACCCAGTGGGGGACCTCCGCCTCCGAAAGCCCCATACCCTGGACATATATGGGCAAGAAGGCAAAGACCTGGCTGACGCCGATGGCCTCCACCACCGAGGTGATGCAGAAGAGGGCCAGGACGGCAGGCCAGGCCCCGACATGTCGGGGCGCGGCGCGAGAGTTGTCAGCCCTGCGGCCCACCATCACTATGTCACGTAATTACTCAAGGCGCCGATCTTCTCGACCCTCACCTCGACGGCGTCGCCAGGTCTCATCGGGCCGACGCCGTAGGGCGTGCCCGTGGCGATGATGTCGCCGGGGAGGAGGGTCATGACACCGGTAATGAAGCCTATCAGCTCCGGTATCGCGAAGACCAGGTCGTCAGTGCAGCCAGACTGGCAGAGCTGGCCATTAAGGTAGGTCTCCACCTGGACCTTCGACGGGTCCATCTCGGTCTCAATCCACGGTCCTATCGGGGCGAAGGTGTCGTAGCTCTTGGCCCGAGTCCATTGGCCATCAAGCTCCTGGTAACGGCGCTCCGTCACATCGTTCACACAGGTGAACCCGAGGACACAGTCGCGCCATCTCCTCTTCGGCACGTGCCTGGCTCGCCTGCCAATCACCACTCCCAGCTCGCCCTCGTAGTCAACCTGCTCGTAGATACGCGGCAGCACTATCTTCGCCTCAGGCCCCACCACTGCTGTCGACGGCTTGAGGAAGATAAGCGGCGCCGTAGGCAGCTTCATATTGAGCTCTTCGGCATGCCGGCGATAGTTCAATCCGAGACAAACGAGCTTCGAGGGCCGGCAGGGCGCCAGGAGTTTCACGTCCCCAAGTCGGTAAACAGCGCCGTCGTGCCCCAGCCACTCCTCACCTCGATCAAAGGGGCTACCCTTCAGAACGCGTATGACATCCGTTGCCAGCGTTCCATATTTCACTTTTCCATCGGCTGCAAATCGAACGATACGCAAGACAATGTCTCCTCAGATGCAGGCCCAATGCCACATTATCCACCTTATGACCATGAAAAGGAGATTCAGAGGGATTTCGCCCGCCAACTGGCGCCGTCACATCCCGTCCGTCTTCGAAGGCAATACCGCTGTGCCATGCCCGGGCGCCGTTATCTCGTGGCGCTGGTTCATGGCCCAGATATCCATGTCCACCAGATGCTCGCCGTCCTCGATGTATTTGCGGGTGACTTTTCCTTTGCACCACTGCGTATCGCCGACGACGTTGAAGCGCCGCAGCTCTCCGTAGAGGACCTTGAGGAAGCCGTCGTCGCCGATCCAGTTGGTCATGAGGTGGCCGAGCCAGGAGAGGCGCTGGCAGCCGAAGTCGTAGGCGCCGGGGATAGCGATCCCCTGGGCGGCCTCGGTCTGGTCATGCACCCGGGCGATGGCCTCGGTGGCGCCGGTCTTGGGGTCGCGATACATCCAGGCGGGATGCTTGCGGTACTCGCGGAGCGCCGCCCCATGGGCCAGCCCGCCCAGGGCGCCAGCGGCAAAGGCGATGAGGTCGCCGTGGCTGAGGGGCCCTTTGACCACGGGCTTCAGCTCATCGCCGACGTTCACGTCCTCCCAGAAGCGAGGATTCGCGCCGCGGACCTCCTCGGCGAGCACCTCCTCCTCGATAGCCTGGAGCTCTTCCGGAGTGTATCTGGCCGCCTCGATCCCGGAGTACTTGCCCGCTTCCCGGGCGGCGCCCCGCTCCGCCTTGACGCTCCACCCCTTGGTGACGGCGATCACTTCGCCTCGCTGGTTGCGATAGTGCGTGCGGCAGTAGAGTATCACCGTCCGGCGCGCGAACTTGCTTTCCTTCTCCACCAGGTCGACGAACTTCTCCTTGACGGTGATCCTGTCATTGACATAGATGGTCTTCCGGAAGTCCCAGTCGCTGCCGGAATGGAATCCGTGGACGCCCGGCAGCCCGCCCACCCTTCCCGAGCTCCAGTAAACGCTGTAGAGGAAACACGGCGGCGCCACGATGGAGCCGTACTTGGTCTTCCTCGCGTACTCCTCGTCCAGCCAGAGCGGGTTCAGGTCGCCGATGCCCTGGGCGAAGTGGCGGATGGCATCGCGGCCGGCGTATTCATTGAACTGGCCAACACCGTAGAAACTGGGGCGGTTATACGTACCAATCCTTGCCCTTAGCTCAGCCAGGCCCTCATCCGTTATCTTGCCGTGTGGTAGCACCATATCTTACCTCCTCGCGCCTCAAGCCGACGGGCGGGGCGGAAGCCCGCTGTCTTGGCCAGGCGCCTTCCGCAGGTGCTCTAGCGCTCGCCGAGCGACCTCGACGTTGGGCGAGCCGATAGCCGCGAATATCTCCTCCGCCTTCTCGTAGTAGTCGATGGCCTTCCTGACCTCCCCCAGACTGGCGTAGGCGTTGCCCAGGTTGCCCAGGCGGTTCCCCTCGCCCTGCCGGTCCCCGATCTCGCGGGAAATGGCCAGGGCCTTCTCGTAGTAGTCGATGGCCACCTTGACCTCCCCCAGGCTGAAGTAGGCGTTGCCCAGGTTGCCCAGGTCGCTGCCCTCGCCGTGCCTGTCCCCGACCTCGCGGGAAATGGCCAGGGCCTTCTCGTAGCAGTCTATGGCCTTCTTGAGATCACTGAGGCTGGCATAGGCGTTGCCCAGGTTGCCCAAGATGCCGCCCTCGGCCTGCCTGTCCCCGATCTCGCGGGCTATGGCCAGGGCCTGCTCGTAATAGTCGATGGCCACCTTGACCTCCCCCAGGCGGGCGTAGGCGTTGCCCAGGTTGCCCAGGCGGTTTCCCACGCCCTGCCTGTCCCCGATCTCGCGGGAAATGGCCAGGGCCTTCTCGTAGTAGTCGATGGCCACCTTGACCTCCCCCAGGCTGAAGTAGGCGTTGCCCAGGTTGCCCAGGTCGCTGCCCTCGCCCTGCCTGTCCCCGATCTCGCGGGCTATGGCCAGGGCCTTCTCGTGGTAGTCGATGGCCACCTTGACCTCCCCCAGGCTGGCGTAGGCGAGGCCCAGGTTGCCCAGGTCGCTGCCCTCGCCCTGCCTGTCCCCGATCTCGCGGGAAATGGCCAGGGCCTTCTCGTAATACTCTATGGCCTTCCTGACCTCCCCCAGGCGGGCGTAGGCGTTGCCCAGGTTGCCCAGGTGGTTTCCCACGCCCTGCCTGTCCCCGATCTCGCGGGAAATGGCCAGGGCCTTCTCGTAGTAGTCGATGGCCACCTTGACCTCCCCCAGGCTGAAGTAGGCGTTGCCCAGGTTGCCCAGG
>JACPQD010000011.1 GCA_016190665.1 Chloroflexota bacterium
GCCGTCGTCGGGGCGTTGAGAATCATTTTCATAGCAGTTCCCCATGCCCCTTTGGGGCGCCACCGGGCATGAAAGTGCCGTAGGGCAGCGGGCTTGTCCCCTGCCGCCGTCGTCGGGGCGCTGGGAATCATTTTCATAGTAGGCGAGAGCCATAATGCAGCAATACATCATTCGAAGGCTCATGTACGTCGTCCTGGTGCTCATCGGCGTCTCCATCGTCATCTTCTCCCTCATGCGCGTCGTGCCCGGGGATGTGACCAGCCTCATCCTCGGGGAGTCGCGGGCCTCGGAGGCGGAGGTACGGGCGCTGCGCCAGGAGCTGGGGCTGGACAGGCCCATCCATGAGCAATACCTGGCCTGGATATGGGACCTGGTCCGCCTCGACCTGGGCAAGTCCTTATGGAGCAAGCGCCCGGTGGCGGAAGATATCATCCAGCGCTTCCCGCTCACGCTCCAGCTTGCCATCATGATAACCGTTCTCACCGTTGTGGTCGCCATTCCTCTGGGAATTGTATGCGCCATCCGTCAGGATAGCTGGCTGGACTATTTCCTTCGCGTCTTCAGCATCGCTGGCCTCTCCCTACCCGCCTTCTGGCTCGGTACCCTGGTCATCCTCTTCCTGGTGCTCTGGTTCCGCTGGATGCCCCCCCTGGAGTTCTCCAGCATTCTGGACGATCCGGGCCGCAACTTGCAGCAGTTGATGTGGCCCGCTATCACAGCCGCCTATCGGCAAGTGGCGGTGACCAGCCGCATGACGCGCTCGTGCATGCTGGAGGTGCTCCGGGAGGACTATATCCGCACTGCCTGGTCGAAGGGTCTCAGGGAGCGCATCGTCATTTTCCGCCACGCCATGAAGAATGCCCTCATCCCGGTGGTGACCCTTATCGGCATGGAGTTCGCCTTCGTCTTTGGCGGGCTGGTAGTTACCGAGACCGTCTTTTCCCTGCCCGGCTTCGGAAGCCTTCTGGTGGACTCCATCTTCCACCGCGACTATCCCGCCATTCAGGCAACGGTGCTCATCATGTCAACAGTGGTGGTGCTCGCCAACGTCTTCGTGGACATCTTCTACGGCTGGCTGGATCCGAGGATTCGTTACTCATAGCAGACTGTCTGCCCAGCGGCTATGGGCGACGACGATGGATAGGTCACCGGCTTTTCGATAGCAGTGTGGGCAAGCCAGCCGAGAATTCGTTGGCGCTCGGTGAGGCGTTCAGCGCCTTGAGAACTGAAGCTGAGATCCGATTGCTAACTGATGGTTTGCGGGTTGGAGACCATCAAATGACGCTATTTGGTAACTAAAGGAGGACTATGAGCTACGAGACCATAATCTACGAGAAGAAGGACCATGTAGGTTGGATAACCCTGAACCGGCCGGAGGTGTTGAATGCGCAGAATAATCAAATGCGCAAAGAACTCATCGAAGTTCTGGAGATGATTCGGGACGACGATGATGTTCGCGCCATCGTGCTGATGGGGGCAGGAGACAAGGCGTTCAGCGCGGGCGCCGATATCAGCGAGTTCCCCAGCCTCTATCCCACCGATCAACTGAAGAAAAGGGCCATCAAGGTCCATTATGAATTGATACGTGAGATCCCCAAGCCGGTGATCGCCATGGTGAATGGCTTCGCCCTGGGCGGCGGCTGCGAGATAACCCTGGCCTCTGATATCGTCATCGCGTCAGAGAACTCGCAGTTCGGTCAACCCGAAGTGAGGGTGGGCATCATACCCGGCGGCGGCGGGACCCAGGTGTTGCCGCGACTGGTCGGGGAGAAGAAGGCCAAGGAGTTGATATTCACGGGGCGCATCATATCCGCTCAAGAAGCGCTTCAGATTGGCCTGGTGAACCAGGTGGTGCCCAAGGAGAAGCTGCGGGAGACGGTCGATGGCGTGTTGAAGATGATACTGGCCAAGAGCCCCGTCATCCTCAAGATCGCCAAAATGGCGGTAAATAAGTCCCTGGAGACGACGCTGAGCACCGGACTGGCCTACGAGAAAGACCTTTTCGCGATATGCTTCGGGACGGAGGACCAGAAGGAGGCGGCGCGCGCCTTCCTGGAGAAGAGGGACCCGGTTTACAAAGGGAGGTGACTCCGGCGCCGAAGGCAGCCGCTTTTCTCCTCTGGGGAAAGGACGTCAAGCCGCCCCAGTCGGGGCGGCTTGATATCGGTCGGCACCAATAGACGGGTGGAGGCGCCGGCCAAAGGCGCTTTGCGCTACGGCGGCGTCAACGTCCCTGCTTCCGACAGATACACCCAGTAGCCTCTGCCCTGTGTCACTTCTACGAAGCCGGCAAAGCCCGAGCCGCTGGGCTTGGCAAGCTCCCATCCCTTAGTCGCATCGTAGCGGTAGAGATTGGTCCATTTGCCCTGGAGGCTGTTGAGGTAGGCGTCCACGGATCGGGATGCCACGATGGAGGAATAGCCGATCAGGCTCCAACCCGCGGGTAGAGGGTAAGCAGCGGGTTTGGCCTGGGGGTCAGGCTGAAGGATCAAGGTCGCTGGCGCGGTGGCAAAGGCCCAATACCCCTTGCCGTCATCCACCTGCTGCAGAGTGCCACCCCAGCCCTCCGGACCACGGAAGGCATAAGACCAAGCGCCATCCTGGAAATAGAAGAGCTTGGTGACCGCTGGGGTCTGCGTGAACACGTTGGCTATGGCGGGGGTCAGCAGCGCGACGCGGACCGAGATGAGGTTCCAACCTGCAGAAAGCTGGATTTGATTCGTGGCGGGCACCGCCGTAGGCTCTGGAGTGGCCGTGGGAACGGCGGCGGGAGGCGCGGTAGCGCTCACATAGAAGATTTCGTAGTTGCCTAAAGTATTGTCAGCCCACGCAACGTGAACGTTGGGTCCGTTGGGGGGAGTCAACGAGTCGACGGCGATAACCGGCGTGTAGGCGCCGCCGGTGGTCTGAGATAGGTTCTCGCTGTCGGACCATGCTGCGCCGTTCCAGTTGCGGTAGAAGATCTGGTCGTTGCCCGGAGAGTTATCGGACCACACAACGTGGACTTTGCCGGTGTTGTCCACAGCCACTGAAGGCGTTGTCGAGGCGCTGACATTCCCGGATAGATTTTGAATGTCAGACCAGACGGCGCCGTTCCACCCTCGATAGAAGATGTCAGAGTTGAGTGGCGTGTCGTCCTGCCACGCCACAGCGATGTTCCCCGCTGCATTGATGGCGATGGCGGGATTGGTCGACGCACCGGTATTTTGAGAGAGGTTTTCAATATTTGACCAGGCGGAGCCGGTCCAGCGCCGGTAAAGGACCTCGTAGTTGCCGGACGTATTGTCGGCCCAGACGACGTGAACGCTTCCTGTCGAGCTTACGGCAATCGCGGGGGATATCGAGGCGCCGGTGTTCTGAGTGAGGTTCAGCGGCGAAGACCAGGCCGTGCCATTCCAGGTGCGGTAAAGTATGTCGAAGTTGCCCGGAGTGTTATCGGACCACACCACATACACAATGCCTGAGCCGTCGATGCCTACTTTGGGCGTGTAAGATGCTCCGGAGTTCCGGGTGATATTCTCGTTCGGCGACCAGGAGGTGCCACTCCAGTTCTGGTACAGAATGTCGAAGTTGCCCTCCGAATCATCTTCCCAGACAACGTGAACTCTGCCTAGAGAGTCGGCAACCAGCGATGGGGTATCGGAGAGCCCTGGATTCTGCAGCAGTTTCGTGGGCGGCGTCGTCAGCGACCAGGGGCTGCCGTTCCAGCGGCGGTAGAAGATATCGAATTTGCCCGGGGTGTCCGAGTCGTCTTGCCAGGCAAAATGCAGGTTGCCAAAGTTGTCTGTCGCCAGCGCCGGATGCTGAGATGAGCCACTATTCCGAGAGATATTGGTGGCAGCGGCGGCACTGGGCCCGGGAGACTGGACAAGGGTGGAGCCGTCAGGCGTCTTGGCGGGAGTCGGAAGCGGTGGCCAAAGCGCGAAAGTTGCCAAAACGACGAGAGTGAAGATCACCGCTTTTCTCATAACACCTCCTGTGGTGGTGCGGTCGGGGGCTGGCCTTATCTGGCTATAATAGAGAAGCCGCGGAGGTATGTCAAGACCCTGGACAAGGCCAGAAACAGCGATTACAGCAGGCGGACCGGGCCCGCCGGGTTTTGGTTCACTCCTTCGGCGCGAGCCCGGCCTTTATCATTGCCTGAGCTCCGACCTGGACGGTGCTGAGCCCGGTCATCGGCGTTCCGGCGGATACCGCCTCCAGAATTTGCCGCGGAGTCACGCCGTAGCGGATGGCCCTGGTGACATGTTGGGCGGCGACGTCTACCAACCCCCGGGCGGAAAGTCCGGCGATGGCGACAAGCTCGCGCGCCGCGGCGGGGAGATGCACTTGAGGCAATTCCGCACTGCTGTCCAGGTAAACCAGGTTGTATAGAGCAGTGACGCGCTCAGCAAGCCCAGCGTCAAGCAGGGCAATGTACTGCCATTCGGGCAACCCGCCAAGCCCCCTGTCCGCCCGGGCGGCCTCAGGCCGGCCGTCTCCAAGGTGTAGCTCCGGGAAATCGATCACCTCTTTCGGCGCCCCTCCGGGCGGGAGCGCGCCCTCCTTGTTCTCCGGGTCGTTGGCTATCTTGATAGCCCGCGTCGCGTGCATGAGAGTCGCCCAGCCAAAGACAGGGACCGCCGCCAGGAAAGCTTCCATGATGACCGCGTCAGTGACGCCGAGGCGGTATAGCCTCCGGACATGGTTGGCCACGAACTTGTCCTCACCCTTTGAAGCCAGCAGCACACAGGCAATGAGCTCCCGCATCTGGGTGGACAGCACCTGGCTGCTGTCCTCCTTTCCTTCGTAGCGGTGGACGTAGCCGACGACTTCCAGATTGGTCACCACAGCGTCCGGGACCATCCTGCACAGCCACTCCATTTCCCAGAAGGCGTCGCCTCTCGCTTTGCGATGCTGTTCGAAGATTGTCTGTGGGTCAAGTTTTTGAGCCGCCATCAGTTGCCTCCCTTAAGAGCACGAGGTTCAGACCGGATTTCTATCTTCTAGCTGAAAGCGGAAAAGCCCCTTGTACTACGGGATCACCTTGTGTGATGTGTCCGACGATCCCGACCACCCTGCTCCGGGCGAACAAAGGCTCCGCCCCTGCATCGTGGCTGCCACCCCAGGCCAGCGGGGCACAGCGTGCCGTGCCCCTACCTCGCCAGCAGTTTCGTCAGCTCCGACACGTCGCCGAGCTTCTCCAATTGCCAGACCATATCCGCCAGTTTGTCGACCCGATCGGCCCATTTGGATGAGCCGATGTTGGGCCAGATGGCCATGTCGGCGAACTTGGCCTTCAGCTCCTCGTCGGACATGAAGGTCTCTTTGATGAAAGGGTCGCCGCCGGCGTACTCGCCGTAGCCCTCGAACTTCTTGCCCTTGGCCGTGACGATCACCCTGTTTGGGACCTTCAGAAGCTGGTCTTCTCGGGACCACGTCTCGCACCCCGGCCAGTCGTCCTGCTGCTCCACGTCCACTTTCCGGATTAGGGTGCGCACTCTGGGGTCGTTCATGGTGCGGCGAGCGTACCACATCGGGCCGCGAGGGAAGCCCAGGGCGGCCACGGCCAGCACGTAGGGCGTGTTGAACTCGCAGGTCACGGTGCCCACCGGGTCCTTGCGGTCGAAGCGAGGCCCGGCGCCCCGCTTCTCGATGCGCACCAGCACGTGCTCGATATCCTCGGGTTTGATCCCGTTGTCCCCAAGTATCTTGAGGAAAGTGGTAAGCGGGTGGTGAGTGTAGCGGCAACTCGGCCATGGCTTGTAGCTATTGCGCGGCAGATACCACTTCTTGCCCAGGCCCTCCACCATCGCCTCGAAATCGCAATACCCGCTGCCGCGTATCTTCCAGAGTCCCCCGCCGCCGTCCAGGATGCCCGGGTGGGCCGTCTGCCCGTGCTGCGCCCGCAAGGCGCCATTAACGCCAATGGCCGCCTCGTCGCCGACATCCGCGTGCTTGATGTAGGGCAATGGGAAGTGGTCGCCGAAGCGAGAGGCGCGAAGAGGGGCATTGGTCCCCGCGATACCCAGGGCGTTGACGATCTGCGCCTCTTCCAGCTTCATCGCCCTACCGGCGGCGGCCGCCGAGGCCATCTCCATGATAGGCAGTTTCTGCCGCCGGCCCATGGCCTCGGGCAAGGCTGCCCCGACGGGCTTGGCTGGAGGGAGGGAAGTGCCGATCATCACGCGGGCCCCCACCTCGAAGCCCACCGCCACGGCGGCGATGAGGTCCCTGCCCGACAGTCCCTCGCGCTCGCTGAGAGCCAGCGCCGAGGCGCAGAGAGGGCAGCCGATGTGTGCTGAGTTCATAAGGTAGTCCGTGGCGTCGATGGCATCGCCGCTGCGGCCGTTGCAGTAAGCCGCCGCCAGGGACGATGTCTTGTCTCCGTAGCCAATGATGGTGCACTCCGGCTTCCCGCCCAGGGCGCGGGCGTAGCCCACGGCCATGGCGCCGATATCGGCGGTGCACCCGGCAAGAGCAATGCCGATGAAATCCAGGATGGCCCGCTTGGCCTCGTGGACCACGGGGGCCGGCAGGTCTTCGAAGCTGGTCTCCACGGCCAGCCGGGCCAGCGCCCGAGTGGGATGTTCCAGCGCCTCTTTAGCATCGATCTTCAAAGCCAATTGTCATGCCCTCCCATTCACAATAGACCGGACTGGTCTCGTTCAAGACCGCAGCGGTCTCAAGTGCCAGCGTATGCGAACCGGAGAGTCGCCCAAGACCGCTGCGGTCTCTCCGACGGTCCTCCTACAGAGTTACGCCCGCCCCTTCTCCTTGACCGCGTTCTCCGCTGCGATCCGTCCGAAGGCGATGCACTCGGCCAGGTTGCCGCCGCCGCCCGGATACAGCATCCCATACACTGACCCGCATTCTCCGGCCGCGTAGAGGCCGCGGATGGGCTGTCCGAAGGGATCCAGCACCTGCGCCCTGGCATTGCGCCTCGGCCCGCCCTGCGTATTCGGTCCGCCCGGGAACAGCTTGATGGCGTAGTACGGCGGGTTATCGATGGGCGCCATGTCCTTCGGATCGCGCCCGAATTCGGTATCGTTTCCCTTTGCGCAAAGCTTGTTCCAGTCCTTGACCGTCTTCTCGAGGGTCACGCCGGACATCCCCAACTCGCGCCCTAACTCGCGCAGGGTCTTGCCGCTGACAATCCAGCCTCTCTTGAGCTCCTCGGTGTTGTCGGCGCTCCACTTGTAAAGCTGGTGTGGGCCCGACGGCCCGCTGGTGAGCTGCGTCAGCCGGCTGGCGGCCATGCGCCGCTGGTCGAAGATGTGGTAGCTGGGCACGAAGGTGTACTCCAGCTTGTGGGTATCGAAGCGGGTCATCTCGTACCAGGCGGCGTGGCCCTTGATATTCTCGTTCAAGTACCGGTTGCCGTGCCTGTCGACTACCACGTAGCCGCAGGGCTTGCCATCCTTGGCCTGGCCGCCGAAGCGGATCAGGAAAGCGTAGGGGAAATCAGGGAACTTGGCGCACAGGCGCGCCGAGCAGCAGTTCATGTGCCAGAGGTCGGCCCCGACCTCTTGCGCCATCAGTATGCCGTCCCCCGTATTGCCGGCGCAGCCGGCGAAATAGAGGGGATAGGTCCGAAGGTACTGGAGCTTCATCTCGTCGTTCTCTTCGAAGCCGCCGCTGCACAGCACCACCGCCTTGGCCGCCCTGATATTGACGACCCTGGGGCGGGGACCGCTGACGACGGTCGCCTTGACGCCGATCACCTCGCCATTCGCGTTGGTCAGCAGGCGGGAGGCCGGCGTCTGATAGAGGACCTCGACCTTCCGCTTCCTGGCCTGTTCCTTCATAAGCTCCATCAGGCGGAGACCGCAGCCGTTGTAGCGCCACCTTCGGATGGTCTCAGCGCCCGGAAGATGCGTGTATTCCGCCGGCTCCTCCTCGAGCTTGGCGTTGCCGCCGAGACTCTTGATCCATTCGGTGTTCTGAGATGCCTTCTCCGCCCAGACCCGCAGGATATCCGCGTCCGTCCAGCGCATGCCGCTCTGGCCGGCCTTGGCCAGGGCCTCCATGTGCTTGATGGCCCCGTTCACCTCGGTAGGGCATATCCAGAGGCCCCCGGAGATGCTGCTGGCGGAAACGTGGCCGGCTGCGGCCTGCTTTTCTAAGATAATTGCGCTGGCGCCCAGGTCGCGCGCCGCTATGGCCGTCACCGCTCCAGCCAGGCCGTACCCGATCACCACCACGTCCGCCGTCTTGTCCCATTTCGTCCGATTGGTAGCTAGCATGATGACTCCTTTCGCAGAAGAGATTCTAACATCGATGTACAGGATGGGAAGGATTGCGCTTATGTCTGAACCGCTGATTACGCCGATTACGCCGATTGCGCTGATGCAGAAGATAGCCTCGTCAGCGGAATCCTCTAATCTGCGCGATCAGCGGTTCAGACACGGTCCTACGCTACGATCCGCAACACCTCGGCCACGTCCTTCACCTTCTCCAGGTTGGCCAGTGTATCGATGACTTGAGAAACCTTCGCCTCGGGGAGCGGCTTCCTGGCGTGGGCCGCGCAATCGCGGAACTTGGCGGTAAGCGATTCCATGGTCATGGGGTTCGTCGGGTGGCCATAGGGGTACTCGATGCGCCTGGAGAAGGTCCCCGACTTCGTCTTGATGTCCATGGCCGTGGCCGGGAAATCGTTCTCGCGGTGGAGCGACGTGTCCAGCTTGGGGAAGACCTTCTTTGTTAGGGCAGCGACCGCCGGGTCCTTTATCGCCTCCTCGGTGAAATCATCGAGGACGACCGCGCCCCTCATCAATGCGACGGCTACGGTGTAGGGGATACTGAACTGGGCCTCGGTGATGCCGTGGACGACCTGCTTCTTCTCGACGGGGTGGAACTCCAGATGCGGCTCTACATCCGTGTAGCCGATGACCTCGATGATATCCTCCGGCTTGATATTGTGTTCTTTTCTCAGGGCGAGAGCGGCGTCGATGTAGGGGTGGTTCATGCGGCAGCAGGGATAGGGCTTGAAGCTCAGCGTCTCCACGGCGAACCTCTTGCCCAAGCCATCCAGGAGCACCTCGCGGTCATAGCTGCCCCGGTTATAGACCTTGAAGAGGCCGTTGTCGCCCTCCAGCGAGTTCTTGGGGCCGGTGATGCCGGCCTTCGCGGCGAGAGCGGAGAAGACGCCCGCCCGAGCGGCCCCGCCCACGTCGAGGTTCTTGGTCAGCGCGCCCTCACGGAGCGACTGAGAGGTGCCGGCCGCCTGTCCCAGGGTCGCGCCGAAAGCGTTCAAGGTCTGCTCCTGGCTCAGGCCCAGGATGCGCGACGCCGCCAGGGTCGCGCCGAAATAGCCGTAAATCAGGGTGCTGATCCAACCGGACCAGCGTCCCTCCCGCCGCGCCAGCCCCATGCGGGAGACCATCTCCGTGCCAAGGGTTACCGCGGTGATGAACCCCCTGCCGTTGACGCCCCCCTTCCGCTCCGCCAGCGCCCAGGCGGCCGAGCATACCGTGGAGCCCACATGGAGCACGGCCGTGTCATGCGTATCGTCGTAGTCGGCGCTCCGCCCCATGAAGCCGTTCGCCAGGGCGGCGTAAGGGGCCTGCGTCTTCACCCCCGAGCCCACTATCGAGCTTTCCGGCTTCCCGCCCAGGTCCTGGATGAGGTCGATAAGCTCCCGAGTGCCCTCAGCGCCCGTTCCGGCGAGCGTCGTGCCCATAGTGTCGAAGATATCTTGTTTGACCTTGGTGACAGTCGCCGGCGGCAAGTCCTCGAACTTGAGTTTCGTTCCTAGCTCGGCAAAATCGAATGCTGCGTCCATATTTTCCTCCATGCCAAATTGCGCTCTTAGACTGGATTACGGCTGTAAAGCCCAGTCCGGCTTACAGGGCTATCTCGCCAATAATCTGTTCCAGTTCCCTGGCAAGACTACCTTCTTGCTTGTCGGCCATCCCTGCTTCTGGTTCTGAACATACCCCTTGCTCTGGTTTCTTCCCGGGTCCCCGCTCACTACAATGCTTATCCAGTCAGGTCTCAGGAATACGCGTACCAGCCGCTCTGGATCGGTGGACTGACAGTATTCTTCGGATATTAGCCCTTGCTCGACAGCCCGGCAAAAGGTGAAATGGGTAGGGCCGCCCTGCCAGGCCAGTTTCTCCATGAAGCCCGCCTCAGCTTTAACGTTATCATAGAGATACTGCCGTATGTCATCCTTTGTGAAGCCGCCTCGGGCTATCACCCCCGCCACGCTCGGGCTCATGACAAACAAGGGAAAGAATCTCCCCTGACTGGCGCCAATGGGCGTCCAGGGTGCCATCGCCCGCCTGCCGATTACCTCGGCGATTGTCTCCAGGTGGCCGATGGCATTCTGTCCTCCGCTGTAGGTTGGCGGGCTTATGCTCACAACGCTCTGAACGGTGACTACGTTGTCTCCAGCTTTGAAGCCGCGGTCGACGCTGAAGGGCTGCCAGCCCAGCTCAGCCACTGCGTCCTCGTTCTCCGCCAGCACAACGTTGAAGGTTTGGGCAATGCTCCCCTTGTCGGTCCCTCCCGGTGGTATGCGCAGTCCGGCGACATTTCGCATGTACAGCCTCAGGAAGCGGCCGATACTCGTGTTAGGCTGTCTGCCGACGCGCATCACGCCCGACTCATAGTTGAAGTTCAAGTCCTTCACTATCGGTCCATTCAAGATGATTATCGGCTCCCACCCGGGGGTGCTTCCCCCATCTTCAATTCGGAACTGGGGGTCGGCCACCGCCTCCACCACGGCGATCAGTATTGGCATGTATTCCGGTCGGCATCCCGACATCACTCCATTCACCGCGATATTCCAGATAGTGGCCTCACGGTTCTCAGGCAGCACCACGCCGAGCACTTCATCTGGCGACCTGTCAGTGAAGCGCAGAAACTTCTCTATCTCCTCTATCGTGGGGGGTATTATGGGGAGACCGTCAGTCCACAAGTTCTGATGAAAGAACTCTTGCACTTCCGCCAGCGTCCCCTGGAATACGATATCTCTGGGCCCAGGCTCATCCGGTTTTACCGCGTCCGCCACCGGTGTAGTGAGGCCCTCGACGACTCTCTGTACGACTACTTCGGCAACCTTCTTGCGCAAATCCTCGTCATCGTCCAGCAGGATCAGCCCCGGGTATTCGGCGATAGCCAGGTTCTCGGCGCCGAGGGCTTTCGCCACCGCCTTGGCCTGACGAACAAAGGGCGCTCCCACAACAGACACACTGCGAAACCCGGCCTTCTCCACTGCCGCGCTCGCCCGCATGACCGCGGGCGTGCAACTCCCTCAGGCGCCCACAGCGGAGATAACCGCGTCGCAGCGGTGCTTCCGCAGAAGGTCAGGGACGGCTGCTATCACCTCCCTCTCGTTCGGTCCGTGTGTGTTGCCGAACGCGGTATAGTCTACAATCTTGATATCAGGATATCGCTTCGATAAACCCTCCCGGATTATGGGGAAAATCTGGTCCCCCTTGTAGAGCCAGTCCCATAGCTCGCAAATGGTCTTCCCCTCGAGATCGGGAGCGCGATGCGCCAGGGGAACTGTTTCATAGACTGATCTCCCTAGGGGCCATGCGACTTCGAACACTGGGCCTTTCACCTGGATCCTCCTATCACGCATAAAAAGTAGGGAACAGGGCGTTGTTTTTTGCGATACCTGGCCGCGGAAAGTCGCCCTTGCCTCCGGCGTTTGACACTGGCGCGTTATTCTCCGCAGATCCCTCCTTAAGATCCACCTTTTGCCAGCGACCGGCCCTTCAGACCTAGCCGGTCCTCAAGCGTGGGTCAAGCACATCCCTGAGGGCGTCGCCAAAAATACTGAAGGCGAAGACCGCCAGTGTTATGGCCAAGCCCGGCCAGAAGGCGATCCACCATGCCTTGTAGACAAACTCGCGGGATTCTCCGGAAAGCATCCCACCCCACGAAGGGACAGTGATGGGGCTGCCCAAGCCCAGGAAGCTCAGCGAAGCTTCCGAAAGAATGGCAATGCCTATCCCTGCCGTTGCCACGATAATGAATGGAGCGAGACAATTCGGCAGGATGTGACGCAACAATATTTCCCAGTCGCGGCAGCCGATGGCCCTGGAGGCGGTAACATAGTCCGTTTCTCTCACGTAGAGGGCCGCCGAGCGCACAACTCGCGCGCTATTCGGGATCTGCACCACGGCCAGGGCGAGGATAACATTCGTCGTGGAGGGACTGAACATAGCCACGATGGCCATGGCAAGGATGAGCGGAGGAAAGGCCATCAAGATATCCACGAAGCGCTGCGCGATCAAGTCGAGTTTGCCGCTGGAAAAACCGCTCACTAGCCCCAGTAGGCCGCCGGCAGTCGAGCCAATGCCAACCACCAGTATGCCTACCGCCAAAGCCACTCGCGAACCGTGCATGACGCGGCTCAGCATGTCTCGCCCGAAGTTGTCCGTTCCGAAGGGGTATTCCGGGCTAGGCGGTTGAAGAATTAGTCTGGTATCTGAGGCGTCAGGGTTATGAGGCGCAATTAATGGGGCAGAAAGTGCAATGAAGGCTGTAAATGCCACAACAAGTGCCCCAGCAGCGCCTAGCGGCTTCCTCCGGCTTAAACGTAAAGCCCGCTTTCCCAAAGAGGTCTCCGCCCGCATGCTCTGCGACAGTATCTGTGAGGCTGCTCCCTTCACTTCCACTCTTGTTCCTGCTAACCGTAGCGGATTCGGGGATCCAGCCATGCATAGGTCAGGTCGATCAGCAAGTTGACCATCAGGAAGATGAGCGTTAAGAGGACAATGATCGCTTGAACTACAGGATAGTCTCGGGTGAAGATTGCTTCCACCAGGGAACGACCCATGCCCGGTAAGCTGAAAATGGTCTCTTGAATAACAGAGCCCCCCAGATGCACGCCAAACTGCCACCCACCAACCGTAACAACGGGCAACATGGCATTCTTCAGGGCATGGCGAGAGAGTACCAGCCTCTCCCGGAGTCCTTTTGACCATGCGGTCCTGATGTAGTCCTGGCGCAAGACCTCCAGCATGCATGACCGCGTCATGCGGCTGAGAACGGCGCCCGAGGAGAAGCCGACTATTAGCGCCGGCCAAATGAACTGCTGCAGGTTGCCTTTCGGGTCCTCGAAGAAGTTGGTGGCTCCCAGCGGCGGCATCCACGCGAAAAAGCCAGACAGGGCAAGAAGCACCAGGGTACCCGTCCAGAACGTAGGGAAGGCCAGCCCGACAATGCTCACTACCCTGAAGACGTAGTCCAGCCACGTGTCCTGTCTAATCGCCGAGGCAACCCCGATGGGTATGGCGACGGCTGTAGCGATGGCTGCCGCCATGAACGTCAGCTCCAGAGTGATGGGAAGAGCGTCGCCGATGATATCGAATACGGGGCGACGCTGGATAATGGAACGACCGGCATCCAGGCGCAACAGGCCGCTTGTCCAGGTCAGGTACTGGACAATCAGGGGTTTGTCCAGGCCCAGTTGCTCGCGCATAAAAGCCAGTTGTTCCTCCAGCCCACGCTGCCCGCCCCCTTCGCTACCGATGATTATGTAGGTGGGGTCTCCAGGCAGCACTCGGAGGAGAGCGAAGACAAGGACCGAGGCGCCCACAACGACCGGGAACAAGAGCAATACTCTTCTAAGTATATATTGGCGCATCGCTCCTTTCTCTCCAGAACCCCATAGTCAACATATGACGCCATCTACCAACAGGAACGCCCCGCCACCCCTCTCCAAGACCAGGCGCTATTTTCGCAGCCAGACCTGATTGTATATCTCCATGTTCCACGGATTGATGTGATAATCCTGGACCTCTTTCCACAACCCCGTAAAACCTGGCATCCATACGTGAATGAGAATTGGCGCCTGGTCCAGGATGTGTTTCTCTATCTCCCAGGTCGCCGCCCGCCTCTGCTCAAAATCCGGAGCTCGCCTGATCTGATTGAGCAAATCGTTGGCCCGCTTGTCGGCTACGCCCACCTCCGTACTGCCATCCGGGCGCTGAAGCTTGACCTGGAAGAAGGAGTTACGTTCCATCTTCCAAACGTTGCCCGTAGCGACTTCGGGGTCGTCACCCAATGTAGTGATCCAGTTGGTCATCAACCCGAAGTCCTCGCTGTACAGGCGCCGCTGCCTCTCCACAACATCAATCAAGGGTATTTCCATATCTATGCCCACCCGGGCTACCTGCTCCCTGATGACCGTCGCCGCTTTCACCACGGGGGGAAAGTTCTGAACGTAGTTTGTGATCTTGAGCCCCTGAGCGTAACCAGCTTCAGCCAAGAGCCTCTTGGCTTCAGCCAGGTCCTGGTCTTTGGGCTGACGGTAGCCGGGAAGCTTCGCAATCTCCGCATCCGGAAGCGCCCAGCGCCCGCCGGGGAACATGGTAAGGCCGACCTTACCCGCCCCCTGAGTGACAAACTGATTCAGAGCTTGCCGGTCTATGGCAAGCGAGATCGCCCTCCGCACCCGCACGTCGTCGAAGGGAGGGCGTGTCACTCGCATAAGACCCTCCACTGCTGAGGGATTGGGGTACGTTATGAGCTGCGCGCCGCTCATTTCTTTCTGGACGACCTCAGCTTCCGTCGTGCTCAATTCCTGGTGTCGGTGCACGCGACGCGTGCGGAAGGCGGCAAATCGAGCGGAAGCGTCCACGATAATGTAGTACTTGAGGCCGTCAAGATAGGGCAGCTCCCGGTCCCAGTAGTCCTTGTTTCTCTCATAGTCCATCGATACTCCCGGCACGTATCGTTTGAACTTGAAGGCGCCGGTGCCAACCACGTCGTCCTTCATGGAACCCTTGGCTTCCAGGACATGCTGGGGATACATTACCGTGTTCCCCAGAGCAAAAGACGTGTCGAGAACAGCCGACGGATACTTGAGCCCAAGTTTCAGCGTGTAGTCGTCTGGCGCTTCGATGCTCTTGACGGCGGCGAAGAGTTCCTGCTGGCGGCTCATGAACCCCTTGGGCGGGTTCGTTATCCACTTCACCGTGGTGGCCGCGTCCGCTGAGGTGAAGGGCTTTCCGTCATGCCATTTGACGCCTTTGCGAAGATTGAAGGTGACGCCAAGGCCATCCTTGCTGATCTCCCACGCCGTAGCGAGCTCGTAAACGAGGGTCTTCAAATCTGGCGCCCAGCGGAAAAGACGTTCATAGGGCGGGTAGGCATGGAAATTCGCGGACAGTTGAATAATGTCGTGGTTATCGATGGTGCGGAGGTGAATCAGATTCAGCATGCCGCCTCTGTCAGGTTTTGCCGCTTCTGCCTTTGGCGTTGGCGCGGGCCCAGCCACCGTGGCCTTGGGTCCTGTCGGGGGCGGCGCCGCAGGCGTGGCGCCGGCGGAAGGACTGGCGGCCGGAGCGCAGGAAGCGAGAAGCAGTCCGGCGATGATCAACCCCAGGGCGGATTTCGATAGACCCCGCATAAGCATGGGAACCTCCTTGTGTTGGGCAATCGCATCAGTGGGAGTTGCTCAGTGCCTTCTGCCGCAAATCGCAGCTCCGCGCTTGCCTTGTTTCTGGTCTGTCCGGCGCAAGTCTACTATTAATTAAGATCTCTGTCAATAGGTCGATATCCAACAAAATAACCAAGATACAAGATACAATAACCAACATCAAACGGGTGCCGGGTGTCGGGGGCCAGGGATCGGTGGACCCGTCCCTCCCCTTTCCCTCTGTCGCTCGTCTCCCAATCCCAGGCAATAACCAAGTAACAAGATACAATAACCAAGATAGAAGATACAATGACCAACCCCCAACCCCACCCC
>JACPQD010000012.1 GCA_016190665.1 Chloroflexota bacterium
AGGAAAGCCTGGGCGTGAGCCTGAACCAGGTGGGCTATTGCCTGGCCAGCCTGGGTAAGTTCGCGGAGGCGCTCCCGTGGTACGAGCGGGCGGTGGCGGCCTCAGAGAAAGGGGACATCCACGGGCGGGTGGACCAGGAAAGCGTCATCGTCTCCCTGCAGTCGGGCGCGACGTGCTTGCGAAAGGCGGGCCGGAGCAGGGAGGCGAAGGAGTGGGAAGCCAAAGCTCGCGCCCTGAGTTGACGTGAGTTGCGGCTCTCTGGCTTACCACTGCCCTGCGTCGCCTCGGTTCTATCCTTTCTTTCCCACCACCTGATCGTAGGCGAAGCCGGTGTTGACGCGGTGGGTCGCGGCATGGGCGTTGTCGGCGTACTTCGAGAAGCCGTAGGGTGGGTGCAGTCCCGATGCTTGGGCTTTCTAGGAGTCCCTGATGCGTCGGGAAAGTCGGGACTGCACCCACCAGATCCAATCGGTGGCGGTGGGTTACGCTTCGCTCCGCCCTACGGATTAACCAATGTTACACCGTACTAGTGTGCCGGGGTCGCAGCGGAATACTCCGTCGGGGGAGAGATCGAAGGCGCAATCATTGGGAAAGGGCTGACACCGCGTCTCGCCTCGCGGTCTCAGCTTGAAGGAGGCCTGAATGCGCCGATCGGCGCGTTGTCAGCGACGGTTGGATGGATTCTCCGCCTCTCCGAGGAGTTCGCTTGCCAGGCGGCGGTTGTGCTCCTTGACCCCGCCGCGGAATCCGGAACAGATCGAGGATTGCCCACATGGTCACCGGGGCGGCCAGCAGCCGGAACCAGGCGCAGAGCGCCCTTTTCCCGAAATAGAGATGGTGGAGTCCCACTAACCACCAGAGATAAGCGCCTTTTCTGGACCGGGCACGCTTCCGGTACTTGCGGAGGAAGATTTCTCGCGCCTCCGGCGCCAGTCGCGTCGCTTGGTCCTGCACCGGGGCCGGCAGGTCGCCGATGAGAGCTGTTGCACTATCGTTCATATCATAACGCTTCTGGCGGTCCTCTGCCGCGGCCTGTTAGTAGTCGTAGGCGGTACCCGGCGTCGCGGTGGCAGCGCCGGGGGGGGCGGGGACCTGTCCCGTGACAAACCGGCCTGTCATTGTCGGGTGGACGTCGCAACGGAAGAAATAAGCGCCTGCCGACGACGGAGCGGTGAACTTGTACTCCATGACCTTCGGCCCCGAGAAAGTCTCCCCGACGAAGATGGGCTTGGCTGCCGCCGAGGTCTCGTAGATAGCGAAGTTGTGCGGAACGGCGTCTTTGTTGTTGAATATCATGGTTACGCGGGCGCCGGGGGGAACGACGATCTCCTTCTGGTCGAAGGCGATGTTCTCCGCGCTGATATATATAGAAATTGCCTGGGCCGCTGGCGTTGCGGGTTTCGGCGGAGGTGTCGACTGAGGTGCGACAGTTGGTGCGGCGGTAGGCGTGGCTGCGGGAGTTGTGGGCGTGGCTGGCGGTTTGGGTGGTGCCGGCGGCGTAGCCGCCGGCGGCGGTGCGCATCCGATGAGCATGATAAGGAGCATCAAGAACACGGATGTCAGTCCGAAAGCGCGCGACACCATCGGGTTCACTCCACTCTTTCTGCTGGTCCGAAGCTGGCGGGCCTGGCTTAAGACTCAATAGTAGCAATAGTGAAATGGAGAAGTAATAAAAGGGAGGGGGAAAAAGTTAAAGACTTATGACATTTGACGTAGCGCAACGTAACAGCGATTGATGCGTGCGGTGGGTGAAGCCGAGCGTGACCCATCAGAAAGGACGCGGCACGTGATGGTGGGTTGCCCGGCGATTTCGTCAAGGCTCCACCCACGCTACGGCTAAAACGCCATTATCCGAACTTATGAGTGTTACGTGCCACCAGGTGAAGACCCACTGGCTCTCAGAAAGGGAGACCGCAGCGGTCTCGAAAACCGCTGCGGCCTTAGAGCGCGAATTCGCAGGGTGAGGACTAGATGTCGTACTTCGGCGTTGGGTAGAGGTCCTGGAAGAGCCAGGTGGTGAGATAGCGCTCACCCGTATCAGGAAGGACAACCACAATGAGCTTGCCGGTGTTCTCCGGCCGTTTCGCCACCTCCAGGGCAGCCCAGGCGGCCGCTCCAGAGGAGATGCCCACCAGAATGCCCTCTTCCTTGGCCAGCCGTCGCGCCATGTTGCCAGCGTCATCATTGGCCACCAGGACGATTTCGTCGATCAATTCCTGCTTGAGGACTTCGGGCACGAAGCCGGCCCCTATGCCCTGGATCTTGTGCGGACCCGGCTTGCCTCCAGAGAGCACTGGGGAATCCCTGGGTTCGACCGCGATGGCTTTGAAGGCCGGCTTCCTCTGCTTGATGACCTCGCTCACGCCGGTGATAGTGCCCCCGGTGCCCACTCCGGAGACGAGGATATCAACCTTGCCTTCGGTATCGGCCCAGATTTCCTCCGCGGTCGTTTCGCGATGAATCCTGGGGTTAGCCAGGTTCTTGAACTGTTGCAGCAAGAGAAAGTTGGGGTTGTTCGCGGCGAGCTCCTCTGCCTTGCGCACTGAGCCGGGCATGCCCTGAGCGCCGGGCGTCAGGATTAGCTCCGCCCCGAAGACACTGAGAAGCTGGCGGCGCTCGATGGACATGGTGTCGGGCATGGTGAGGATGAGCCGGTAGCCCCTGGCGGCGCAGACGAAGGCCAGGGCGATGCCGGTGTTGCCGCTGGTGGGTTCGACAAATACCGTGTTCGAGTTAACCTTTCCCGATTCTTCGGCGGCATTGATCATGGATACTCCGATTCTGTCCTTGACGCTGCCGCAGGGGTTGAAGGACTCCAGTTTGGCCACTACGTCGGCTTTCAGTCCCCTGGCTACCTTATTCAGTTTGACCAGAGGGGTGTTCCCGATCAGTTTGGTGATGTCATCTGCTATCTTTGCCAATTGGCTGCCTCCTTTTTGTGCGTTCCGAGCTTCCAGCACTCAGCTTTCAGCCTTCAGAAAACTGACCGCGGATCGCTGATAGCTGACCGCTGAATGTAGTACATGGTGGCATGGGGCATATTACTAGCGCGGCGAGATTCTTGTCAAGCCCGTCGCGTCGTGGCTCATTTTTGGGCTGGATGTTATAATACGAATTAGCTTCTGGGTGCCAAGGATCTGCCCCCAACGCCCCGCTGCTGAGGAATCCCCCCAACCTTTTTTGAAGGGGGAAGATGCCTCTCCCTTCGACAAGGAGCCTGTCCTGGTCCGCTGGAGGCGGACGAAGGGGCGGTTGATGCGCCAGAAGCTGACTGGAGAGTGCATCCGCTCCGGTGCGGAGTACAGGGGCTAAAGGTATTTTCGGAAGCGCCACGCGAGATGCGCTTGCGTGGCGGCTATGCCGAGAGGAGGCCTATGAAGACTTTCAATAAACGCGGCGACGCCGGTGAAACGAGTCTGCTTTTCGGAGAGCGCGTGCTTAAGTCAGACCCGCGTTGTGAGGGCTATGGGACCATCGATGAAGCTGTTTCGGCGCTGGGGGTGGCCCGAGCGCTGTCGCCCACCGCGAGGGTCCAGGAGATCGTACTTTCGGCGCAGCGGGAGCTTTTCGCCATCGGCGCGGAAATCGCCACTACCCCAGACAATTACGGGAGGCTGGCCGGCCGGGCAGGCACGGTTACGTCCGAAATGGTAGAGAGGCTGGAGCGCTTGATAGATGTTCTCGAGGGCGAGATAGGTATGCCCCGCTCCTTCATTGTCCCGGGGGGTTCACCCAGCTCTGCTGCGCTTGACCTGGCGCGTTCCATCATCCGGCGAGCCGAAAGGCGAGCCGTGGAGCTCAAGGACGCGGGCGTGATCAGGAATGCTGAGATACTGCGCTATCTGAACCGCCTGGCTGACCTCATGTTTACGGTGGCGCGCTACGAGGAGGCGGCGCTAAGCAAAGAAACCCTGAAGAAGTAAGGGGACAGGAGTTGACGGAATGGATTTCGAACTGAACGAAGAGCAGACCATGGTGCGCAACATGGTGAAAGAGTTTGTAGAAAAAGAAGTGAGGCCCATTGCGCGGGAGGACGATCGCACGGAGAGGTTCCCCTGGGACATCATCGAGAAGATGGCGCCGCTGGGCCTGCTGGGGGCGCCGATTCCGCCGGAGTATGGGGGGATGGGGCTCGACTATCTCAGCTACGCGATCTGCATCGAGGAGATCGGGCGCGCCAGCTTCTCGCTGCGCTCCATCGTTTCGTCTCACACTTCCCTGGCTGAGCAGACGATCTTGAAGTGGGGCAACGAAGCTCAGAAGCAGAAATTCTTGCCCCGGATGACCAGAGGCGAGTTCCTTGGCTGCTTCGCCACCACCGAGCCCAATGTGGGCAGCGACGTTGCGAGCATAGAGACCACGGCGACGTTGACGAGGGGCGAGTGGGTGCTCAATGGCACCAAGATGTTCATCACCAATGGTGGTGTAGCAGGGGTGGCGTTGGTCTTCGCGCAGACGGACAAGGGCAAAGGATATCGGGGCCTGAGCTGCTTCCTGGTGGAGAGAGGCATGCCGGGCTTCTCGTCGAAGGCCATACATGGCAAGATGGGGCTGCGTTCCTCCAATACTGCTGAGCTCATTTTCGAGGACTGCTGCGTGCCCCGGGAAAACGTCCTGGGGGAGGTGGGCCGCGGCTTCAACGTCGCTATGACCGCCTTCGACAATGCCCGGATGTGCGTGGCGGCTGGTTGCGTCGGCCTTGCCCAGGCCTGTATCGATGCTTCGACGAACTACGCTAAGACGAGGATTCAGTTCGGCAAACCCATCGGCAGCTTCCAGCTTGTTCAGGAGCTTCTGGCGGACATGATTGTTGAGACGGAGGCGGCGCGATTCCTGGTCTATCGCGCTGCTCACCTGAAGAACAAAGGCAACCCGGCTACCATCGAGACCTCAATGGCCAAGTACTACGCCTCGGAGGTCGCCTTCCGTGCCGCCAACAACGCCATCCAGCTTCACGGCGGCTGGGGCTATCTGGATGACTACCCGTTGGAGCGCTACCTGCGGGACTCAAAGGTGGCCACGTTGCTCGAAGGGACCTCTCAGATTCACAAGCTTCTCATCGGACGCGCGGCGACGGGCATTAACGCCTTCGTTTAGAAGCGAGGAGCGGGAAGCGCGAAGCGGGGAGCAGGAATAATCCCCTCCCTGCCCAGCCGTTCTACTTACATGGATGAACAGGATGGACAGGATAAACAAGAAGCGAGGAGCGGGAAGCGGGGAGCGGCAGCATGTTTCCTCTCCCCTCGGCGGGAGAGGACTAAGGTGAGGGGGACCAGCCTTAACCCTCGCTCAGGACGCAAAGCAGCGCCGCTTCTTTTATTGTGGCTTCGCGCTTCTCGCTTCTACTCCTCTATCTTCTCTATCTTGTACTTGATGACCCCGGCGGGCGCGGTTATCTCCACCACATCACCGACGCATCGGTTGAGCAGCGCTTTACCCAGAGGAGCCGCTGTAGATATCTTGCCTTTGGCCGGCTTGACCTCGCTGGAGCTCACCAGCGTGTAGCGCAGGTCCTCGTCGTAAGTCAGGTCATGCAGAAGAACGGTGCTCCCCAGGGACACCCTGGCGGAGTTTCCCCCGTTCTCCGTCTGACAGTCCACTACGGTAGCTGTTTTCACTATGGCCTCCAGCTCTCGGATGCGCGCCTCCACCTGCGCCTGATGTTCGCGAGCGGCGTCAAGCGGCGCGTTCTCGCGGAAGTCCTTGTCGGCGCGAGCGTGGCGCAGCTCCAGCGCTATCTTGGGCCTTTCCTTCTTGAGCTCGGCGAGTTTGGTCTGCAGTTCGGCGTAACCCTCAGCGGTGACGTGGACAATCTGCTGAGGACGTTCGGCCGCTGGCCGCTCTTCTTGGGCGCCGCCCTTTTTCAGCTTGACCAACGGAGCAAGATTGGCCGTGGTGAGTCCCTGTTTTCTGGCGTAGGCGAGAAAGGCCTTGGTGGGCTGCAATATCTCCTGAGGATTTGTGGCCGTTAGGCCGAGGCTTCCGGCGTAGCTCTCCACTTCGCGGGCTGAGATGCTTGAAATGGGGCGGTCGGCGCCGCACCAGCGGATGAACCTGTTCACCTCCTGCTGGCTCTTCTGGCGCTCCTCTGGTTTAAGGCTGCTGAGAAAAAGAGTGGCTGCATCCTCCAGCTTCACATCTTGGTTGACCACAGGTTGTCTTTCCCCTCGTCTTCTATCGAACTCCTCTTCAGTTCATTCTAGTGTTAACCGACGAGGGCTGTCAATTAGCTTGACGGCATGGAGGTACCGGTAGACTACCGGTCTTCACCGATCGCATGGTGAGGAAGTCCTTCACCCTCATTGCCCAGCCGCCGGGCATGCGCAGGGCCGACCCGGTGGAGATTGGGCGCTATTTCGTGTCCGGATGCCTGTATTGTGGCGCCTTTGAAGACAAGAAGATAGACGAGCTGTTTGACCGGGTCGACCGGGCGGTGGACGCGACAGAAAGGCGGAAGATTTCCCTGGAGACGGAATAAGTACCTCGCGGAGGTGCTGCCTTCAGCCATTGCCTACCACGGGCGGGAGATGGTGCCCGTGGCGCCGGAGGTGAAGGACTACAACCCGGGGCATGGCTGGTACAACAACCACAAGTATCAGGACGTCTGGCTAGCCAAGTAGGACAGGCATTCCTGCCTGTCCGGGAGGGCAAAGACCGCAGCGGTCTCCAAGACCGCTGCGGTCCTATACGAGACCACCGCGGTTTTCAAAACCACGGCGGTCTTTCGCTGCGCCCTACATAACGATTCCTTGCTCGCGCATCTTGTTGACCTGCTCTTTGCTGTACCCCAGTCCCAGCAGTATCTCCTCCGTGTGCTGGCCGCGCTGGGGCGGCAGCGATTTGATCTCGCCGGGCGTATCGGAGAGCTTGATGGATATCCCCGGCTGCCGCACTTTGCCAAATTTGGGGTGCTCCGTCCCAACGATCATCTTGCGATGAAGAATCTGGGGGTCCTGGAAGGCCTCGTCGAAGGAGTTCACCGGCCCGACGCAGGTATCGGCGTCCCAGAGAATCTTGAACCACTCGTCTCGCGTTTTGGTGAGGAAGATGTACTTCAGGTAGGCGAGAATCTCGTCCTTCTTGGGGTTCTCCGGCTCCATGGAGGGTAAGGAAGCCAGCTTGTAAGGGATGAAGTCCTCGCGGCCCACCGCCTTGCAGAGCCGCTCCCAGAACCAGGGCTCCGCCGGAGCGAGAGTGATGTACTTCCCATCCTGGCACCTGTAGACATGGCTGATGCGCTCGCCCATTTTGGGGGTCAGGCCCTCGCCGAAGTAGTATTGGCCATGGCGCGCGGCGAGCCAGGCCACGATGCCGTCAGTCATGGAGATGTCCACGAACTGACCCCGTCCCGTGCGTTCGCGGGCTTGCAGAGCTATTAGTATGCCGATGGCGGCCTGCATGCTGCCGCCGCCGAAGTCTCCGATCGGCGCGCCGGGCAGGACGAACTGACCGTCCGGTGTGCCAGTGATGCTCATGAGGCCGGCGACCGAGAGGTAGCACGGGTCGTGGCCGGGGAGCAGCCGGTAGGGGCCGTCTTGGCCGTAGCCCGAGATGGCGCAGTAGATGATTCTCGGGTTTATTCTGCTTAGCGTCTCATAGCCGATGCCCAGGCGGTCGGTGACCCCCGGTCGGAAGTCCTCCAGCACCACGTCGGCCGTCCCGGCCAGTTTGTAGAAGATCTCCTGGGCCTCTTTGGTCTTGAGGTTCAAGGCAATGCTGCGCTTGTTGCGTTCTACATGGCGGAAGACGCGCGCTTTCTCCTCCCCACTAGGCGCCGCCCGCAGCCAGCGGAGCTGGGCCTCTTCGATTTTGATAACGTCGGCGCCCATGTCGGAGAAGAACATGGAGCAGAACGGCCCGATCATCCGGGACAGATCGAGAATCTTCAGCCCTTCCAGTGCTTGTGTCATGATGATATCACCTCTTGCCGGTGGTTTCATTTGCCGTTCCCGCCCTGTCCATGGGGAGGGCTAGGGAGGGGTCTCTTGAGGCTTCGTGCGGCGCCGGGGGCCGGTCAAGCCCCCCTTAGTCCCCCCGTCCACGGGGGGAGAGTTCCTGGTCCTTGGGCTGCCTGAAGCCCGGGATCCTAGTCCCCCCGTCCACGGGGGGAGAGTGGGCGGTGGCCCCGTGGACGGGTTCGGACCCCCTTGATCCCCCGTCGACGGGTTCAGGCCCCCCCCTAATCTCCCAGCGGACGGGGGGAAAGGAGCGTATCCCGTGGACGCGGGAATCAGGTTGGTCTCCCGCCGCAAGGGCGCATTGGCGGCAGTCGGCGTCCTAGCTTATCGCCCCGATCTTCCGCAGTTCCTCCAACTCCTTCTTCGAGTAGCCGGCCTCAGAAAGCGTCTGCTCGGTATCCTGGCCGCGCATGGAGGCGAAGAAGCGGAAGCCGCCGGGTGTGTCGGAGAGCTTGGGCGCGATGCCGGCCTGCTTGACTCTCCCTACCCTGGGGTGATCGATCTCCAGAAGCATTTTGCGGTGCCGCACCTGGGGGTCAGCAAACGCTTCATCGAGGTTGTTCACCGGGGTGACGCAGCTCTCGATCTTGCTGAAGATCTCCAGCCACTCGGCGCGCGTCTTCTTGTTGAGGGCCTCTGCGAAGGCGGGGACGATCGCGCTGGGCTTCTCGACGAGGGCCACGAAATCATGAGGCGGCCACTCGGTGAGGCCCAGGGCCTTGCAGGTGTTTTCGTAAAAGGCGGGATGGGCGAAGCCGCTCACCAGGACATACTTGCCGTCCTTACATCGATAGACGTGAGATGGCCGCTCGCCAGGCTTGGGCTGTTCGCCCTGGCCGAAGTACCTCATGCCGTGGCGCGCGCCGACCCAGGACAGCATGCCGTCCAGCATGGCGCTGTCGACGTACTGTCCTTTGCCCGTGCGCTGCCGGGCCATCAGCGCGGACAGGATGCCGATGGCGGCCTGCATGCCGCCGGCGCCAATGTCCGCCATGGGGACGCCGGGCAGGACGAAGCGCCCCGTCTCCTGGTCGCCCATAATGTTGACGATGCCGGCGATGGAGATCACGTTGGGGTCCCACCCGGGCTTATCCCGGTACGGCCCATCCTGGCCGTAGGCGGTGACGGAGCAGTAGACCAGACGCGGGTTGACCTTGCTCATGGTCTCGTAGTCGACGCCCAACCGTTTCGTGACACCCGGGCGGAAGCTCTCCAGGATGACGTCTGACTTCTGTGCCAGTTTATAGAAGACCTGGCGCGCCTCTTCCATCTTGAGGTTAAGGCCGACGCTCTTCTTGTTGCGGTTCACCATGTCGAAGGCGGTGCTTTGCTCCGTTACGCCCATCGACTCGCGGCTCCCGCGCACCACCTTGGGATGAGGCTCCTCGATCCTGATGACATCGGCTCCCATGTCTGCCAGGATCAGTGAACCATAGGGCCCGGGCAATGTCCAGGATAAGTCCAGGACTCTGATGCCTTCCAATGCGCCTGCCATGTTTAGACCTCCTTCACAAGTATTCTGCACCAGTCAAGTCCTTCTGGGGCGAAGGCGAACGAGCGCCACGGCGCTGGGGAAGTCAATCCTCCTTGCTTACCGGGTGCCCTCCCGAAGCAGGGCGATCCAGGTGTTGCCTGGCTTGAAGGCGATGGGATACCCCGCCGCGTCGAGGAATTGAACCCGCTGTGTTCTGTTTTCGTGCACCCAACGCGCGGGGATGACGATGCCGTCCCTGAAAATCTCTGCCTCCCCCTCTCCGATCACCTCGGTCTCCAGTGAGGGCGCGCCCCCTGCGTCCTCGAAGAAGTTAGTGACCCGCTGTCGGACATATTGTACGATGACGTTCGCAGCTTCAATCTGTTCGTCATTGTTGGCGTCTATCTGAGGTCTGCCGTTCACGAAACGCAGGTACGTCCGTCGTTCCGGGTCGTAGCGAAACTCGACAACATTGGTTGCATGGAAGGGGATAGCAATAACGGAGACTGGGGCAGCGTCCGGGGGCGGGTTTGCGGAAAAGGCGTACGCTTCAATAGAGGAGGGCTGATGCCAACCGTTAGCGGCCGATGCCTGCTTGAGCTGGGCGACGCTGGTGTACACATTGTAGGGCGGCCTTCGCCAGGGGACGCGGCTGTAGGCGCCGGGGTTAAAGAACTGGTTCATGTCCAGAATGTTAGAGGTCGAATACGCGCGAGCAGTGCGCGCCGATGAGCCAACAAAGCCAAAGACGGCGTCGAACTGGGGCACCAAGTCGATATCGACCATGCGCATGCTCCGCACCGGCCCTATCGGGGTGTCGTCATCCTCGTTGTGAAACAGGGCGAGAAGTCGCGTGATCCCTCCTTCGGCCAGATACTCATGAACTAGGCTTGCGCGGGAGAGGCCAGACTGAGGCCAGCCTGGAGGGGCGTTGTCCACTTTCAACGCAAAGGCCCGGAGTTCGTGCTGTGACTCAGGGCTCACTGGCATGCCGGACAGAGGACAAAGCACCTCCGGGGCCTTGGCCGGTTCGGCAGGCGCTGCTGTCGGAGTGGGCCCCGCAGGGGTTGGTTCTTGCCCAAGCCTGGGGGGACTGGGGGTACGGGTGGCCGCAGGCACAAGTCTGACGGCGAAAGTATTGGGAGCGCTTAGGGGAGCGCTTACGGGCACCTCCGGCGCACTGGAGCAAGCGCCCACTGGCACAGCTAGAAACAGCATGAAGAGCCAAAGGAAAAGCGCCCTTGGCGACGCAGAATCATCCGCCACCTCAGCGCCCGGAGAGGAGAGCCCACGCCGCTCTGAGGGGGTTAAGCTTCAGCAGCCCTACAGGCAATTCAAGCTCCCGTTTCTCGCAGACGGTGGACATGCTGAGCTCGTCCACCTCGATCTTCAGTCGGCGCAACTCCTCGTCCCGGTAGGTCTCATCCCCCTGGGCGACGAGCTTGTCGATGCGCTCGATGACTCTGATAGCGGCTGAGGCCCGGCTTTCAGTTGCCTGAGCTGTAGCCTCAGAGATGAGACCGTATCGCGCCTTGAGACGGTTAAGCCGAAGGCCGGCCTCGTAGGAGGAAGCGACGATCTCGTCCCGGCTGAGCCAGTTTGTCTCGTAGTTCAGCATGTATTTCCAGCTTGGCGAGAGCAGCGCCTGTCGATGCTCCTCCAGCGACCGGAACCGGATTCGGTAGCCGTGAAGGTCCGGCTGTTCAAAGGCCAGACTGCCGGGGTCGACGAAGGGCGCCAGAGGAGAAATGAAGGGGAAAACCTTCCCTTCGTCTGTGCCCCGGGCAGGCTTGTGGCTGCGCCATCGTTCCATCAATTGCCCGCAGTAGTCTATAGTTCCCATAATCGAACCGAAGGTCTGCTTGGGCAAGCCGATCATAAAGAAGACGTCGACCCGTTTGCACCCAGCCTCAAGGGCGTATCTTACGGTCTCTTCCAGAGCCCCGTTGGTGTAGTGCTTGCCGGTAGCCTCGCGCACCGTTGGGTCGTGCGACTCCATGGATATCTCCAGGTTGAACCCCGGACAGGCTTCCCCGACCTGGCGCAGGAACTCGCGAGAGGCGGGGGAGAAAAGCTCGAGGATGAACTGGTTACCAGGCTTTTGGCTTTTCAAGACATGCAGGAGACGGTCAGCGTAGTCCTCGCCAGCTTGCCGGATGTCCCCCAGGATGAACATTGGACCCCGGCTGAGCCTTGCCATCTGAGTCACGTCGCGGGCGACAACCTCGGGGGAGCGGTAGGCAGGCGCGGTCCTGTGAGATAGCCTTCGGAAGGCGAATTTGGAGCCGCCGCAGAAGACGCAGTCTTTGGTGCAGCCGCGGCAAGTGAAGATGGCGCTGATGGGATAGCTCATCCAGCGCTTGAAGGGGATGTAGTTGGCTAAGTCGGCATATCGGATGACGGAGCGGATAGTGTGCTCGTAATGGTGGCTCATTACGTCGTCGAGGCTATAGGGAATATACGAAAGTGGATTCTCCTGAATGGCGCCCTGCGCGTCCTTCCATACGAGATTGGGTACGAAGGCCAGGTCTCCACCCTTGGTTACGCAGTCCATGAGCTGGCGGAGCGGCTCCTCCGTCGAATCGCCCCGCAACACGTAGTCCACTTCAGGGTACTGGATAAGCTCACTGTAGAAATAGGATGACGAAATACCCCCCATAACCACGGCAGACTCGGGATGATGCCTTTTTATCAGTCTGGCGACTTCGATGGCGCCATGGGCGTGGGGCAGCCAATGAAGATCTACGCCAAAGACGGGTGCCTTCAGCTTCATGATCTGCCTGTCGGCGTCGAAGGAGGGGTCATTAAGCATCCGGACCGCAAGGTTCACTATACGAACGTGATAGTCGAAGCGTCCCAGGTACTCGGCGATGCTGGTGAAGCCAATAGGGTACATTTCAAAGACGGGAGTCGAGGGGATGAGGTCGCTTATCGGCCCATAGAGGATTGTCTTCTGGCGGAAATCATATACGCTTGGAGCATGTATCAGGATCAAATCGGAACGAGGCAAGAGTCAGGGTCCCTTCACCGTTTGAGTCTGGATGACTGAGTTATCATAACCCAGGTTGGCGCCCAAGGGCAAGCACTCGACGAAGGAAAGCCATCCAGCGGATGGCTGGATGGCTTGACGTGTAAGGAAAAGTCTAACCCGCTTGGGCGTGTCTGTGACCCGCCCCACGCTGGTTCCTGACGCAACTGTTAGTAGGTGCCGACAGCCGGCTCCTCTCCGGGGTGCAGTTTTCTCCACCGGGCCAGCAATGCCTCTTTGCTCTCCTTGTGGTCCGGGTCGGGCTGGGGGGCATCCACCGGGCAGACCTCAGCGCACCGGGATGACATGAAAGAGCCGACGCACTCGGTGCACTTCTGAGGGTCGATGATGAAGATCGTGTCGCCCTCGCTGATCGCCTGGTTGGGGCACTCTGGTTCGCAGGCCCCGCAGCTAATGCACTCTTCGGTGATCTTGTAAGCCATCTTGTCTCTCAAGCCTCCTATCCAAAGTGAGTGAATTATACCACAAAATTCCTCCGGTTTTCCAGCTTGTTTTAGCCCCTTCAGCACGCTGATTTCGATAGCCGGCACTCTGTCATCGAATCGGATAACTTATCAGGCCTTTTCCCTTCGCATCCGTTGAAAGAGGATACAGCCTCTGGCGCCCGGCGCACACTCCTTGCCGAGAAGCCTGCATTGACCTCGAACTTCGTGGGGGCAACCCCAACCGGAGGAGCCCGTAGGCTCCTTTCTCCCTGAGGGTGTAGTCGGCGACAGCACGTTCTTCCGCGTGGACGTCCCTCCAGTCTCCTGCTGCTTAGCCGAACTCCCGGCCGGTCAGCGCCTGCTCCGCTGTGACAGACGCGCCCCGCAGAGGAGGGTTGGATGCAAGTTTATCCCGTGCGCTAATCTCACGGTACGACTTGGTGGCATTGAGCAAAGGCGCGTGCGTCTATGCCGGGCGCCCCGGCTAGAGGCGTGGCTTGCAGATGATCTCCCGCACCTTGAGATCGAAGAATTCCCTGGAGTTGGCTGGCTTGACCACGGCGGCGGTGTCGGCGCCCCTGCCCGTCCCCGCAATCACCACAACCTCCTCGTCGGTGCGCACCAGCCCGGCGTCGGCGGCCATCATGGCCATCTCCGGGATGACCTTCATCCCCTGGGAGAAGACACGAAGGACGTTGGCGATTATCTGGTCTACCTGGATGGTGTGGAACTTGTCGTTCACTGCCCGGCCAATGCCGCCGAAAACATGCGAAGCATGGACGACAGTTCCGCCCAGGGCTTGAATCCTGGCGCGATTCTCTTCGGTCATCGTTGAAGTGTTGGCGCCACGCGAGCCCCAGGCGTGGCCGACAACAATGACGCGATACCCCTTGAAGAGCTCCGCTGCCGCAATGCCGGTGTCGCCGTAAGTGGAGGCCACGATGATGGTCTTTATTGCCAGTTCATCGGCGCGGCGTTTCGCCAATCTCAATGTCTCCGAGGTGTTGGACTTCCCTGCCTCTGCGAAATAGGTAGCCGTGGTCTCCATGGCTTCGTCTCTCCTCTTCTGGTGCAGTTTGGGACTGCGCCCCGCCATATCAGGGCGCTTTCAATAGCGGCGGCTCGCCGCCGCACTTCAAAGCAGGGTGCAGGGTAGGATTACTTCAATCCTGTCCATCCTGAATCAAGTTCAGGATTCATCCTGGATATATATGTGGAAAGGGATTCATCGCCAACGGAGTGCCAGGGACACCCCATTGGCCGCTGGAAAATGCTTGCCACTCCCAGCGGGTATTATTCAGCGCCCGGCCCAGTTTTTCTGAGGGCGTCGAGCCCCTTGCGGATTCCCTCTTGCAAAGCGGTTAGCTGGACATCAAGCTTGCGCAGAATATCTCCAGCGTACTGGGCTGCTTCTTCTTTGGTGCGCGAGGCTTCGGCTCGGGCGTCGGCAAGGACGGACTGTGCCTGGCGCTGCGCCTCGGCTACGATCTCCTGAGCCTTGCGCTCCGCCGCCTTCACCACTTCCGTTTGCTGAACCTTTGTCCGCTGTTCCACCTCCGCGGCCTCGGTGATGCGTCTGGCTTCTGTGGCGGCTTGCTCCAACAAGCTGTGCCTTTCTTGAATCACCTGGTGAGCCTCCCTGACATCCTCAGGGACGGCCACACGCATCTGGTCTATGAGGTCCAGGAGACGCTGCTCGTCCACCAGGGTTTTGCGCAGGACGGGCAAGCTTGCGCTGGAAGTCACCAGTGATTCCAGCCGGTCGATCAGATGCAGGATGTCCATATCGTTCCCCCTTCTGCGCAATCTGCTGCGGGTGTTGCCTATCTCAAGAACTTCTTCCTGAGCGCGCTGGCGACGTGGTCTGGCACCATGTTATGGATACTGCCTCCTAGCACAGCGACCTCTTTAAGGAGACTGGCGCTGAGGAAGAGGTACTCGACGCTCGTCATCAGACACACAACTTCGATTTCGGGGGCCAGCTTGCGGTTCATAAGCGCCATCTCAAACTCGTATTCGAAGTCGGCGCTGGCGCGCAAACCCCGAACGATCACCTTGGCGCCCGACCGTCTGGCCAGGTCTACGACGAGACCCGAGAAACTGTGAACGGCGACATTGGGCAGGCCGGCCAGGGCTTTGGCCATCATATCGACGCGCTCCTCCGTGGTGAAGAGCAGGTTCTTCGCCGGCCTATCGTATATGGCAACGATGACCCGATCAAAAATGGCAGCCGCGCGCGTCGCGATGTCGATATGTCCGTTGGTGGCTGGGTCGAAACTTCCGGGATAGACTGCTACCGTCAAATCTAGGTCCTCCGTAAGAATATCGATATGCAGGTGTCGCCGTGACGCCTGGTCACAGCTAAAGGGAAATCACCGTAGGCCATCGCCGGCTGGTATCGCTTTGAGTGCTCCAATACTACGACTGAGTTCGCCCCCAACAGTTTTGAAGTCATCAGCCTCTCAAGAGTCTCATGTATCGATGGCGCGGAATAAGGCGGGTCGAGCAGCACCAGAGAGTACGGGCCGGAAAGGAAGGAGAGAGCCTTTTGCACACTACTGCAATAGACGTGGGCCTGGGCGCTGAACCCCGTCTGCTCAAGGTTCTCCTTGATGAGAGCGCAATTAGCGGGCTTCTGTTCCACGAAGTCCGCAGTTGAGGCGCCGCGGCTCAGGGCCTCGATGCCAAGGGCCCCCGTGCCGGCGTAAAGGTCGAGTACCCGCGAGAAGTCTGCTCCGAGGGAATCGAGCATGGCGAATATGGCTCCACGCACGAGGTCAGATGTTGGGCGGACTCGAAAATCCCTGGGCGCCTTAAGATGGCGTCCCTTCGCTTGGCCCGCAATTACTCGCATCTACAGGCGGCTCCCGGGAACTCTGAGCCAGAGACGATCCGTCCTCGCCAGGGCCACCGAAGCCGTAGACATCATACCCTGGCCACTCGGCTAATCAAGCAGCGCCCTATCTGGTCATCGCAGCGAGAGCAAGATAGGCTGGCCTCGTATTCCAGGTCCGAGAGAGGATGGCGTAGGCTGCTTTACCCCAGCGGTCATTAGGCTCAGCTACAGACGCATAATTCAGGTTCCAGATCATCATCGGCCCGACATAGCCCTTCTCCCTGGCGATTTCGAAGCCGCGCCTCAGCCATTGCGCCTGCTCATCCTCGCTCACCTCTCCGGGGGCGTAGTCAGGCCAGGTATCTGCCGAGGAAGGCCACCCGAACTCCGTAAACCAGATTTGTTTGTCCGCGTCGCCGAACTCGACCATGATGTCTCGGATTTGCTCGAAGCGTCTGAAGAAGAAGCTCCAGTGTCCCTTGCGGCCCCCAGCGTCGGGATTAGGCTCCTCATCGGGCGCGTTGTGGCCGACCACGTTGGCATGGACGGCCACGGCGTCGCTATAGTCTTTCAGCCCCGCCTCGTACATCTGGCGCATAAAGACAACGTCGTCGTAGGCAATGTAGCCGTCGTTTACGCCAGTGGGGGTAAGGCCGCCGGAAAGCACGACCGTCTCAGGGTCGATGGCCTTTATCCGCTGATAAGCGGCCTTCAGCAATTCCAGATACTGGGTGGCGTTGAGGCGTCCCGGGCCTCCCCATTCGTAGTTCACGTTTTCTTCGTTCCAGATCTCGTAAGCCTGTACCTTTCTTGGGTGCCGCGAGGCTATGGCGCCGACGAAATCGGCGTAGTCCTGGGGATTCGCCGGGGGGCCAGGGAAATTGAAATCAGCATCAGCAGGCCTTGACCAATTGGGCGCTGTGACGATGCTGAGCAGAAGCCGGGCGCCGTGAGCCTGGGCGGTATTGACGATGGAGTCAATGTACTCCCAGTTGATTCTACCCCGCTGCGGCTCCACATCCTGCCATCGGACCTGGACTTTGGCCCAGTCTGCCTTAGCGTTCCTGAGCACGCGCAACGCCCGAGGAAAGTCATTGCCGGCATCGATGCACATGCCGAAGCCGACCCCGGGGTACTTTGGGCCGCCGGGCTCAGAGACCGGCAAGGGAGAAGCTCTGCCCGGGCTCCTCGTGGGCGCTGATCGTGGACCGGAGGACGCCCTGAAATCCGAAAGGTTGATTACGAGGCGGCTCGCGTAACGCGACTCCCCATCTCCCACTATCAATCGTACCTCGAGGGGACCAGCCGTGTCTGGCACGACCCATGTGGCGCGTCCGCTGCCTTGATCGGTGATGTCTCCTGCCACGGCCTCCCAACTTCCCTCAAAACGGCTCTCATTGGGCTTTACCACCTCCCGAAAGCCTTTGGTCTTGATCGTACTGAGGAGAGGCCACAGGCCGGCCTCTGCAATGTCGTCGCCCAATCCGTCCAGGACGATTCCCCCCAGCCTCAAGCGGTTTAGCACTTGCAGTTTGTGGGAGATGCTGAAGGAGTTCTCCAGCCAGAGGACTCGGGACCCTTCACTAGCCGGATAGATGAATGTGAGTGTATTCGTCTCCTCATTCCAGAAGGGGCCGGTGCTGCCCCTTTCATTCGCCAGCCTGGGGGCTACTAGAGCAACAGTCCTCCCAGACGCCGACGGAGACGAGCCTGCAATCTCTATCTGACCGAGCATTTGCAGCGCTTGACTCATGGCTATCTCGGATATGCCATTCTTGCTTCTCTCATGGCTATAGGTGCTCAAGACTAGGTAGATCTTTCTGCGGTCCACTTGCTGGGCAGCCAGGGCCAGGGCCTCGTTCATCCGTTTGGCGTAAAGGGTCTGGTCTTTTTCTCCGGTCAGCCTGATGTAGTCCGCGTGCCTGCCCAACTCTCGCCAGTCATAGGCCCCGGTATCCAGCTTGCCCCGCACTTCTGTCGGCGGTGGCAGCGTCAGCGCCAGGGTTCTGTTTTCCCGGTGAAGCCTGGTCGCCAGGTCCGCCACGAAGCCGGTCCACTGATCGCGCAAGAGGGTGTCTATTCCCTGGTAGTCAAGATCGATGCCGTCGAACGATTTGCTCTTTACCAGGTCCAGTATAGCGGCCGCGTGGCGTTCGCGGAGAGAGTCGGAACGCAAGATCGTATCCAGCGGGTTGCTTGCTCCACCCTGAGCCCCGCCGCGAATGACGGGCGCCAGCGAATACTTCCCGGAATCGGGCGGCTTTTGTATCTCGCCAACCACCGAGCCGTCCATCCTCACGCTGTATCCGTCCGGATGAAGCAAGTCAACCAGTCCGTTGGCCTTGGGACTGAGCTTCGCTTGCCGGGGCAGACGCGCGGCGATCCGAGGGGAAGAATCGGTGGGGCGGACTACTATGAAATTAGCGGGGATGACGCTGGAGTCGGCAATGGCTGACTTGCCATCCTTTGAGACGGAAGCGGGGCCGATCCATTGCCACTTGCCCTCGTAGTAACGGTAGGCATCGGCGATATCTTCCGCCTGGAGCTTCTCCCTGAGGGGAACGGTGACTCTGGCAGCGGTCTCGGGTTTGCCCTGGACCTCGAAGCTGTAGAAGAGGCTCACAGCCGCCATGCTTGGAGGCAAGGTGGGCACCTTGTCCTCGATCCTGGCTCTTACCCTTATTCCGGAGTTTATGGCTGCCTGGTCGATGGCCAGGGAGAGACCCTCCGCCTGAGGCAGCTCTTTTTCCTGGACGGAAGTGGTCTTGATCGGACGGGAGGTGGAGCCGAAGGTAGAACTCAGGACGAAGGCCAGGAGTACAACTAGAACGATGACCAAGCAAACTGGCACAACGAGGACAATGACGCGGCACCACGGAATTCCTCGCGGTTTTTGGTGGTCCTTCTGTTCTTCCTGCACCTAGCCTCCTCTGGTGTCACCTCGCAAAGGGGCCAAGGAAACGTCACTCCTCTGCCCGTCCGGAAATTCTATCATAGCCCGCGCCGCTTGGCAAACGGGATGCCGAAGAGTTGGGCAGCAGGGCAGCGAGAATGGCAAAGCCAGGCCGTGGGGCCTGGCTTTAGGGTGCAGGTATGTGCGATGCCCAGCTGGCTAGCTGTCCTCTTCTCCGATGCTGTCGCCTTCGAACAACTCGGTGGATACCAGGGCTTCCCTGGCTTCGCCGAAGAGTTTGCGCGGCGGTCGGTCGATGTGACAGTGGGCCGGTATCAGCTTCCCGATGATAACGTTCTCCTTGAGACCCTGCAATCTGTCGATGCTGCCGGTCACGGCCGCATCGGCGAGCACCCGCGTGGTCTCCTGAAAAGACGCCGCCGCCAGGAAGCTTGCGGTGTTCAGAGACGCCTTGGTGATACCCAGCAGCACCTCTTGCGCCGTGGCTGGTTCCCCGCCTTCGGCGAGCACTTTGGCGTTTATGTCTTCGTAGGCGAACCTGTCGACCAGTTCGCCCGGGAGCATGCCGGTATCCCCCGGTGAATCCACTCTCACTTTGCGGAGCATCTGACGAACGACCACTTCGATATGCTTGTCGTTGATGACGACGCCCTGAGAGCGGTAGACTTTCTGGACCTCCTCCACAAGATAATTCTGCACCGCTTCGCGTCCCATGATGCGCAGAAGGTCCTGGGGATTGACGGAGCCTTCCGTGAGCTGGGTGCCGGCCTTCACCAGGGCGCCGTCGTCAACCGAGATGCGCGCCGTGGCCGGGGCATGGTACTCTCTCTCGTCCTTTTCCTCGTAACAGATTACCACTCGGCTGTCGCCCACTTCCACCCTGCCTCCCAACCGCGCTACGATGTTTTGCGATGTGACCTCGGGGAGCTTCGCCTCATCGTCTGCGGGAGGGGCAGGTTCGCCCGCCTGGGCGATGACCGCCCCGGCTTCGATCCTCGCGTCGCTGTTGACGACGATATTCCAGTCTGGTGGTATCGAGTACTCATCTCGATAGAGCTCGGAGCTGACCACCTTGATCTTCCGCATGTCCCCCTCACGGGAGATCTTGACCGTCCCGTCGATCTCGCAGATGATGGCTTGGCCCTTGGGGGTGCGCGCCTCGAAAAGTTCTTCCACTCTGGGCAGGCCGCTAGTGATGTCTATTCCAGCCACGCCACCGGTGTGGAAAGTGCGCATAGTCAACTGGGTGCCGGGCTCGCCAATGCTTTGCGCCGCGATAATGCCCACAGCGCCGCAGGTGCTTGCCAGATGACCGCGGGCCATGTCGCGCCCGTAGCACTTCTGACAGACTCCACGCCTCGCCAGACAGGTGAGAGGAGACCTGACGAAAACCCTGGTGAGGCCTGCCTTCACTATGCTGTCTGCCTTGCCCTCATCGATCTCCTCGTTCTGCTGAGCGAGGACCTCGCCAGTTCTGGGATGAACCACCGGAAGAGCGGCTATCCGGCCGATGACTCGCTCGGCCAGGCCCTCCATAATCTCCCGCCCGGCCTCCGAAATCCAGACGCCCGTGGCAGTCCCGCAGTCGTCTTCCAGGACGATGACGTCCTGAGACACATCGATGAGGCGTCTGGTCAAGTACCCGCTGTCCGCCGTGCGTAGAGCGGTGTCGGCCAGTCCCTTGCGGGCGCCGTGGGTGGAAATAAAGTATTCCAGCACGGTGAGTCCCTCACGGAAGCTGGAGCGAATGGGCAGGTCAATGATCCTGCCCGATGGGTCGGTCATCAACCCGCGCATACCCGCCATCTGGCGAATTTGAGAGATGTTACCTTTCGCCCCGGACGTGGCCATCATGTAGATGGAGCCGTACCGATCGAGGGAGGTTGAGATGGCGTTTGAAATGGCATCGCTCATCTCGGTCCAGATCTCGACGGCGCTATTATAGCGCTCTTCCTCGGTGATGAGGCCGCGGCGGAACTGGCGCTCGATCTCGGCAATACGGGCGTCCGCCTCGGCGAGGATCTGCTGTTTGGCCTCCGGCACCTTGATGTCATTCATGGCGATAGTCGTGCCTGACTGAGTGGCATAGCGGAAGCCAAGACGCTTGATGTTATCTACGACCTCAGCCGTAGCCTGGTTGCCGAGGACGCGATAGCAATCGGCAACTACCTGCTTGAGAGCCTTCTTGTCCATCAGCTCGTTGCGCATTCCAACCTCTGGAGGCAGAATGCCGTTGAAGATGATGCGCCCCACGGTGGTCTTGAGCAGCCCGTTGGCGCTCTCCTTGTTTCTCACCATGATCTCCGCCTGAAGATCGACGTTGCCAAGATCATAGGCGAGTTTGGCCTCATCGAAGCTGCTGAAATACCTCCCCTGGCCTTTGGCGCCCGGTCTGGCGAGGGTGAGGTAATAGCAGCCGAGGACCATATCGAGGGTAGGGGTGACTACAGGCTCCCCCGAACTGGGTGAAAGCATATTATTCGTGCTCAACATTACCTGCTTTGCTTCCAGCACGGCGTCGCGAGCCAGCGGTACGTGAACGGCCATCTGGTCGCCGTCGAAATCGGCGTTGAAAGCGGCGCAGACCAGCGGGTGGATCTGAATGGCGCTTCCTTCTACCAGCATAGGCTGGAAAGCCTGAATGCCCAGGCGATGAAGGGTGGGCGCGCGGTTCAGAAGCACGGGCCGATCCTTGATCACCTCTTCCAGCATGTCCCAGACCTCTGGTTTGGCCCGCTCCACAATGCGCTTGGCGCTCTTGATGTTGTGAGCGAAGCCCTTGGTGACGAGCCTGTTCATGACGAAGGGCTTGAAAAGTTCCAGCGCCATACGTTTGGGCAAGCCGCACTGATGGAGTTTCAACTCAGGCCCCACGACGATGACGGAACGACCGCTATAGTCGACGCGTTTGCCGAGCAGATTCTGGCGGAAACGCCCCTGCTTTCCTCTCAACATATCCGAGAGGGACTTCAGCTTGTGGTTGCCGCTGGTAGAAACAGCCCGTCCTCGCCGGCCGTTGTCGATGAGGGAATCCACCGCCTCCTGAAGCATGCGCTTCTCGTTGCGCACGATGATTTCAGGGGCTCCCAGTTCCAGCAGCCGGCGCAGCCGGTTATTGCGGTTGATGACGCGCCGATACAGGTCGTTCAAGTCGCTGGTGGCGAAACGTCCACCGTCGAGTTGCACCATCGGGCGAAGGTCGGGGGGAAGCACCGGCAAGATGGTGAAGATCATCCACTGGGGTTTGTTGCCACTCTTGCAGAAGGCCTCCACAACGCGCAAGCGCTTCGTGGCCTTCTTATACTTTTGACCAGAAGTAGTCAGGAGTTCCTCCTGAAGCTTGCTCCTGAGGTCTTGCAGGTCCATCACATTGAGAATGTCCAACACAGCCTCGGCGCCCATGCCGGCCGCGAAAATATCGCCGAAGCGGTCTTTTGACTCGTGATATCTAGCCTCAGTGAGCAGGGCCAGCGGGCGAAGCGCTTCGAGCTCTTCGATTTTCTCGCCCAGATCCGTCTCGAGCCGCTCCCGCTCAGCCGCAAGCGACTTCTTGTTTTCCTCCTTCTCCGCTGCTTCCTCCGCCTGAGTCAGCCTCTCCAACTCGATGGCGGCCTCATGTTTCATCTGGTGCACAGCCTTTTGGCGAGCGGTCTCATCCACACTTATGATGATGTATTGGGCGAAGTAAACTACCCGTTCCAGGCTGCGCGGAGACACGTCCAACAAAAGGGCCAGCCGACTCGGCGTCCCTTTGACGAACCAGATATGGCTCACGGGTGAGGCCAACTCGACATGCCCCATCCGCTCGCGGCGCACCTTGGATCTGGCCACCTCCACCCCGCACTTGTCGCACACAATCCCCTTGTAGCGCACGCGCTTGTACTTGCCACAATAGCATTCAAAATCCTTGGTGGGTCCGAAAATCCTCTCGCAAAAGAGGCCGTCCTTCTCCGGTTTTAGGGTGCGGTAATTGATAGTCTCTGGCTTTGTCACCTCTCCGTAAGACCAACTCCGGATTTGCTCCGGCGACGCTAGAGATATTCGCACAGCGCTGAAATCATTGACTTCTAACACTAGTCCCTCTCCTCTCGGGTTAGAGAAATCCCACCCAGATCGGGTTCCTCGACGCCTGTATCCTCAATGAAGGTGACTCTCTCTTCATCCTCTTTGAGGACTTCCACGGCCAGGCCGAGGCTCTGCAATTCCTTGACCAGTACCTTAAAGGACTCCGGAACACCGGGCTCCAGTATGTCGTCTCCCTTGATGATGGACTCGTAGGTCTTCACTCTGCCCACGACGTCATCGGACTTGACAGTGAGCATCTCCTGAAGTATGTGGGCGGCGCCATAGGCCTCCAGGGCCCATACTTCCATCTCGCCGAAACGCTGCCCGCCGAACTGGGCTTTCCCTCCCAGGGGTTGCCGCGTTATCAGCGAATATGGCCCGGTGGATCTGGCGTGCACCTTGTCCTCGACCAGGTGGATCAGCTTCATCATGTAAATGTAGCCCACCGTCACCGGCTGGTCGAAAGGTTCGCCGGTACGGCCGTCGCGCAAAGTGATCTTGCCCATGATAGGGGGCGCGATCCTCCTCTCGCTGAAGATCTGCTCTACCCTGGCATCGAGCTCGTCGGCGGACAGACCGGAGTCGGAGACGCCAACCTCGTTGAGCCAGAGGCGCAGGCAGGCTTCTCTAGCCGCGCCCGGGGTCTTTTCGGATAGAATGCTCTCCGCATCGAATCCACGCTGGGCGAGCCATGCCTTCGCCTTTTCGGGATAGACGACAGGCTGGCCATCGTCGCCAGGGCTGAACTGGATGGCGCCGGACTTCCGCAGGATCCAGGCCCTGCCCAGGGCATCCTCAATGGAGCGGTCGTCGGCGCCATCGAAAACTGGAGAAAGGACCTTGAAGCCCAACTCTTTGGCTGCCCAGCCGAGGTGGGTCTCCAGAATTTGACCGATGTTCATTCGGGATGGAACGCCGATGGGGTTGAGGATGATGTCCACGGGCCGGCCGTCCGGAAGGAACGGCATATCCCCCACAGGAAGGATTCGAGCCACGACCCCCTTGTTGCCGTGGCGGCCCGCCATCTTGTCGCCTTCGGCGATCTTTCTCTTCTGCGCGACGCTCACGTGTACCAGCTCGTTTACTCCGGAGGGCAACTCGTCGTGGTTCTCCCTGGAGAATACCTTGACGTCGATCACCTTCCCCTGTTCCCCGTGGGGGACCCGGAGAGACGTATCCTTTACTTCGCGGGCCTTTTCACCGAAGATGGCGCGCAGCAGCTTCTCTTCAGCGGTAAGCTCCGTCTCGCCCTTGTGCGTAATCTTACCCACTAGGATGTCTCCAGGCCCCACCTCGGCGCCGACCCGGATAATACCCCTCTCGTCCAGATCGCGAAGGCTTTCTTCACCCACGTTAGGGATATCCCGCGTGATTTCCTCAGGGCCGAGTTTCGTCTCTCTGGCGGCTGTCTCGTGCTTCTCGATGTGTACGGACGAGAACCGGTCGTCACGGGCCAGAGCATCGCTGAGGATGATGGCATCCTCGAAGTTGTATCCTTCCCAGCTCATGAAGGCGCACAGGACGTTGTGGCCCAGGGCCAGCTCACCATTGTCAGTTGAGGAACTGTCCGCTAAAGGCTGCCCGCGACGCACTTGATCGCCCTTGGAAATGATGGGTCGCTGGTTTATGCAAGTGCCTTGGTTGGACCGCACGAACTTCATAAGGGGGTAGTGATGCTCTTGCCCCTCCTCGTCCTTGACGGTAACTTCCGCGGCGTTGACGGCAGTCACCAGACCATCGCTCTCAGAGAAAACCACCTGTCCGCTGTCGATGGCCGCTTGTCGCTCCATTCCTGTGGCTACCAGCGGAGCATCGGGGTGGATGAGTGGCACCGCCTGCCGTTGCATGTTAGAGCCCATGAGAGCGCGGTTCGCATCATCGTGCTCAAGAAAGGGAATGAGGGCCGTGGCCACGCTCACGACCTGCTTGGGCGAGACGTCCATATAGTCGATCTTCTCGGGCGCTTCGCTGAGCACGCGCTTCCCGTGTCGGACCTCGATCTTCTGCTCTACGAAGTGGCTATTCCCATCCAGCTTGGCGTTGGCCTGAGCTATTATGTAGTCCTCCTCCTCATCGGCGGAGAGGTATTCGATTTGCTCGGTCACGTACGGCTTGACCTTTATGGTTTGCGCAGGCAGGCTCGCCAGGGCTTTGGCCGCGTCGCGCGTTATGACGGCGCCGGCCTTCAACGATACCTTGTGTTGGTCATCTGCTACCGACTCGCGCAGGGTTTTGCCTACCAGGTCCTCGCTATCGTTAGGCAACTCGCGGACCACCTTGCGGTAAGGGCTTTCGATGAACCCGTACTCGTTGATCAAAGCATAGGTGGCGAGAGAGCCTATCAGGCCGATGTTGGGGCCCTCAGGGGTCTCAATGGGGCAGATTCGCCCGTAATGCGAGTGATGCACGTCGCGAACATCGAATCCGGCGCGATCGCGCGACAGCCCTCCGGGTCCAAGGGCGGAGAGACGCCGCTTATGGGTCAGCTCGGCGAGGGGATTGGTCTGATCCATGAACTGGGATAGCTGGGAGCCTCCAAAGAACTCCTTTATGGCAGCCACTATGGGACGGATGTTGATGAGCGCACTAGGCGTAGCTGTTTCCGTCTCGACGATGCTCATACGTTCCCTGACTACTCGTTCCATGCGCAGGAGGCCAATGCGGAACTGGTTCTGGATTAGCTCCCCTACTGCTCGCACACGTCTGTTCCCCAGGTGGTCGATGTCGTCAGGAACGTCCACGCCGTTGTTCACTTTGATGATGTGCTTTACAATCTCCACCAGGTCCTCTTTGGAGAGGACTCTCTGCGTTTGGGACATATCCAGGTGCAGTCGCTTGTTCAGCTTGTAGCGGCCCACCTTGCCGAGATCGTAGCGACGGAAGTTGAAAAACAGGCCTTTAATCAGTGTGCGGGCATTGTCAACCGTCGGCGGGTCGCCCGGCCTGAGGCGCCTATAGAAATCTATAAGGGCTTCCTCCTCGCTGCGCACGGCAGGCTCACGATCGATGGTCGACCTGATGTAACGGTGGTCTGGAGAGTTGTCCACATCTGTGAACAGCTCCAGGATATGTTCGTCCGTCCCGTAACCGATAGCCCGCAGCAGGGTGGTGATGGGTACTTTGTGTTTCCGGTCCACCTTGACTGAAAGGACGTTCCTATTGCTGGTCTCGAATTCGAGCCAGGCGCCGCGGTTCGGTATCAGCTTGCCAAAGCAGAGCTCACGGCCGGTGGAGGGGTCTTCGTCGACGGTGAAATATACACCGGGGGAACGGACCAACTGGCTGACGACCACTCTCTCGGCGCCGTTGATGACGAAAGTACCTTTGGAGGTCATGAGGGGGAAATCCCCCATGAAAATGTCCTGCTCTTTTAGCTCTCCAGTCTCCTTGATGAGTAGCTGGACCTTCACGCGTAGGGGAGCAGCATAGGTCATGTCGCGTTCGCGGCACTTGAACTCTGAATACTTTGGCTCACCGAAGCTATAGTCCAGGAAGCGCAACTCCATGCGACTCGCGGTGAAGTCCTGGATTGGTGAGACCTCATCGAAGAGCTCTTTCAGCCCCTCTTCCTGGAACCACCGAAAGGAGTTGATCTGAACAGTAATAAGGTTTGGAACCTCGAGAACATCCGGGATTCTGGCGTAAGACTTTCTTGAAGTGAAGGGAGCGACCTTTCCTTCAGACGGACGGGAGGCGACGACCATAGATATTCCTCCAAAAGGGATAACTACCCCACGGTTGTGACAGTGCGACCTTAGAAGACGCTAATAGGGGGAAGCAATGATCATAGGTTGCGGGGATTCTTGCATCAAACACTTAATATAACATCTCTGTAAGGGTTTGTCAAGTGCCACGGACGATTTTGCCGAAGCCTCTTTGCTGAGGTCAAGAAGATGTCTGGCGCAACGAGACTACATGTACTGCCCAAGGTTATGCTACTATTATGACAAAGAATTGAGCGCTATGGTTAGAAATAAAATTCTAATAGTGGAGGACGACCGAACTCTTCTCGGCGTCCTGAAATACAGCCTCATTAAGGAAGGCTTCGCAGTCTCAACCGCTGTTGATGGCGTCAAGGCAATAGAAACCGCCAGGCGCCAGAGGCCGGACCTCATCTTGCTCGACGTGATGCTTCCTGAGCTGGATGGCTTGGAGGTCTGTCGGACCCTGCGAAAAGAGATGACCGCGCCGATTCTGATGCTTACTGCCAGGGCGGAGGAGATCGATAGGGTGGTTGGACTGGAGTTGGGGGCCGATGATTACCTGACGAAGCCCTTCAGCATGAGGGAACTCCTGGCACGCGTTAGGGCGATGCTGAGGCGCCGGGAACTCCTTGAAGAGGAAATGAGGAGCTCAAGCTCCCTCGTCAGGGCTGGCGACATTGAACTGGACGCTGACCGCCATCTTGTCTCCGTCAAGGGGGCCGCGCTGACCTTGAGTCCAAAGGAGTTCGAGCTTTTAGCCTTCCTGATAAGAAACCGCGGCCACGTATTCAACCGCGACCAACTCCTGGGGAAGATATGGGGATATGATTATTTCGGCGATTCCCGGACTGTGGACGTGCACATGAGGTGGCTGCGGAAGCATCTTGAGGCTGATCCAGCTCACCCTCAGCACCTTCTGACTGTAAGGGGCGTGGGGTACAAGTTTGAGGAGTGAGGATGTTCAGCAGCATCAGATGGCGTACAAGCTTGGCGTTCACGTTGCTCCTGCTGTCGTCTTTGGCGCTGGCGAGCGGGTATCTGCTTCACTCCTTCAGTCAGAGCTATCTGGAAAACCTGGAGTCTCAGCTTATGACCCAGGCGTGGCTGGTGAGCGACAACGCGGCGCAGTATTTCGGCTCTCACGAGGACGAGGCTCTAAGGACTCTTGCGGAGAGACTGGGGAAAGGCATCAGCGCTCGCGTCACTATGGTTCGCCGGGATGGCGTGGTGCTGGGTGACTCTGACGAGGACCCATCCATTATGGCCAACCACGCTGACAGACCGGAAGTGATAGACGCTCTTTCGCTGGGCAGGGGCGGCAGCGTCAGATACAGCCAGACGGTGGGCTATGACATCTTTTACGTGGCAGTGCCCGTAACCGTAAGTGGAGAGAAAGTCGGCGTCGCCCGCGTCTCGGTCCCGCTAACGGACATCAACGAGTCTCTGGGCCGTATCAGCAGAACGATATTTCTGGGGAGCTTGATTGCCGTTGCTGTTTGCGTCGTGGCTGTTCGTCTGGTATTCCGGGTAGCTCTAGCTCCGGTAAAGAGGCTGTCCCAGATGGCGAAGAAAATTGCGCAGGGCGAGCTGGACCAAGCGATAAGAGTCACAACAGGGGACGAGATCGGGGACCTGAGCAAGACCTTCAATCATATGGCGGCCAAACTTAAGGAGACGGTAGACCGGATACGCGGGGAGCGGGACAGGCTGGAGATCATCCTTTCGAGAATGGCCGATGGCATTCTGATTCTAAACAGCGACCTCTCGATGGCGAGGGCGAACCCGGCGGCGGCCAGGATGCTGGGTATCTCCGCCGCTGACGTCTCCGGACACGGCTTTGTCGAGACTGTGCGGGACTACGAAGTAGATGAGATCGTACGCCGTTGTCTGAACATGAGGGTCCAACAGTCTGGGACGGTAGAGATCCTGCCTGGCAGATTGTGGCTTGGGGTCATCGCCACTCCCCTGGAAACCGAGGGGGGCTGTTTGGTTCTCTTGCAGGATCTCACTGAAGTCAGGCGTCTACAGATGATGCGGCGGGATTTCGTATCCAACATCTCCCATGAATTGCGTACTCCTCTGGCCTCGCTCAAGGTCCTGGCGGAAACGCTTCAAGGAGGAGCCATCGAAGACCCAGAAGTGTGCAAGGATTTCCTGGGGAGGATGGACTACGAGGTGGACAAGCTAACGCAGATGGTCCAGGAGTTGGGTGACCTTTCTCAGATCGAGAGCGGAAAGGCGACTCTGGACCGGAGCGAGTTCAATATCGCCGACGCCGTCGAGAGAGTGGCCGAAAGGTTGAGACCCCAGGCCGACCGGGCTGGGCTTGTCTTGCGCATTGACTGCTCTGGCGGCTCTCCCCTTGTCTCTGCGGATAGGTTTCGAGTCGAACAAGTGCTTATGAATCTCATTCACAATGCCATCAAGTTCACTCCTCCGGGAGGATGCGTCACTGTCTCTGTCTCGAAGAGTGGCAAGAAAGGCCAGGTTTCTATTGCGGACACTGGGGTTGGAATTCCCGCTGAGGACCTCCCGCGCATTTTTGAGCGCTTCTACAAGGCGGACAAAGCTCGCACGGGCGGGGGGACCGGCCTGGGTCTGGCCATCGCCAAACATATCGTCGAAGCCCACGGTGGGAAGATCTGGGTGGAAAGTATCGAGGGTAGGGGCTCCACTTTCAGCTTCGCTTTGCCGCTGGCGGAGGCTCCCGCCGCAGAGCTCTGAGCGCGGACCCACCTTAACCTAACGTTAACAAAGCCTTAAACTGACCTTAAATGCCGGGACCTATGCTGAAAGCAGAGAGGGTTAGTTTAGGGCTTATTTGCTGTATGGGCAGGGTATCATAATGAAAGTGAGGAGATGTTCACCATGATGCCGAAGGCGAACCTTTTGGCCGCCATGGCAGTTTTTGCTTTTGCGCTGGCAGCCGCTTGTGCGCCGCAGGGTGCGCCTCCACCGGGCGCAACAAAGGCGCAGGCGCCAGCCGGCGCCTTGCTGCTCACCGGTGCGGGCGCTACATTTCCCTTCCCTCTCTACTCTCGCTGGTTCTTTGACTACGCCAAAGTTGATAGCTCGGCGCGCTTCAACTATCAATCTATCGGCTCGGGCGGAGGCATCAAGCAGGTGACGGAAAAGACGGTGGACTTCGGCGCTTCGGACGCGGTATTGGATCAGAGGCAGAAAGCGGCCGCTCCCGGTCTTCAGATGTTCCCCATGGTTGCCGGAGCCGTGGTGTTGGCTTACAACCTTAGGGATGCCGCGGGAACTGCGGCGCCGACCGGTCTCAAGCTCGCCCCGGATGTGGTTGCGGACATATTCCTGGGCAAGGTTACCAAGTGGAGCGACAGCCGCCTGACGGCCCTGAATCCGGACGTCAAGCTGCCCGATCAGAACATCGTCGTGGCGCACCGCTCCGACGGCTCCGGCACGACCTTTCTATTCGTGAGCTACCTCTCGCAAGTCAGCCCGGAATGGAAGAGCAAGGTGGGCGCCGGCACCTCCGTTGAATGGCCTGTCGGCCTGGGGGGCAAGGGGAATGAAGGCGTGACCGGCGTAATATCCCAGCAGCCGGGCAGCATCGGCTATATCGAGCTTGCCTATGCCAAGCAGACCAAGGTCCCCTACGCTTTCGTACGGAATGCGGCCGGCAAGTTCATCGAGCCGACTCTTGAGAGCACAACCGCCGCTTCGGACGCCATGGCGGCCCAGATGCCCGAGGATATGGGGCAACTGCTAACCAATGCCCCGGGCGCTGATTCCTATTCGATAGCTGGCTACACCTTCCTGCTCGTGTACCAGGATATGGCCGATTGCGCAAAGGCGGCGAGGCTAGCGGGGTTCATCAATTGGGCACTTAGCGAAGGGGACAAGTCAGCGAAAGAGCTGCACTACGCCCCGCTCGGAGCGTCTGTCAAGCAGAAGGTCTTGGCGCGCGTTGAGAAGCTGACCTGTGGTGGAGGCAAGCCGGCCCGCTAGAGCCGGTCCACCAGCACTCGGCCGCTGGCTGACGGCTGGGAGGTGCACATCACATTCATCTGCAGGCGGGATGGGGGGAGTCCTTCCACCTCGCCTGTAACGTTAGTCTAAGAGGAGGAAATGACAGCTTCGCACAAGGGGACCTCCAGTCGGGCACGACGGGGCGTGGGCGACGCAGTGTTCAAGGCCTGGGCCTGGGTGATGGCTTCTGTGCTCCTCCTGGTCATTTTGCTCTTGGTGTATGCGCTGATCGAGGGTTCATGGCTGGGCCTGGAGAGGTACGGCCTGGGATTCCTGGCGTGCAGAAGTTGGAACCCGGTGACGGAGCAATTCGGCGCCCTTCCCGCGATCTTTGGGACAATGGTCTCCTCTTTTCTTGCTTTGGCCCTCGCTGGACCCATAGGCCTCATGGCCGCCATCTTTCTGGCGGAGATGGCTCCGCCCTGGTTGGAGACCCCCCTTTCCTTCCTGGTGGAGCTTCTGGCCTCGATACCCAGCGTAGTGTACGGCCTGTGGGGCATTTACGTGCTGGTGCCGGTCGTTCGCGATCCAGTGGAGACCGGCCTCCAAGGCGGCGTGGGTTTTCTGCCCTTGTTTGGCGGTCCTGCTCTGGGCTTTGGAATGCTGGCGGCGGTGCTCATTCTGGCCATAATGATTCTCCCCTACATAACCGCTGTGGCTCGCGATGTCATAAGGGTAGTGCCGGACAGCCAACGAGAAGCCATGCTCGCTCTGGGCGCCACCAGATGGGAGGTGATCTGGAGAGCGGTGGTCCCCTACGCCCGTTCCGGCATCATTGGCGGGATCATGCTGGCGCTGGGGAGGGCGGTGGGTGAGACCATGGCGGTCACCATGGTCATTGGCAACCGGCCAGATATTTCGGCCAGCCTGTTCAGTCCGGCCTATACACTGGCCAGCCTCATGGCGAATGAATTCACCGAGGCGACTTACGCCCTCTATGTGTCCGTGCTGATCGAGTTGGGGCTCGTCCTCTTCGCCATAACGCTTGTTCTCAACGCAGCGGCGCGTTTGCTCGTCTGGCGAGTAGGTCGCGGCGCAGGGAGGCTGTAGCTTGAGAAAAGCCTATCGCTGGCGCTGGTTAAGCAACTACCTCATGATGGCGGTGACAGCGGTGAGCACGCTGCTTGCTGTTGTCGCCCTGATAGCCGTGCTTGGCTACGTTGCCGTGAACGGCGTGTCCGCCCTGAACGTTGATTTCTTCACTCATCCGCCGACGCCGGTCGGCGTGGCCGGCGGGGGCATCGGCAACGCCATCGTGGGCAGCTTCATCGTTGTCGGGCTGGCCGCACTCTTCGCTCTGCCCGTGGGACTGGGAACAGGCATCTACCTCAGCGAGTTCGGGGACAACCGTTTCGCCGACGTGGTGCGCTATTTGGCAGACGTGCTCTCCGGCGTTCCCTCCATCGTCATGGGCATCTTCGCCTATGCGCTCATCGTCACACGCATGGGGCACTTCTCGGCCCTTTCGGGTGGGTTTGCCCTTGGGGTAATGATGCTGCCAGCCATCAGTCGTACCACTGAGGAGATGTTGCGTCTGGTGCCTAACTATCTGAGGGAGGGGGGACTGGCCCTCGGCGTGCCTCGATGGCGAGTCATCGTCAGCATCGTTGTGCCTACGGCGGCGAGTGGCGTGCTCACCGGTGTCGTGCTTGCCATCGCGAGAGTGGCCGGCGAGACAGCGCCCCTCCTTTTCACCGCTTTCGGGAATCCTTTCTGGAGCATCGATATTGCCCAGCCCATTTCAACCATACCTCACAGCCTCTTTACCTATGCCATCTCGCCCTATGACGATTGGCGCGCCAAGGCCTGGGGAGCAGCCCTGGTTCTGTCGGGGATTGTCTTTGTGGCTAGCGTTGCGGTCCGTCGCATTGGAGGACAGCGACACGAGCTGTGAGTATCCTGATATGCGAAGGAGTCAAGGATGGATAACCATGCGACAGGCATGCGGGGCCAGGCGGGCGCCGCGACATTCTCGGCGAAGGACATAAGTGGTAAGGACGTGACCGCCGGCTTTGGCAAGGTGACGGCCATAAAGGATGTCACGCTATCGATACGGCCGAATGAAATCACGGCTATTATCGGGCCATCGGGCTGCGGCAAGTCAACTCTGCTGCGCTGCCTCAACCGCATGCATGAAGAGGTGCGGGGCGCCTGGGCGCGCGGACAGGTACTTCTTGAAGGCCAGGACATCTACGCTCCCACGGCGGACCCGGTGCAGATTCGGCGGCTGGTAGGCATGGTGTTCCAGAAGCCTAATCCCTTCCCCACTATGTCCATCTTCGATAACGTTGCCGCCGGATTGCGGCTCACCAGTTGGGGCCGCCCACCGGACCTGGAGGAGCGCGTCGAACGCGCCCTTCGTCAGGCTGCCTTGTGGGATGAGGTCAAGAACGATCTGCGCAAGCCCGGAACGGCCCTCTCTGGCGGGCAGCAGCAGAGGCTGTGCATCGCCCGTGTGCTGGCCGTCGAGCCTGAGGTGATCCTCATGGATGAGCCGGCCTCCGCTCTGGACCCCATATCCACGCTGAAGGTGGAAGAACTGATGGAGGAGCTCAAGAAGAGGTATACTATAGTCCTGGTGACTCACAACATGCAGCAGGCGGCCCGGGTGTCCGACTGGACTGCCTTTCTACTTTTGGGAGAGCTGATAGAATATAATATCACCGACGAGCTTTTCAGCCGTCCCAGGGATCGGAGAACCGAAGACTACATCACCGGCCGATTTGGCTAGAGGAGAGTCGCCAATGCCAAGAGAAAGCCTCGACCGTCTTTTGAAGGAGCTCCAGGATGATCTGCTGGTCCTGGGTAGTATGGTGGAGAAGGCCATCGCCCGGTCCATGGAGGCGCTCAAGGGCCGGAATCTGGACCTGGCGAAACAGGTCGTAGCCGACGATCAGAAGATAAACGAGGAGCGCTTTAACATAGAGGAGAAGTGTATCCACCTCATGATCCGGGAGCAGCCTCTGGCCAGCGATTTGAGGATAATCGTGGCGGTGCTCAACATCATCGTCGAGCTGGAGAGAATAGGCGATCACGCTGCTGGGATCGCCAAGATCGCCTTGATGATCGGCGATGAGCCTCCACTGAAACCGCTGATCGATTTGCCGCGCATGGCGGATAAGACACGGGATATGCTGAGGCGGAGCCTGCATGCCTTCTGTGATCGAGATGCCGAGGCGGCCAGGCAGATTAGCGCTGAGGATGACGAGATCGATGCCCTTTATGACCAGGTCTTCAGGGAGTTGCTCACCTTCATGGCGGAAGACCCCAGGACCATCACACGGGCCACGCGTCTCATCTGGGTGGGCCACAATCTGGAGCGCAGCGCCGACCGCGTAACCAACATATGCGAGCGGGTCGTCTATGTAGTCGAAGGGAAGATGGTGGAGATTGGGGGATCGAAGTACTAGTCAGGAGTGCGCTAGATCTGGATCCTGGAGAAAAGGTAACTTCCAATCGCAAGCAGTATCACGGTCAGAACGCTCAGCACGAAGAAGTCAAGAGGCAGCCCGAAGTGAGCGCTGCCGGTGAGCGAGGCCCTGATTCCATCCACGCCGTAGGACAGCGGGTCCACGCTGGCCACGATCTGAAGGGCTTCCGGAAGCCCGCCGAGAGGGAAGAGAGCTCCGGAGAGAAAGAAGAAGGGCATTACCAGAAAGTTCATGATAAGCTGAAACCCCTGCATATCCTCCAGGACAGAGGCGATAGCCGTCCCCAGCGCGGTGAAGAACAGGGCGATGAGGAACATGAAGGCCAGGGTCACGGGAAGAAGGCCCAGATTCATGGGGCGGAAGCCAATGAAGAGCGATAGCACAAGGACGATGATGCCCTGGATTGTGGCCACCGTGGCGCCGCCCATGGTCCTCCCCAGAACAATCTCCAGTCTTGAGACCGGCGCCACCAGGGTCTCTTTCAAGAAGCCAAACTGTCTATCCCAGATTATCTCCATGCCGGAGAATATGGCTGTGAAGAGGATGCTCATGGCAATGATGCCGGGTGTCAGGAACTCTATGTAGTTGCCCTGGCCGGCCCTCTCGAACACGGGGCCGAAGCCGAACCCCAAAGCCACCAGAAAGAGAAGCGGCTGCCCCAGGGCGCCCACGATCCGGGAGCGCGCCCGAAAGTAGCGTTTCAACTGCCGGAGCCACAGGATATATACAGTGCTCATCGATTTCCTTTGGATAAATGATGAATGATGAATGATGAATGATGAATGGAGGACCGGACACGGACGGCACGGCTGCCGGTGGTGACGCATTCATAATTTCTCATCCAGCATTCCTCAATCTGCATTCAGCTCTTTCTGCGCGCCTTTAGCGTCTTGGCGCTCGCAACCAGGATTGCGATCAGCTCTTGGGCCTCGTGTAACAGATCGGTGATCTGTTGCTCTCTCACAATTCCGGACGCTATCAGCAGTTCGAGCCAATATGCAGTTTCCTAGACCTCCTGCAGCGCCACCTCAGTTTTGCTGAGCATTTCGGCATCTGACCTGCTTCTCTTACCTTCGCAGACGTGCGCTCCCACTGAGGTTCCTGACCGCAATAGCTGGCCGCCGATAATCCGTGCTTCTGCGCGTTTGGGCAAAGCCGAGTACAGCCGGACAATCCGCAAGGCGAAAGCCTTCGATCGTTCGACGATGCCTTCTCGCTCATTCATCAGCCATCGTTGCTACGAAAATAGGAATTCGCGCACACACACCGCGCACTAAAGTACGCGGTATACCCCGTACTTCAGTGCGGGGTATAGAACCACGGTTTTCATCCTTGGTGGCGCCGGTGTCATTCCGCATTCATCATTCCGCATTTGCTTCCGCCGGTCATTCCGCATTCTATCTCCTCCGATGCCACATGCGGTGCATGCTCCTCAGTTGATCCGTGGCGCTCACCGTCTCTTCCCTCAGTTCCCTCCCCGTAAGCGCCAGGAAAGCGTCTTCCAGCGTCTGGGCCTTGGTGGCGCTTTTCAGCTCGGCGGGCGTACCCTGAATGACAATCTGGCCATGGTCGATGATGGCCACCGTTTGCGCGATGCGGTCTGCCTCCTCCATGTTGTGAGTGGTGAAGAAGACGGTGATTCCTTCCGTTTCATTGAGGTTCTTCACGTGGTTCCAGATATGGTTGCGGGTCTGGGGGTCCAGTCCGAGAGTCGGCTCGTCGTGGAAGAGGATCTTGGGATGGTGGAGGAAACCACGGGCGATCTCCAGCCGGCGTTTCATGCCCCCTGAGAAGTTCTTCACGAAATCATTTCGCCGGTCCCAGAGGTCAACCAGGCGCAGCAAGTCCTCGCTACGCTGGTCGCTCAGATTACGCGGCACTTTGTAGAGGGCGCCGTGGAATTCCAGATTCTCCTGGGCCGTGAGCTCGTCATCCAGGCTCGGGTCCTGGAATACGATCCCGAAAACGTAACGCACCTTTTCCGGATCTTTAACGACGTCGATGCCATTGAGCGAGATTTGCCCACTGGTGGGGAGGAGAAGCGTGGTCAACATCTTGATGGTAGTGGTTTTGCCCGCGCCGTTTGGCCCCAGAAAGGCGAAGATTTCACCCCTTCTTACGTCGAAAGATATGTGGTCGACGGCAACGAAATGATGAAACTCCTTGAAAAGGTCTTTGACGTGGACAATGTTCTCCCTGGGGTCGCTCTCCATTCAAATTCCTCAATGAACTTGACCCGGGTAACGTACTTATCCATTCTAACATTATCGCGCAAAATGCTGAAGAAGCAGATGGCGCGGTCTTGAAGCCTTCCGATATCTGGCAGAGCATGCCGGTCGGGTGTCGTTCGGCGCGTCTGCGGCAGAGTCGCCTTTTGGAGCACCTCCGGGCGTGCTACAATCTATTGAGGATGTTGACAGTACTAGCACAGAGTGTTAGGATGAAAGGCGACATGCGGAAGGTGGTTTCCGCTCTCCACTCAGGGAGAGCCTTCAAACTTGCATATACAGGCGGAAAGCAGGATGCCTGTGTCAGCCGGTCAATCGAATAGCGCAAGACTAGTCCTCTTCGCCTGCGAGCAACGGATCGAAAGTGACGCGCAGGCCCTGGAAGAGTTAGCGTTGGCGGCTGGTTACGTATTGCGAGTGGTGCCGCTGCCCTGTTCCAGCGCTCTGGAACCGGCCATCGTATTGCGCGCCTTCGAGGAAGGGGTTGACGCCATCGAGGTGCTGGCTTGCCGCCCCGAGATTTGCCGTCTTGGCGATGGCAGCCGACGCGCGGCGCGTCGCATGAGCCGGACCAATGTGATATTGGCTGCAACAGGGATCGGGGCCAATCGCCTGTTGTTCCGTGATGGGGAGGGAAGCCAGGGAGCGGCAGCGGCTCTGGCGGAGTTGATTGAGACGGCGCGAGTTGCGGGGCCGAGCCCGTTGCGCAAAGGGCTGCCAGGACCGGAAAGATAAGCCTGATGGCACGGTGGCGCCAGGAGAACAATACGAATGATCACAGGCACGCAAAAACCACTGGATAAACTCGTCGATATGATCGAGCGACACAAGAGCGTGCTGCTTGTAGGCTGCGCCACCTGTGTGGCGGAATGCGCGGCTGGCGGTGAGCGAGAGATATCAGAGCTTGGCCCGGCCTTGAGGATGGCGCTTCGGATACGCGGAAGAGACACTGACGTGCTGGAGAAGACCATCGAGCGGCAGTGTGAGCTGGAGTTCGTCGATAATATCGCAGACATCGTCGATGGTTGCGACGCTGTCCTGGCGGCGTCCTGCGGCATCGGGATTCAAACGGTGGCGGAGCGTTTCGCTCCGAAACCGGTTTATCCGGCCATCGACACCACGTTCCTGGGCGTGCGCGAGCGGCCGGGCTTCTGGGCCGAGCGCTGCGGCGCCTGCGGCGACTGCGTTCTGGATCGTACTGGCGGCATCTGCCCCATCGTGCGTTGCTCCAAGAGCTTGCTCAATGGACCGTGCGGCGGCTCCCATGGCGGCAAGTGCGAGATCGGCGACGACGTGGACTGCGGATGGGCCTTGATCGTGGAAAGGCTGGGGGCGATGAACCGTCTGGAGGAACTGGAAGAATACCAACCGCCCAAGGATTGGTCGTCCAGCCGGGACGGGGGGCCGCGTCGTATAGTGCGGGAGGACTTGCAGTAATGAAGTCTGGTAGCAACCTTGAGAAAGTACTAGCGGCTGGGCGGTTTGCCGTAACGGCGGAGCTGGGGCCGCCGATGAGCGCCAATTTGGAAGTGGTGCGACGCAAGATTGATGCTTTGCGAGGCAGCGCCGACGCTTACAACATCACGGATAACCAGACCGCTGTGGTGCGCATGAGCAGCATCGCCACTGCTATTTTCCTCTTGCAGGAGGGTCTGGAGCCGGTGATGCAGATGACGGCCCGGGACCGCAATCGCATTGCCATCCAGAGCGACATCCTGGGGGCCGTGGCCCATGGCGTGCGCAACTGCCTTTGCATCAGCGGCGACCATCAGTCCTTCGGCGCTGCCGGCAGGCTCAAGGGTCACCCCGGAGCCAAGAACGTCTACGATGTCGACTCAATTCAGATGGTCAACATCCTCAAAGGGATGCGGGATGAGTCCCGTTTGCAGGGCGGCGATCCCATCGATCATCCTACCCCTCTTTTCATCGGGGCGGCCTGGACGCCGCTGGGCGATCCGGTGGAAATCCGAGTGGGTCGCCTAAGCAAGAAAGTTAACGCTGGCGCTGATTTCATCCAGACCCAGGGCGTATTCGATGTAGAGGCCTTTGCCGCTCAGGTCGCCAAAGCTCGAGAGCGTGGCATCACCGACCGCACGGCCATCCTCGCCGGCATCATCGTACCCAAGTCGGCGGGTATGCTCCGCTATATGAACAAGTCGGTGGCCGGTGTGACGGTCCCTGAGTCCTTGATCGCGCGTATGCAGGCCGCGAAGAACCCGCGTGAAGAGGGCATCCGGGTCGCCGTGGAGCTGATCCAGGCGGTCCGGCAGATCCCCGGCGTGCGCGGTGCCCATCTTCAAGCCATCGAGTGGGAGGAGGCCGTGCCCATCATTGTTGGGGAAGCTGGCCTGCTGCCCCGTCCCATTGCGTAGGTAAGGCTGCCATGTCCACCAAGTCCGCTAAGTATCACTTGACGCCCAGCGAGGCCCGCGGTCGGTATCAGACAGTCCCCAAACAGCTCCTGCTGGAGCGGGAGGGCTGCCTTGGCTGTCTGGTATGCGCCAAGCGGGACTGCGTCTACAACGTTCACAAGAATCGGGCTTTTGTGGCCGCCGAGTTGGCCGATACGCGCGACACTGCCTGCAAGGCTTGCTTCCGGTGTGTGCAGGAGTGCAAGAAAGGCATCCTGACCAAAATCCCCAACCCCGCCTATGACCGGCTGGGGGACAGCTACTGGACTCCGGATATCATCTCCTCCATCTGGGCGCAGTCTACGACGGGGACCATTCCTGTGTCTGGCGCTGGCTATCCCGGCCCCTTCTTCGGCCCAGGCTTTGATGAGATGTGGACCGACATGTCCGAGATCGTGCGGCCGACGCGGGATGGCATCCACGGACGGGAGTACATCAGCGCCGCCGTTGACCTGGGACGCCGTTTGCCTCGTCTGAAGTTTGCTGCCGACGGGTCGCTGGCGGTCTCGCCTCCACCTCAGCTAGTCTTGCCGATGCCCGTTATCTTCGATGCCGTGCCCCTGCCCGACCTGGGATCCAGGGTGTCTGCGGCCATGGTCGGCGCGGCGCGCAAGGTTGGGAATCTGGTTATTCTACCTGCTTCCGTCCAGGCGGCAGACTCCAGCGTTGTGCCCTATTTGACGGAGGCTGAAGCCTTAACCGTGAAGCCGGGTCACTGTGCTGCTCGTATGGTGGAATTCCAATGGGGAGGTCGTGCGGAGGAGGCGCTGGCAAATGTCCGGCGCTGCTTCCCCGGGGCTATCGTGTCTGTACGTATTCCTTTCGAAGACACAGCGGTGGAAAGATCGGTAGCCTTGGAGAAGGCTGGGGTCGATGTGATTCATCTGGTCGCGAACCTGAATGGAGAGGCCGGCAGCCAGTTTGTGAAGGATGCGCTGCGGCAGGTCCACGATCGGCTGGTAGCTGAGAGCGTTCGGGATCAGGTTACTGTCCTGGCTGGCGGCGGCGTAGGGCTGGCCGAGCACGTTGCCAAGATTATTGTCTGCGGCGCTGACGCAGTGAGCATCGATGTCCCCCTGTTCATCGCCCTCGAGTGTCGCTGGTGCCGTCTCTGTTTCCAAAGCAAGCTATGCCCGGTAGAGATCGACGCCATTGACCCCGATTGGGGGACGCGGCGGCTTTACAACCTGATGGCCTCCTGGCACTCTCAACTGATCGAGGTGCTGGGAGCGATGGGGCTGCGCGAGGTGCGCCGCCTCCGTGGCGAGGTGGGCCGGGCGTTGTTCGCAGGGGACCTGGAGGAGGTCTTCGATAATCTTTCGGCAGCGGCGGCGCCGCTGGACGCCGCGCCGAAGGTGGTAGCCTCCGGCAATGGGCGTCCTCGCCCAGAGGCGAAGCTGGCGCCCTCCCGGTACCGCAATCCTATCGGTAAGCACCTCATCCGCCGCAGCACAGCCTGTGTCGCTTGCGGCAAGTGCGCCGAGCTCTGTCCCTTCGGCGTTCATAGGCAGGCGGGCAAGGGGCGAATGCTGGAGCCGAGGAGCCACAGGTGCATCGGCGTGAGGTGCCAGGGAAGAGACTATTATTGCATCGCCAACTGCACGCAGGGTGCTCTGACGATGGTGGATAATCCGGCATTCCGTGCTATGGGTGAGCGGCGATGGACTGCGGATCTGTTGGTCAGCACGTGGCAGGAGGCGGAGACGGGCCGCATGCCCGAGAGCGACCTGGAATGCGAAGTCGGGGATTCCGGCGGCGGCTTCGACCGGCTGCGCCTGCGCTACCCTGAGCCGGGCGCCCTGCCGGCCGATACGCCGGTGGATATGGGGGTGGAACTGAACAGGCGGAATGACGGCCGGCGAAAGATCCGTCTGGGGATACCCTGGTATGGCGGCGGGATGTCCTTCGGGTCAGTCAGCTTCACCACTATGGCCTCGCGCGCCCGGGCCTACGGAATGTTCGACAGCTTCACCTGCACTGGCGAGGGAGGCTACCCCGACGGCTTGATCCCCTATGCCGAGTCCGTCATCACTCAGGTGGCTACGGGTTTGTTCGGAGTGCGGGAGGAGACCATCAAGCGGGCGCCCATCGTGGAGTTTAAGTATGCTCAGGGAGCGAAGCCCGGACTCGGCGGCCACCTGTTGGGTGACAAGGTCACTGCTGAAGTGGCGCGCATGCGCGACGCCGTCGTCGGCAGCGCTCTGTTTTCGCCGTTCCCATTCCATTCCGTTTACTCGGTCGAGGACCACAAAAAGCACGTCGACTGGATAAAGGCCGTGAACCCGGATGGCCTCGTCTCTGTGAAAGTGTCCACACCGACCGACGTTGACATGGTGGCTGTGGGATCGTATTATGCAGGCGCCCACATCATTCACCTTGACGGCAGCTACGGCGGGACTGGGGCGGCTCCGGATATTGCCAAGAAGAATATCGCCATGCCAATTGAATACGCGATACCGAGGGCCCATCGCTTTCTCATGGAGGAGGGCGTTCGAGGCGAGGTGGTGCTGGTAGCCTCCGGCGGCATTCGCACGCCGCACGACGTGGTGAAGGCCGTGGCCCTGGGGGCTGATGCTGTGGTCATCGGCACCTCCGACCTGGTGGCGCTGGAGTGCATCCGCTGCCACAACTGCGAGAGCGGACGGGGCTGTCCCCGGGGGATTGCCACCACGGACCCGGAGCTTTCGGCCAAGGTGGATTTTGAATGGGCCACCCAGCGGCTGATCAACATGTTTACCGCCTGGAACGATGAGATTGCCTGCATGCTTCGACGCCTGGGCCTCCGATCTATTCGAGAGCTTGTGGGACGCACAGATTTTCTGGTTCACCTGGATCACGAGGATGGGACGAAGACAGAATTCTCGCATACCGCGCACTAAAGTACGCGGTATACCCCGTACTTCAGTGCGGGGTATAGAAGAGCGATTCTCCATTATTTGTGGTGTTTGCATTAGCCGGCATGATGGATTCTAACATGAACAATCGCCTGGACCAGATACTGAGAAGTCGGGGCCCCATGCTGGAGGGCGTGCCTGTTCCACCAACCGCGAAAGCGGCGGAAGAGGGCGGCTGTGGCGTTGTGGGCTTTGCCTGCAGCATACCGGTGAGGGGGCGTCACATTTTCGAGCCGTCCCTTCAAATGCACAATCGAGGCAACGGCAAGGGTGGAGGGATCGCGGCTGTGGGCATGGTCCCGGAGCAGTTGGGCGTCTCCCGACAATTGCTGGACGATGACTACCTGCTGCAGATAGCGTTGCTCGATCCCAGCGCCCGGTCGGAGGTAGAGGACCAGTTCATCAATACAAACCTGGAGGTGCACCAGGCGGGGCTGGTGCCCACGGTAGACGACTATCGAGAGGTCCCCGGCCTGGAGATTCGTCCCCCCGACTTGGCGCGCTACTTTGTGCGCGTGAGGGCGGCTGTCCTGGAGAGATTCATCGAGGAAAACGGGCTGGGGGAGTTTGCTCTGCGACAGGCGGAAGATGAGTTCATCTATCGCAACTCTTTCCGGCTGAACCAGACGTTCTACGCCTCACTGGGCGAAAAACGAGCTTTTGTCCTCTCGCACGGACGCGATCTGATGATTCTGAAAATTGTGGGCTACGCTGAACAGGTGGCGCAGTATTACCGGCTGGAGGACTTTAAGGCCCATATCTGGATCGCTCATCAACGCTATCCTACCAAGGGGCGGGTCTGGCATCCCGCCGGCGCTCATCCTTTCATCGGACTGAACGAGGCTCTGGTGCATAACGGCGACTTCGCGAACTATCATGGCGTGTGCGAGTACCTGCGCCAGCGTAACGTGTACTCACAGTTCCTTACGGATACCGAGGTCTCGGTGCTGCTCTTCGACCTGCTCTACCGAGTGTACGGCTATCCGCTGGAATGCGTTATCGAAGCTCTGGCCCCTACCACCGAGCTGGATTTCGACCGTCTCCCGGCGCACAAACAGGAAGTGTACCGTCACATCCAGTCCCATCACGTGCACAGCTCTCCGGATGGCCCCTGGTTCTTTATCATCGCCCGTAGCGAGCCCGACAGGGATTCAATGCAGCTCTTGGGCATCACTGACACGGCTATGCTGCGGCCGCAGGTCTTTGCCCTGTCGCAAGGCGAAGTTTCCATCGGCCTTGTGGCTTCAGAGAAGCAAGCCATCGATGCCACGCTCCACACGTTGGCGGCGGAGGACGCGAGGTTCTCGCCTATCGCTGACCGCTACTGGAACGCCCGGGGGGGGAGCAGCACCGACGGCGGAGCTTTCTCCTTCACCCTGACCGCTCAGGACGGCGGCATGCGTCTGACTTGCGCTGACAAGTTCGGCAAGCCGGTCGAGCTGCCAGCGGGCCGGAGGGTGCGGCTCGATGCGCCTGGCAGCTCTTCAGCGAAGGCAGTGGAGGCTGTGGAAAGCGTGCTTCGGGCGTGCGCAGCCGGTAATGTCGCGTTCGCTTTCAGCCTGGCTGTGGAAGGAATCCAGGGGCTGGATTTCCCTCAGGTGCGATGGTTTCTGAGCGAACTGGCGAAGTCGATCCCCGAGATCGATCCCCTTGGCGCTTCTGTCTTGGAGACGCTCACCTTGTTGAACGATAGGCGCTATGCTACCGGTGGCAAGAGACGGAGCGATGTCCTCGCTCTGGCACGGGAGGCTAGCACTGGGGGCCTGACCGCCTGCTCCGGCGTGGGCGCCGGGCTCTTGGCGCCAAGGGTCAGGATTTGCTGGGATACGCGACAAGACCTCGCCTCGCCGTCCAGTTCCAATCAGGCCCTCGTGGTCGATAGCCTGGGATTTCCCCCCGAGGGCGACGATGACGTGGCCAGCCTCTTGAGAAGAGCCTATGGCCTTGGCTGGCGGAGGTTCATCGTCTATGACTTGCGCGGTCAGCGTTTCATCGGCTGCGGCTTTGGGCCGGATTCATCGGGTGTGCGCATAGACGTTTATGGGAGTAGCGGCGACTACCTGGCTTCGGGACTGGATGGAATGGAGATCCAGGTGCACGGCGCCGCTCAGGACCAACTGGCTCAGATCATGAAAGCGGGCAAGCTTGTCGTCTATGGCGATGTGGGACAGACCTTCATGTACGGCGCCAAGGGCGGGGAAGCGTATGTCCTGGGCAATGCCGCCGGGAGGCCCCTCATCAACGCCGGAGGGCGCCCGAAGGTCGTCATCAACGGCACCTGCCTGGACTTTCTGGCAGAGTCGTTCATGGCCGGCGACCCGCTCAATGGGGGCGGCTTCGTGGTGCTGAACGGGCTGCGCGTCGAAGACGACGGAAGCATCCACGAGCAGGAGTACCCTTACGCGGGGGCGAACCTCTTCTCCTTGGCCTCCGGCGGCGCCATCTACATCCGGGACCCTCATCGAAAAGTTGTGGCGCAGCAGCTGAACGGCGGCGAATTTGCATCGCTGGAGGCCAGGGATTGGGAGCTGATCTTGCCCTTCTTGCAGGAGAATGAGCGTCTCTTCGGCATCTCCGTGGAGAAGGATCTGTTGACCGTGGGCGGCGTCCGCCGTGCTCCGGCGGAGGTCTACCGCAAGGTGCGGGCGGTGCGTCTGAAGGTGCTCGCCAAGTTGAATGATGACGAGGCCAGCCTGGGGCTGCGCGGAAGCCGAAAGGCCGCCGTGCTCAGCGGGTCGTAAAGCTCGCGTTACCCACTCCTTCGACCTATCCTCGTGGGTCTTGGGCGAGCGCGTAGAGGAGCGTCTTCGAAAGACCTCCGAGGTCTCGAAGACCTCGGAGGTCTGCGTATGGATACCCTGCGTTCAAGTTGCACCAGTCGAAGGTAGGCGGACAGCTTGATTAGACTGCTGATCATAGCTGGCGGGAAGGACAAGGCGAGCGCGCTGAGCTCACAGCTTGTCGACGCCGGTTTCGCCTGCACCGTTGCCCCGGACATCGAAGAGGCGGCCGCGCGATCGGGCGATGGGCCTCCCGACCTCATTCTGGTGGCGCTCCCCAGTCCCCGGGACCTCGGACGCCTTACCCAAAGGATCAAGCAAGAGGGCCGCGTGCCCATTATGGCTGTCCTGCCCCGAGATACCCTCTCCTCCCTGGACTCCACTCTGGACATCGACGACTTCGTCGCTGAGCCTTGGGACGCCGCCGAGGTGGCGCTGAGGATCAGGCGCATCCTGTGGAGGACGAGCGGCCTTTCCGAGGGCGAGGTCATGAAGTACGGCGACCTCGTCATCGACGTCGCCAAGTGCGAAGTCTTCGTCAAGGGAAGGCCGGTTGTCCTCACCTTCAAGGAGTATGAGCTCCTCCGATTGCTGGCAAGCCACAAAGGAAAGGTGCTCACCCGGCAGGCGCTGCTGAATCGCATCTGGGGCTATGACTACTACGGCGGCGATCGAACGGTGGATGTGCACATCCGACGGCTCAGAAGCAAGATCGAGGAACAGGACCTCTCCTTCATCGAGACGGTGAGAAACATCGGGTACAAGTTCAAGGCGGGCGGGGGTTAAATACGCTCAGTCTTGCCCGCGACCTGCTTGGCCAACCCCCTACCGGACATACCTGCTTCCTTCAAGGTTTTCACCGCAGAGACGCAGAGGGCGCAGAGACGGAAACCCCCAGAAAGACTCGCCGGCCTCCGCGCCTTTGCCGTTAGATGTTCCCCCACTCACAGGCGTCTCGGCAACCATCCCGACAGAAGCCACAAGAAAGCCCACCAGCTTCCGGGGATAGTACCCGCCACTGCGAGAATGAATGCAATCCTGCCAGCACGGTTATTTGCGGACAGTCGGATGGCAATGGCTCTTGCCAGCAACGGCGCGTACAGTAAGGGGAAGATCGCTGTCGGTAACAGGAATCGGCCGACGCCGGCCCAGTAGGGCCAGGAAACCGGCAGGACGATTGCCATCATCTGTAGCCAACCCCAGAACCAGGCAGCCTCGGCAATCGCAGTCAGAGCTAGACTCAGGCCAATCGAGACAACACTGGATTTCCACAAGGCGGACGTTATCATGGCCTGCTATATGCCTCCACAAGGTACCCCCGGGCCTACACTTTAGGGCCCCCATCCCGAAAGAAGCCACAAGAAGGCCCACCAGGCTCCAGCGACAGATTCCACCATTGCGACAATGAAGGCAACCCTGCCAGCGCCCTTATCACCTGACAGTCGGATGGCAATCGCTCTTGCCAGGAACGGTGCGTAGAGTAAGGGGAAGATCGCTCCCGGCACCAGGAACAGGTAGACGCCAACCCAATTGGCCCAGAAAATCCACCCCGCGAATACCCACATGAGTATCCAAGCCCAGAACCAGGCACCCCCGGCAATCGAAGTCAGAGCTAGACTCAGGCCAATCGAGACAACGCTGGATTTCGACAAGGCGGGCGTTACCATGGCCTGCTATCAGTAAACAACCTACCTTAAGGCGTGCTACCCGACACGTACCGGGCTACCAACAACGAGTAGCTTGCGATGGCTGCAAGTGCAATTCCAATCCAGAGAGCTGTCCCCGCCGCTCTGGTATCGTTTGTCAGCCTTAACACTACGCTTCTGGCCAAGAAAGGCAGGTACGGCAAGGGGATAACAGCAGAAGGTTCCAAGTATTCCGCAACAGGCCGCTTCCAGAAAACCCACGATAGGTATAATGCCGTTACGTACCACGTCAGCAGCCACAACACGCCGACAGCGGAAGCCGAAAACAGCCCCACTGCTACGGCAACAATCTTCAGGCGAAGCAAAGACGAAAGACTCACGTCGCTTCCCCCTTTCATGGAGAACCGGCCGGATAGGCCGCCACCCTAGGGTCCGTGAGCAGCAGGCCGTGAGCTAACCGTTGATATGGTAACGACCAAGGTGGGAGGTCCGTTGACGGCTCCACCGCCCATGAGAAGTATGGAATGCCCGGGATGGGCGCGTGCGTTGTGACGGCGAAATCCAGTGGGTTATCGAAGCTCGCCATGTTCACCGCAAGGCCCCGCATCGCCAGGCGACCGGGCAGATCCGCATAACGGTCGTCTAATGGCCGGAATTCGGGGTCCACGATGCGCTGTCCTCCCACCACCTCTACATCCACGGGGTCCAGCGGCGCATCAATGGCGTACCCACCTCTCACCTGCGTATTGGCGCTCAACCTCCCCTCGGCCACCTGGGCCAGGTATTCCGTCACCAACGCCCCCCCTTTGCTGTGCCCTACGAGGGTGATGTCGGTCTGTCCGGCAATCTGCCTCGCGAGATCCCCAGCCGCCTCAGCCACTGCTCGGGTGAAAGATGGCGCCGGCGAGATAGAGCCTTCGGTCCAGTCGAAGAAGCCGTATGCGCCCGGCTGCAGGCCCATCTGCCCGATGAGGAAACCCCACGTCCCCATATTCTCCGCTGGGTCGTTCCCCTCAACCCCGAAGCCGCCGACGAACAGGACAAAGTTCCCACTCGGATCGATGTACTTCAGTGGGTTGTTCAGGGTATAACTGTAACGGTTCAGGCTCTGCGGGTTCCCCGGCTGCGGCACGATTGCGTCCGCCTGGATAAACCTCCCCATGTGGGAATCATAGTACCGGGCCCCGTAGGAGTAAAGCCCGGTGCTTGCATCCAGCGTCTGGCCGGTGAACTTCTTGTCGATGGGAATCGTCCCGCTTTCCAGCCTCGTCTCGCCGAAGCACTGGTACAGCACGTTTCCTACCCAGGCGCCCGAAGCATCGCTGACGCTGTTGGTGCCGCCCAGGTGATCGGTGTGGACGTAATACAGGGTAGCGCCCTTCCGCATGGCGATGAGCCGTCGGAAGGGCCCAAGCTGAGCATAATAGTACGACCTCGGCGGTGTCTTGCCCGTTGCCCACGTTGCGCTCGTAATGGGGACCGACGTAGTGGATGGTGCCATAGCTATCCACGCGCTTTACGCGCTTCCCGTCGCCGTCGCAGGCGAAACGGGCGACGTACTGCGTGCCCCCGGAATCGGTCGACGCCTTCACCAGCCGGTTCTCCGCGTCGTACTTGAAGTACATTGGCCCTGCGCCAACGTTTCTCGTGGTCATGTTTCCGTTGGCGTCGTAGGCAAAGGTGCCTCCCAGGGACAGGGTGATCACGGCATGTTTCTTGGTTGGTCGTACGTGTAGGCGCCTCCCGTCAGGCTGCTGGTGATGTTGCCGATCTGGTTGTAGGCGAAGGTCTCCTGGACGGCGCCGAGCGTCCGACGCGTAAGCAGCCGGTCGAGGTCGTCGTAGGCGTAGTCATGGATGCCGCCCGCCCCGTCGTCGAACCGGGTGATGTTGCCCCCCCCTGACTCGGCGCAGCCGAAGCCAAATTGCCGTAAACGACCAGTGATTCTTGATTGCTGATTGCTGATTTTTGACTGATTGGCGGTCCCAAATCACAAATCAAAAATGCAAAATCAGAAATCCGTGATGGTCCTTTGTGCTATGCCAACTCCACGCGTTCCAAAGCCGTCATCACTGCATCCCAGGCGCTCGTGGCGGCAGCCAGTTCGCTGCTGCTCAGCAGATCGGCAGGGTGTGGCGCCGTAGGGATCGCTGGCGCCGAAGACGCCAGAAATCGGTCGGGCACCGTCTTTATCACCTCGGTCCCAGCCTTCACGCGATATGTCGCTTGAACGAGGGTCTTGCCCGAAGGGTCTTTGGTGATGATGATCTGAGTGGGCTGCACGCTGTCCAGACTAATGGTCCTGGCCACTTGTCGCCTCCATTTGCTGACAACGTGAAGGTTGTCGAAGTCGCCATCCACCGCCGAGGCCTCCTTAGCCGTGCCGTGGAGGCCGATCGCCGCCGCCACTGCCGCCACCGGCCCCAGCGTAAGGACTTTCCTCAGGAGCTCACGCCTGGAATCGCCTTTCTGCTCTTCACCCAACTTTCGGTCCCTCCTTTCGAACGCAGAATTCCGGGCTCAAGCGCCTCTCTGCATGCTTCTGAGCCAGCCCGCGGCCGCCTTACCGATGGATGTGGCCACTTGTGCCCGGAGGTGACGACATCCCAACGTGCAATTCGCGTCTCGAACTGCGAGTCTCATAAACGGCATGGCGCCATACAGCATGTATCGTCTTCTGACAGATTGGTTGCCGTCATCACATAGCCACGCCTTTGCCATACCTATGTAATGAGCATACACCCAGACGTGTGTTGTAGTTATCAAAAATAGGGCGCTGAAAAGTTACGAAACTGTTACATTGTGCTGATCGTGTGGTTTTCGCCTTCTCTCACTCCGGTGGTTGTCTACCGGCCCGCGAGAGCGCCGCGACCGTCACGACGCCGCTCTCACTGAGTGAGCATCCGGTGGAGCGCTCGACTGCATTTGCAGGCATGATCGCCAGCTAGAAAACCGCCACTGGACTATGAGGAGTAAATGCCTCCAAGCATACTACGCGTGCATGGTGTCATATCGGTAATCTGAATATAAAGATGAGGGATGAGGGAGAAGGGAGTACGGAGTAGGGAGTAGGGTGGGCCTCCCCCCTCCCGCTTTTTCCTTCCTCCCTTCTCCTTTCTCCTTCGCTTTTCCCTCCCCTTTCGTAACATGACCGTAATCTGGATATAATCTGGCCGAAACAATCCCGCTTTATTATGTTCCTCAGGCGCGAGAAACATAGGAAAGGGGGATTTTCAATTGAACGCCGCTGATACTGGTTGGCTGTTGTTGTCATCAGCCCTGGTAATGCTGATGACGCCGGGGCTGGCGCTCTTCTATGGGGGGATGGTGAGGCGCAAGAACGTGCTCTCCACCATAATGATGAGCTTCGTTCTCCTCGGTGTGGTCAGCGTTTTGTGGGTCCTTTACGGGTACAGCCTCGGCTTCGGCCCCGACCTGGGAGGAGTGATCGGGAATCTGGACTGGATAGGACTGCGAGGCGTAGGCCAGGAGCCTTCCGCCACTTACGCAACGACCGTTCCCCATCTGGCTTTCATGATCTTCCAGGCGATGTTCGCCATCATAACCGTCGCCCTTTGGACGGGAGGCGTAGTGGAACGCATGAAGTTCGGGGCATTCCTGTTGCTGGCCGTCCTGTGGTTCACCGTCGTGTACGCCCCGGTGGCCCACTGGGTTTGGGGCAGCGATGGCTGGTTGGCCAAGCTGGGGGCGCTTGATTTCGCGGGTGGCACCGTCGTCCACGTGAATGCCGGCGTCTCCGCTCTGGCCCTGGCGTTCCTGCTGGGACCGCGCAAGGGCTACAGGGACGGCGAGCCCATGGAGCCCCATAGCATTCCCATGGTCGTTTTGGGCGCTGGCCTCCTGTGGTTTGGCTGGTTTGGCTTCAACGCGGGAAGCGCTCTGACCTCAGGCGGCCTGGCTGCGAGCGCCTTCGTAGCCACCAACACGGCTGCCGCGGCCGCTGGCCTCACCTGGATGTTCCTGGCCTGGCTTTACCGGCGCCCCTCCGCCCTTGGAGTTGCCACAGGCGCCGTCGTGGGCCTGGTGGCGATCACCCCGGCCGCCGGCTTCGTGGACCCCATAGCTGGTATCCCGATAGGCGCCGTGGCGGCCATACTCTCTTATTACGCGATGCTGCTGCGGTCCCGGGGCAAGCGCGTTGACGAGTCCCTGGACGTTTGGGCCTGCCACGGAGTGGGCGGCTTTTGGGGCGCTCTGGCGACGGGCATCTTCGCCACTGCTGCCGTTAACTCGGCCGGCGCCGACGGTCTACTGCTCGGCAATGCCGTGCAGTTCGGCAAGCAGCTTATCGCCGTCCTGGCTGTGGCCGGCTATGCTTTCGTGACTACCTGGGTCCTGGGAAAGATAGTGGACGTTGTCGTCGGGCTGAGAGTCAAAGAGGACGAGGAGGTAGTGGGCCTGGACATCTCTCAACACGGTGAGAGAGCGTTCGGAGGCATACTATCATAAAGGGGGCAAGACTATAGGAATTCGGGATCAGCCGTGTCGTGTAACACAAACGTAATATAGTTGTAACAAGGCCGAAACAATCCTCCTCTAGCATAGTTAGCATGTTTTGCGCGTATGCTCAGGACATAGGTTGGTGTATGCAAAAAAGAGGGGGATTGGATGAATGGCGCCGATACGGTTTGGATCCTGATTTCGTCAGCGCTGGTGATGCTCATGACGCCCGGTCTGGCCCTGTTCTACGGGGGCATGGTGAGACGCAAGAACGTCTTGTCCACTTTCATGATGAGCTTCGCCTTGCTGGGACTGGTCAGTGTTCTCTGGGTGGTCTACGGCTACAGCCTTGGGTTCGGGCCGGATGTCGGGGGGATCGTCGGGGGCCTGGACTGGTTAGGGCTCAAGGGCGTGGGACAGGGACCTTCTGATGTGTATGCCACCACTGTCCCTCATCTGGCCTTTATGGCGTTCCAAGCCATGTTCGCCATCATCACGGTGGCGCTGTGGACGGGGGGTGTGGTGGAGCGCATGAAGTTCGGCGCCTTCATCGTTCTTGCCGTGCTCTGGTTCACTGTGGTATACGCGCCAGTGACGCACTGGGTGTGGGGGAACGGTGGTTGGCTGGCCGGACTCGGGGTTTTGGATTTCGCCGGTGGGATCGTCGTCCACGTAAACGCGGGTATGTCGGCGCTGGCCCTGGCAATCCTTCTGGGCCCGCGCAAAGGATTCAGGGATGGGGAGCCCATGGAGCCTCACAGCATTCCGATGGTGCTGCTGGGCGCGGGCTTGCTCTGGTTTGGATGGTTCGGCTTCAATGCCGGGAGCGCCCTTAAAGGGGATGGGCTGGCGGCCAGCGCCTTCGTGGCCACCAATACTTCTGGGGCGGCGGCAGGGCTAACCTGGATGTTTCTCGGCTGGCTTTATCGGCGTCCGTCGGCGCTTGGCGTCGCCACCGGAGCGGTGGTGGGGCTGGCGGCCGTGACGCCGGCTGCTGGTTTCGTCGATCCCATCGCTGGCATCCCTATAGGTGTCGTCGCGGCGATCCTTTCCTACTACGCCATGCTGGTGAGGACACGGGGACGCCTCGTCGACGAGTCCCTGGACGTGTGGGCGTGCCACGGTGTAGGCGGAATATGGGGGACCCTGGCTGTCGGCCTCTTCGCGACTGCCGCCGTTAACTCGGCTGGCGCCGATGGGGTGTTGCTGGGGAACGGCGCGCAACTTGTGAAGCAGTTCGTCGGAGTTGTGGCGGTCAGCGCCTATGCCTTCGGGGCGACCTGGGTGCTCGGCAAAGTGGTGGACATAGTGGTCGGACTGAGAGTCAAGGGCGACGAAGAGACGGTGGGGCTCGACATATCTCAGCACGGCGAGCGCGCTTTCGGGGGCAGCGTGCTTTAAGACCTTACGAGTGAAGTTGCGCGCAAGACATGCATATATTTGATGTCTCCTCTTTTGGAGAGGGGGGATTCTCGGCCCCTGGAAGAATTTCCTTCGATTCCCGATTTTGTAACATATTTGTAACATCAATATGGTAGTCTATTGAAATTGATTGCCGGTTATAATGGATTCAGGATGCTGTGCAGCCTGATGGCAGAGGACCGATAGGACCCAATAGCGGACGAGGGCTGCGGAGGCGAATTTTCAATGAAGAAGCTGGAAGCGATTATCAGGCCGGAAAGACTGGATCGGGTGAGAGCCGCTCTGGCCGAGATGGGCGTCTTCGGAATGACGGTGACCGACGCGGTTGGCCGCGGGCGTGAGGCGGGCATTACTTTGCAGTGGCGGGCAGGCGACTACAAAGTGGAGCTGCTGCCCAAGGTGAAGATTGAGGTTGTGGTCCTCGAAGAGGACGTCGGCAAGGCAGTGAACGCTATCGTGAGAGGCGCCAGAACGGGTGAGAGGGGTGATGGCAAGGTATTCATCCTTCCCGTTGAAGATGCCATCCGGGTTAGAACTGGCGAGGATGGCGATAACGCCATTTAAGTGTATACTTTAAGGAAAGGAACGGAGGGAAGAACGTGGCAAAGAGAAGCCGTGAGGAAAGCAAGCAGTACGTACTCAAGATGGCCAAGGAGCATGACGTCAAGTTTATCCGGTTATGGTTTACCGATATCCTGGGTATCTTGAAGAGCTTCGCCATCACCGTGGAGGAGCTTGAGGGTGCGCTGGAAGAGGGGATGGGTTTCGACGGCTCGTCCATCGAGGGTTTCGCCCGCATCGACGAGAGCGACATGATGGCCCTGCCCGACCCTGATACCTTCGTGCTTCTACCCTGGCGGCCGCGCGAGCACCATGCCGTCGCCAGGATGTTCTGTGATATCAAGAGGCCAGGGGGCGACCCCTTCGAGGGCGATCCCAGGTACGTCTTGAAGAAGAACTTGAAGCGGGCGGCAGACTTGGGTTACACTTATTATGTCGGCCCAGAGCTTGAGTACTTCTACTTTCAGGACTCCAAGGGAACGCAGACCCTGGACGAGGGCGGCTACTTTGATCTGACTCCGCTGGATGCGGCGACGGATTGGAGAAGAGAAACGGTCCTCACCCTGGAGGATATGGGCATTGGCGTCGAGTACTCACACCATGAGGTCGCCAGCAGCCAGCACGAAATAGACATGAGATATACCGATGCCTTGACCATGGCCGATAATGTCATGACTTATCGCCTGGTGGTCAAGGAGATCGCGTTGAAGAATGGGGTCTATGCTACGTTCATGCCAAAGCCCGTTTTTGGCATCAACGGCAGCGGGATGCACGTGCACCAGTCGCTGTTCAGGGGCGATAAGAACGCTTTCTTCGACAAGAACGATAAATACCATCTCTCAAAAGAGGCGAAGCACTTTATCGCCGGGCTGCTGAAGCATGGCCCCGAAATCACGTCCATCACGAGCCAGTGGGTCAACTCTTACAAGAGGCTGGTTCCCGGCTATGAAGCTCCCGTTTACCTGTCTTGGGCGCTAAGGAACCGCTCCGACTTGATCAGGGTTCCCGAGTACAAGCCGGGCAAGGAGAATGCCACCAGGATTGAATATCGGTCTCCAGACCCGGCCTGCAATCCCTACTTCGCCTTCAGCGTGATGCTGGCCGCGGGTCTGGAGGGGATCGAAAAGCAGTATGAGGTTCCCGAGCCGGCGACCGAGAACGTGTACAAGATGACCGAAGAGGAGAGGCAGAAGCGGGGCATAGGGAGCTTGCCTGCCAGCCTATGGGAGGCGGTCCAATTGACCGCGAAAAGTGAGCTAGTTCGAAAAGCGCTCGGCGATCACGTTTTCTACAACTTCATCGAAAACAAGAAGATTGAATGGGACCAGTACCGGACTCAGGTGACCGAATACGAGATAAAACGATACCTTCCGATCTTGTAGGCGGGGGCCTCGCCTGACATAGTCCGGGCGAAGGCAGGCATGCGCAGGCTGCGGCTCGGCATGGCTCAAATCAATACCACCGTCGGCGATTTTCAGGGCAATGTGGCCAAGATCCTGAAAGCCGCCGACGGTGCTCGTTCTCTGGGGGTCGATCTCCTGACTTTTCCGGAGCTGGCCATTTGCGGATATCCCCCCGAGGACCTCTTACTCAAACCCCAATTCATAGAGGCGAACCTTAGAGCTCTCGACGAGGTTGTAGAGGGCTCTTCCGGACTCACCGTCGCGGTCGGATTTGTCGATGCCGACAAGGACATTTACAACGCGGCGGCATTAATTCACGATGGGAAGCTGGTCAGCGTCTACCATAAGGTGTACTTGCCTAACTACGGGGTGTTCGACGAGGACCGCTATTTCCAGTCGGGCAAGGAGTGCCCTGTTTACATAATCTGTGGCGTGGGGGTGGGCATAAACATATGTGAAGACGTCTGGTACGAGGCAGGGCCCGCCACCGTCCAGGCCTATGCCGGGGCTGAGGTGATCGTCAACATCAGCGCGTCTCCGTATCACGCGGGCAAAGGCGATTTCATGGAGAGGATGCTCGGCACGAGGGCGGCGGACAATGTGGCCATCGTCGCCCACAACAATCTCGTGGGCGGCCAGGACGAGTTGGTGTTCGCCGGCAATAGCATGCTCTTCGACGAAGGGGGCCGCCTGATTGCTCGGGGGAAACAGTTCGAAGAGGACCTCCTGGTGGCCGACCTCGACGTGGAAGCTGTCTTTCGGACGCGGCTGCACGATCCCCGCTGGCGCAAGGCCAGCCTGATGGGTGATGACCAGCGGTCTTGCGCTACGAGAGTGATGGTGTCTGAGGCAGCTGTCGACGTCTTCAAGCCACCACTTCCGGAGAGGGACCTGGGCGCCCGCAACCCGGTCGGAGAGATCTACGATGCGCTTCTTCTGGGCACCGGCGACTATCTAGGCAAGAACGGGAAGCAGAAAGTCGTCATCGGACTGTCCGGGGGCGTGGACTCGAGCCTGGTGGCGGTGATCGCCGTAGACGCCCTCGGCGCTTCGAATGTGATCGGCGTTTCCATGCCCTCGAGGTATTCCTCTCCAGGCAGCATTTCCGATGCGGAGGCATTGGCGGCCAACCTGGGCATCAGGCTGATAAGGATCCCTATCGAGCCCGCCTTCGAAGCCTATTTACAGATGCTGGCGGAGCCGTTCGAAGGCGCCTCCCCTAACGTGGCCGAGGAGAATATCCAGGCCCGCATACGGGGTAACCTGCTGATGGCGCTCTCCAACAAGTTTGGCTGGCTCGTCCTCACGACCGGCAACAAGAGCGAGTACGCCACCGGTTACACGACTCTCTACGGGGATATGGCAGGCGGGTTTGCCGTAATCAAGGATGTGCCAAAAACGCTGGTATACAGGCTTGCCCGGTATCGGAACTCACTGGCCGGGAAGGACGTGATACCCGCGTCTGTGCTGGAGAAGCCGCCTTCGGCGGAGTTGAGGCCGGAGCAGAAAGATACGGACAGCCTGCCGCCCTACGAAACTCTGGATACGGTCCTGACGGCCTACGTTGAGCAAGATAAGAGCATCGAGCAGATCATGGCGATGGGGATCGACGAAAGGGTGGTCCAGCAGGCGGCCCGGCTGGTGGATTTCAGCGAATACAAGCGGCGCCAGGCGCCGCCCGGCGTGAAGATAACTCCGCGGGCCTTTGGAAGGGATAGAAGGCTGCCCATCACAAATTGGTTTAGAGAATCGACAACCTGAGAGGGCAATGACCAACGCCTTGACCTGGCTATCTTGCCCACCGGCGAGGTTGATATAATGGCGGGAATTCGCCTCAAGCCGCTGAAAGAGGTGCGCATGGCGCAGGGAGTTGGCCCTGATACTGAGAGGAAGATCATAACCATACTCAAGGCACTGAGCGAATCGTCTGAACCTCTGGGCTCGATCACTATTGCCAGAGAGCTGGAGCGATATGGCGTTTTGCTGAGCGAGAGGGCGATCAGGTACCACCTGAGGATAACCGATGAACGCGGCTACACGCAACCGATGGGCCACGACGGGAGAATGATCACCCCCGCGGGGCTCGAGGAACTGCGGCTGGCGCTGGCGCCGGACCAGGTGGGCTTCATCCAGGAGCGACTGGAGCTCCTGGCTTTTCGTACCAGCTTCAACCCTGTGTCGCGCACCGGACAGGTCGCCATCAACACATCTATTTTCCCTGAGAACAGGTTCAGGGAGGCGCTTGAGCCTATGAAAGAGGTTTTCAGGGCTGGACTGTGCGTCAGCGACCTTGTGTCCGTGGCTTCGGGTGGAGAGAAGCTAGGGGACGTCGTGATACCGCGGGGCAATGTGGGCTTTGCCTCGGTGTGCAGCGTGACCATAAACGGGGTGTTGCTCAAGGCCGGCGTGCCCATTGAGTCAAGGTTCGGCGGTGTGCTCGAAATAAGGAACTCGCAGCCCCGGCGTTTTGTAGCTATCATCAACTACAGCGGCACGTCCCTCGATCCCTCCGAGCAGTATGTTCGCGCTAAGATGACGAGCGTCAGGGAAGCTGCGAGGACGGGCAGCGGCAAGATACTGGCGAACTTCAGGGAAATCCCGGCGCCGTCAAGGCTGATCGTCGAAGAGGTGGTGGAAAGGCTGAAGAGCGCTGGCATCGGGGGGACCTATGTTCTGGGCAACACTAGCGAACCTGTGTGCCAGATCGCGATAGGATTGAACCGGGTTGGTCTTGTTCTCCTCGGCGGTCTAAACCCCGTTGCCGCGGCTGTGGAGGCGGGGTTTGAGGTGGATAACATCGCCGAGAGCGGAATGATGGATTTCCGGCAGCTTTCCAGCGTCTGGGACCTCTAGGCCACCACCAGACGACGCCCTTCTTCCCAAATGATTCCTGCCCGTAACCGCGCTTCGAGCTATCTTGTTGTGCGTATCTGGTCCGGGACTGGTAACTCGAGCAGGTTGACTAGTCCAACTTGTTGTGCAATCAATGAGAGTAGCAGTTTAGACTGGCGGTGCCGGGCACCGCGTTCCGTGGAGCTGAGGAAGAGATCATGGATGCTGGCATACTCATCGTGGATGATGAGAAGAACATAACTGAGCTGGCTAAGCTTTATCTGGCTCGCGAGGGGTTCAAAGTGGAGACTGCCTACAATGGCAAGGAAGCCCTCGAAAAGGTCAAGTCGCGCCGTCCTGACCTCATCGTTCTTGATTTGATGATGCCGGAAATGGACGGCTGGGAATTTTGCCGGTCCTTGCGCAAGGTGAGTGATATCCCGGTAATCATCTTGAGCGCGCGTGACGAAGAGGTTGACAAGATAGCCGGGCTGGAGTTGGGGGCCGACGATTACATAACCAAGCCCTTTAACCCCAGGGAGTTGGTTGCCAGGGTACGGGCGGTCTTGCGCCGCTACAATGGCGCCCAACAGCCGCAGAAGGTCCTCAACGTAGGCGATCTGCGCATCGACTTGGCCGGGAGGTCAGTCTATGTGCGTGGTAAGCCTGTCGAGCTGAGGGCGAAGGAGTTTGACCTGCTGTCGGCTCTGGCTAAGAGCAGCGGGGAGGTCCTGGAGCGGGAGAAGTTGCTGGAGACGGTCTGGGGCTACAATTTCTACGGGGACACTCGCACTATCGACGTGCATGTTGCCTCGCTTCGTGAGAAGATAGCCGGCAGCTCTGCTGAGATTCAGACGGTGAGAAGCGTGGGTTACAAGCTTATCGTGGCTGGCTAACGACCGCGTGAAGTGAATGCACAAGGGGGTGGCAGAACCATGAGTCTTCGAAGCAGGCTGCTGGCTTTCTTCGTGTTGATCATCTTTATCGCGCTCTTGTCCGCCGCCACGGCGTTCGTTTATCTCTTGCGTGACTATCACACTCAACTTGCCAAGGAAAGGGTGTCGCGATATCTGGCGCCTATTTCGGTGAGGGTGGGCACATTGGCCGGCAGAGGCATGCCTCCTCTGGAGATAGTGGACTCCATTCGGGAGTCGGCAGCGGCAGCCAACATCCCGATCCTGGACATACGTATACTCCTCGTCGATCTCGAAGGCCAGGTGATAGAGGACACCAGCAGCGGGTTTGTAGGGGAACGCGTTCAAGTGCCTACCGAGGTTGTCTGGGAGCGGCGTAACAATGAGCTGTGGCGTGTTCAACACGTGAAGGGTCAAGACTTGTTCATGGTTACCAGCGTTCGTTTTTGGGATTTGGTTAGCAATCGAGATCCTGACGTGGCGTCTTTCACCGCTATCCTGGTGGTGCCGGAAAGCAACTTCGCTGGCGCGTGGCTGGAGCTTGTGCCCACACTGGCGATCTCGGCGCTCATTTCAATGGTCATATCTGCGTTCGTGGCCATTATTCTTTCCCAATCCATCTCGGGGCCTCTGGGAAAGCTCACCCGAGCCTCTCAGGAAATGGCGCAGGGTAAGTACGGCCAGGTAATCGATGTAGGCGGCGAGGATGAGATCGGTCGCCTGGCGACGACGTTCAATTTCATGAGCGGCGAGGTGAAACGGAGCCACAAGATGCTGCGCGACTTCCTGGCGAACGTATCTCATGAGCTGAGGACTCCTCTTACCTCGATCCAGGGTTTCTCCCAGGCAATGGTGGATGGGGCAATCACCCAGCCCGCGGAGTACGCGCAGTCGGGGCGCATCATCAACGAGGAAGCGAACCGCATGCGTGTACTGGTGGACGATCTGCTGCGCCTTTCTAAGATCGAGGCCGGTGAGATTTCCATGGAGAAACACGCTTTTGATCTGAGGGAGGTCATTCAAAGCAGCGTCGGCCGCTGTGAGCTTCGGGCGCGTCGAAAGAACCTCCTTCTTGCGACACAACTGGCGAAGCTTCCTAAGGTGCTCGGAAACGCTCACTGGCTGGAGAGTGTCTTCGGTGAGCTGCTTGACAATGCTTTGAGACACACCCCCGAGGGTGGATCGATCACCGTGAAGGCTTTCGCAGATGGGGCCGAGCCTCGATCCTTGCTGGCGAAGGCGCAGCGCAAAGAGGAACCCCAGAGGGTGTTCGTTTCCGTGGCCAACACTGGGTCTTTCATACCCGCTAAGGACATCCCCCATGTTTTCGAGCGTTTCTATCAGGTGGACGCGCCCTCATCCGCGGGAGGGACAGGCCTCGGCCTGGCCATCGCGCGAGAAGTTGTACAGGCTCACAGCGGCAGTATCGAGGTGAGCAGCGATCCGACTGTGGGGACTGAGTTCACAGTCACGTTGCCTGCCGTGGATGGCCATCGGCTGAGAATGGAGGGCTCCCCGTGATGGTATTTTTGTCAATGATGTTGCTCGGGGACGCTCCATTGAGAGTGCGGTGACACGAGCCGCCGGCCCCGGCCTCTAAACATCCCGCGAAGCGCCACCCTTCGAGCCTTCTTCTCAAGTGGGAGATTGCGGCGCCATCATCGGTGCCGAGGAGCATGACTGTCCCTCGAGGTTGGCCTTCTCCAACACGATTCCCCAACGTATTCCTCTCCGATAACACCCCACTTCTTAACAATATTTTTACGAATATTTAACACATATGTGGTCTCCCAGGGCTTATTATATCGAGGAGTGCTACATCCTCAGTCCACACCAGGTGGTTCAACCTTGCATCAAAATATACTTATTGACGATTGTCTGTCGATTAGCGCAGTTCTGAAAGAGGAGGTGGGAGGAGGGGAGATTCGAAAGGCTCTAATGTGCGGGGATATCTGTGATTCAGAGAAAGGGAGGATAAAGAAAAGGCGAAATGCTTAAGAAAGGAATTATTCTCGCCATGATGGTGGGCTTCACGGGAATTGTGGCCCTCCTTTGGCAACCGGGTACAAGTCTTGCAGTGCCGAATTATGCAGCAGCTACGGGACAAGCCTGCGGCGTATGCCACATCAACCCGGGGGGTGGTGGCCCGCGGACAGCCATCGGCCAGCTTTTTGAGGCCATACCCACGCATTCCACTAACCCCGCGGGCGCCTGGGCGATAGTTCTTTCCAGTCTAACTCCGACGCCTACTAACACGCCGGTGCCGCCGACGGTCACACCCACGAACACGCCGGTGCCCCCCACGGCGACGCCCACCAACACACCGGTGCCGCCCACGGCGACGCCTACCGACACGCCTGTGGCGCCCACGGCGACGCCTACCGACACGCCTGTGGCGCCCGCGGCGACGCCTACCGACACGCCTGTGGCGCCCACAGCGACGCCGACGCCGGTACCACCAACCGCCACCCCTGTTGTTACCCCACCGCTGCCGCCGACGCCACCAGCGGGCGACGTCGAGTGGCACGGAAGACGTTGGGAAGTCGAGGGGATACTTCAGGCCGTCAACGGCAACACCTGGACCATCAGTGGCTTCTCCTTCACCGTTACGCATAGCACGAGGATCAAGGGAAGTCCGGTGATTGGGGCCGAGGCTGAAGCAAAGGGAGTCAAGAGACCGAATGGGGAGTTCGTGGCCACCAAGGTCAAGATCGAGAAGGCTGACCGCGAGCGAGGCCATGACCGGGGCGACGACGAGGACGAAGACGAAGAGGACGACTAGATAGGCTTACACCGGAGGGGCCTGGTGGCCGGTGGTCATCCTGCTCCCTCCGCGGAGCCGGGCAGAGTTTACGAAGGTTTTACAAATCCCTAACGTCTGGCGTTCTGCAGGGTGTCATAATTTGAGTGTCAGGGCCGTTAATGCCTTGGCCAACCGACCGGCTGGGGGTTTTCGCAGGTAAGGGACGTGGAGTGAGGTGGTGGATGTCCTACGGGAACTCCCAGCCCTTTTCCTTCCGAAATAGCGCTGTCTAATAGACCCTCCTAAGAAGAACGGGGGCTCAGAAACGAGCCCCCGTTCTTCTTACTTAGGGCGCAATCAACGTCTTTAATGCATGACCTGCCCGCCGTCCATATTTATCGACTGGCCTACAATGAAATCGGCGGCGGCCGAGCACAGGAAGACCGCCAGCCCGGCGATCTCACCGGGACTTCCCGCCCTGCGAAGAGCGCAGTTGCCCGTGATGTAACGCTGCCATTCCTCTCCACGCCCGTGATCGTCCACGCGGGAGGTGTCTATTGTACCAGGGCAGATGCAGTTCACGTTGATGCCGTGGGGTCCCAACTCCCAGGCGAGGGCCTGGGTCAGGCCCACTATACCGAACTTGGCCGTGACGTAGGCGGCGCGGTTGGGCCTGGCGCGCTTACCCGAAAGCGACGCGATGTTCACTATCCTGCCCCCCTGGGCTTGCCGGATAAGCACCCTGGCGACGGCTCTGGAGGTAAGGAAGGTGCCATTGATGTCGACGTCGATGCACCGGCGCCAGACTTCCTCCGTCATCTCGACCGCCGGTACGCGGTCGGGCCCTCGGGAGTAGGCTGCGTTATTCACCAGGATATCGATGCGCCCAAAGTCCGCCAACGTTCGTTCGACCATGGCATCCACTTGATCACTCTTGCTGATGTCAACGACCAGGGGCAGGGCGCGGACGCCTGACTCGCCTATCTGATCGGCTACGCTCTCGATGTCCCTCCAGCCGACTGCCTTCTCGTCGGCCGGAAAGGTCTCAGGCGGTCTGCCGGTTCCGGTAATCACCAGGTCCGCGCCGGCCCTGGCCAGGGCCAGCGCCGTCGAGCGACCGATGCCCCGCAGTCGCCCCGCTCCGGTCACTATGGCCACTTTTCCCGATAGTTCCCCCATGATTTCCTCCTGGTTTTGGGCTTCGATGCTTTCCCCGGCGGCGCGGGCAGCTACTGGCGCCTTCTTGCCGCCGAATTGTAGGTCCACAAGGCCAGCAGCGCGAGCAGTACGAACAACCCCAGGCCGGGACTAAGCCGCATGATGATGAGGCTGACGGCGAAGACGGCGAAAGGTAAGAGCATCCTGATAGCTTTCGACATGCTGGGCGAAACGCCGGGTCGGAAACCCGGAATGCCAGACGGGACCGTGCTTCCCAAACGGCGCGACGCATCGTACCATCTACGCTTCTCTGGGTCGCTGAGCACCTCGTAGGCGGCATTGATCTCCTTCATCCGTCGTGTCGCCTCAGGCGAGCTGTTCCGGTCGGGGTGATACTTCGTAGCTAGACGGCGGTACGCGGCCTCGATAACTTCCTTCTCAGCCCGTGGGTGCACTTGCAATATGGCATAGTAGTCGTATTCTTGAGTCACGAAGCTGACCTCTATTCAAGTCATCACACAGTGTGTGACGCTCAATGTTACCGCATTTGACCGCTTTATTCAACACGGCCAATGGCGTCAGGAGCACGTTGACCGAGTCGGCGTCAGGTGCTAGACTAGCGGTGAAGGAGACGGAGAGCTGTGGAGGCTGGGACCAGGCAAGAGCGCCGAGAGCAGAGGAGGCAGCGCCGCAGGGAGAGGATGGCGAAACACGGCGCCAGCCTGCGCCGCGTCTACCGCGACGCCATTTTGAAGCGGTTGGAGAGGCTGAGGAAGACGTGAGAGCGAGAAGATGACGCAATGCAAAATTGATGCCAACCTGGTGAGATGCCCTTGTTCCTACGAGCCCTGTTCCCGGAAAGGCAAATGCTGTGAATGCGTCTCCTATCACCGTTCGTTGAAGGAGCTGCCGGGCTGCTTCTTTCCGCCCGCGATCGAGAGGACTTACGATCGTTCCGTCGCCCGGTTCTTGAGCGCCTTTGCTGACAAGAGATGAGCTGGTACGGAAACAGGTTGTTAGCATACCGCGCACCGAAGCACGCGGGATAGGGGACTGCGAGAACCTGTCGGCGGTCCGTGGGCTGGAACCGCTGAGCGAGCAATTCGTTCCCATCGTTCGTCGCGCCCCGATGAAGCGGGGCCACAGGTGCGGATGTGAGCCGTAAGAGGGAGTGACATCGTGTTGGACCTGCTGAGGGCCGTGAGACAAAATCACGCCATAGAACATGCCACCATAGCGGTGCTGCTGCGTCGCCTTGGCGCGGGCCCTAGCCTGGTCGGCGGCTCTACGCCAGGTGGCTTCTACGTATATGGTGACGTCCCCACGGACATGGTGAGGGAGTCAGCCATCGAGGGGCTGGCGCTCCTCCAGAAAGGAGAAGTGGATCTGGCGGTTTCTCCCTTTTGCGGGACCAACATTGTGGTCGCTGGGATACTGACCGGCCTGTCCGCAGCGGCCGCCTTGGGCAACAGGAACCGGGTGTCGCGATTGCCGAGCGTCGTCCTGGCTGCTGTGGGGGCGATCCTTCTGGCCCGGCCGCTGGGAGGCCTTGTGCAGAAGCATTTCACGACGGACGCGAAGGTTGGCAATGTCGCCATAGGCCAGGTAACGCGCACGAAGAAAGGGAAGTGGACGTTGCACCGAGTGGAGGTGACGCGCTGACCAATGGGCCGACGCGCGGAATCTTGTCGATTCCGGCGGCCCGTGATAGAATCTGAATGCGTCCCTGTAGCTCAGTGGATAGAGCAACTGCCTTCTAAGCAGTAGGTCGAGCGTTCGAGTCGCTCCAGGGACGCCAGGCTTCCATGTTAACATTCTACTTGGGTCAAACGAAGGTCCACTCAGACCACGATCTCCCCCGGCCTCGGAGGAAGCTACTCAGTCGCGGCCCGTTTGTGTTGAGTGGGGTGGACTCACGGCACTCGCGGTTTGCGATCCAGAGACAAAACTGAGAGCAAACGCCTTCTCACTTGAGATCCTGGATCTTCCGCATACAGAGATCAATAGGCATCTTGTTATGGGGGAGGTGCAGGGACTGAGGACCCGGCCCGCCCATGACAAGGACCGTGAAATCCTCTGGCCGGGCGACCATGGGCACTAGCGCCGTGGGGTCGTGGGCAAAGAACTTTTTCCAGTAGGGCTTGAAGCGCGCTACCGCGTTGGGTCCAAACTCGTGATAAGGCGTCCTGGCGTGCTCAAACAGGAATTGCTTCACGTCCCGCTTGGTAAATCCAGACTCGGCGATTCCGTTGGCTTGGTCGGGGCCAACGGCCAGGGTGGGATAGAAGTCCCCGTACGAGTCACGAAAAGCGGGGGCTGACATGGAGCGGGCGAAGGCGAGGAGAAGCTCTTGCGTAGTGCTGGGCCATACAAGCTCCATATGGTGAGGCGGCTCCACCGATAACACCGTGACAGTGCTATCTGAGGGCGAGAAACCGTGTTCCACGTGGAGAGGCTCCCAGGGCGACTGCTCCTCATTCTCCGCCATGCAGTAGCACCGGTTCACGTAGAACCCCCAGGTCTTCCATTCCGTCACTCCCGGGAATCCGCCAAGATTCAGCAGGACCAGTTGGATAGCGCGCCCGATGGTAGCGTTAGCGCGCCAACTCACATTTGTGCCGCCTTCGCCGGAGGTTATGCCCAGCGCTTTTCGAATCGGGCCGTTGACCATGAGCAAGATGTGCTTACTGTGGCTGGTAGTTTGCGTCTCGGCGAACCAGTCTGGCAGGGGCTGTGTTGTATCGCAAAGGACCTCTACGGCGGCCACGATCACAGGCATATGTTCGGGCCGGCAGCCCGCCATAATGGCATTGGCCGCCACCTTCTCCAGGGTGACCTCGCCCCCAAGAGGCTCAATGTAGCCGATTACTTCGTTTCCCGCACGGCCCGCCGCCTCGATAAACCGATCGACCCTCTCGGCCGTAGGCGGAATCACCGGGAGTCCGTCGAGAAGCCGCTCTCCGTCCAGATACTCGTAAATAGCCTCGATGTCATCCGCAACCTCAACATCTTTGCCCGAAGTCATGCTGCCTCCCATGTCAATCACGATCAAAAATCTGGTAGTAAGAACGACGGATGGGCCCGACTACCGCGCCGGGACAGGATCGCTTTTCTTCAAAGCGGCTACGATCAGCGGGACGACCTCGTGGGCCGTCTCCCGCATGCGCCTGGCTGCGTCGGCGCTGTCCGGGAAGAGGTCCCCCAGGGGGAGAGTGACAACCTGGGCTTCCGCTACCTTGAGGGCGCGGGCAAGCGCCCTAGCCGGGCGCTCCCACGTCGGCGCCGCCAGCACGACAGCAGGAATCTCCTGCTCCGTAAATTCGGCCACATGGCGGACACTCCGCCCCGTGCAGCCGCCTCAGGAGGCTATCCCCACCACGACCGCATCTACTTCGTTTACCAACCGTTCGAAGACATCAGAGGGCAGGCGGTCAGGAGGCCCCAGCCCAAAGGCCTTTTGTTCGATGACGACAGGGCGGATGTGAAACGTATTCACCATTTCCTGTCTAATGCTTGCCAGCGCCACATTGGCGTTAGGCCGGCCATCGTCGATAAAGGCGATAACCTTGTGTGCCAGGTCATCCAGCACCTGTCGACCCCTCGATTGCCCCGATTCTCGATATTTGTCCGCTCGGGGAAAGATAAGCTTCACCACTTGCAACTCTCCTCTCCGTCTGTGAGACCGCACCGCCTGCTATCTCTCGCTGGTTCGGTGGTCAATACCCTTTCCGTAGTCAGCGGTCAACTCTTCCTACCTTCCATCCGAAAGCCCACACGCCGTCGCCGGCCAATTCCTCTTCTTGCCCACTCTCTCAAAATACTCCATCGGGATTAGCTCTGGTCTCTTGTAAAAGAGGTGGACGCAAGGATCTTCTGGCCTCTCTCCGATCAGGACTACTCTGCTCGGATATCCAACAAGCTCGATGGGAAGGATCTCCCGGGAGATGCAACAGTGACAGCAGTAGTATGGGACCCCCACTTTCCCCCAGGACCAGGGATATGCCTTCCTGGTGGCGCCCACGCTCCTGGTCCTTCTCAACCTGCCCCCACTCCCACAGGGGTCGAAGGTCACCACGTACTTGTCCGATTCTTCCCTGATTGCAAAATCCGCGTGATGCCCCCTCTGCGACTCAGCGCCAAGCTGAAGAGCCTCTTCTATCGTCCTGGCAGCGGACAAAGACTCGGCTACGCGAGGACTGTATCGCTGCATCAAAATCCTTGCAACCTCCTCTTCGCCAAAACCCGCCAGGTGAGTGAGGACCATCTCGACGAAGGAGACGAGGCTATCACTATTCCTTCGCGATTCATCACGAGTGTAATCGAGAAGGTCCAGAGCAGTCTCCCAAGCATTGCTCTTTATTGCTCCCGCAACCAAGTCCCAGGTCGGTATGGCAAGTTCGCTGGTGTCATCCTTCCGGATCCTACGCTGCAACACGCCCGATGCTTCCAGCCTATTCATGTTGCTCCCTTCTGCACATGCGACGCCCCCAGCCTCCACTCGGACCGAGATTTACCTCAGATGCCAAGGCTCTCGCCGACTAACAAGATGTTGTGCCTTTGCCTGTGATGGGCAGGATACTGCGCGCTCGGAATACGCCCGCCCTCAATGATTATGGTATAGTTGCAGCCACGTTCCTCGTGGGCGCAGTCGACGCATCTCCCCGACTTAACGCACGGAAGCCCATAGTATGCTTGTCTGTGGTGTTTATCGGCATGGCGCCTGAAGTTTGCGGGGGCAGCTATCTGGCGGATGCGGTTCAGCGCTCCCTGAAGATCGGGGACCAGCTTGTTGACGCCTGCCACGATAATAATCTTCCTGGGTCCGTAGATCATGGCAGCCACTCGGTTCCCGTTGCCGTCAGTGGCTACGACTCTCCCATCCAACGTGACCGCGTTAGCCCCCGAGAGGAAGACGTCCGCCATCATCGCCCGGCGCTCCAAATCTATCCGTTCCTCGCCCAGGACCTTGTAGCCGCCATCTTCATGTTTGTCGAAGGGGTTGAGAATTTCGTGGTTGTTGGATTGAATCAGCAGAGGTAAGACCCCTATCTGCTGAATGGTTACCGAGTCTCCACAGCCAATCGACGCCCCCGGAGGTATCAGGCTGAGAATCCTCTCCCGAGCAGCATGACGGTCCGGGAGATATTCAGCCTGCACGCGCTTTCTGCGAAAGTTGGCGACAGCAATCTCCGCCTGCTGCTGCCAGAAAACCCGCAATTCATCCTGGATGTCGGTCTCGTCCATCACCGAGCCCCTCCTCGCCAACAATAACTCATATCGTTCAGCTAGTCGTTCAGCCATACCTCCTGTTGTTTGTTGTTTATGTGGCCTGACGAAGCTATTTTGTAATTGACCACCCGCGAGGCATGGGCAATATGCGTGAGGTGCCACGCAAGCGCTATGTCTGGATTATCTTCAAGAAGGATCATCAGCATCTCTCGGACCAGTTTCTTGCGCGCAACTAGATCTACCTCCCGAGATTGCTTCTGGTAAAGCTCGTCGAATTTCGGGTTGCTGTACTTCCCGTAATTCCTGCCGGCGCCCGTTACATAGTTCTCACCGAACCTGAGATCTGGGTCCTCGATAGCCGTGGCGGGCCCGTGTACCACGGTATCAAAGGCGCCGCGCACCAGGGCGTCATCGAAAGCTGCCGTGACTCTCATCACGAGCTCAGCCTTGACACCAATCTTGCCTAGTTCGGAGAGAATGAAAGTCCCACGTCTCTGATATGTCTCCTCTGGCCTACTGAGGATCGAGGTCCTGAATCCTTCAGGGAAACCAGCCTCTGCCAGGAGCTTCCTGGCCTCGGCGACATCGGCATCCTTCGGTTGCCGAAAGCCGGGCATCTTCAGCAGCTCATTCTCCGGTATCCCCCAGGCGCCTGCCGATGACATCTGCGCGCCGATAATGGCGCCGCCTTCAAACACTGTGCTAATGAACGCCTGACGGTCAATGGCGAGACTTGCCGCTCGACGCACTCGGGGATCGGACCATGGCTGCTTTTCCAGATTCAGACGAAGGTGGTAGAAGGTGGGCTGCCAATTGATTTGGACAGTCAGACGTGGCTCCGTCTTAGCTATCTTCGCCTGGCCAGGGCTGATGCCGTACGGGTATGGAAGGTAAAGGACCCTTCCGGTACGAAGGGCAGCGAACCGAGTAGCATCGTCCCTCAACAAATAGAGTCTTATTCCCTCCAAATATGGGCGCCCCTTAGCGAAATACTCGTTGTTCTTAACGTACTCGAGCACCGTTCCCGGAACAAATCCTTTGAATTTGAACGGGCCGGTCCCCAGAATCACCTGCTTCATGTCACCCCCGGTTTCGATAATACGTCCGGGCAGTATCGCGAGCCAGTCTATGGCCAATATTGAAGAAAGCGAAGCGCTGGGGTAATTCAAACTGATCCTGACCGTATCAGGAGAGATGGCTTCCACCTCAGAAATGGCGCGTAGCGCGGCCTGTCTCGGGCTTCGCACGCCCCTAGGCGGCCTGCGGACCCTGTCCAAAGTGGCTTTGACATCATGGCTGCTGAAGGGCGTACCATCGTGCCACTTCACCCCCGTCCTTAGGCGGAACTTGTATTCCAGGCCATTGGGACTCATTTCCCAGCTATCGGCCAAATCCGGGATGATCTTCTCGTTCGGCCAGGACAAGGGATCATACTGGAGAAGACCGTTGTAGGCAGGCATGAGATAGAGCGGGTGTTGTCCACCCGCCTCCTGGTGGATATCGAAGCTGCCCGGCTCGGCCGCTTGCCCGTATGTTAGTATGCCGCCGTATCTTGGCTGGCCACCTTGGGGCTTGGGAGTGACAGAAGGTGCGGCCACGCCTGGCGCCGCCTTGATTGGCGGCCCCTCAGCCTTTGCGGAGGCCGCTGGCTTTTCTGGGGTCGACGTGGGCGTGACGACTGGGGAGCAACCCGCCAGCAACAGGCTCAGAATCGTCAGGTAGCTTGCTGCCAGGAATAGTCTCTGCCTCAGCATTGTGACCTCCCTAATAATTCGTGTCACGAGAACTGCAGGCCTCAACAAATCCGCATTATTGAATTTCGACTTTTCGTGTAACCGGCCTCATGCGCGCAAAGCCAGGTATGAAAAGGGAGTTGGGGCCCGGCCCGCCAAACACTATCACATGGAGGTCGGACGCTTTCTCCACCATCGGCACCATGGCATGAGGCCCCCAACTGTAGAATTTCCTCCAGTTGTCGTAAAAGAAGTCGATTTGACCGGGATCGAATCTATAAAGCGGAATCCTTGCGTGTTCGTAGAAGAACCTTTTCACGTCTGCTTTGGAGAATCCGCCTGATGCAATGGCTTTGGCGTGGTGCGGGCAGAGCACCAGCAGCGGGAACGCGTCTCCCATCGTGTTTCGGCACGCGGCAGTGGCCATGGAATCGGCGATGGCGCCCATCAGTCCCTGCGCCGAACCTGATGACAGCGGCTCCACGTGATGGGGAGGCTCGACAACAAAAACAGTCACCGCACTCTCGTTTGTCGACAATCCCTGTTCAACGTGATAGGGTTCCCAGGGGGATTCCTCCTCATTCTCTCCCATACAGTAGCTGTATTTCACCAGCCACCCGTGAGCATGCATATCCGTCGCCCCGGCAACCCCAGCGACGTTCAGAAGTATGAGTCGAATCGCTCTTCCGATAGCCGCATTGGCTTGCCAGCTAACTGTGGTTCCTCCCCGTCCCGAACTGATGTCCAGAACAGACCTGATAGGCCCATTGACGATCAAGAGCGGGGAAGTGCTATGGCTGGTTGTCAGCCACGAGTAAAGCAGATCTGGCTTCTCGGCTATGCATTCCACCGCGGCCGTTATGATGGGCATGTATTCCGGCTCACACCCCGCCATCACGGCATTTATGGCGATCTTCTCGATGGTGGCTTCCCCTTTGGAGGCCTCGAGTATGGCTACCACCTTGGCGGGGTCCTGGCCCACGGCTTGCAGGAATCGCTCCATCCTCTCCTGAGTCGGTGGAAAAATCGGGTGTCCGTCCGTCCATCCGCGCCGGTGAAACTCCCTGTTGATCGCCTCTAAAGAGCCCTCCAGCTCCATTCGCGTCGACGTCAGTCTGAGACTAGCCATTTGCGGGCACCCCCGTGAGAAGGCTGACTACTCTCTCAATGATGGCCTCCGTGGCCGTCTCAGCCTGCTTAGCGTCCGCGATGTTGGACAGCTTGCCTCCCGTAGCCTGGTCGTCGAGCACGATCATGCCCAGTTCCGCCAGACCGTGCAGCATTGCCTCCCTCTTGGCGTGCTTCTCGAAATCCTCCTGGACGAGGGCGACTCCCGGTATGCCGCGTCCTTCCAGCGTCACCAGATCGTGGATACACCACGACGTGCACGAACCTCAGGAGCATATGCCCTCGACTACGGCGTCATATTTCGCCACTATGTCCTCAAGCACTTCCTTCGGCAAGGCGGCGCCGGCCCTGGGCTTCTTCACTATGGTTATCTGCCTGGGAGCGTAGTCCCGTGAAAGGACGGCTGCTATGCTTTCCATCAGCAGCCCGGCATTCGGCTTGCGGTTATCTACCAGACATATGGACTTGTCCGTCAAGCTGCCCGCTCTGGCTGCCAGCTGCGACTTGGCGTCAGGATGCAATTTCTCTGCCCTTGGCGACAGTACTATCTTCGTCGTGGTTAACGGCATTCTAGATTATCCCCCTCTGCTGAGCCAGTGTTCTTTGCTTGCTCTGTCAATCGGCTAGTCAGCAAGCCAGACCTCCTGATGCCTGTTATTGATAAGCGGCGATGAGGCGATCTTGTAGTTCTTCAGCCGCGCGTCATGCGCGATCTGGGTGATGCCCCAGGCGAGAGGCACATCGGGATTGTCCTGGAAGATTATCATCTGCATCTCCCGGACCAGCTTCTTGCGCTCATTCACGTCCAGGGCGCGCGACTGCTGCTGGTTGAGCTCGTCGATCTTGGCGCTGTTGTATTTCCCGTAGTTCCTGCCGCCCCGGCTGATATAGAAGTCGCCAAATCTGAGGTCCGGGTCATCGAGAGCCGTCGCCTCGCTGTGGGCCATCATGTCGAAGGCGCCTTTGAGGAGGCTGTCTTCAAAAGCGGCCGTCACCCTCAGGAGGTGTTCGCCTTTTATCCCCAGCTTTGCCAGCTCGGCAAGAATAAAGGTGCCATATCTCTCGTACGTCGCGTCCGACCTGGTCATGATCGAAGCGGCGAATCCGTCGGGAAAGCCAGCTTCGCCGAGGAGTTTCCTGGCCTCTGCCATGTCGGCATCCTTCGGCTGTCGGTAGCCTGGCATCTTCAGCAGCTCATCCTCAGGTATTCCCCAGGGGCCGCGCGATGGCATTGGGGCGCCGATGAGGCCGTTGCCTTCGAGGACGGTGGCGATAAACGCCTGGCGGTCAATGGCCAGGAATATGGCACGACGCACGCGTGAATCTCCCCAGGGTGGTCTGTTGAAATTCATGGATAGGCGTGCCAGGCTGGTACGCCAATTGCTTTGGACCACCAGACGCGGGTCGGCTTTGGCCACCTCTGCTTGGGTCGGCGTGACGCCATAGGGGAAAGGCAGGTACAGAACCCGGCTAGTTCGAAGGGCGGCGAAGCGGGTGGCAGCATCCCTGACCACAAAGATTCTTATGCCGTCCAGGTAGGGCCGTCCGCGGACAAAGTACTCGCTGTTCTTGACATACTCATAGCTTGAGGCGGGCGAGAAACCTTTGAGCTTGAAGGGGCCCGTGCCCAGGATATCCTGCTTCATGTCGCCCTTAGCTTCGAGGACATGCTTCGGCAGCATGGCCAGCCAGTCCATTGCCAGGTTCGAGAGAAGGGAAGCGCTCGGATAGCTCAGGCGTATTCTCACCGCATCGGGGGCGATCGCTTCCACTCCGGTCAGGGAGGGGAAGGAAGCCTGCCTGGGGCTCTTCATGCCCCTGGGCGGCGTGCGGATCCTGTCTAAGCTAGCCTTAACATCTTCACTGGTGAAAGGTCTGCCATCGTGCCATTTGACTCCACTTCGCAGGCGGAACGTGTATTGCAGGCCATCGGAGCTCACCTCCCAACTCGTGGCCAGGTCCGATATGATCTTGGGCTCCGGCCAGGCCAGCGGGTCATGCTGGAGCAGACCGTTGTAGGCTGAGAGGAAAAGCAGCAAGTGTTGTGCGCCAGCTTCCTGGTGAAGGTCAAAGCTGGCTGGCTCGGCGGGCACTGCTTGGGTAAGGACGCCGCCATACTTGGGTTGCCCCGCCACCGGCTTAGCGGTGGGGGAGGGCGCCAGCGGAGCTGGAGGGGCTTTGACAGCTGGAGTCGGCGCGCCGGACGGCGGCGTCGAGGCTTTTGGGGGCGAAGGGGGCGCCGCCCCGGGTGCGCAGCCGGGAAGGAACGACCAAAACAGGGCCAGACAGGTCACTACCATGACTTGCTTTTTGGGTCCCACCACTGGGCCTCCTTTCTTAAGCCGCGCCGAGTGGCGCCGGCCACAGCCCTTTGCTCGCTAACGTGGACGGTCTTGTTGAGCCGCGTTCAAGAGCGGCGGTCACCTCTTGTCAAGCTCATTTTCCCCATTCAATCTTTTACCGCTGCCCTCTCTCGAATTTCCCCGACGACCTCGTCAGGTTCAAGGCCAACGTATTGCAAAAACTCGCTGACGCGCTCCTCGGTAGGTGGTATTATCGGAAGCCCGTCCGTCCACCCTTTGGAATGGAACAGTTCCACCGCCTCGGTATAATCATCGACGGGGATTTGCTCGGACGTCAGCTTGGATTTCATTCAGCAACCTTTCTATCGAGTTCAGTATCCCAAAGATTTTCTCTCCAGGGCTGTTTACGTTGGGCAATACTGGGACGTGCCATCAGGAATGACGGCCACACGGGCATAGCCTGGGTATTCTCTCTTCAACTCCACCAGGGCTTGCTCCCAAGTCTTGGCCCAGATGATGGACTCGGGAGGCCCGAAATAGCCCGCTGAAGCCCGGTCGGTGTAGGAAGAGAGCGCGATGAACTTTCGTATGTTGGCAGGCAACTCTCTGCTGGCCCACAGCTTGCCGCCCAGGTTCTTGCCGAAGGGGCCGGTGAGATAGTGGGTCACTTGCCCGGAAGGGGTGTTGGCGATAAGGACCATCGCTCCACCTTCCTTCTTCACGAACATGGCGCCGAGGCGAAGAGCCGCCATCGCCTCACTCGCCTTGTGATACGCGTTGGCAACGCATATGTCGGCGTCATCAGTTCGAAGTGTGGCGTAATGCTCCGTCGCCATCTTAACTCCAGCGCGGTGGGCGGCTACCAGGTCTCCCACGAAAGCGGCTACCGGCTCGCGCCGGTTATTGACCACGACGTTCACAATAACGTCCAGCCCGGCCATCCGTGCCGCCTCCTCCATATCGAGGCGCATCACGTTACCTTGTCCTTTTCCGATACCGACCGTGGGATGAAGGTTGCCCAGGGGGTGTTCCCGAGTGGGTGCACTGCGCCCACCGACGCCGTGGTGATTGGCCCAGATTGTATCCATGGAGGCGACGCCGGGCACGATGAGCTTGGCCCCACCACCGAACCCCGCAGAAACATGGGGAAGGATACAGCCGATAGCTATTTTGAGGTCGCAGGACATCACTTCGCCGTTTATGGAGACGGGCGTGCCGCCGCTCGTCTCGCCAAGGTAAATACAGTTTCCGTGGGGATTATGGTTGTAGACTGGGAACCTGTCCATTACTGCCTCACCAAGCTTCTTGGCTTGCTCCACTCTGTTGAGTGGGCCGTGGGCGCCCAGGCCGCAAATAAACCTGATATTGCGATCCGCGATGCCCGCCTCCCTCAGCTCATCCAGGACATAGGGAACCAGCTCAGCTATGTTGGTGGGCCGCGTCATATCGTCGAAAACAATGGCGACCTCTTTCCGGCCCTTGGCTAGCTCCCGAATGGGTGAGGTGCCAATCGGGTGAGAGAATGCCTCCCGCAGCGCCGCCTCAGACGCCTTAGGGGCGTCGTGGCCCTTCATATGGTAGGTGACCACGTCCCATGAGTTGGGGAAAGCCAGTTCTACGTCGACATCACCGTACCAGGCTAGCTGGCGCACCTTTGCGGACTTAAGACCTAACACTCTTCACCTTTCTGCGGGGAACTTTCGCTCCAAATCCGAGCGCGAGCGGCGCGGAAAACGCCTTGAACACAAGCGAAGGACGGTCACCGGCGGTTTGTCGCGGTGAGACTTAGTCCCTGGCCCATCTGGAACCCCAGCCCGCCGGCTGTCTGATTTCCCTGGTGGCCGGCCTGTTGTAATTGCACCACAGGCTCATCAGTTGCCACCGTACCACGCTGGTCGGGCGCTGTGGGCTCGGAGGTTGGGGAAATGGCTGCAACCGGCGCATTCCCTGGCGCAGGCCTTTCCCTCTCTCCCTGGGTAGGGCTACGGCGGCCAGATGGAAAGCAGAAGCCGACCTCTCCACTTGCCGAAGCAGGCCAGCTTCTGTATCATCACCACCCTCCGATCCCGGCCGCCCTTCGCTTGGCCGGATTGACCTCGGCTATTTCGACTTACTGATTCTTCCTTCGCTCCTCACACACGGGACGGCATCATAGCGGCATCTCCTACATATCAGCAGCGGCCGTCCCTACGATTTCCTGCAACGCAGTTGACAAGGCGGTTTTGTCTACTACTTCGTAATCTCCACAGTTACCGGCTCACCCAGTCCGGTGAGATAGGAAGACTTGCCCGTCGGGCCGCCCACCACCACGAGGTGGAACCAGTCAGGGGCGCCCACTATGGGCAGGAGGGTATCTTCAGGAGCCTCGAGCAGCCACTTCCAGGGAAGGATCAGTCTCTCCGGGTCGACGCTGTTGCCATATTTGAGGTAGCGCCACTCGATGCGCGCATTGTGGTAGAGAAACTCCTGGGCATCCTTCTTGGACCAACCATGGTCGCCAATGATCTTGGCATGCTCGGGAGCAAGGAGCAGGAAGTTATGGTAGCGGCGGTTCCCCTGGAGCCACGCCCCCACCGATGAGGCCCCGGCGCTATTCGCGGTCCCAGCATAAGACTGGAGGATGTGCTCTGGCGTGTAGCTCCGCAGGTCCAACACCTCCATCTGCGACTCGACGCCGAAGACGGTGACCGTGCTTGTTCCCTGGCTGAAGCCCATCTCAACGTTCAGCGGCTCCCATGGGTTCTTCTCCTCGTTCTCGGCAAAGCACATGGAGTACTTGTTGGGCGACCCGATGGTATCCATATCCAGCTCACCAACCCAGGCATGGCCCACGTTCATCAGGATGAGCCTGATAGCTCGTCCTATGACGGTGTTGGCGAAGGACGGGGCGCCAGGGCCCAGGGCAGCTCGCCCCGAGTTGATGTTCAGCTCCTTAGCGATCGGGCCGTTTATGATGAGGACAGGCGTATGCGGGCCAGTGGAGACAGCAACGGCTCTCAGCCTGAACCTGGGATCGCTCATTCCCTTTACGGCGGCTACGAGCACCGGCATATGCTCGGGTAGACATCCAGCCATGACGGCGTTGATGGCTATTTTCTCCACGGTGGCATTGCCCATGCCCGGCTCCAGGACGGTCACGATCGTCTCGGGCGACAGGCTGGTACCGGTTAGCATCCACTCAACCTTCTCTGCCGTTGGAGGTATCAGCGGAAAGCCGTCTCCCCAGCCATTCCGAAGGAAGATCCTCCCCATCTCCTCGGCCGCCGCCAGCAAGTCGCGTCCCTCAAAACGGAGCGATTTCGCCGGTGGCTTCTCCTCCGTGACGGGAACGTCTTTAGTCAGGCCATCGATTATGCCGTCAATCCGAGCGTTGATTTCCCTGTGAACGTTCTCGGGGGATAAGTTGGTAAGCGGCGTCGCCAGTACGCCGAGAGCGATCTGCTTCAGCCCAAAGGCTTTTGCGGTGGCCCGGGCGTCAGTCTCAAAGCCCTCGGAGGTCAAGGTGACAGTGGCGATCCCGTTCCTCTCGAACTCCACCATGTCGTGGGCAAGCCACGAGGTGCATGAGCCTCAGTCGCCGGTAGCGCTGATTATCGCGTCGCACCCGCTCCTGGAAACGCTGTCGAGGATGGCCTTGCTCACCGGGTAACGATTGTAGAACTTCTGAAAGGAGACGTCCTCGTATCGCTGCCCTATCAGCCTTGCCGCCTCCTCCAGCCCAATGTTACCTCCAGGCTTAGTATTCCAGTAGAGCCCGATCTTGCGACCGTTGAGGTCTGAAAGGCGATGCGCCGGCGGAACGTTTTTCTTGGCCACTGTGGACACGGGGTCCAGCACCTCGAGCACCGCCTTCGCAGCTTCCCGGGCCAATGCCATGTTATCCTCCCGTGTTTCTGAACATACTCGGTGCCTTCCCGTGTACGAGTTCGCTCATTTCCGCCAAGAGGCCTACTGCGCCACGTGCCCGCCATCCACGGGGAAGGGGACCCCGGTGACGAAGGAGGAGGCATCCGAGGCCAGAAAGAGGACAGCCTCAGCGATCTCTTCAGGCTTCCCGATCCTTCCCATGGGCAGTCGGGCGATCCGCGCCTGACGAGCTGCCTCCGGGTCTGCCACTGTCGCATAAAACTGCGGCGACATGGGCGTGTCTATGGGCCCGGGGCAGACGCAGTTCACCCTTATGTTATCCCTCGCCAGCGCCATGGCCAGCGACTTGGTCAGCCCCACGATGCCATGCTTGCTGATGCCGTACAGTGCGCTATCCCGCGAGGCAGTCAGTCCGGCGGTGGACGATGTGCTGATGATGGCGCCGCCGCCGCGCTTCTTCATCTCGGGGATGGCATACTTGCAGCCGAAAAAGGCGCTCTTCAGGTTGACAGCCATTAGCTTGTCCCACTGCTCCTCGGTCACGTTCACGAGCCCGGGCGGCGCCGCCATGCCGGCGTTGTTGTACAGAATATCGAGGCCGCCGTAGGTGTCGACGGCGGTCTTTATCAAGTTGGCCACGTCCTTTTCTTTGGAGACGTCGGTGTGGACGAAGATAGCCTCCCCGCCCGCCTTCTTGATCTCTTCTAGGGTCTCCACGCCTCCTTTGTCGTTAATATCTGCCACTACTACCTTAGCCCCCTCTTTCGCGAAGAGGATGCTGGTAGCTCTGCCCATACCTGACGCCGCGCCCGTGATTACCGCGACTTTGCCTGCAAGTCTCATGTCATCCTCCTTTTAACCAGCCCTGATGAAAAATGAACGGCAGCGCTCACCGACGGCGGCAGGGGACAAGTCCCGATTTCATCGGGATCGCGATGCGTCGGGACCCCCACCCTGCGGCGTTCTTGTCCTTCGTGGCGCCGAAGCGATGGGCACGGATTGCTGGAAGAACGGAATCATACCAGAAAACGGTCGATCCTACAAGGCCCCCCTTGCTCTGGCATCCAGGAGCTTCTCCACATAGTCCTTGATCCCCTGCTCCATAGATACCTTTGGCTCGAAGCCCAGATACTCCCGGATTGGCGCGGCGTCAACCAATGGCAGCCTCCTGACCGGCGCCCGGCCAAACTCTACCTTGCCAATGGGAGCGAGCGTTCTCAAGTAGTCCACTGTTTCGGCTGCGGTGCGCACTTCCCCGCTCATATTGAAGATGCGCACGGGAAGTTTGTCTGCCTTCAGGGCGCGCACGAGAGCTTCGGCGGCGTCCTCCACGTAGGTCCACGCGAAACGTTGCTGGGCTGGCGGCGCAACGTAGCGGTCTTCCACAACTGGACATTCGATGAGCTCGTCATAGACATCCCTGGGGGCGGTCCGCCTTTCACCTCTGCCAAATCCGTAGATGCTGGAAAGGCGCAGGCCGATGTAGTCCACTCCGTAGCGGTCCGCAAAGAGCTCCGCTACCCGCTCATTGAAGAGCTGAGACGCCCCAAATATGGTGTCTGCCTTGGGCAAACTTTCCATGGTCACTGGCTCTTCATCGTCCCGCCACATCCTCGGGTAGTGCCCGTAAACCGCTCCCGACGTGCGCAGCACAATTCTGCGGATTCCGCAAAGGCGCGCCACCTCGAACAGGCGGACAGTCCCCAGGCAGTTCACTTCAACGGTCTTCGACGGCGCCCCCTCTCCCAACTGGCAAGCCAGGTGGAAGATATCGGTGACCTTGTGTTTGCTGACAACATTGAAGAGGTCCACGGCATCCGAGGCATCGCCGTGCAACAGGGTGACCTGGCTGGCCGCCTCGCCGAGACTGGCGGCGTTCGGAAAGTAGTCTAGGACCACAATGTCCTTGTAGCCTTCTTTGAGCAGCCGCTGGATAAGATAGCGGCCCAGATAACCGGTGCCACCGGTGACTAAGATTGACACGTCTTCCTCCGGCTGGATTTGTTCAGATGATCGGGCGGGTAATCATTTGGAGAGCCACACATCCTGGAGATCGTTGCCCAGGAACAATGAACTTCCCTGGTACCAGTTTTTCACTTCTGGCTGAGATGCCGCGTCAACGGTTGTCCAGACGACGATGATTCTTGGCGCCTCTTTGTGCAAAAGCCTCTGGAGTTCCCATACCAGCTCCTTGCGTTTTCCCGGGTCCAGGGCGCTGCTCTGGGAGGCGTACAGATCATCGAACCTCTTGCTGCTCCAGTCACCGTAGTTCTTCGGGCTTCCGGCGAGGTAGTACTCGCCCAGCAGGACATCCGGATCACCGATGGCGCTCGCATCAGCTATGATTCCCAGGTTAAAGGTCCTGTCATAGGCGGCCTTCTTCCAGGCAGCCGTCTCCAGAATCTTGATCCTCAGGTCAATCCCCAGTTTAGCCAACTGGGCGCTGGCGAATTCGGCAGTCTCCTTGGTATAGATAGTGCTTGTACTCAGGAATTCACTCTGGAAGCCACGAGCATAGCCCGCCTCGGCTAGAAGTCTCCTGGCCTCGGCGATATCCTGGTCCTTGGGCTGCCGGTAGCCAGGCGTGGTCGTCAGCTCCTCCTGAGGCAACTGCCACACCGAGCCGGGCACCACGAACCCATAGCCAGGATGGAACTGACGAACGACCTTGCTCGCCGCCTCTCGATCGATAGCCAGGTTCACCGCCTGTCTCACCCTGACATCGCTCCAGGGAGCAACCTTGACGTTCGGGATGAGGCTGTTAGGCCCAGGAGTAACCCGCTTTTGAACGACCAAACTCGGCTCGGCCGCCTTCATATTTTGCACGATGGACGGGGAGACTGAGGAGAACAGAGGTAAAGCCAGCACTTGTCTCGTCCTCAGGGCGGCGCTTCTGGTGATTTCGTCGGTTATGGTATAGAAGACCACCTTGTCGAGGTAGGGGCGCCCCTTTACAAAGTAGTCCGGATTCTTCACCGCGCTAAAGGAAACACCGTAGACGTAGTCGAGCATCTTGAAAGGGCCCGTTCCCACCACATCCCTCTTCATGTCTCCTTTTTGTCTGATCGTCTCCGGATCGCTTATGAAGTTTAAGGGGAGCGCGGCGATGGTCAGGAATGAGGCTTGAGGCTGCTTCAGACGTATCCTCAGAGTGAGCTGGTCTGGCGTTTCGATCCTCTCGATGTTGCGGTACAGCTCCATTCGGACCGAGAGGGTGCCTTTGGGAGGCGATGCGATGCGCTCGAGGTTGAACTTGATGTCTTCCGCGGTGAGCGGCCTTCCATTGTGGAACTTAACGCCCCTGTTAATGTGAAAGAGATAAGTCAGTCCGTCAGAGCTGACCTCCCATCTCTCGGCGAGGTCGGGCGCCACGGCGAAATCCTTCAGGGGATCGTGTTTCAGGAGAAGGTTGTGGGCAGGGGCCATGGGTATCTGTACCATGCCGCCCGTTTCCGAAATCATGTCGAAATGAGGAGTGGGCAGCTTAAGAGCTATGGGCAGTATGCCCCCGTATTTCGGTGCGCTTGCTTCAGCTTTGGGAGTCGCCGTGGCCGCACCGGGGCGTGACGCTTCACCCGCCGCTGCTTTCGGCGGTCCAGCAGGCGTCTTAGTCTGAGCGCCTCCCGGCGCACAAGCCAACAGGACCAATCCGGCGATGGTGAGGAACGCAAGCCATGAGAAAACCCTTTTCATGCTGGCCCTCCTTGCCTGAACGGGACATGCCGATGTAGGAACCACGCGGATACTCGCCGTCTCGTCGATCGTTCCCACGCCTGCCCGACGAGGAGCGATCAGAAGACCGGTCTTCCTAAAAAGACTGCTCAGTGCGCGATATGATCTCGTCCTGGACCTCAGGCGTGAGGTTCACGAAGTAGGCGCTGTATCCGGCTACGCGGACGACCAGGTCTCTGTACTTTTCGGGACGTTTCTTGGCATCCAGAAGAATCTTCCTGTCAACAAAGTTGTACTGGATATGAAGTCCTCCGTTCCTCATGAAAGTGGCGGCAATAGCAGCGATCTTTTGCATAATCTCCGGGTTCTGGACTACGGTGAGTGGAAACTTCTGGTTCAGGATGGCTACCAGCGACTCCTTATAGTCTGCCTTCAGGGCTGAATTGAGCACTGCTGTGGGCCCACTCTTGTCCATGCCGTTCATCGGCGACAGGGAACCGTCAGCAAAGGGCGCCCGGGAGGGCCGGCCATTGGGCGTTGCGCCCACGCCTTTTCCGGTGGCGTAGTGGAAAGCCAGGCCATTACGGTTGATACTGTAGGGATAGCCAAAGACGTTCTTCTGGGAAAAGATGAAATTGGCGCTGAACTTGCCAACATCCCGCACCATGAAGTCGGCCTCATCGATGTCGTTGCCATACTTGGGAGCGGCCAGGCACCACCGGCGTATCTCTTCCCCACTCTCCCCGGCGAAGTTTGCGTCCAGAGCGTCGATGAGCTGTGCCATAGTCAGCTTTTTCTCGTCAAACACCAGTTTCCTGGCAGCCGTCAGGGAATCAGCGACATCCACCATGCAGCGGTCTTTGGCGTGCGAGAGGGGATACATGCCACAGCCGCCCAGCAGATGGCTCTTGCCGTTCTCGACGCTGGCGAAATCCACGGCCGAACGGAAGGGCATTCTGAAGAGGTCTACCTCGGCGAGGTACATCAGCCTCCGCAGCCGGAAGATCCGGCCGAAGAGGAACTCATACTGCTTCTTATAAGCATCATAGAGGTCGTCGAAGCTCTTGAAGTTGCGAGGGTCGCCTGTTTCACACCCAATTTTCTTACCGCTGATGGGCGAGACACCGTTGTGGAGCGCCAGGTCCAGAGGAACGACCGTATTCATCTGCATATTGGTGTAGTGCCGTTGCGGCGAGGCGACGGGCTGGGAGCAACCGACGACTCCGTAGTCCCGCGCCTCCTCCACAGGCACTCCGCGCGCGTGCATGTAATCGACAATATGCTTGTCATTGAGGTACATGGGAACGCCGTTTACCTTCTTATTGGTCTCAAGCGCCTTCGCCAGAATCCAGGAAGGAATGCCCTCGTGAAAGCGCAGGGTGGCGTGAGGCTCGGCATAGGCCAACTGCCCCAGGAGGTGGAGCATCAGATAGGTCATCTCGTTGCAGCCATCGCGCCCATCCCGCATCACTCCGCCAAGGGTGATATGGTTTATCATCGTCGCCTGGTTGGTCTCGCGCAAGAAAAGGTCGGCGATTTGTTCCAGCCGCGCCATGTAAGTGATGAAATCGCCCAGGATATCGGCCGCCTTCTCGAGGCTTAGCCTGCCCTCCTCCATATCCCGCTTGAAGTACGGGTGCAGGAGTTGGTCCAGCCTGCCCAGGTCGGCCCCTTTACGGCCATTCTCCATGAGCATGGCCACGTGGGCAAGGCGGATAGACTGGACTGCTTCCAGGAAGGTGCGCGGCGGGTTCTCCGGCACCCAATCGCAGGCTTGAGCGATCTCCTCCAGCTCCGCGCGCCTTGTTGCGTCCTTCTCCCTGGAGGCCATATCCCGGGCCAAACGAGCATACCTTCGCGCAAAATCTATGACGGCGCGACAAGCAATGACAACCGCCTGCCAGAAGTAGATCTTCTCCGGGTCGTTCTCGTTAGATTCTCTGAAGCGAGCCATGGCCCCCTCAGCATCCTGGATCATGCCGCCCAGGCCCTTGTTCAGCAACTTCTCCCAGAGAGGAACGCCGGGAAGGAAGGCCAGCTCCTCGTAGCGAGGAGAAAGCGTGCGTACTTCCATGGCATTCTCATGCCAGTCGCCCCAGAGATCATTGGCTACCTTCCTGGCCGCCTCGGCCGGAGTACGGCCTTTGAAGTAGGCCGACGCCTCCTCGCAGATCCGCCAGTCCTCCTCCGGGATGCTGCCTATGATACCCGGCGAACCAAAGGCCACCCTGCGACCTTCCACCGCTTGCTGGACGGCCTTGGCGAAGTACTCCCCATCCCAGTCGATATGGGGAGCGCTGCCGCGGAAAAAACGCGTCTGTCCCCCCGCCGTCAGCTCGCCTTCGTGGATGAGGAGGGGCATGCCCTCCAGGATCTTATTCAACTTCTTCGCGCTGCGGACCTCGATGGGTTCTCCATCGGTCTCCTTCCAGGCCTGGAGAGTGTACTTCAGCCGCTCAGCGCAGACCTTGGGCGCTTCCCCGAAGTACTTTTCCCTCAGACTCTGCAGCCTTGGACTCATCGGCAAGGCATCGATCTGCTTGCGCAGCTCTTCCTGCTTTAATGATATGGAAACCATTGTCTCGCCTCCCTGAAAGAATAGCATCGCGGAAATCGATTATCGATTCGGGGAACCAATCTGGATAAGAAAAAACGCCCTGGCAAGAGCCCTAACTCGGCTGCGTCGAAACCGAATTGCCTTCTGCGGTCAGCGCCGACTTCGTCCCGATATCGTCGGGATGCCATCGGCGCCTTCAGGCATCAGCTATCAATCTTCTGATGGTCGATTGCTGATTGCTGATTGCTGATCGCTGAAAGCTAGGTGCTATCGAACTTCACTTATTGTATAGCTATTGTCAAGCCAGCAAATGCTATAATGCTTGTAACAATATTCTACAATCGGAGCTGACCGATGAATCTGAACCAGCTACTGTACTTCTACCATGTTGTACGAACGGGAAGCTACAGCCGCGCCGCCGAGGAAGTGGGTATCTCAGAGCCTGCGATTCATCGCACCGTGGCCACGTTACAGAGAAGCTGTGGGATTAAGCTCTTGCAGCGAAAGGGGAAGGTCATTGAAGTGACCCCAGAGGCTGAAGCCCTCTTCGAGTATGCCTCCCGAATAGCATCCCTTTCCGGAATGGCGCAGCAGGCAATCGCTGAACAGAAGACCCACATCTCCGGCAAATTATCGATAGGCGCCGGTGTGAGCGCGGTTCTGCACATGCTGCCCGCGGTCCTCCCCAGGTGGGCCGCCGAACATCCTATGGTGGAGGTATCGATTAAGCAGGGGATGGGGCATGAATTGCAGATGGGGTTACTGGATGGCAGCCTCGACCTGATTGTTTCCGCCGGAACGAAATGGGAAGCCGGCCTGAGAAGGGAGCTGGTCTTCTCTGATAGATTAGTGGTTGTGTCGGCGCCGGGCCATGCCTTTTCGCAGCGCGAACTGGTCACCGTAGCTGACCTGAGCAAGGAGAAGCTGATACTTACTCCGAGGGGCACGCTGGTGCGGGACGAAGTGGAGGAGGTGGAGCGCAGATATGGCGTACAGTTCAAGGTGGCCGCTGAGGTCAATCGGATCGATGTGGCCAAGCCGCTTTGCCGGGCCGGCATGGGACTGGGGGTCTTGATGATGTCCGCCATAGCCGGGGAACTTGCCCACGGAGAGCTTAGCGTCCTCAACGTTGAAGGTTTCCCCCGAAGTTGCCCCTACTTCCTGGTCTATCGTACCGACCGGGCGTTGACCCCTGAAATGAAGTCAATGTTCTACGCCATCCAGGTATGGGTGAGTCAAATGGACCGGAGTGACCGGGATTCGGCGCTGACTGCCCCGGAGCGAAGCTCAATGACATAGCTGTCCGGGTCGCGCAGGAAGACGCTGGTCACACCCCGCGCAGCGTCCAGGACCTTAGGCGGCGATATGAATCTAGCGCCCTTTGCTCGGAACTCTTCGTAGCTCTGCCCCACGTCGTCCACCTCGAAAGCGATGTAGGAGCAGCCGACATCGCATAGCCTCAGGTCGGTCTGTTTCCTGCCCACCGGCTGGATGTATTCATGGAGCTCGACGTATTCCTCGCTGTCCAGGACCATATGGGCCGACCGGATATTCACGCCCGGGATGCCGGCGCCCTCCTCAATGGCTTTCCCCTTAAGGTCAAAGATGACGTCCAGTTTCATGCCCAGAGTGTCGCGGTAAAAGGCGATCCCCTTCTCCAGGTCGCTGACGACGTGGCTGGTGTGGTGCGCCTGAGGGATGCGATGTATTTCCAGGAGTATGCCGTCGGGATCGAAGAAATAGGCAAAGGTCTTCTGCGGCTGCTCCGGGATGGGGTGCACCGGCGGCGAGATGAATCTCACGCCCTTGGCGACAAGCTTCTCGTACAGCTCTTTGATTTCGTAGGCTTCGATGGTCACGTGGGAGGCGCCCACATCGCACAACCGGGGCTCGAAGCGCTGCTTTCTCCGGGGGGACAGGTACTCGGCGAGCTTGATGAAATGGTCGCCGCGGATATCGGTGGAGCCCATCACGGCGGTCTTGATGTGCGCCCCGGGCATTCCTGTCGCTTCAGCGAGGGCCGCACCCGCCAGCTCATAGGTCCGCTCCAGGCGCATGTCCAGAAGGTCCCGATAAAAGGCGACCGCCCGGTCGAGGTTGCTGACCGTGACAGCGTGATAGGCAAAGGACTTGAGCATGGCGTTCCTTTCTACCCCCTACCCCTTACTCCCTACTCCCTATCCCCTATTCCCTCCCCAAATCCCCCTTCTCCAGCTCCTCCAGCGCCTTCACGATGGGCGCCAGAAGCGTGGAATCCGGCTCCCGCCGCAGCTCGCGGCAAAATAACACGTAGTTTTGAACCGCCGCTGTCATCCATTGACCGAAGGCCGCGGGGGCAACCAAGAACTGCTGCTTCAATGTCTCGACAGCCTCTTCCGCCCTCGCCAGAGCGTCCGCCTTACGGCCGGATTGGCTGAGACAGGTGGCGACATTGATGAGCGAGACGGCGAGGTTGGCCCCGAAGGCGTCGGGACGTTCCGTCGCCAACTCACGATTGATGCGGACCGCCTCCTCTGCCATCCCCAGCGCCTCCTTCCCCCGCCCAGCTTCGCAGAGAAACTTCGCGAGGTTGGCCAAAGACAGCGCCAGGCCACGACGGTAGGCATCGGGGCGCTCGGCTGCCAGCCCGCGCCCGATAGCCGCCGACTCCTCGGCTGCGCTGACTGCCTCTTCTCGGCGTCCCAGTGCGCCGAGACAGCCAGCCACGTTAGTGAGCGACATCGCCAAGGAAGAACGGAAGGCACCCGGACGCTCTGTTTCCAGCTCACGATAGATAGCCGCCACCTCCTGTTCCACTTGCAGGGCCCTCCGCCACTGGATGAGTGCGACCAGGCCACGAGCAACACTGTCGAGCGCCTTCGCCAGGTAAGGTCTGAACTCATCGGGCTGCTCTCTTGTAAGCTCGCGGTAGATATCCACCGCCTCGTTGGCCGCATCTAGCGCTTCCTCGTTCCGGCCGGCCTCGCTCAAACGGTGAGCGAGAACAATAAGATACCAGGCGAGGTAAGGGAGGTACTGGCGCGTTCTTAGGCGCCTCAACATCGAGACTAGCCGTCGCGATACCTTCAGGGCGGGCTCGCGCAGCGCTACCGTATCCTCAGGTAGCTGGCCGTGGATCGTAGCCAGCGCCCCCGGGTCCTTTTCTCTCTTGCTAATCAGCGCGTCAAGCCAGGAAAGCGGCAGCCGATAGCCTGCCACGGTGTAGTCTTGAGCCGCGCGGATCACGAAGGGCACGACTCTGTCGAAGGCAAGCTCCGCAGCGCGCGCAACTACATCGTGACCGCCCCTTTCGCTCAGGTCCTTAAGGACGCGCAGCACAAAGGCTTCACCCACCATATCGGGGAGAATGGGAGCGACCCCCCGTTCTCGGCCCGGCAGAGCGGCGCACAGGCATTCGCGAATTGCCAGAGTGCCGTGCTGACCACCAAAACTCGGCGTGGCGGCTTCGGCGGCGATTGCATCCTCGGCCTCCTCCTGGGTCAGACCCTGGCACAGGGTGGCTACGGCCGCCATGTGGGTGAGAAAGCGCCTCGTGGCTGCCTGCTCCAACTCTGACATGCCGGCGGTCTTGGCCAGCGCTTCGATGCGGCCGATCTCCCTATCGGCGATGCGAAAAGCCAGGTCGGTGCGGGAGAGGGCGAGAACCGTCCCGAGGCCCACGTCACGCGCCAGCAATGCCGCCATCATGAGGAAGAGCGGGGCGCCCCACTCGACCCTGGCGAGCCGCTCGTCAAAATAGGGGTCTTTGCCCGGCTCAGGCACAGGCACGCCCCCGCCGGCGCGCTTGATGGTCTCTGCCAGGACGCGGCGGCGGTCCAGCGCGTGAGCCAGGTCCGGTACCGGGACCGGCCCCGAAGGGTCAAGGAGGCGCTGGACGGCCTCAGCATCTCCTACACCGGCGCGGCCGAAGGCCTCCACCCACCAGCCGCCTTCGGGGTCCGCGCCGCGCTCCAGGAGCAACACCCTGAGCATCGGGAGAGGGTCAGACGGCTCTCCCGCATGGGCCAACTGAATGAGCCACCTCTTCAACAGCTCGGCCCGCGAAGCGGCGTAGTCGACGACTACTAAGGCGGGCTTGTCCCAAGTCCAGGGTCCAAGCCCGTCGAGCATGCCCTTCAGCGGCGACTCCTGGCCCAGAAAGCCCGTCTCCCAGCCCATCTCAACGGCTCGATGGCAAAGCTCCAAGGCCAGCCGGGTCTTGCCTGTGCCCGCACGCCCCACCATCACGCGGATGGACATGGGCGCGTCGCCGTCCAGCCATCTTTGCAATTCCTCCATCTCACTCTCGCGTCCCACCATTTCGATGCTCATGGCGTGGGCGCTCAGGATTTCCGTATCCGTCAGCTTGCGCGTGGGACGGCGGTTCTCATAGCGGTTCAGTCCCAGGTCGGAAAGACGGCGCAGAGGGCGTCCCAGGGCGTCGATGCGGTCGGCCAGGCCGGCCTGGCCGGCCAGTATCAAATCAACCACCACCTGGTCCTTCGGCGGCAGCTCCTCGCGCAGACGTTCGTTCAGGCAGGTGACGAACCACCAGACCAGGTCTCGCGCCTCCGGGCTGCACCTGGCAAACAGGCGCGACCCTTGGCCCGTGGCGCACTGGCGCACCTGCCGCAAGGCCCGGTCGACCTTGCTGACGTTGCCCAGAAGGCCGACCATTTCGTTCCAGACGGCGGATCCGCCGTGATGGCCGCGCCGCTCACACTCGTTAATGGCGGCTTCGGCTGCGTCACAGTACGCCTTCTCGATGCTTTGTCTTTTGAGAGCGTCGCCAGCCCATTGGGCCGCGAAGCGGCCGGCAAAAGCGCCGGCGGCGCGGGCTACGGCTAGAGCTGTGGCCGGGTCGATCATAGGAAGACCCCTCCCCGGAGGTCAAGGACGTTTAATGTGCGCTTATTATCGCTGCATGGCGGAGGTTCGTCAAGACACCGGGTACGAGGGCGCACGGCCGTGCGCCCCTGCGCGGACGCCACAGGCTCCAAAAGGCCAAGGGCACGGCACACGTGAGGGCATGGCACGGTTGAGGGCATAGTAAGCTACAATACTGTCCGATTAAACTTTTCTGTCAACTGCACGACGCCCGTTCGATTTTCCTCTCCCTCGACGGGAGAGGGTAGGGTGAGGGTGAAACCGGAAAGCCCCCTCACCTTAGTCCTCTCCCGCGGAGGGGCGAGGAAACATGTGGTCATGCGCAGTTCAATTTTAATAAGACAACCTTGTAGCAAGCTATCCCCCTACGTGTGTAACCATTGCAGGCGTTTGTGGTTAGACTCCTACTAACGTGGATGCACAGGATGGGACAGGGTCACGTGATCCTCCAATCTTGAATGTTGAATCCTGTCCATCCTGTTTATCCATGTTAAGTCTACGTCACTGCCCGGGCTATCAGTTCGCCCATCTCCTTCGTGCCCACCTGCGTCTTTCCCGGCTCCATCAAATCATAGGTCCGGTGGGTCTTCAGCACCTTATCGATGGCCCTGTCGACGGAAGCGGCCTCTTTCTCCAGCCCCAGCGAGTGGCGCAGCATCATGGCGACACAGAAGACGGTGGCGATGGGGTTGGCCTCGTTCTTGCCCGCGTGGATAGGGGCGCTGCCATGGATCGGCTCGTACAGGCCGAAGCCCCATTGCAGGGCGCCGTCCCTGGAAACGCCCTTTATGCTCTCGGGACGGATGGCCGCCGAAGGGGCCATGCCCACCGAGCCCATGAGCATCGCCGCCATGTTGTTGAACATCCCGGCCACGGACGTCATCTCATTGACGATGACGTCGAAGCTCGCCGGGTTGCGCACCAACTGCATGGCGCAGTTATCGGGAGGCATCAGCTCCAGCTTGACCCCAGGATAGTCGGGCGCCATCTCCTTCGCTATGTCTCCCCAGAGCTTCGAGGTCCTGAACCTGGTGCGCGGCGAAGCGAAGGTGAGCTTGCCCCGGCGGCTCTGCGCCATGGTGAAGGCGAACTTGAAGGACCGCCTGATGTCCTTCTCATCAGCCACAATGCGGTCGAAGGCGTGCCTTCCCCGCGAGTTCTGCCATTCCTTGCTTTGACGGGGTTTGAGTTCCCCCCTGAAGAAGCCAACGAAGAAGCGCACCACCAGAAGATCGACGTCCTTGAGCACCTCAGGCTTGAAGGGGGTGCGGTTGGCCAGGGCGGGGAAGTAGCGCGCCGGGCGCAGGTTAACGTTGACCTTCAGCGCGGAACGCATCTGGCCCAGGGCCACGTTGGGGAGCACCTTCGCCCCCGGCACGTCGTATTTCGGGTCGCCCGCCGCCCCGAAGAGAACGGCGTCACAACCGCGGCACATATCGAGCGTCTCCTGGGGCATGGGCGGCAGTCCCTGGTCCATGGCCGCCCCCGCCAGCAGCCCGTGTCTCAGGTCGAATTGATGTCCGTAGCGTCTGCCCACGGCCTGGAGGACGGTCACCGCCGCGGGCACCACCTCCCTGCCGATGCCATCGCCAGGGATGATGCCGATAGTGAACTTCACTGCTTAAACCTCTCCCTTAATCCCTCCCCGACGCGGGGAGGGAGAGTACGCGTATGGGTTGTGATCTCCCTTCCCGACCTTGGTACGGGGGAGTCCACGTATGGATAGTTGGCTCGCGAGTTCCGCCAGCAGGGCTCATTGCGGTTTCGGGGAGTCCACGTATGGATAGTTGGCTCCCCTTCCCGCTTCGGGAAGGGGCCGGGGGTTAGGTTTGGGAATCGTCTCATCCGGCTGGCGGGAGAATGCACGGGCAACCCGGCCTCCGGACACATCGAGTAGGGGCACGGTGCACCGTGCCCCTACTCCAGCCACACATGGGCCCATCGCGTGTTATTCATGCTGGTCTCCAGCCCTTCGTACCCTTTCAGCTCCGGCCAGTGGGCGACGTAGTTTGTGAGCTCGAAGAGGCGGAAGATGGGGAGCAGCTCCATGACCCGCCTCTCCAACTGGTTGACGATCTTCTTCCGCTCCGCGGGGTCCGTGGTCCGTGACTGCCTGGAATAGAGGTCATCCACCGTCGGGTCGCTGAAGCCGGAAAGGTTATCCGGGCTGCCGGTCACGAACCAGCGCAGCAGGCCATCGGGGTCGCTAATGGTAGCGACATGGGCGGTCTGAATTATATCAAAGTTGCGTCGGCGCTGGATCTCCGGGAACGATGCGGCGTCGAGCCCCTGCAGGGTAAGGTCGATGCCAATCTTCGATAACTGGTCCTTCACAACCTGAGCGACGTCCCCAAAACGGGCAGCGGTCCGGAAGGGGTACACGGCCTTGATGCCGTTCGGCAGGCCGGCGTCTTCCAGGAGCTTCCTGGCCTGGGCGATATCAGCGGGCGCGGGCTTGCGGATCCCTGGCAACGCTAATAGCTCTGTCTCGGGCAAGGCCCATTCATGGGAGGGCGGGCCGATGGCGCTGGTGATCAATCCGCCGCCCTGAAGAGCGGCCTTGATGATCTCCGACTGGTCCAGGGCCATTACCGCCGCCTGGCGGACCCGGGCGTCGCTGAAAGGAGGCTTGGTCGCATTGAAGGTCATATCCTGGCCGGACCCGCCGCCATACCCATAGACACTCACGTTGGGTATCTCCCTCCTGGCCACCTCCACCTCAACGGGACTGAGGCCGCGACTGCCGTAGCCGGTAACGATAACCCGCTTCGTGCGAAAGGCGGCGAACTGCACCGCCGGGTCCTTGATCAGGTACCAGTTGATGCCATCCAGGTAGGGACGACCCTTGACGAAGTAGTCCTTGTTCTTCTCCGTGGTCAACTGCGTCCCGGGGGTGTACTGTTTGAACTTAAAGGGGCCGGTGCCGATGCCGTCCCTCTTCATATCGCCCCTGGCCTGGATGACGTGCTTAGGCATTATCACCGACCAACCGCTGGCCATCGTCGCCAGGAAAGAAGGGCTTGGGTATGTGAGATCAACCTTGACCGTGTTCTGCCCCGGGGTTATCTTGTCCACCGCGACAAACTGCGTTTTTCTCGGGCTCACCACGCCCCGTGGCGGGTCCCTCATTCGGTCGAGGCTGAACTTGACGTCCTCCGAGGTGAACGGCTGGCCATCGTGCCACTTGACCCCGGGGGCCAGGCTGAAGATGTAGGACTTGCCATCCGGGCCCAGCTCCCAGCTCTGAGCGAGCTCGGGGACGATGTTATAGGGCCGGAGGGGGTTGCGCTGTATCAGCCCGTTGTAGACGCCTCCCATGGGCCAGAGGGTGCCCCCGCTGCTGGCCTGGTGGATGTCCAAATGCTCCGGCTCAATGGCGTCCCAACTGGTGAGGATGCCGCCATACTTTGGTGTCGCCGCCCTTGGCGTCGAAGCTGGCGCCGTGGGGGCGACCGGCGCCCTGGCGGCCGGGGTCTCCACTTTCGCGGCAGCTGGTGGGGAGACTGTTGCTGGGGTCGCGGCCGGGGCACACCCCAAGAGCGCCAGAATCGCCGAGCAACTTGCCATAACCAGAGAACCCTTCCTGTGCATCGCAAGGCCTCCTTCGTGCGCGGACAACGCCACCAACCCATAGTTCGATGGCCGCAAGTGTACTAAAGCCGAGGTCGCCTGTCAATGGCCACTTGGGACTGGAGGCCTCCGTACCGGCATGCCACCGCTTGTTCGTAATTGCTTCGAGGAGGTGATTCAGGGGCGTCCTGGCTATTGGAGAGAAGGGGGGGAAAGCCGACGCGGTGACAGCGAAGAGAGGCTGAAGGGGATACAAACGTATAAAATCGATATCGCGCTGCGCGCACAATGCGCGTGCTTGTCATTCCATAGGCCGCCTATCTGCAGGCCTCCAGGACCTCGACCTTGCAGTTGCTTGAAGGGGTTGCGGAACCCTCTTCTCGCTGATATTGGCCTGCCTTCCTCTTCTGCAGGGCTCGGTCGGTCACGCCCAGTTTATGGGCGGCGCGCTTCAGGTTGCCGTTTTCACCTTCGATGGCTATGCGGATGGCAGCGGCTTCAACGGCGCGCCTGATCTCGCGCAGCCCCACGCCGAGGGCGACAGCCTGGCGGATCGCCTGCTCGGAAGCCGGGTCGAACCAGTCCTGCGCGGTATGGTTTGCCTCGGGGCGCTCGTCAGGCGGAACGTTGCCCAGGGTAATCGGGCCGACGCCAACGTAGCTGGTCATGATGCGATGGACCAGGTTCTGCAGGTCGCGTACATTGCCAGGATAGTCCCGGGTCACGAAATAGGTCTTGACCGCCGCCTCGAGCTCTGGCGGCGCGTCAGCCATTCCGGACAGTCGCATGAAGTGGCGCACGAGGGGAATAATGTCTTCCGCGCGCTTCCTCAGGGATGGGAGCCTGATTGTCCAGGCCGCGACGCGATAGTAGAGGTCGCGTCGAAAGTGGCCTCGAGCCTCTTCCATGGGGAGGTCCCGGTTGGTGGCGCAGATCAGGCGAAAATCGGTGCGGCGCCACGAGTTGCTGCCTACACGCTTGTAAGTGTGTTCCTGCAAGGCGCGCAAAAGCTGGGTCTGCAGCCCCAGGGGCAACTCACCAACCTCGTCCAGGAATAGCGTCCCTCCATCGGCGAGGGCGAAAGCGCCATCGCGAGCGGCGACGGCTCCCGTAAACGCGCCGCGCTCGTGGCCGAACAGCTCACTGCCCGATAACTCGGGCACGATCGTCGAACAGTCGAGCACCACAAGGCTGCGCTGGTTGCGTTTCTCGTCCAGCGTGTGAATCAATCGCGCGAGCAGCTCTTTACCCGTGCCCGTCTCCCCGATCAAGAGGACAGGTGAATCTGTGAAGCGAGCCACCTCGACGACGCGGCGGACCACGGATTTCCAGGCCGGGCTGCCGCCCACCAGGTTCTTGACGACTAGAGGAGACTCCACCAGCTCGTCCACCTCCTGCCATCGTCTAAACCTGGCCGAGATCGCGTTTCCAGGATCGGACAGCTCATTCCAGATTAACACGTCGGACGCGCCAGCCTGGAGGACTTCCCACGCGCCTTGACTGGCAGAAGGGGCTTCCCCCTCCAGTATAGCCAGGACACGCCTGGCGCCATTGCCGCTGACCGTCCGGACAAACTCACAAATCGCCTGGGAGATCTCCGGAACTATGATGATGCCCGGACCCTGCCTGTCTTCGAGACGCAGCGCCCTGCCGACAAACCCGGTCGGCGTCAAAGAGTGCGCCACCGCCTCTGGACGGAGTCCCTGGCCTGGACGAAAGGAATGAATCCAGAGCTGACGAACCGCAGTCGTGGCTGTCATGTTTCCGTGACCTCCTTCATGCCAAACTCAGGGCAGTCTCACGTTTCCGGTGGTAACTTGGCAACATCTTGAGCTGATTCCGGTATTTCGCCACGGTCCGTCGCGCAAGCCTCATGCCGTCGCTCTGCAACCGGTCCGCAATCTCCCGATCGCTCAAGGGTGTGGCGGCCTTGATCAGCACGTCGCGGATGGCCTCCTTCGCCGGAAGCGAAGCGTCAAAGAAGTAGCTCAGCGGCCGTATCCTACCCAGCGGCAATTGAACAAGCTTCTCGTCTATCGCGCGGCTCACGGTGGATTCATGCAGCCGGAGGTCCTGGGCCATGGAAGCGCGCGTCAAGGGTCTCAAGTAGCGCGGGCCGTGCTCGAGGGACTCAGATTGATGGTCGATAAGGTACTGACCGACGCGACGCAGGGTCGCCCAACGGCGGTTCAGCGCTGCCATGAAGAGTCGCGCTCGTTCCAGATGCGGCCTCACCCACGCCTTGTCGGCCGCCGATGGCCGCCCACTGGCGGCATCCCCGGCAGCTAAGGCTGTGGCAAAAGAGTCGCTGATCCGAAGCTCCCACGCCTCCGCCGCCGGAATCGTGAGCCGGTAGACGGGTCGATCGCCCTCCATCTCGCGATAGATGATCAGGTCGGGTTGACGAAGCGTCCCCGTGCTGGAGGGCGCAGCGGGGACGAGAAGAAGCGGATAAGGATAAAGGTTGCGGGCAATAAACTGTTTGACTTCGTCGACGTCAACGACGGACGCGTCACACTTGCGGGCTACGCGCTCCCAGCGCAGACTTGCGAAGTCCTCCCACGCATTTATGAGGACTCGGCAGGCGAGCTGGCAATCGACGCCGTCGGCCTCAAGATGTCGGCACTGGAGAACGAGGCACTCGCGCAGGTCGCGAGACCCGATGCCAGGCGGCTCGAGCTCGTGCAGGAGCTGGATTCCGCGCTCGACCGCTCCAACCGATGCGCCGATCTCCATCGCCAGCTCCTCTGGAGAGGCCCTGAGGTATCCCCGCTCATCGAGGGAATACAACAAATAGAGCGCCACGCGGAGGTCCCGGGCGCTGGCGAGCAAACGAAGTGAAGTCTCCAGCACCTCGATCGGTGAGGGACAATCAGCGACCTGTTCAAGTTCTCTGTCGAATCTCTGGCCGCGTGGCAACGGCCTCACCACCGGCACGGCGTCGGGCGCGCCCCGGCAATCCGCCAGGCTTTCACTGGTCAGCTCAAGCGCTGGATTAGCTTCCAGCTCGCGGCGAATGCAACGCTCCACATCAGCCCCGGACATCTGCAACAGCCGCGCGGCCATGACCATGTTCGGGCTGAGCCTGGTCTCCATTCTCAATGCGAAGCGCGCCTGCATGCGCCTTACCCCCCTGGATGTCTCGCTCACAACCGGAAGCCGGTCAGTTTTCATACCCTCGATTCTGGCGGGCAAAGGGATGCCTGGAGTCCACTCCAGAACAGCGGTAAGGAAATGGGGAAACCTTCATTATCCACTGTATCACCTTTTTCCGGGGATGAAAAGGCCACACTACTTATTTGGGGAAAACAGGTCTCAGTCAATAATGGGAGAATAGGGAAGAACACGTTGCGTCCACGGGTTTACGCGCTGCCCCGGCATGGAACGACCTCCTGGCAGTTCGCCGTACAGGTGACGCCTCTTGCCAATCAACCGGAGCAGGGTCTTCCCCAGTACCATCTGTTCTGCAGCCGGCGGCAGTCCCAGTGCGCGGACCTTGGCAAGCTCCAGCCCGGGGTGTAGCCAGGGACCATCTGACCCGAAGAGGATCTTTTGCGGCCCAGCCCGCTGTATCGCCTGTTGGAGCAGGTCAAAGCGGCGAACGCCAGCGGTATCAGCGTAAACGTTGGGATGGCGGACGAGATGGTCGATGAGGGCCAACTGGGCTGCCCAGCTATCTCCGAAACTGCCCAGATGCGGGATAATGAAGTTCACATCGGGGTACTCGGTTGCCAGCAACTCGACGATGGAGACCTCGCCCATTACGTCGTAGAGTACCGGCAAGGAGAAGGTGCGGGCCGCTTCGCAAATCTCGCGGGTGATGCGGGCATCGTAGCGGTGCACTTTGATGCCGACAAAGCCAAACCGCTCCACGGCCTCCTCCACCATGGGCGCCACGCGCCCGCGGTCGCGGTGAGGATGAACAGAGGCGAAGCCAAAGAAACGGTCAGGACGGGCAGCGACAACACAGCCGACCTGGCGGTTGGCGACCGCATAGTCCGAATTGAAGACAGGGAAGAGCACCGTGTGTCGGATGCCGGCCGCCGCCGCCCGGCGCAGATACGCGCCGAGAGGCGCGGCTGTATCCCACGGTCCCGTCAGGCCGTCACCTTCGCCGGCGTGACAATGGCAATCAATAATTAACACGTTGTTCCATTTTCTGGGGGACCCCCGTCCTGACTGAGTGATCACGTTGGCCAACGCCCTCGCCAGCCCTCCCCTTCAGTGCTTCGCGCTGGCTTACGTCCCCTACGGAGGCCCCGCCGGATCGATAACACCCCAGGGAATTTGCCGGGCGCTCCAACTGTCCGTGCCGGCTCGCGGATCATAGGGGCGGATGCGGGCGCCGGCAGGCGGCGCAGTCCACAGAGGCGCGCTGGCAACGCCATCGGCCACCGCACCCGGCGATACGTTTAGATGTTCGGCCCAGAGCGCCATCCGCAAACGCTGCGCAAAGGTCTGCCCGGAAGGATTGCGGTCCTCAAAGATGACGGCGTTCAGCTCGCTATCGTGGGTCCAGCCGCGCTGATTGCAGTTGGCCGAGCCGATAACGGCCAGCTCGTCGTCGAAAATCCAGGTCTTGGCGTGAACGTAGGTGTGATCTCCGAAAACCGGCGGCGTGCCCGCACGGTTGGGCGGGGTAGACAGTATGAACACCCGGACCTTCCGCCCGTGGGGACCGGCCGTCACGCGGGCAAGGAAACTCAGCCGCGCTTCCCATATGCGCGGCATGTCAGAGATGCTTGAGTCCGGCATCACAATAGTGAGGTGCTCGATGCGGCTCAAGGCGCCATTGAGCAGAGCGGCGGCTTCCATGTTGACCAGATACTGGTCCTCCATATAGATGAAGCGCTGCGCATTGTTTATGGCTGCGCCCAGCGTTTGGCGGATGCTCCGCTCCCGAATTGCCGTGGTACCAGGCGCCAACGGCAGAACAGGGTTATAGGTGCGGGCGATCCGAACAGCGCAGTTGCCGCCGGTGCTGCCGCTGTCGATCGGGACCGGGCTCAGCGGCGCTGGAAGCGGCTCGCGCCGACCGAGGAGGTCCCCCCTGGCGCCGTCAATGGCTCCGTGGTCGGGATGGGCGTCCCAACGCCTGATAAAGGTGGCCAGAAGGTCATGAGCAGACGGACCGACAATCCGGCAATGGACATCGTGCATCGGGCTGCCCGCGCCGCCGCTACTGCTAGAACCACCACCACGTGGATCAACGCGGTCCCGGTTGATGTCCACGCCGCCGCAGAACGCAATTAACCCCCTTTCGCCCTTGACCACCAGCACCTTCTGGTGATGGCTGCCGACGTTGGCGCCGGCATACCTGCCAGAGGTGTGATTGTCGAGGATGGCAGCGCCGGTGGCCAACCCGTTGATCCGCTGCACCTCGGCCGAATTCTGGGCGCCCCACTGGTCCCAGAGCATGGCCCTGATCTGCACTCCACGGCGCGACGCATCGGCAAACAGATCGCGTATCGTAGCGGGGGTGCCAGGACTCGGCGCAACGAGCGGGAGGTCGTCGGTGAGCCACCAACCGAGCAGGTAGATATAGTGCTGCTCGCTATTTGCGGTGAGGATGGCGGTGTGCATCGCACGGAACGTGCCTCGCCCGTCGACCAAGTAGTTTACGAAGTTGCCCGTCCTCAGCTCGGGAGAGCTCATAATCGACACCCAGCGGGCGGGGTTCAGCCGCTGGGGCGTTGGCGGGACCGGCTGCGCGGCTGCCGAAAGGAAGACTTCCACGCGCCGGCTCCGCGCCGCGTCCCCGGGGACGGTCTGCGTCTCGCCCCGCGTGTCGACGGTGATAGCAAGGCTGCGGCTGAGGCCCGGGCGAAGTCCCTCCAGGTTGGCGCGCAGGGCCTGCGCGACCTGGTTGGCCCGGCGTTGGCCCAAAGCCCGATTATACGTCTCGGAGCCGACAGGATCGGTGTGGCCTATCACCTGGATGGAGCGGACCGGCCGATCGCTGCTCTGGCTGGCAACGATCCGGCGGGCGACGTCCTCAATGAGCGGGGCATGAAACGGCTGAAGCCGATCGCTATCGAAACCGAAGCGTTCCAGGATGGCGTCGGCGCGGCCCAGAGGGCCGCCGGTTCCCCCCGCGCCTGGCGTTGCGCCAAGCGCCGCTCGGAGCGCAGCCTCAGTCCGGGGACCTACGATGCCGTCCGCCGCCAGTCCTTTGATCTGCTGGAAGCTGCGGATGGCGCTGCGAGTCGCCGGCCCCATTATTCCATCCACACCCAGGCGAAGGCTCATAATCTTGTTGAGTGACTGCTGTACCCAGCGAATGTAGTCAGGACTGGCGCGGCTGGCCTCCACTTCCCAGGCCTCGCCGGCCGTGTCGGGGCCGAAGATCTCAGACGGGTCGATCTCCGGATATGTTTCGAACATCATGTCGGTTGGACGTATCATGGGACAACCCTCCAGTAGTTCTAGGCGCTGTATCCCAACGCCTGGTCGCATCAGCGCCAGCCGATGGACTGGGAGTGCATTTCAACTGCATCGCACAGGCCAGCGCTTCCACTGCGCCGTCAACATCGTCCGAGCGGTGGCGGGCAGTAATAATGAAGCTGATCTGTGCGTCCCCATCGCTCCGCTGATGTAGGACCGTACGCACGCCCAGGGCGCTCAGGCGCCGGTGGAGGCTTCGGGCATCCCGCCCGGGCGACAGTCTGAGCGTCTGGACAGGGAAGAGCCCGCCCGCGGACTCAAAGCCAAGCTGGGCCACCGAGCGCCGGAATTGCCTGACACGCCGCAGGAGCCGCTGGCGCAGAGCCTCCCCTTGTAGAGCATTCAGCCTGAGGGCATGTCCGGCGGCATGAATGGCGGCTGCCGACGGCGGGCTGCAATGCACGCGGGTCTGACTCCTGGCCTCAAATTCCCTGACCAGTTCATTGCTTCCGGACAGGACTGCTACCGGAACACCAAAACCCTTGGCCAGGGAACTGATCACCGTCACGTCGGGACCACCAACGCCGCTATAGCTCATGGACCCGCCGCCGCCGTGGCCGTAGGGCGCCGCGACATCGGGGTGGCGCCCCAATATCCCCAGCGCCTGCGTGTCGTCGATGACCAGCCGTCCGCCAACCTTGCGCACGCAGTCGAGATACGAGGCCACGGGCAGGGCGCAGCCGCAAGCGCTACACATGCCATCAGCGACCACCACCGGGACCCGGCCCGCCGGGCGGCGGCGCAACAGTCGTTGCAGCGCCCGGTCGTTGCCGTGTGGGAAGCGATACACGGGCGCGCCCCGCGCTGCGGCACCTTGAGCGCCCCACTGGGCGATGGCATAGGACCCCGCGTCAAGGTAGATAGCATGGCGGCCATCCGCCAGCATGCAGAAGACATCCCAGAACACATGCAACGTAGACGCTCCCAGCGTAGCTCCCTCGGAGCCTTGCAGCCGGGCGAGTTGCCCGGCAACCATATCCGAGCCAGGGGGCCTCACGAGCGCCGCCGGCGCGCCCGTAGTCAGCCGCGGCCACGGGCGCAACGACCCTGAGGCGTGCTCGAGTCCCAGGTAAAGCGCTGAGGTGAAATCGAGCACGGGTCGCCCCCCAGCCCCTTCTACCTGCCGCCAGCCGGCATGCTCTGTGCCGCCCGCCGTTGCCGAAAGCCCACCGGGGCGGGAGCGGCGCCAACCAGCGGCGCGGGCGTCCCTTGACGGCCCGCCGCCCGGAGGCGCAGGAGCACCGAAGGGTCGGTGGTCACCAGTTCGCGCTGCTGGACCGTGGTCGTCGCAGCGGTGAGGTCCACGCCGGTGACGGTCTGATAGGCGTGAATGTATCCCTGGATCTCGGAGCGGAAGAGCCGCGCCCAGATGGCCGCGCGATGCGGTTCGCTGATGTTGCTCCAGTTGCCGTAGCGTATCGAGAGCAGGATTTGCTCACCGTAGACGCCCAGGTGGCGGAAGTGCAAGACGCTGGTATCGGTCCATCCTTGCAGGCGCTTCATCACATCCACGCTGTCCATCCACGCCTCAGGGTAGGCCACCATGGTGCGGCGGGGCAACACTTCGCGGAACTCGGGGCGAGCCAGCAGCCACTCTTGCATGAGCATCTCGATGCGCGCCGTCGTCGGCAGGTCGCCGAACTGGTTGTGGGCGCCCTCCGAGAGCAGGAGGTGCAGGTCCTCCAGTACCTTCAACACGGGGAACGCATCGGCGTCCACCGTGTTATCGTCGTCCTGCTTGTAGAAGACCGAGACCAGGTACAGGAGATTGTGGAAGGCCTCGATGAACCGGCGGCGGCTGTCTGCCCCGCGCACTTTCGGCACAGCTTTACCCTCGAGGGTCAGACCGTAGTGATGGTCATACTCGTAGGCGCGGCGCACGAGGGAAAGCCGGTGCTGTTCGTCCTGAATGTAACCCCAAAGCAGGTTGTTGAGCGGCCTCAGCGGATCGATCTCGATCATGGCCAGCGGGTCCTGTTCAACCGGGCCGCGCACATTCTGGAAGCGACGGGTGATGGCGTTCATGGTCTGCACGAGCATCCCTTGCTCGTGCCAGTACGACCAGATGAGCTCGATAAGGCAGGGCCGGGTCAGTTTGTCCGTCAAGATGCCGTAGCAGAGCTCAGGTCCTATCTCCTTACCGACAACCCGCTGGATGAGTGGCAGATCGCCCAGCTTCCTCTGGATCAGCGAGAGATATGGCACTGTCAGATTTGAATCGCCATTGACCGCCTTCAGGTACCCATTCCAGAATCCATCTATTACCCCTTTGGCATCGCCAGACAGACTCAACTGAGCGATAAGCGCCGCCACGTCCGTCTCATTTAGAAGCTTCCCGAGAGGCCCATCCTTGCTCAGGGGGACGGCGCAGTTGACGCTCAAGAAGGCTTCCGTGGCAACCTTGAGGACCCTATACGCATCCGCGTCAGTGTAGGGCAGGAAGCGCCTCGTCCCAATCTCTTTGGCCTCGTCATCGAGGCGTTTTGCTCTTTCCGCGAGAGCCGCTTCGTCCACCTGGTCATCCGCGCCGAGAGCATCCCTGCCGATATTCTCAAGTCCCCTCGTGTCTCCGCAGAAGAGGTAGTCCATGTAAGCCTTGTAGCTGTCAAAGGACAGACCCTCGGCGCTCTTCTTAATAACATAGAAAAGAAGCAGCTCCGGGTGAGCCATCTTCGGCGTCTTTGTGAGTCGTGCGGTCTGCACCCTGTCTCTCGCCAGATTACGGACTGACTCGTCTATGCCGGTGAAGGCCTGGACGGTTTTCGCCAACGCCTCTCTGGCAGTGAGCGGCTGGTTTCCGGTGTCCCCTTCCATTACCATTTCGACATCCTCCTACGAAGTATTTGGATTGACCGCTCCCATCAGGTGGCGAGAGCGATGCCCCCTGCGCGGCCCGGCGCCAGGCAGGCGGCGTAAGCGTTCAATGTGCCGGCCAGGGCCCAATGCGTGAGAAGCCTGGCGAGCACGTTACTCTCCGCCTCCGGGGAGAGCTTGCTGTCGGCCCTGGCCTGGCTGACGACGGCAAAGGCCAGCGACGGCGGCGCGCGGCGCATGTCTTGCGGGTCGGCGCGCCAGCTCTGAAAGCGCGCCCGCAGTGCGTCCGGTCGGCGTCCCCTCATCGCCACAGCCTCAGCCAGGGGCGCGCCCCGAAGGGCGGCTGGCTTGTGGTGCACGAGCAGGCCAACAAACTGCGGCAGGGCCGCTTCCAGAGTCGTCAGCAACTGGCGCCGTCCGCTGTCCAACCCCGCCAGCGGATAATAGGCCTCCCAGATGGCCGCCAGCCTCCGCCACTGAGGGTCCGGGTAAAGCGCGTCGCCCATGGCGCAGCTGAGCTTGACCCGGAACCAGGGGATGGGGTGGGGATCATCCAGGTTCACGCGAAAGACAAAGGCTCGCGGCAGGCTGACTACACCCATCAGGCCCAGCGTCGAGGCGACGCCGACCCGCGCCACGGCCCAGAAGTCGGCCAGGATCTCGGAGAGCCATCGTTCGTACACCTGCCAGATACCCCCCTGGATGCCTCCGCGGGGCTGCATGGCTCGCAACTGCGGCCGGAGCGAGCCGATCAGGTCAAGAAGGGCGGTCCCCTGGTGACCAACCTCATGGGCCAGCGAGGAGGCGATCCCGCTTCCGCTGATCATGCGCTCTCGCGGCATACGCACTATGGCGACCGGGCTCCCGCCGCCGCCCGGCAGGCGGGTGCGCGCGCGCCGAATGGCGGCTCCGTGTCCCCTGTCCAGGTAGCAGATGACAGGGGGCGGGCGATAGTATCCCCCCGGCAGCCTCAACATATCTTCGGCGACAACGTCGAGGCCTGCCAGCCAGATGCCGGTCTCCTGCTCGCTCCGCTGGGTCATTGCGTCGGCGAAGATGTCCAGTTGCGACAGCACAGCATTGAACCGCAGCCGCAGGAAGGCGAGCCGCCGCTGCGCTTCAGCAACCGAGACGCGCTGGGCGTCCGGACTGCTCAGCCAGTCCTGATAGTCCGTTACCATTCGCCGCAGGTCCTGCCGCCCAGTGGCCAGATAGCGCTCAACGGCCGTTTGCGCCGCTAGTGAGGGCGCCGCCGCCGGGACCATCGTCTCCTGCAGGGCGAAGGGCTTCACCCGGTCGAGGCGAGCCGCCAGGCCGCGGACCTCCTGGTCGAGCAGCCGGTAGGCGCTGGATCTGACCGACATCGTTGCTAGCGTCATGGCCTTCAAACCTCGCTCGTTCTCTACTAGAAGGACTAGACTCCCAGAAGAACGATAGTCCGGCCATGGCGCACCCAGGCGCCACGCTGGCCCCGGAACTGGCGTACCTGCTGAGAGGCGCGCGCCACCAGCCCTGGCGCATGCTGTCGCGCCGCGGCGGCGATAGCCCGCTGGGCAACAGCCTGGGGAGGCGCATTAGGTGGAGCAGCCGCCGCGTTTTGAGCGGCCGCGCCGGCCAGGCGGACGAAGCGGCGGGCAACCTCGTACTCCTGGTCTTCTGCGCTCATTCCTTCAAACTCAAGCCCGAAAGCCTTTCCCGCCATGGAAGCCAGCTTTCCGCCAACCACGCCGCCAACCCCTGGAAGCAGGATATTGCCCAGCGCAGCCCCGGCCATAGGCACCAGTCGCTTCGCGATCCCCTTCAGAGCCCCACCGAGGGTGCGCCCCACTCCCGATTTGAAGAAACGCCCCGCCTTCTTAAACAACTTGCCGATGAACTGGTCCAACTCCTCTTCAGTGCCGATCTCCAGCAGCTCGGCGGCCAGCTCGGCTTCCTCGGCCTCAGTGAACGGACTTTCGAGTGTGGCCTCGCCGTAGACTTCGCCTGATATCTCGGGGAACATCTCGTACTGGCCGTACTCTTGTCCGTATCCTCCCCGATCAACCTCGTAACCGTACTCCCCCTCACCGTAAGCGCCGGTCTCCCACCCCGTTTCCAGGCTTGTGCGATCGATGTCGTGCATTTCAAACCTCCCTCTTTGGTCTATTAGAGGTATGCCCTCCATCATTTATGAGTTGCAAGATCCGTGCCAACTAGACCTCAGCCTGAGAGTCGCGACTCAATGCTCCTCAAATTGCCTTCTCGAGAGAGTCGCAATGGCGAGCGAAGCAAGACCAGACCGAACTTTGGTTCATTACTGACCGGTGGATAGATTCATCGTCAACGAACCAGAATTCGCTTGAGTCTTAATCGTTTATGTGGAGTGCGGTGGCAAATTTACACGTACTATACGTTACATATCAGAGACCACCTGCCATTGAAAGCAGACCAGCGAAGTAGTATACTTACCGATGCACCTGGCATCCTGTGGATGTGGCAGGGTTGGCCTCCCACTCGTGAAGGACGGATGGGATTGATCGGCAACCGCGCCGCATCGCTTAAGGGGGGCTGCGTGACGGCCTGTTTCGAGCTTTCGGCTGGCGAGGTGACGACTTGATTCCGGCTGCCGTCCTTGCTGTCGCCATTCCCCTGACGTTTCTCTACATTGTACGCTGGCTCGACCTGTACGCCTCCTCGGGGGTCCGCTGGCTCCTGGTCTGCCTCGGTTGGGGCGCGGTGGCCTTCTTCGCCGCCTTTCAGGTCAACACCTTCGCCGTGCGACTGGTGGGCTACGGACTCCTCGTGACGGTGGCCGCCCCCATCATTGAAGAGTTCCTCAAATCGCTTGTCCTTATCTACCTCGTGCGCCGGCCCAATTTCACCTACTTTGTGGATGGCGCCATCTACGGCTTCGCCTCCGGCACGGCCTTCGCGGTCCTGGAGAACCTCCTGTACCTCAGCCGCGCCAGCGCGGAGGAGGGGCTGTTCCTGGCGCTGGGCCGCGCCTTCTCCACTTCCCTCATGCACGGCTCCGCCACCGCCCTGGTCGGCATCTCCCTGGGCCGGCTGCGTTTTGGGCGCGGCCTCAGCCGGGTGCTCTCGGTGCCACTGGGCTGGGGCGCCGCCATGGTCCTCCATGTCATTTTCAACAATGTCGTCAGCCAGGGTCAGGGATCGCTGCTGGGCACGGTGCTAGCGATAGTCATTGGGCTTGGCGGAGCCGGGCTGACCGCGGCCTTTATCCTCTGGGGCCTGTCCGAAGAGCGGCGCTGGCTCAAGGAGACCCTGGGCATCGGCGTGGGCGTCTCCGCCCGAGAGGCGGCCGTGGTGCAGCAGATGTCCGACCTGGACCTGCTGCTGGCGCCGGTGGAGCAACGTTTCGGAGCGGAGAAGCGGAAGACAGTGGAGGCGTTTCTGAAACTGCAAGCGCGGCTGGGCATCAAGCAGAAGGCGCTGGAGATGAGCCCCACGCCGAAGCTCCGCGAGGAGTTGGGCGCCCAGGTCGCCGCTATGCGGAAAGAAATGGATGAGCTGCGCCGCGGCGTCGGCGTCTATTGCATGTCCTACGTCCGTTCCATCCTGCCGCCGGAGACGGAGCCGGTCTGGTCGCGCCTGGGCCAGACACTCGAGACGGCCAGGACGCCATCGGGCCCGAGCCTGTGGGGCGCGCTGGGGGAGAAGATGGGGGACGGGGGCCAGGGCGGGCGAAATGATGAATGATGAAAGATGAATTGTCCATGTCGGTTGATACCGGCGCCACCAGGGATGAAAATGCGTTGCTATACCCCGCACTGAAGTACGGGGTATACCGCGTACTTTAGTGCGCGGTACTTGTGCGAATTCCTATTTTCGTAGCAATGAAATAACCAAGGTACAAGATACAGTAACCAAACAAGAACCAGGGTACAAGATACAAATTCCAAGATAGGCGGAAAGATAGGTGCCTTGGGGGGATCCGAAGGAAGGCGGTGACAACCGACGATGCCGGCGACCTTCGCGTCGCGAAGGCGGCCGTCGGTGTGCTGGTGCACAGGATCACGAATCGTGGTGCGCGGGCCAACGCCTTGCTGAGTGCTGCGGTAGACCGACGCGGTCTTCAAGACCGGGTCGGTCTTTCGTTGCGCCGGCAGAAGTCAGGTTGCAGGCGTTAGGCGTCGGGGCAGCGTTCCCACTCCCTACTCCCTCCTCCCTACAACCTCTAACCTATAACCTATGATCGAATTGCGTTTTCTGGGACAACCGCAGGCCATTCTGGCAGGACGCGACATGGCGGGGGAGGTAGGGGCAAAACAGCTGGCTTTGCTTACCTACCTGGCCCTGGCGGCGCCGCTGCGCCAGGCCCGCTCCCGCCTGGCGGCCCTGCTCTGGAGCGAGAAGTCCGAGGAGGCTTCGCGCTACAGGCTGAGACACGCCTTGTGGATGCTGCACCGGACGCTGGGCGACAGCGTTCCTGGCGCCGACGATGACGCCTGCTGGCTCGACCCGGAGGAGGGGACGTGGGTGGACGCCCGGGAGTTCCGGCGCGGCTGCCGCCAGGAGGGCATCGACTTGCGGCGGTCCGGCCCGCCCGCGGCGGGCGACGACGATTCGGCCGCCTTGCAGGGCATCGTCGACCTTTACCGAGGGGAGTTGCTGGCCGGCCTGGTCGTCAGAGACGCCCCTGAGTTCGAGGAATGGCTCCTCGTCGAACGGGAGTCGTTGGACTTGCTCTACCTGGAGGCGCTATGGCGCCTGGGGAACGCGCAGATAGCCGCCGGTAGCCTGGGGGAGGCCGCCGCGACGCTGGACCGCCTCGTTCAAGCTGACCCGCTGCGGGAACGCTCCTACTGCGCGCTCGCCGGCTTGTACGTACGCCTGGACGACCGCTCCGCCGCCGTGCGCATCTGCCGGCGGTGCTCCACAACCATCAACGCCGAGCTGGGCGTCTCCCCCTGCCCGGACCCCAACAGATGGCAACGACCAACGGCTCCGGGCGACATCCCTGCGTCGGGCGAGGTGGAGCGGGCCAGCCGCCTCATGCAGGGTGGGCGCTACAGAGAGGCGTGGGCGGTATGCCGCGCCGCGGTTTCGCTGTGCTCCGATCCCGTGGCGCGCAGCCAGCTTGCACTCCTGCAGGCGGAGATCGCTCTGGCGCAGGACCGGCCGAAGGAGGCGTTGTCCCTCGTCCAGGCGGCCCGGCAGGCCATAGGCCGCTTGGCGGCCAGGTGAGAGGTGAGAGGGGTAGGGGATTGCTGATTCTTGATTTTTGATTGCGGATTGCTGAAGGCGCGTGAGTACCGCCGGGCTATTAGCGATTGGCAGTTGGCGATTAGTTCTCATCTCCCCGGAGCCAGTTGCTAGCCACTGAGGGCAGGGTGGGGGCTAATCGCTAACCGCTAATCGCTAGCAGCTAACCTACTGACACGCTCAGTGACACACTGAGGCTTTATGATAGGGGCCTCAAAGGAGGTGCGACCATGAAGGCCTGTTTGAGCAGGCGGAGCCAGACCTGGAGTGGCATTATCGCGGTGGTGGTGGTAGCGCTGGTCCTCGCCTTCGTCAAGGCAGGCGACAGGGCGGCTACCGGACTCGCTGTGGACGACTCATACGACGGCAAAGAAGTCAGGATGGCTACTGGAGGCTCGTTGCAGATAGCACTCAACTCCAACCCGACCACCGGTTTCAAATGGGAGTTGACCGGGATTAGCGACCCCACAGTGCTGGAGAAGGTGAGCGACGTCTACGAGGCTTCTCAGTCCAAGCCCAAAGAGGGAGCGCCGCCCCGGGTCGGAGCTGGAGGCAGGGAGTTCTGGAGCTTCAAGGCGCTGAAAAGGGGCGCCGCCATTATTTCCATGGAATACAGCCGGCCGTGGCAGGGAGGCGAAAAGGGGGCCCGGAAATTCAGCCTGACCGCGGTTGCTGAATAGAAAAAGCCTCATAGCGTTTCCATCTCGGCGCACTGGCTGGGCGAGATGAAATAGGGTGGTCAACTGGCTGTTGGCATCTCAAAAAGGCGGAGGGTTTCTGTAATGAAGAGGTTTGTGGTAGTCCTGGGGCTGTGTCTGGCGCTACTGTCGACGGCTGCGGGGTGTGTAGCGAAGGCAGACAGCAGCAAGATAGATACCCAGATAGGGGTCTCCGCCCTGGCGGCCCTGGCAGACAGCCACATTGAAAGCTATGTGGTTTCCATGGCAGCCCTGGCCGCAACGCGAGAGGTCCAGTCCGGGGACTGGGGAGCGATGAGGCCCCTGCTGGAAAAGGTGGCTCGCCCGGAGACGGCGGCAAAGGTCGGTCGCCCGGAGAACGCAGCGGCAGTGTGGTATGTCTTGCCGGATGGGTCGTATTTCACCGTGGAGCAGGGGAAACAGAGCGCCAACATTTCGGACCGGCCGTATTTCCCCAGGCTCATGGCGAGAAACATAATCACCGGCGACCTGGTGGTCAGCAGGTCCACTGGCAGGAAATCAGCGGTGGTCGCCGTGCCGGTAGTGAAGGATGGGAAGGTCGTGGGGGGATTGGGTTCCTCGGTCTTCCTGGAGGACCTGAGCGCTACACTGCGCCAGGAACTGGGCCTGCCGGACAACATGGTGTTTTACGCGGTCACCGACAGGAACGAGGTGGCGCTGCATTCGGACACGGCGATGATCATGGCGGCCAGCCCCGCTCTTGCGAAGAACGTCGAGTGGCGCGCTTCGCCGCTTACCGGATGGCGCTTTGCCCTGGGCACGAAGTAGCAGCGGGCGGTTAGCTGCTGCCCCCTGGCGGTCAGCTTTGGGGGACGGATCTGGAATGATGAATTCTTCGAACCACTGACACGCTCAGTGACACGCAAGGGTTGTAGAGTGAAATGGCAGTCAGCCTTCAGCGGTCAGCTTGGCGGGTGGGGTAGCTGAAAGCTAATCGCTAACAGCTAATAGCCGATAGCTCACGAAGGAGGTAAAGCAAATGTTGGGAAGCATGTTGCGCAGGCTCCTCAGGAAGCCGTTCTCACTGGCGATAGTGGGGGTGCTGGCCGTGGTGCTGGTGGCGGCGCTATTCCTAGCCAACCGCTGGGGTGGCGAGGCGCTCTTGGGAGCGTCCTTCGACTACGTGAGCGAGGGCCATTGGGAATGGGTGGTGAAGGTAAGGGGTCTTCTGGTACAAGTGCCGAATGAGCGGGGCGCTGAGGGTGACGAGCTGTGGCTGACCGGTACCATCACGGATAGCGCGGTGGGCGGGCTTACCAAGACCGTGAATTGGCGGAGAAGAAACTTTATGTTTAATCCCGGTCTTGACATGTGGACCGACCAGTATCTAACGGACCGCTGGTTGGTGAAGGGGCGCCTGGTCTTTGACCTTGCGCTGTGGGAGGAGGATAAGGACGTGCCTGGCGAGGCGCTGAGGGGTGGGAATGACCTGATCGGCTCCTGGCGCGCGGAAATAACGCCAGGAAGGCGGACGGTAGTCAATGCCACATTTAACAACGGGGTACCGGGTAAGCCAGGGGCAAATGGGCACTATGACTTGAGGCTGTGGGTGGAAGCTGAGTGTGTGGCCACTCCAGGGGGATACAGGCAGAAGAGACACGAACGGACCAAATTCTCTGGGGCGCCAAGGGAGCTACTCGAGTGCCCCGATCTGTCGGACTAGCTACTGAGATGACTTTCAGCCTTCAGCGGTCAGCTTGGGGGCGGGCTTGAAATGATGAATGATGAGTGCGGAATGATGAATGCGTTCAGTATTCAGTATCCACTATTCAGGAGTCAGGAGGGGAGCGGGGTGGATTCTGAATTCTGAATACTGACTACTGAATTCTTCGAACCGCTGACACGCTCAGTGACACGCAAGGGTTGTAGAGTGAAATAGCAGTCAGCCTTCAGCGGTCAGCTTGGCGGGTGGGGTAGCTGAAAGCTAATCGCTAACAGCTAATAGCCGATAGCTCACGAAGGAGGTAAAGCAAATGTTGGGAAGCATGTCACGCAGGCTGGTAAGAAAACCGTTGTTCTTGGGGATAGCGGGGGTGCTGATTGGCATCCCAATTGCTGGCGGGGCGGCGATGCTGGTGAGCGAGGATTTCCGGGACCAGGTGGGGGCACAGGTGGCGAGCGCTCTGCCCGGGACGGTCGTCGGCGACTGCGAGATCAAGCCCGGAACACAGTGCTCCAATGTTAACTTGAGCGGCGCCAACCTGTTCAATGCCCGGCTGTCAGGGGCCAACCTCAGCGGGGCGAACCTCACCAACGTCAACCTGCGCCGCGCCGACCTGACCCGGGCCAACCTCAGCAAGGCGGACCTGAGCCGGGCGGACCTGTACCGGGCCGATCTGAGCTGGGCTGACCTCACCGGGGCGACCCTGCGCGCTGCCAGTCTGCGCGCCGCTCAGCTGAACGGGGCCAATCTCACCGGGGCTACTTTGCCGGGCGGCGACTTCCTGAGAGACGCGGATTTCTGCAACACTACCATGCCCGACGGGAGCGTCGACAACAGCGGATGCCAGTGAGCCGGGATTGCTGATTTTTGATCGCTGATTGCTGAAGAGCAGTAGGGTGGCTAAAGCGAAGCGCAACCCACCGGCAAAGATTGGTGCTGGTGGGTGCAGTCCCGATTCTTCCGACGTATCAGGACGCCGCGAAAGCCGAGCATCGGGACTGCACCCACCTTACGGCTACGGCTGATCGCTGATTGCTGAGTGGGCCGAGGGGGGAGGAAGGGACTGATCCCTGACTCTCGACCCCCGGCCCCTGCTGAGGCTGACTGCTGAAAGCTGATAGCTGACTGCTGAAAGCTCGATCACAGGGAGGAATTGCCATGGTTCTCGCGATGATCCGCAGGCTGTTGCGCAAGCCCTGGAGCCTGGCGCTGGTGGGGGGCCTGGTGGTGCTGCTAGGGGGGACCTTCTTCGTCGCCGGGCCGGGGAGCAGCGGACTCTTCGGGACGGTCATCAACGGGTGCGAGATCAAGCCCAGCGCCCAGTGCCCCAACGTCAACCTCAACGGGGCCGTACTCAAGGGGGCTAACCTCATCGGGGCCGATCTCAGCGGGGCCACCGTCATCGGGGCCGACTTGAGGGAAGCCAGGCTGATGCAGGCCAACCTGAGCCGGGCCAACCTCAGTGGGGCTAACCTCACCAACGCTTACCTGGAAAAGGCCAACCTGAGCGGGGCCAACCTCAGCAATGCGAACCTGGGCGGGGCCGACCTGAGGACGGCCGCCGTGCTTGATACCGATCTGAGCGGCGCCAGTCTGGTGGGCGCCAACGCGGCCGGGGCCAATCTGAACCTGGCGAGGCTCTGCGGCACCACCATGCCCAACGGGAGCGTGAATGACGAGGGCTGTTCCAGCGCCGCTCCTCTGGCCGCCGCGCCCCAAACTCCGGCTTTGCCCACCCAGTCCTTCGCTGTCCAGATAAATGAGACCTTCACCTTTACCTTGATAAGCTCCCGCTACGATAGCTGGAGAGTTGCGCAGGACTTCGATCCGCCCATCGCGGACTGGCAGGGGACGCAGAGAAGCCCGGGCAGCGGAGGCGTTATCGAGAAATGGACGTACAAGGCGACGGCGCGCGGCACAGCACGGGCGCGTTTCGATCTGCCCAAATTCGACATGGGCACGGTGGAGTCTTCGACCATCGTTGAAGTGACGGTGAAATAGCCTTCAGCCGCCAGCGATCGTGGGGCTCGGCTGATCTGATCGCTGATTGCTGAACGACAAATGAAGAATCAAGAATCAGCAAGAGGAGGAAACATGGAGCGCCATTTCATTATCCGGGCGATGACCCGCTCTGAGGCGGATTTCGCCATCGAGCTGGCCCGGCGTGAAGGCTGGAACCCGGGGTTGAGTGACGCCGGATCTTTCTGCCAGGCGGACCCCGGGGGCTTCTTCATCGGATTGCTCGATAAGCAGCCCATCGGCTGCATCTCGGCTGTCTCCTATGAGGGCGCCTTTGGCTTCATCGGCTTCTACCTCGTGGTGCCCGAATATCGCGGGCAGGGCTACGGCATCCGCCTCTGGCAGGCGGCCATGAAGCGGCTGGAAGACCATAACATCGGGTTGGATGGCGTGCTCGCCCAGGAGGCCAACTACATCAGGTCCGGGTTCCGCCGGGCGTACCGCAACATCCGTTTTGAAGGCATCTCTTCCGGGTTGCCCGGGCCGGAGACCCCGGAAATCGTGCCCCTGCGAGAGGTCTCTTTCGAAGAGGTCGCCGCCTATGACCGGCAGTGTTTCCCGGCGGAGAGGGACCGGTTCCTCCGCGGCTGGCTGACGGCGCCCTCCTCGGTGGCTCTCGGCTACGCCGATCGCAGGACGCTGAGAGGATACGGGGTCATGCGCCGGTGCTACCAGGGTTACAAAATCGGGCCGCTATTCGCCGATAACGGGGACACCGCCGAGAGACTTTACATACAACTGCTGGCGGACGCAGAAAAAGGAGAAGCTGTCTATCTGGATATCCCGGAGTCGAATCCAGGGGCAATAGCGCTGGTGCGGAAGCACGGCATGCGGGAGGTCTTCGCTACCACCCGGATGTATACGGGAGGGGAGCCGGATATTGCCCTGAGGAAAATTTTCGGCGTAACCAGCTTCGAGCTGGGATAATGATACGCGAGCAGCTCTGTTCGCAGTTCGCTGCTTTCGAGTTTGTCCTATTTGCTCATAAGGAGGGATAAAGGATGTCTAGCGGGAGCATATTGGGAAGATTCATGCGGAGGCCGTGGTCGGTGTTCCTCCTGGCAGTTTTGGTGGCGCTTCTGGGCGTCGCCCTCGTCGCGTCCCGGCCGGGCGGCCTCTTCGGCGCGGCAAGCAGCCAGGCCATCACCATCATGGACCTTAAGCCCGCCGATGGCTCTAAGGTCCCCGCCAACCAGGAGGTAGAGCTGTCCGCCTTCATTGCCAGCGACAGCAGCGCCATCGACGTGAAGGGCGGAGTCAAAGTATCCGTGGACGGCTCGCCCATTGAGGTACAACTCCGTGTGGGGTCCGGCGTTCTACGGGTAGGGTTTAGCGAGACCCGCGCCTTCGCTCCTGGCTCCCACACCCTGTCGGTGGAGGCGCGTAATTTGGGTGGCCAGACGGCCAGGGCCCAGGCAGTCTTCAAGGCTGACTGAGCCGCGCCCATCGAGAGTGATGGGTGCCGATTTTTGATTGCGGATTGCGTACCGGCGATTAGCGATTAGCAGCTGGCAATTAGCAATTGGCAATTGGCGATTAGCGATCAGCGGCTAGCGACTGGCGATTAGCAATTAGCGGTTAGCGACTGGCGATTAGCTCTCATCTCCCTGGGCCAGGCGCGAACGGCTGAGGGGGGTGGGGGCTAACCGCCAACAGCTAATGGCTAAACCATTGACACGCTCGTTGACACGCGACGCCTGTACAATGCAGTGAGTAGCTCGTGGGACGATGGGGGAGGGGGCTAACAGCTAACCGCTAACGGCTAATAGCTGAATCATTTCAAATGAGGTACGGGAAATGTTCAGAACCATGTTGCGCAGATTGGCAAGAAGACCGTTCTCCCTCGCGATCGTGGGGGTGCTGGTTGGCGTCCCCATCGCCGGTGGGACGGCGATGCTGGTCAGCGAGGACTTCCGCCAGGAGGTGGAGGCCCGGGTGGCCTCCGCCCTGCCGGGGACGGTCATCGGCGGCTGCGAGATCAAGCCCAGGACACAGTGCCCCAACGCCGACCTGCACGGCGCCGACCTGAGCGGGGCCAGACTGATCGGGGCCAACCTGAGCGGGGCCGACCTGCGCCGGGCCTACCTGTGGGAGGCCAACCTGAGCGGGGCCAACCTGAGCGAGGCCTTGTTTTTTCACACCCGTATGCCCGACGGGAGCATCAGGAATCAATAATGAATGATGAATCGTCCATGCCGGTTGACGCCGGCACCACCAAGGATGAAAATGGCTTTCTTTCACCTCGCTGAAGTACGAGGCATCGGGAACCGGCTGCGGGACGCGCCTGTACCGCGTACTTCAGTGCGCGGTATCTAAACGACCTATTTTCATACCAAGGATGAGTGATGAATGGTATTCCCGTATTCAGTATTCAGGGGTCAGGAGTCAGCGGTCCGGGGTCGCGAGTATCGGGTCGCGGGCGGGGGTAGCTGAGAGCTGACTGCTGATCGCTGATAGCTAGGACAGAAACATGAACATCTACGATCGCGTCCCCAACACCGGGGATGAGAACCACTCCTTCGTCATCCGGATGTGGCGCGAAGGGCCGGAGGGGTGGCGGGGCAGGATTCGCCACGTCCAGACCGAAGCGCAACTGGGGTTCACCAAACTGGGCCAGGCGGTGGAGTTCATGCAGCGGCATATCGCCGCCGCGCCCCAGGCGGCCAAGCCCGAACGCGCCGGCCCAAGACTTTCCCTTCCCGCCTGGCTGTTGCGCCCGAGGCTGGCGCCGGCGTTGGTGAGCGCCGCCGCGCTCGTCGCGCTAGTGGCGCTGTTGCTCGGCCAGGGCCCGGAGGCCGCCCCACCGACGGGCAGCGTGTTGGTTGGTACCGCCGCGGGCGGTGGCCTGCCCTGGCGCGAGGTCATGCTCTTCCTGCTGGGCATGGGGGCTGGCGGCGGGGCGGTGGCGATATGGTTGCGGCGGAAGGAGTAGGAGGAGTCAGGAGTCAGTATTCAGTAGTCAGGAATCAGGGGGCAGTGAGTGAGGAGTGAGGAGCCAAAAGGGGACATGGGGGATGATTCTGAATTCTGTCGAAGCAGATTATTGGGGCCGTGTCAATGAGGACGCTGCCCATTGGGGCAAGTTCTTCCGAAAGCGTCACGCCCTCTCCTCGCGCAGCCGCTCTACATACGCCTGGGCGTCTTCGCCATTCCACGGCCCTTTCCCGAGTCCGTACAGACCTCTCCAGTCGAGGCCCTCCCTTCTCGTAACCGCGGACTTCCGCAACTGGTGGGCGAGCTTCTCCACCAAGCGCAGTTGTTCCTGCGGAGAAAGTTGCTCAATCTCTTTCTCGATTCTTCCGACGATGTTTGTCCGTGACATGCTGAACTCCTCTTGTTCACTGTCACTAGTGTCTAGTTGCGCAGAAGAGCGCAAGTTTCCTCTCCTCTCCCCTCCGCGGGAGAGGACTAAGGTGAGGGGGCTTTCCGGTTTCACCCTCACCCTACCCTCTCCCGTCGAGGGAGAGGAACGCTGAAGAACCGGCGTTCGGCCCGAAAACATGTTACGCCTACTTCTACAACTTGGTACTAGCATACCACAAAGTTCTCATTCCCATGAATCTCTCTTGCTCATGTGGTCAACTCGTCGCCCGTTTGACAACACGGGCGCGCGGCCATATACTGGCGCGGGCCAATACGGCTGAATTTCAAACATGGATAGACAGGGAAGAAACATCGATAAACAGGATGGACAGGATTTCTATTCCGTTTTCTATCCTGTGAATCCTGTGCATCCATGTTAATAAAGGAAGGTACGGAACCACAGATGAACACGAGTTTAGAAGCGCGAAGCGTGAAGCACGAAGCAGGAAGCGGGAGGGACGAGGCGGGAGGCGCGAGGCGAGCAACGAAGACGAGAGCAACGGGCTCGAACTCGCGCTCTGCGCTTCTCGCTTCGCCCTTCGCGCTCCTCGCTTCTCTGTCTGTGGGCGTCCTTGCCGTCACCGTCATGTCCTTAGCTCTTTTCTCCACGCCGGCCGCCACGGAGTCTGCGCCCCAAGCGGTCCAGCAGGACGTAAACGCCATTAGCCAGCCGCCGGCCCGCGACAGCAGTCTCATTGCGAGTGTGGCGAAAGCGACCCGCCCCGCGGATATGACCCCTCTGGACCGGGATATCCTGGCCCTCGCCAAGGCGGCGGCCGTCGAGTCCGTCCAGGCGCTGGAGCGCGCCATTGACCAGGGGACCAAGTCCGAGGTGGAGATCTTCAGCACCCTGTACTTTCCCATTTCTCCACCCACTTCCCCGCGGACCTTTTCGACCTTCTATGACGATTACATCGATGCGGTGGTCAGACCCATTCAGGAAGGATATCTGGGGAAGAACAACAGCATCGTCTTCGCTATCCTGGTAGACCGCAACGGCTACGTTCCCTCCCATAACTTGAAATTCTCGCAGCCGCGCACGGGGAACCTGGAGGCGGACCTGAAGGCCAACCGGAGCAAACGTATCTTCAACGATGTCACAGGCTTTCGGGCGGCGAAGAACCGGGAGGAGTACCTCCTGCAAGTCTACCGCCGCGACACCGGCGAGCGTATGAAGGACTTGTCGGTCCCCGTGCTGGTCAAGGGGAAACACTGGGGCGCCTTCCGGATCGGGTACGCCGATGAATAAGATGTTCAACTCTTTGGCCGCCCGGCTCTCGCTGATACTTATTGTCGTGACCGTGGTCTTCATGGCCGGCTTCACGATCTACCTGGTCCGCGACCGTTCCGAGGAGACGGACGAGATGATCCTCCGAAAGGGGGTATCCGCCGCGCGGACCGGCGCCACCGTGATGGAAAGGACCCTGAACGGCATCATCGATGACGGCCTCTTCAGCACCGGCGAGGTCTTCGATCGCACCCTCGCGCCCATCTCTTTGCCCTCCGCTGTCATCAGCGGGTACGCCGGTGTTTCGGATCAAGCCCTCTCCGGCGTTAAGAAGTACCACTTCGCCACCACCCTGGACTCCTACCTGGACAACGTGGTCCTGGAGGTCGAGGACCAGTTCCTGGATGATCCGCAGATCGGGTACGCTGCCCTCGTCGATGCAAACGGCTACGTGCCGGTCATCAACTCCCGCTTTAGCCAGCGCTTAACGGGAGACTTTGCCCGAGACTTGGCTAGCAACCGCATGAAGAGGCTGTTTGACGACGAGGTGGGCTTGCGGGCCGCCCGAAACGCCGATCAACCCTACCTGAAACAGGTCTACCGGCGCGATACCGGAGAGGTGCTGTGGGACATATCGTCGCCGGTCTTCGTCAAAGGACGCCACTGGGGGTCCTTTCGCATCGGTCTTTCCATGGACAAAGCGGCGGAGGCCATCGCCGCCCTCCGCTGGAAGGTGCTCCTCTCCATGGGCCTCCTGCTGCTGGTCATGGTGGCGGCCACCAACCGGGTCACCGCCTTTATGATGCGGCCCTTGCAGCTCCTTCACCGGGCCGTCGAGCGGATGGAGAGAGGGGACCTGGAGGAAGAAGAGATCGCCCGTCTGACGAACACCAAGGGGCGGGACGAAGTGGCCGGCCTGAGCCGGGTCTTCGCCAGGATGGCCGCCGAGGTGAAGGCCAGGGAGACGCGGCTCAAGGAGCAGGTCGCGGAGCTGAAGATCGAGATCGACCACGCCAAGAAGGCTAAGCAGGTGGAGGAGATCACCGGGACGGACTATTTCCAGAGCCTGCGGCAGAAGGCGAAGGAGATGAGGGGGGATAAAAGCGATTAGCGGTTAGCGATTGGCGGTTAGCGGTTAGCGATTGGCGGTTAGCGGTTAGCCGTAGGGTGGGTGGAGCCCTGACAAAATCGCCGGACAACTCACTACCGGCGTGCCGCGTTATTACTGATGGGTCAGGGTTGGCTCCACCCACCGGACGCATAAATCGATGTTAC
>JACPQD010000013.1 GCA_016190665.1 Chloroflexota bacterium
CCTGGCTGTAGGCGGCGATGGCCTGGCCCAGGTTCTGCTCCCTGTCCCTGACCTCGGCCAGGCGTCCGTAGGCGGTGCCCAGGTTGTTCTGGGTCATGGAGTATTGCACCGGGAAGGCGGCGAGGGTCCTGACCTTCAGGGCCTCGGTGTAGGCGGTGATGGCGAGAGAAAGGTTGGTCTCCTTGTCGCGGACGTCGGCGAGGCTGCGGTAGGCGTTGCCCAGGTTGTTCTGGGTGGTAGCGTATTGCACCGGGAAGGCGGCGAGGGTATAAACCTTAAGGGCCTCGGAGTAGGCGGTGATGGCGAGAGACAGGTTGGTCTCCTTGTCGCGGACGTCGCCGAGGTCTGAGTAGGCGGCGCCCAGGTTGTTCTGGGTCATGGCGTAGTCCATGGGGAAGGCGGCGAGGGTATAAACCTTAAGGGCCTCGGTGTAGGCGGTGATGGCGAGAGACAGGTTGGTCTCCTTGTCGCGGACGTCGGAGAGGCTGCTGTAGGCGGCGCCCAGGTTGTTCTGGGTGGTAGCGTATTGCACCGGGAAGGCGGCGAGGGTATAAACCTTAAGGGCCTCGGTGTAGGCGGTGATGGCGCGAGAAAGGTTGGTCTCCTTGTCGCGGACGTCGGCGAGGTCTGAGTAGGCGGCGCCCAGCCAAACGCGTGTTGCAGCGCGAGACTCCAGCCTGTCTGCGGGCGCCTGGAGGCCGGCAAAGGCTTCCCACAGCGCCACGGTCACATCCGCACGCCCGAAGCGCACCAGGCATTGGTGGCAGGTCGCTGCCAGGGAATACAGGGACGGACCATCGCTCCCTTGCTCGAGGATCATCTTCGCTGCCAGCACATGGTCGGCGGCGTGAGCCAGCTCCGGGCACCGCTCTCGCTCGGGCCAATTCCCGAGATCGACGGCCGCCCGGCGCGCTATGGCCAGATGCTCATCAGGTGAGAGGCGCGACTTGCCCCACAATCGAAGCAGCGTCGGCATGGACCATGGCCCGTAAGGGCCACCCATGAGCAATCCGAGATCGCAGAGTCCGCCGGCGGCAGCCGTGCAGTCAATCCCCACCGATGCGGACAGCAGGGCGAGACTGAGAGCCGCGTCTCCCAGGGCGCTACACGCCTTCCATGCATTCTGCTCGGTGGGCGCCAGGCGGCGCCACAAGTCTTCGCAAAGCCGTGAGATGGACCACGCATCAACCGGCTGAACCTCGAGCAGCTCCCGGGCCGGCTCTTGGCGCCGGTCTAACGATCCGAGGAGGTCCTTGACACGGTAACCCCGCTGGAGACACGCAGCGGCGGCGACGGCGGCAGACGGGTTCCCCCCCAAGGCGCCGGCCAGGCGCTCCAAGTCTCCACGGGTCGCTTTGCCAGGCGCGCGGTCGGTGATTATTTGCCGGACGGCGTCCGGCTCCAGCGGACTGAGCGGGACCTCGTAGCTGCCGGTGAGGGCCTGGCGCCAGGTGGCGGCCAGAACGGGGCATCGCGGTGGCGCCGCCTCGTTGAGCACGTGTTCCAGTTCATCCCGCTCGGGCGTGCCCGGCAGCGGCAAGTCATCGAGGATGAGGACGCGCGGCTGGTCCTCCAGCGCCCTCTTAAGCGCCAGCGGCTCGGCGGGGAGGGAAGGGTCCACAGCAGCGGCCAGCGCCCTCAGAAAGGCAGCCCAGCCGACCTTCGGGTCCAGCCGCGCGGCCTTCATGCCGCCCTCAAGGTTGCGGGAGATGTGTTCCAACAGGGCGCTCTTGCCAATGCCCCGGGGACCAGTCACCGTCGCCCACCTGCGGGATTCGGAGCCCAGAAGGATCTCTTTGACCTGGCTGACCTTGTCATCGCGCCCTCGCAGCTCGAGGTGCAGCCCGGGTGAGCACCGAAGCGTCGGTGGCAGGACTGCCGCCAGGTCGCAGAGAAGCTGGTCTGCGCTCTCGATGGCGAGGGTGGTTACGGCGGCATGGTTCCCGCCAGCGAACCGCTGTAAGTATTCAGGAAGGGCTTCCCCGCCGCGGAGCGCCCAGATCAGCCGCAGGCGCCGGTCTCCTCGTCGCGTGGCGAGAGCTTTGAGCAGACCGTCCTTGAGCCCCGCCCCCGCCCCGGCGTAGCCAACAACCACGATGGTCCCCTGGTCCAGAAACGTGTTGAGACGGTCGGCAAAGCGTTTTCCGACCTCTGCTGACTCATTGCCCAGGTTACGGGTGAATCCGGCGGCGAAGCCGCCGTGGAGCTCATAGACGACAGGCGCAAAGGAGGTATCCGGGGCGGAAGGCACAGCCTCGTCCCAGGAGACTACGGAGGCCTGGTGCTGGGGGCGCAGCTCTTCCCACGCCCGTTGAGCCAGGCCGTCGAAGTTGGTAGTGAACACAACCCGAAGTTGCTCGGCCGCCTGGAGGCGGACCAGACAGTGGTAGCCAGGGCCGACAGTAGGCGAACCAGGGGTGATCTCCCTCCGCAGCCAGGTGGTCCTGCTGGACGAATCCGCGCCAACCCATTGCAGCGCCCACTCGTAGAGACTCACAGCGGCCCCGCAGGCCCGATGCTCCGCTTCGAGCTTCGCGCGGCAGGACGCCGCGGCATTTCCCTGCGTCCCTCCTCCAAAACGCTCCATGGCGCAGGCGATGTGCGTGACCACGCTGGGATTGCCGGGGAGATCATGTTCGCCTAGGGGGTAGTCGGAGCTCACCGAAGCGCCGGCACCCAGGAGCAGGGCGTAGCGGTGCGGCTCGGAACGGAGCATCTGAATGAGCTGGTCTAACTCCACTTTCATCTCCGGAGCGGTCGCTTAGCAACCACGGGAAGACTACGCGCTCCTGGATCGCCCTGCCGTTGCTGTTTGGCCGCTCCCATAATAGCCACTAAGTGGTGAGGAGTCAAGGCGGTGGTTTGGGTGATGGCGTGTGTTTCGGCGTCAACGGATCTTGAATGGATGAACGTATGGCGATACCGCATAGCCGCTCACCAGGCCGAACTTCCAGGCGTTTTGGCCAAAAATAGGCACGAAAGCGGCATCGTGGGCCGCTGCATCTGTCTACATACTCGGTCGTAGCCCTGGCAGGTCGAAGGCCCGCTGTTGAAGCGGTGACGGCTGGGTGAGCAGTTCGAAGGCGGCGGCGGGATCGGCCCCCCGGGGGACGATCCGGTTCTTGACCAGGGTAGCCAGGTGGGCCAGCAGTGTCCGGAAACTCTGCACCGGCAGCCCATCGGCGGTGGTCTTCCGCTGGGCCTTCCCTTTGGCTCCTTCTGACCGAGGCGCTGGCGACACCGGGTCCGGCCGCTCGGGAGGCATCTCGTCGACGAAGAGCAGGGGCGCCAGCGCCCGCTGCATCTGCCGCTGCACAAAGTATACCAGCATGCAGAGCAATAGATGCGCTCGCACCCGCCCTTCTCGGTAATGGTAGATGGGCCGCACCTCCAGGTCGCTCAACTTGAAGTCGCGGAACGCCTGCCCGACATGCGCCAGGCTCTTGCAGGCCAGCGCCACACCGGCAGTGTCCAGCCCCTCCTGCGGGACGTTGGTCCTCAGCACGTAAAGGCCATCCAGGGCGGCCTCCTCCCCAATGGACGCAAGCGCCGCATATAGCTCGTCCTCCGTCGCCCCCTCCACCCCCAAGGTCTCGCCCAGGCTCGTGGTATTCAGCAGCCTGGTAGGGTCCAGCTTAGAAGCCGGCTGCAGCACCCGCCCCGCCACCATCGCCACCACCAGGTCCCGCTGCCGGCTGGCCTGGGTGTCCAGGAGCTCCTCCAGCCCCAACTTCTGCACCATGCCCAGCACTGCGGCCACATGGCCATGGGGCCGGCTCCTCTCGACGGTCAGCGCCTCCTCAACCGGCGCTAGCCTCTGCCCACGCAGGATACGCTCGACGGCATCAATGGCCGCCGCAGGGAGCGCCGTGAGGCTGGCTAAGGTGCGGTTCTTCACGCGCCCACCCTCGCGATAGGACTGGCGCAGCAGGACGGACTGGTAGACCTTGCCCTTCTCCGCCTTCGTCACCCTGACTACGTGAAACGTCCACGGCGCCTGCCCTGGGTGGCGCACGCCCGTGCGCCTGGAAATGCGTAGGATCGGTTCGCCCCTGCCCTGAGCGGAGCCAAAGGGGAACCGCCCCCACGTTTGTCCTATGCGGCGCGTTCGGCTGGAAACATGTAGGGGCACGGTGCACCGTGCCCCTACGCCGCGTTCCACGACCCTACCGGCTGACCGCTGAAGGCTGCCAGCTGACAGCTAGCTCATTCTCGCTCCCCGGTCTTCTCACTTCTCCTAGTGGCGTGTAACACCAATAAGTTCGGACAAGGGTGTTTCAGCCGTAGGGTGGGTGGAGCCCTGACGACATCGCGGGACAACCCACTATCACGAGCCGCGTTCTTTCCGATGGGTCACACTTGGCTCCACCCACCGTACGCATGAATAGATGTTACGTTGTACTAGTACACGCCTGGGAGTCCGCACACGATAAGGTCTTTCATCGGGAAGCGGTAGAAGACCTCGAATCCGGTGTCGGTGACCACGCCGCAATGCTCAAGTTTCACGCCGTCTTTGGCCCAGTTCGTGCCATCCCAGGTGTAGACCCCGACTTCCACGGCGAAGCACATGTTCTTCTGGAGGGTGAAGGGCGGATCAGACCGGCTGCGAATGTTGTGGAAGGGCGCGCCGGGGTCGCCAGAGCACAGCCCTATCTGGTGGCCGCCAGGGGAATGGTACATGCCCGGCTTGGGCCAATCGGACCACAAGGGCTGGCCCTTCCACATCCCCTCTCCCTGGTTCAGGACGATCTCAGTTATCTCGGCGCTGGTCCGTCCCGGCTTGATGGCGTTGGTCATGGCCATCATGTATTCGTAGCAGTTGTGGTAGATCTGCTTCTGGAAGGGCGTCGGTTTGTCGCCCACACAGAAGGTCCGGTAGAAGCAGGTCCGGTAGCCCTGGAAGCTTACTCCGTTGATGTCTATGATGAACATGTCGCCCGGCCTGATAATTCTGTCTGTCGGCATGGCGGGCACATTATGCCCTGATCTCTCGCCCGAGCAGACTACGAAGCTGGGCCCTTCCATCTCTTCAGCCCCATTCTTGTAAAGGGCTTTGGCGGCGACCCCGGCCATGTACCATTCTGTGACCCCAGGCCGCAAAGCCTTGGCGACCTCCCACATGGCGCCCTCCGTGATGGCGCCGGCCATGCGCAGGCACTCGATCTCATCCTGTGTCTTGATCTGCCGCGCCTCTTCCATGACGTGGTTGCCATCTACAAGCTTTATGCCCGCCTTCACGCAGGCCTGCATTATAGCGTGGCTGCTTACGTCCACACCGCAGGGTAGATTGGCCACACCGTGGTCATCCAACAGGCCCTTGATTTCCTTGGCTACCTTGTCCCAATGCCCGGTGATGAAGTCCGGGTTCAGGCCGCGCATCATCATGCCTGATCTGGAGGTCTTGAGCACCATCTTGTCGGCGCACCAGGGCATGAGCTCCCCTTCGTGGCTGGAAACAGCTTCGGTCCTGGGAGAATAGGGGTAGCCCTGGTCTTTGACCAGCAGAAGGAAACCACCTAGGCGGCGCCTGGCGTAGTTGTGGCGACTGTAGTAGCCCAGGTACCTGAAGTTGTCGTAGTCGAAGACTATCATCGCGCCGAGCCCGTGCTTGTTCAGCGCGGCGTGGGCTCTGGCCAGCCGCTCCTTTCTCATGCGCTCGGGATTGTAGGCTCGCTGCTCATAATCGACATTATAAGGCCCGAAAGTCATTTTGCGGAAACCTCCTTATCGAGTGCCCTTAGATTGTCCTGTTCGAGGAAAACGGACGAATTCGACTAAAGCGCATACGGTCCAAGTGGGATATTTCCGTTGAGACCTACATGTCCCTTCAGGCATCCATCGACGTGACCTCCTTTGAGATTCGCTGACCTCCTGGCCAATTTGTTCCTCATCTAATTTGAGGAAAAACCGGCGCGCCACTCGCATTATCGGGCCATGCTATCCGACTGTCAAGCGCTTCTTTAAGGAGCGCTGTAGGGTTACGCCTGCCCCCTCAGAAACGGGTTCCAACGTCTCTCGTACCCGATGCTGGTCTTCTCGCCGTGGCCGGGGAGTACTATCGTGCTGTCGGGAAGAGTCATGAGTTTGGTGTGGATGCTGTTCAGGAGTTCAGCATAGCTGCTGCCGGGGAAATCGGCGCGGCCGATGCTGGACTGGAAAAGGGTATCCCCGCTGAAGAGATAGCCGTGTCCCAGGAGGCAGATGCCGCCCGGGGAGTGCCCGGGCGTGTGGATGACGGTGAAATGGAGGTCGCCGATGTCCAGGGAGGCGCCGTCCTTGAGCCGCCTGTCAGGTTCGGGCGGCTCCACCTCGCCACCGAAAAGCTGGGCCATCCTCGCCTGAAGCAGTCTGCCATCATCGGGGTGCATGGCGAAGGCGGCGCCGGTGGCTTCCTTGACATCTCTGAGCGCGCCGATATGGTCCCTGTGCCCGTGGGTGATGACGACGAGCTTTATGTCCAGCTTGTCGGCCTGGACTGTCCTGAGGATGGCGTCAGCTTCGTCGCCCGGATCCACGATCATGCCCTCGCGGGTGGCCTCTGAGCCGACTATGTAGCAGTTGGACGCGAAGGTCCCTACCTGCAGGCCCTTCAAGATCATCTGATGCTCCTCGGGCTAGGTTATAGGTTGTGGGTTGTAAGGATTGAGGGGGTGGGGAGGCCCTATAACCTAACCCCTATCCCCTGCCTAGGTTATAGGTTATAGGTTGTAGGTTGTAGGGATTGAGGGGGTGGGGATGCCCTATAACCTAACCCCTATCCCCCTAACCCCTGTCCCCTGCCCCTACCCCCGCGCCATCTGCCAGATCTTGCCCTCGGTCTTGATGCTGGGGGCCACGATGAGCTCGGCATTGTGCATCTCTTTCAGGGTGGAGGCGCCGACCATCCCCAGGCATACCCGGATGGCGCCGGTGAGATTCTGGGTGCCGTCGGTGCGCGAGGAGGGACCGAAGAGGAGCTGCTGCAGGGTGGTGTTGGTGCCCACTTTGATGCGCGTGCCGCGGGGCAGCGCCGGGTGGGGGGTCGCCATGCCCCAGTTGTAGCCGCGGCCGGGCGCCTCCTTCGTCTGGGCAAAGGGGCTGCCGATCATGACAGCATCGGCGCCAGCGGCCAGGGACTTGCAGATATCGCCGCCGGTGCGAATGCCGCCGTCGGTGATGATGGCGACGTACCTGCCCGTAGCGCGGAAGTGGGCCTCGCGGGCGGCGGCGCAGTCCATGGTGCCCGTCACCTGAGGCACGCCCACTCCAGTCACTTCTCGCGTGGTGCAGGCGGCGCCGGGGCCCACGCCCACCAGGAGCCCGGCGATGCCGGTCTCCATGAGCTGCAGGGCGGCGCTATAGGTGACGCAGTTGCCCACGATGATGGGGACCTTGATCATATCACAAAGCTCGGAGAAGAGGAGTCCGTGATAGCTCTTGGAGCGGTGGCGCACGGTGGTCACCGTGGCCTGTACGACCAGGATGTCCACGCCCGCCTCGGCGGCGATGGGGCCGATGCGTTTGGCGTTGTTTGGCGTAACGGAGGCGGCGCAAATGACCCCGCCCTTCTTGATGGCCGCTATGCGGTCGCCGATGAGATTATCCTTCACCGGCGCGGAGTAGACCTTCTGCATGAGGCCGGTGACTTCGCTCTCCGAGGCATGGACAATCCGGTCGAGGACCTCGTCCGGGTCCTCGTACTTCGTCTGAACGCCTTCCAGGTTCATCACCGCGAGCCCGCCCACCTTACCAAGGGCGATGGCGAACCTGGGATCGGTTACCGCATCCATAGCGGAGGCCAGAATCGGGGTCGGGAATTCCATTTCACCAAAATGGAAAGCGATATCGATTTGCTCGGGATTGATGGTGATATCACCGGGGACTATGGCGACCTCATCGAAACCGTAAGAGTAACGCAGCGGCTTGTACAGGGAAAGATCCATGCCTCTCCTCCTCAGACTGGCCGAACTATCATCAAATGCTCAAGATATTAGGCGCAACTATAGCAGAGCAAAGGCCCCCAAGTCAAGGACGGTTCGAAGCTGGTTGACCGGCATTTCGGCCCCGGAATATACTTTGCCCATGAAGAAAGCGGGAGGCGCTTACGTGCTCGTACTGGTCCTGGACCGACCGACCAGCATCGCCGTGGGCAAGCTGGGGGAGTTCTCCTTTCCGGCCGGCTACTACGCCTACGTTGGGAGCGCCCTGGGTGGCCTGGACGGGAGGTTGAGGCGATACGTCGGCCCGATCGTCCGGCGCCACTGGCACATTGACTACCTACGGCCGCGCGCCCGGCTCGTGGACATCTGGTATGCCTTCTCCAGGGAGCGGAGGGAATGCGCGTGGGCCCGGGCACTGGCGGCGCTTTCGGGGACGCGAGTGGTGGCGCCAGGCTTCGGCTCCAGCGATTGCCGTTGCCGGTCGCATCTGTTCCATTCCCATGACTTGCCGTCCTTCGGGGTTTTCAGAAAAGCGCTGCCTGGAGAAGCGGTGTTCTCCGCTGCTGTCAACGGATGGCACCGGATAAACGGATAGGCGGTGCGATCATCATCCGCTTATCCGTTGGGGATCCGGTGACGCCGCCTTACGGCTCAAGGTAGCCTTCCAAATGATGAGTGCGAGATCATAAGTGCGGAATCCATCATGCCGGTTAACACCGGCACCACCAGGGATGAAGATCGCGTTTCTATACCCCGCACTGAAGTACGGGGTATAGGGGACCGCTTCCTGGAGGCTATACCGCGTACTTCAGTGCGCGGTATGTGAGAGGCGTATCTTCGTGGTAATCCTGAGGACTGATTCATCATTCATCATTCATCATTCAGCATTTCGAAGAAATCCGCCACTCTTTCCGCCATCTCCTCCTCATAACCGAACCAGAAGTGGTCTGCCCCGGCGATGATCTCCAGCTCCTTCGGCTCCGTCAGCTTCGCTACTTCCTCGACCAACCACTCCGCCGACACGAATTCATCGTTATCGCCGGCGATGAATAGCCTGGGGCCTCGGAAGTTCGTGGGCAGTCCGCCCGCCGGCGAGATGGCGGCCAAAGCGCGTACGCGGTCGTCCTTTTCGGCTGCTCCCAGGGCTACCCGCGCGCCGAAGGAGTAGCCCGTCAGGCCAAGGCGCTCCGCACCGATGCCAGGTGTGAAGGCCAGGGCGCTGAGAGCATCCCTAACGTCGTCCTGCTCGCCGACGCCATCATCGAAGGCGCCGCTGCTTCTACCGACTCCGCGAAAGTTGAAGCGGAGGGCAGCGATGGATCTGGCGCACAGCGCCCTCGCCACGGCCCGTACCACCGAATTGTGCATGTCGCCGCCATACAAAGGATGGGGATGGCAGACGACAACGCCGGCAGACGGCCCCGACGGAGCGGGGCTCTCCGCGTCGGGGAGCCAGAGGAGGCCCTCCAGCCGGGGGGCGTCGGCGGGGAACATCAACCGAATCTCGCGCACCGTTTGCCTCCGAAGTTGTCCCCGTTAGTCGCCATATTATCATCTGGGAGGCGAGACGGGCAAGGACTTCTCCAAGACCTCCGAGGTCTTTGAGACCTCCGAGGTCTTACCGCAAAATCGAGAGGAACGCTATTTCCGCACCAACGCCCCTCAAATGCCCCCTTGAGCCTTTGCGTTCCGCGTGGTATGCTTTCAACATCGGTTCGAGTTGAGGTTTTGAGGCGAGCGCCTTTGGCATGAACATCGTAGATTCAGGGTATGCTTTCAACGTCGGTTCGGGTTGAGGCTGTGGGGGTGGACCATGGCAGTCAAATGGTTGATCGCAGTCAGTTGCCTGGCTACCGCTTTGCTGGCCTTCGCTGGCCTGAGAACCTTGCCTCCCGAGGGGATGCCCGCCACGGTGCGGCCTTACTCCTATGAGCTGCTTCGGGAGGGGGCCCGAAACCTTCTGACGAAGGGGGCGTTCCTCCTCAGGCCCCTCGCCGTAGCTTCCGAGAACCGGACCCTTGCCGTCGAGCAGTTCTTTCTCCTCGAGCAACGCTTCAATCCTCGGGACACCAGCTCTCGTGGGTCCCGCGTCGGCTTGCAGCAGCCGGCAGAGTTCCTTGACGAACTGGCCTCGGTCGGCAGGGAGGAATTGCGGGAGTTGGTGGAGGACACCCTTGAGGACCAGGTGCGCGCCATACTCGCCGAGCAGGGCCTGGCCTTCTCGATGCCCTTGAGTGGAATCACTTTCCCCTTTCCACCCGTTCGATTCACCTTGCAGACGCCGCCCAGCCTTCTCATCACATCGCCCCGGGACCGCATAAGGCTTCGAGCCGCCTGGCTCCTCAGCTCTAACCTGCGCCCAGAGGAGATGGCCGCTATAGAGGAGCAAACCGCCTCGGGGAGCGTATCGGCCTTGGTGGAGCCCCTGGGCGGTCTCGCCGTCTATCCGAGCATCGTGCGCCGGGGAGACGCGCTTCGAGCTACCCTCACCTCTGTGGCTCACGAGTGGATACATCAGTACCTGTACTTCTATCCCCTGGGCCGCAACTACGGCGCGAGTTACGAGATGAAGACGCTCAACGAGATGGTGGCGACGATAGCGGGGAAGGAGATCGGCGAGGCAGCCTATCAGCGATTTTACGCGCGCGGCGCTCATCCGCCTCCGGCGGACAATCCCAGTGCGACCAGGCTCGCCGCCGGCTTAAACCGGGACTTGGCCAAGATCAGGAGGACGGTGGATGGGTATCTGGCGCAGGGCGAGATCGCGAAGGCCGAGGTCTACATGGACGAGCAAAGGCAACTCCTGGCGTCCCGTGGCTTCAGGATCAGGAAGCTGAACCAGGCGTACTTCGCCTTCCACGGCGCCTACGCCGATAGCCCCGCCGCTGTGAGCCCGATGGAGGGTCACCTCAAGGACCTGAGGAAAAAGACCGGCTCGCTGGCCGGCTTCCTGCGCCTGATAGGACAGGTCGGGAGCCCCTCAGATCTCGCGAACCTCGTCGCGCGGTAGGCGAGGTACGCCTCTTGCCTACTCGACCTCTATCTTGGTCCGGCCCCGGGCCTTCGGCTTATCTGCCTTGTCCATGCATTCGATGGCGGCATCCAGCAGACTGCGCAGGGCCAGGAGGAACTCCTTCTGCGCCGCCTTGATGTGGACCTTCGCCTCCGGAGGCACAAGATGCATCGAAGGCGGCCTGAAACGTAACACCAGTTCCTCCCCTGGCCTGTGCTCCACTTCAATCATCTTCTCGACCATAGCGCCACCTCCATCACACAGTGAAATACGACCCGACGCGGGTATCCTGGGGTCATCCTGACTTGTCGGGACACCGTGCCCCTACTGTCTTCGCGCTTCCCGCTTCCCGCTCCGTGCTCCTCGTCATCTATCCCCCGGCAGCAAACCTTATCTTCAGCTTGCCGTCCTCGAACTTGGCGTCAGTGGTGGGCAGCCTGGACAATGTCCGGGGGAGAAAGACGTTCCTCTTCTGGCTGCCGACATGAATGATAAGCTCATCGCCGTTGCGCACCAGTGAGATATCCTTCTTGGTGACGAAGGGAAGGGGAAGAGTCATCGTATAGTGGCCGTCCTCCTTCTGAATCTGCCGGGCGCACCCCTGGTAGAAAACGCGGCTCGGGTCCTTTTCGCCGAAGATGCGCTCCGCCATCTGCCGCAGCAGGGTCGCTCCCATCACCTCCTCGCGGAAGAGGGGGACCGGCAGGATGGGTATCGGCGAGAAGCTTTCTTCGATAACGTGGAAGTTCTTGCCCTGGGCTTCCTTCCAGGCGGAGAAATATTCATCGTCGACGGCCTCCGGGATGACCCGGTTGCACACGACCAGGTCCGTGTGGTAGCCGTACAGGTTCAGGTAGGTATAGGTGCGTTGGGCCTCCCGGATAACCATCTTCTCCGGGTTCACCACCAGCCTCACCGAGGACACCGAGGGATCGGAGAGCAGGAGCCGCATGCGGTCAAGCTCACCGAAGAGGTTCTTCGCCGCCTCGAAGACCGAGTCGTCGGGAAAAGGGATGTTGGTGAAGGGCTTGACCAGCGGACGGAGGATGTTGGCGGCGGTCCGCTCGATGGGGAAGAGACGCTCCATCCACCAGTGCAACACCTCCGGGAAGCTCAGCAGGCGCAGGGTTTCCCCGGTTGGGGCCATATCGGCGATGATGACATCGTGGTCGCCGCCGTCGTGGTAATGGGTGATATAGAGGAGGCTGGCAAGCTCCTCCATGCCGGGAAGGATGGCCATTTCATCGGCCAGGATGCGCTCCATGCCGCGCCAGGCGAGCAGGGCCGACATCCATTCGTGGATGGTCGACCAGTAGGTCTCGATGGTGGCCGACATATCGGCTTCCTGGGCCCAGAGATTGGGGGCCATGAGCTTAGGCTCGTTGGAAAGCGTCACGTCGAAGGAATCGCCCAGGCTGTGGGCAGCGTCGGTGCTGAGCACGATGGTCTTGTAGCCCAGCTCCGCGCAGCGCAGGGCGGTAGCGGCGGCCACGCTGGTCTTGCCCACGCCGCCTTTGCCGGTGTAAAGGATTATCCTCATGGTTGCTCCAAGTGCGAACAGGGTTGATCGCCCCAAGGGGCTACATAACAATTTTACTACGATGGGGGTAGGAGCGCTAGCGAGGTAGGGGCATCCCGACTCGCGGGGACACCGTGCCCCTATTCTCCGCGATCAGCCGGCGGGTGTCAAGCGCGTTTCGAGAGCCCAAGCAGACCGATTCGGTTTTTGGAAACCGAGTCGGTCTCATGAGGGTCTACTGACAAGCGTCCTCTCCCTCTACATCGGCACTATCGCTTCCGGGTCCCGGGAGGGGAGAACGACGGTGGCCTTGCCCGGCGCCGTGATCTGGTTGCGCTGGTTGACGCACTGGACGTCGCAGTCCACGAGATACTCGCGTCCCTGGACGTACTTGCGCGTCACCTGGGCCTTGACGAACTGGGTATCGCCCTCGATGTTGAACATGCGGAAGGAGCCACTGAGCTTCTTCAGGAAGCCATCGTCGCCTTGCCAGTTGGTGAAGACCTGCCCCATCCAGGAGATGCGCTGCGTGCCGATGTCGTAGGCGCCGGGAACGCCGATCTCGCGGGCCATGAAGTCCTCCCAGTGGCCCCGATGCGGGTGCTGCTCCGTGCCGGTGGCCGGGTCGATATAGACGTTGGTGGGATGCCTCATGCGGGGCAAGAGCTGGAAGATGTGGGCGCCGAAGACGTCGCCGCTGCCCAGCCCGCCCAGCGCGATGTCCACCATGCGCAGGGGACCTTTGACCACGGGCTGCAAGTCATCGCCCACTTTCACGTCCTCCCAACAGCGTGGCGTGGCCCCACGTACCTCCTCGGCTTCGATGGCATCCTGGATGGCTTGCAACTCCTCCGAGGTATAAGCCTTTTTCTCCTGGAGCTCTTTGTATTTGCCCCTCTCCTTGGCCGTGCCGCGCTCCGTCCGTATCGTCCAGCCGAGGCCCTTGGCGACGACCTCGTCCCTCTGGTTCTTGAAATAGGACTGAGCATAGACGATGACCAGCGTCCTGGCGAAGGCGCTTTCCCGCTTCACTATATCGTAGGGGCGGTAGGTGGCCGTAATAGTGTCGTTGACGCGGATGGAGCGGACAAAGTCGAAGTCGTTGCCGGAATGGAAGCCGTGGACGCCGGGCAATCCGCCCACCTTGAGGCCGGTGATATAGGCCACCTTCAGCAGGAATACGGGCGGCGCGATGATGCAGCCATATCGCGTCTTCGCAGCGTAGGCGGCATCCAGGAAGAGAGGATTGATGTCCCCCATGCAGTTGACAAAGTGCATGATGACGTCTTTGCTGGCTATCATGGTGGGCCGGTCCACCCGGTAGTAGACCCCGATCCTCTTGCGGATATCTTCGATGCCCTCATCCGTTATCTTGCCCGGAATTGCCACAAGGCACCTCCTCAAACAGGCCTAAGACACTGTTCTTTCGCGTAGGGGCGGTTCGCCAGGACTGGTCCGACCCGTCTGACCTGTCCGACTGGTCCGACGCGGGAAACACCTACCCCGGTTCTTCGTTTTCGCCGCTCAATTGTAACATGCTTGTCGGAGAATGGGCAACGGCGCGAAGGGCTGTTATAATAGGCATCTGAGCAACCGGAGGGACGCGCTCCGTCGCGTCCGCCCTGGGCCACGAGGGACCGTGGCCCTCCGTGCCTGGCAAGTGCCTGACATTCTTTAATCATATCGAGGGCCTGAAATGAGACTAGATCTAGGCGACATATCCATCAACTACGAGCTGACCGGCAAGGGCAAGCTGCTGACACTGGTCCACGGGCTGGGTGGCAGTATCGCCAGTTGGGAGAGCCAGGTGGCTGAGTTCTCGAAGAAGTTCCAGGTGCTGACCTGGGACGTGCGCGGTTTCGGGGCGTCGGACAAGCCGAGGGGCGTCTACTCGGCGCAGATGTTCGCCGACGACCTCCTCTCTCTGCTTCAGAAGCTGGGCTTCAGCGAGACCTTTGTCCTGGGGCACTCCATGGGCGGCGTCATCGCCCTGCGTTTCACCGCGGACCACCCGGAGATGGTGAAGGGCCTCATCGTGGCCAGCAGCGCCAGCGAGTGCAACGAGGCGGCGGCGCAGCGCTGGAACGAGCTGGCGGACAACATCGAGAAGGTGGGCATGACGCCCGTCATCGAGACGGTGGAGAGGAACTTCACCCCCGAGTTCACGGCCGCGCACCCCGATATCGTGGAGCAACAGAAGGGGCTGCGCCTGGACAACGACCCTGTCGCCTACGCCCAGGCGGCGCGGGCCATGGCCCTTGCCAATCTCACGGGCGAGTTGGGGAAGATCAGGTGCCCGGTCCTTTTCGTCGTGGGAGACAAGGATGTCAACGTTGGCGTGGGGGGCTCGGTGCGTATGCACCGGACGGTGGCCGGCTCTCAATTGAAGATACTGGAGAACTGCGCCCACGGCATCCAGGTGGAGAAAGCGTCGGAGTTCAATGAGACGGTCGTCGAATTCTTGGCCCAGTTGGAGCAAGAAGTGTAGCAGGCCGCCGTGGGCGTCCAATTGCCATCCTGAACCCTTCGCGCGTGTCATCCTGAACGGAGCCTGGGAGTGAGGATGGGCTCAGGGCAGGCTCCGTGAAGGATCTAGCGGGGGGGGAGGCTCTTACTGGACAGCTATATAGCCCCAACATCACGGACGTGTACTCTCCCTCCCCATTCAGGGGAGGGACAAAAAGGGAGAGGTGCTTGATCACATGAAGAAGTCAATCATCGTTATCACGGCATTGTTCCTGGCTCTCTCCGTCTTCCAGGTCATTCCCACCTATCAGGCTAGCCTCCAGGCCCAGGAAGACGTTGGCCCCAGAGCCGGGGGAACGATCGAGATGGGGCAGTCCGTCAACGGGTCCATCGCTTACACGACGCCCTTCGAGCGCTGGACCTTCCAAGGCGCCCAGGGACAGTTGGTGATCATCACCATGGGGACCAGCGCCGGAAATCTGGACCCCTATCTTGAGCTGCTGGACCCCAGTGGCGCGCGCGAAGCCTTCGACAAGGATACCGGCCCGGGGAAGGCAGCGAGGATATCGACGCGCCTCTTGAAGACCGGCCAGTACACTATCCTGGCGAAGGACGTGGACTCATTCACCATAGGCAACTACGTCCTGAGGCTCACCGACCCGGCCCATCTCCCGAACCTAGCCTCCGGCCAGAGCGTCAAGGCGAGCATTCAGCAAGCCGCCTTCTCCGACCTGTACACCTTCCTCGGGACTGCCGGCGGAGGAATAATTCTGACGGTGGACTCGGTGGGCGGCCTGGGCCTGCCCTACCTGGAACTGCTCAATCGCAACGGGATGCTCATCGCCTCGACTTCAACCACCACCTGCTCTCCGGGCGTGAACCAGGCGATGTTGAGGGCTCTTCCTGACGATGGACCCTATGTTGTAGCAGTATATGATTATTGGGGGATAACTCCCGGCTCCTACAGCCTGATTCTTTCCACGTACTCTGCAACGGACGCTGGCGCCCCAACCGCCACGGCGTCTCCTGCTCCCCCTCCCACGGCCACGCCGACAACTCCCGCGGCGACGCCCGCCGTCACTTCCACACCCACTCCGGCACCGACCACGGTGGCCGAGGCATTGAAGTCCATCGAGGGCAAGTACACCACCATATTCAATTTCGACAACGCGACCGGCGTATGGCGCTACTACAACGCGGCGAACCCGGCGGCGGCGACCATCACCAGGCTGGAGCCCTGGCAAAGCTACTGGATCAACGTAACGGAGGACGTCACGCTCGTGGTGGGCGACGCAAGCATACCGCTCTACAAGGGGTGGAACCAGGTGGGCTGGAGGTAAGGGACAGGGGTCAGGCGTCAGGGGTTGGGGGTTAGAACCCCTCACTCTTGTACTTCTGCGACTTGTTGGTGTAGCTCTCTATCCCGCGGGCCAGGCGCGCCATCTGCTCGTCGGTGACCCGCTTTTTGATCTGCGCCGGCACCCCCACCACGAAGGACCCGTCCGGTACCTTCATCCCCTCGGTCACCATGGCGTTGGACCCGATGATGCACTCGTCGCCGATTTCCGCGCCATCCAGAATAGTGCAGTTGTTCCCGATAAGGACGTTGCTCCCCACTCGCTTGCAGTGGACGATGGCGCAGTGGCCGATGAGGATGTTGTCGCCGATGACCAGCGGCTGGTCGTTGTGGATGACGGAGTTGTCCTGGACGTGGACATGGTGACCGATCTTTATGCTGTCGACGTCCCCCCGGATCACGGCGCCCGGCCAGACGCTGGAATACTCCCCGATCTCCACATCCCCTACGACTAACGCTGATTCGGCGATGAAGGCAGCGTCCGCGATGCGCGGCATCTTACCGTCGAAGCTGCGTATCAAGGCTACATGCTCTCCGGGGCCGTCATGCCCATGAGGTGGAGCGTCCGCGCCAGGACGATCTTGGCCGCTTCCACGAGCTTCAAGCGGGCCATGGTCAGGTCCTTATCTTTGGAGACGACGCGGCACTGCTTGTAGAAGGCGTGGAAGGAAGTGGCCAGGTCCTGGGCGTAGTGAGGGAGGTGGTGGGGCTCCAGGTTACCGGCCGCGATCTCCACCAGCTCCGGCAGCATCAGCATCTTGCGGACCAGCGTCAGCTCTGCCTCGCAGTTCAGCAACGAGACATCGCCGTCGGCGTAGTCGATGCCGCGCTCCCGGGCCAGGCGCAGGATGCTGGCGATGCGGGCGTGGGCATACTGGACGTAGTAGACCGGGTTCTCCGCCGATTGCTCCTTGGCCAGTTCCAGGTCGAAATCCATCTGGCTATCGGCGGAACGGGCGAGGAAGAAGAAGCGGCAGGCGTCGGCGCCCACCTCATCGACCACCTCGCGGAGGGTTATGAGGTCGCCGGTGCGCTTGGAGACGCGAATGATGTCCTCGCCCCGTTTCAGGGTCACCATCTGCGTGATGATGACCTGGAGCCGGACCGGATCGATGCCCATGGCGCCCACCACGGCCTTCATGCGCGGGACGTGGCCCTGATGGTCGGCGCCCCACACGTTGATGACCCGGTCGAAGCCGCGCTCCACGAACTTGTTGTAGTGGTAGGCGATATCCGAAGCGAAGTAGGTCGGCGTGCCGCTGGTGCGCACGATGACGTTGTCCTTGTCCTCGCCCAGGGCGGTGGAGACGAACCAGACAGCGCCCTCCTTCTCTGCGACGTAGGCGCCGTCCTTCAGCAGAGCCATTGCCTTCTCATACTGGCCACCCTCGTAGAGGCCATGTTCGCTGAACCACATATCGAACTCGACGCCCACCAGCCGCAAGTCCTCTTTGATGGCGGCTATCATGCGGGCGACGCCGAGCTTACCCAACTCTCGAAGACCCTGCCCTGAGCTTTCCGAAGGGGCGTCCTCTTCGCCCACGTCAAGGAACTTGCGTCCATGCTCAGCGATCATCTCCTGGGCCAGGTCAATCATGTACTGGCCGACGTAGCCGTTCTCGGGCATCTCCGCTGCTATCCCCAGGGCCTGGCGGTAGCGGGTCCACAGGGAGACGTAGAAGGCGTCCATCTGGGCGCCCGCGTCATTGACATAATATTCTCGTTGCACCGCATATCCAGCGGCGGCGAGGGCGTTGGCCAGCGTGCTGCCCAGTATGGCGCCCCGTCCATGCCCAACATGGAGCGGCCCGGTGGGGTTGACGCTGACGAACTCCACCTGAACGCGACTGCCCCTGCCGAGGTCCAGGTTCCCGTACTTCTCCCTTTCTCTCCTGACCACTTCCACCTGTTGCGCCAGCCAGGCTTCTTTGAGGAAGAAGTTGATGAAACCCGGGGGGGCCACCTCCACCTTCTCGATCTCCCTGGCGGTGGGAAGGAAGTCAGAGATGGTCCTGGCGATACTGATGGGGCTGGTGCGTGCTGGGCGGGCCAGCTTCAGAGCCACGGAGCAGGCGTAGTCGCCGTGATGGGAGTTCTGCGGTCGCTCGACCATGATCTCCGGCAGCGTACCCGGAGGCAGGAGCCCCTTCTCCTGGGCCGTCGCGGTAGCCTTCTCCAGCATGGAGGCGATCTTGCTCTTGATCATCGATGGTGCCATAACCCACCATAGTATCAGAAGAGAGAGAATGAGGCAAGGGCGGAAGTTGCGAGTTTATCCCTTCTCAACCATCTCCTCCACCTTGTGCTTTGCCTCTTCCAGAAGCTGCCTTGCTTTCTGGCGGGCCGAGCGCGCGCTCCTAACTAACTCCACTATCTTCTGTCGTATTTCCGTGCGCGGTAGAGACATTGGCATCTTCATTAGGTCAGTACTTGAAATAGCAGGGTACATTGAGGCAGAAGTTTTCAGGTCTAAGATCTCACAGATGAGGGGCAAACGAAGGAAGACGAGGAGTACTTCAGGTTCGATAGCGGAAGGTCTCAGGACGGCGAACCCAGAGGAGCAAACGAAACCATCCTGTTCAGGACCAATAAGAGCAGATAGGCGGCGGATGGGACGTACGGTTGAAGTTATGACATCATTAGGCCGCACCAACCATGTCGCGCGACTGGGAGCATCTTCACCCATCAGCCTTTGGCTATCTATCTGTCCGTTCGCGGACAGGTCACTTATTTCTATGTAATCGAACGGCTGACCGAGTTCCGGTTTGAACCGTTCCTTGCTCAGCTTGGCCACGTCTTCAATCCGTAGCCCTGACTTTCCAATCAGTGCCATGGCATGTTCGTACTTAGGCTGGAAATACTCGGCATCGAGGCGCTTGGCCTCCACCGTCTTCTTGAAAGGCACGATGTAGTAAAGCTGGTGGCTCAAGTCGAGGTCTTTGAAGCCAATCTCATCCAGCAGGAGTTGCTCAGCCTCGAAGTAAAGCGTCTTCGACTGCCTTGATCGACGGTCTGATTCTGCAACCATGTCCTCAATGACCTGTTGAAAGGAGAGCGGCAGACTAGGGACCAGGACAGTTGCGATGTCTTTTGGATAGAGATGTAATTGCCCTGTGCTGCCAGTTATCCTTCGTTCAAGCTGTAAATAGCCGTATTTCGATCTCAGAAAAGTTGCCAACGCATAAGGATTATAACCGGAGCAACGGATGACTGAAACTTCGGAAACTGTTGCACATTGGACGGTATCCCGGAATATCTCCACTTTCCCAATAGAACCCTCCCCAATGGAGGAGATCAGGATATCATCCTGTTTTAGAAAGAAGAGGTCTTCATTAAAGTCTGCATGGAGAAAGTCGTCTGTGTTTGTTATATCTCTGAGGTCAATTGCTCTAATAATGGGGATGCCATTCTCGGTGTAGGCTTTCGGGTTCTTGCCGCGTAGGACTTTTGCAATCTGGCCAAGCTGGCAAACGCTCCCCCATTTTTGAACTACACTAAGGGCATTTATGTACTTCGGCATGTAATACTCGGCGTCCAGCCTCATTTTCCCTTCAAGTTGGGATTTCCAGACTATGGAGATTTGAGCCATGCTTAGCCTCGCCAGAAATCGAGTCCCTGGTCTCGTGCGAACTGTATGAACGCCTCACCGATGTCATCCAGGTCGTGGTCTACCTGCTGCTTGCCGTTCTCATCTATGAGGTAGGAGCCGTCGGGTGCCTTCTTGAAAACATAGTCTCCGCTGCTGTCCTTGCCGGGCTTCTCTGAGGCGGCCATGAAAACCGGGTAATCAATGGTAATCTCGTCTTCGTTGCGCCACTTTTGCAGCAAAATCACGCTGGTCTTGGTGCCGGTGAAGGGCTTGAAGGTGTTTACGTGAAGCCCCACCATAGCAAGAACACGGGCCTTATTGGCCATGAATTCACGGATATAGTCAGCGTTGGTATTATTCAGATTGCCCTGGGGTGAGACGATAGCCATCCTACCGCCGGGCTTGATGAAGCGCAGGCAGCGCTCGATGAAGAGGACATCACGGGTTAACCTGTTTACCCTCTTGTGCCTGGTACTATCCCCTTTATAGGCCAGGTCAAAGCTGCCTAGAATCTCCGGCTGAGCGATACTACCTGCAAATGGGGGATTGGTCATCACCACATCAAACTTGCCATCATAGATAGCCCCTACCAGGCCATCGGTGCGGTTCTTCCATTCCCTGGGATCAAGGGAGTTTACCCGATAGACGTTGGTTCTGCCATCACCGGCGATAAGCATCATGGCCTTGGCAACGCGGGCAAGCCTGGGGTCAAAGTCAATAGCGAAAAGGTTGGAGTTAGCATACTGAACTTTGCGCACCTTCCAGTCGCCGCCGTATCTCGACTTCAAGTAGTGCTCAGTAACCCAGTTGAGGGAATGGATCATGAAGCCACAGGGGCCGCAAGCGGGGTCAAGGGCCAATTCATCGGGCTTGGGGTTAAGCATCTTGACGCACATCTTGACCACCTGGCGAGGGGTGAAGAACTGCCCCTTGTCCCCTTTCTGCTCCGGGTTAATCATGTACTCGAAAGCAGCGTCTATGACATCAAGGTCGGTATCGAAGAATTTCTTAGTCTGAAAGGCCGAGGCCACGGCGACAAGCGCTTCGGGGGTAAGCTCTATCCTGTCGCCCTCGCCGAAGATGTCAGGCCACTTAGCTTTGGCCTTCCTGAATAGCCCCTCCAGCCTCTGGTATTGGTCTTGCGGTGAAGCTGTAGTGATGCGGAACTCCATGGTATCGTCCTCGCCTTTGTCTATCTCATCCCTTAACTTGGCGAAGATCAGGGGGAGGATAGCATCGAAAGCACTCACCCCTGCGTTAGCTAAGACGGTATTCTCCAATTCCAGCACCATTTCCTTCAGGTCATGGATAGGTTCTAGCTCCGACTTCCTAATGGGTGTCTTTACATCGTCCAGGTCTTCGTTGACGGCAGGCAGCCGTTTGAGGGTTTCAAAAAGATTAGGTTCGGCTCGCAGCAGGTAGACAGCATCGTTGCCGTTTATCCACGCTCCGTAGTAGACGCCTGTGGCGTTCATGTATGAGTGCAATTGTTCCAGCCCGTCCTTGCGGAGGGGCTTCTTAACCTCGACGATGATGTAGGGAGTTTGCTTAGCATCTTCCTTATAGACCACCACGTCAGCGTTCTTACTGGCATAGGTGGATCCCATTTTTATGGGCACCTCGACCGCTAGGTGTTTGGTAGGGTAATGCAAATCATCAGTCAGCTTGTTAATGGCAAGCTGGCGTATAATCTCTTCTGGCTTGGCAACCTTCTTCCTATCTGAGACTGGACATTTGATAAAGAATTTGCCACTCTCTTCAGAGAGGTTGAGTTTTCCCAGCTCCGCAGGAGCGAAAATCTTAAGGCCGTGCTTTACTTCAGGGTCCTTGAAAACCAGGTCGATTATTTCGTCTCTGGTTTTTGCCCGACTTACCATAGCTACCGCCTCCTCTTAGTCTTCCTAGGTGCGCTCTCCTCAGCGGGCTGCACCTCGACTGAATACTCACCCAGGCTCTCGGCGATCAGTTTAGCCACATAGTCCTGCATTGAGGTCTCTTCATAGATGCATTTGACCTTCAGCTTCTTGTAGGCGTCTTCTGGTATCCTGACGTGTACCTGCTTATCCTTTTTCTTCATGCCACCTTGCCCTTGGTACACTGGTACTAAAGTAATAATATACCAAAGTACCGACAATGTCAAGGGGTTTCCCAGCGATGACAAAGGGTTTTTTGGGGCAACATTCTTTGTCAGGGAGCGAGATAGTCGACAGCTTTTGGGAGGGAGCTGCGGGAGCAGTTCACTGCCTGCCGGGTGCAATCTGTATGGGCCATTCGCGGATCGCCCATAATTCTGTCGGGCCAGCTCAGCTGGGCTCTTGCCGCCCGGCCTGAGGAAGCCGTTCGATTAGCTCTGCAAAATAGCTTTTCCCGTCGCCCTCGTGGCGGCGCAGTAGCTCGATGGCGGCATCGACGTCGCTATCGGCGCGGTGGGAACTCCGCGGCTCGATACCGTGGGCGGCGAGCAACTGCTGCAAGCCGCGGGAGCGAAAGCCCTTCCGATACCAGTTGATGCCGCTCATGGAGCACAGCCAGGGCATGGCGACGCACGCGTCAAAGAGGCGGACCACAAAACCGCGGTCGAAAGGCGCGTTATGGGCCACCAGGAACTCGGCCTTTTCCAGCATCTCCACGATGCGCCCCTCATCCAGCCGCTTGCCCTTCACTGCTCGGTTGCTGATGCCGTGTATGGCGAAGGCATCGGGTGGGATGGGCGTCGCCGGCTGGCGCAGGCCGACGTAGCGGTCGACTATCCGGGTGATCTCCCCCGTATCACGCCGGAACTCAAAGAGGCACACCGCCAGTTCCACGACCTCGTCTGTAGCCGGGCTGAGGCCGGTGGTCTCGACATCGATGAAGGCAGCGAGGCCATTATCTGGCAAAGAGCACCTCTCCCTTTTCCATGACCTGTTCGACGAAGTCGTCCCCAATCGAGAGGCGTTGTTCCAGTTCCTTGGGAGTATAAACCAATGGGGACACCCAGATGTCGCGTCCTGGCTGGTAGGTGAGCCGACTTACCTCCACAAACCGGTCAACCCACCTCTTGTCGGTGTCCTTGACGATGAAGAGGTCTATGTCGCTATCGGGCGTGGGCTTGCCATAGGCGTAGGACCCGAAGAGGATGATCTTCTCCGGGTCATACCCTTTCCTGATCTGCTCAACCACTTCCTGGATGAGCTGCCTGATCTTCTTGTTCTTGACCATTCCTGGCCGCTCCCGAGCCTACCCTGCCCAGCCCACCAGGTTCCACCCCTTGAAAAGCGGTATGCTGGTTCCGCCCACGGTGAGCGTGCCTTCCTCTGTCATGTTTATCCAGTAGGCTTTCCAGGTCTCCAGTCTGGCTATGGTGGCTCCGCCCGGATTGGCGGCGTTATAGAACTTCCAGGCGCCGGTGGCATTATCGAAGTTCCAGACCATGGTGTATTTGCCCGCGATAGAGGCCAAAGCCTCAGCAACGGTCTTCGGCCCGGGCGTGGGCGTAGGCGTGGCGGTGGGTGTCGCCGTGGCCGCAGGAGTGGGAGTCGCCCCAGTGGGCGAGATGAGCCCGATGGTGTAGGCGCCTTTGGTCGTCGCCCACCAGTCGCTGACGATGAGGATGTAAGCTCCCGTGTTGTTCAGGACCTTGGCAAGGGTCTCACTCGGACTTGTGGAGCCGGGGGTGCCGGAGGCCTCAAGGGAGCCGTCCGGGGTCAGCAACTCAAGATAGGGATCGAGCGTGCTGCCCGGCGCGGCGTCCATAGTGATGATGACATTCTGGCCCGCCGTGCCCGGGAACGTGTAGAAGTCGGAGAAACCCAGGCTATTGATGGTCCCGTTGACGCTGGGACCAAAGGGCAAAGTGGGCATATGGGCCGGGTCAGTCAGCCTCAGCACATAGCCGCCGGAGGTCTTGCCCTGGACGTCCCTGGCCACGATCGTGTAAACGCCGTTCTTCGCCAGGCGCTTGGCAATCCGGGCGTTGATCCCCGGGCCGGTGTCCAGGTCAGAGGCCTCCTTGACACCGGTCGGGTCCAGGAGTTCCAGGTAAGGGTCCAGGCTCCCGCTGGTGGCCTCCATGGTGATTATAACCAGTTGTCCTACAGCCCCCGTGAAGCTCCACAGGTCCTGGCGTACCGGGGAGATCAGCCCGGAGACTGACTGGCCGGGAGCAATGGCCCCGCCCTCTGCCGCCCTGGGTGTGGGTGTGAGCGTCGGTGTGGGAGTCTCGACCTGAAACTCGGTGCCGCCCTGAAGGACCGACGCCGCCTGCACGAGCGAAAGGAAGATAGCCAGCAAGGTACTAACGATGATCGATTTCTTCATTTCTGCGTTCCTCTCTCCTACGAAAATGAGTCGGGTCGGCCTCCGAACCCCGGTGCGGGGCAAGTCCCGACCCCCATCGGGATCCCGATGCGTCGGGACCCCCGCGCTGGGGCTAAAACTCAGGGCTGCCGTGCATTACATTCGCCATTAAGACGAACAGCACGACAAAGATGGCTATGGCCCCAATAATGACCAGCGCGCTTTTCATTTCTTTCATTTGCGTCCCCTTTCGAGCTAGCTTGCTTCCTCAGCGCACCCGCTCCAGCGCCGTGCCATTTCCCGCGCCAAAAGCTGGCGCTCGGGCAAATCGAGATGAAGGTCGCGGTCCAGCAAGGCCGCCGCCTCCTGTCGCGCCTGTTCGATTATTTTAACATCGGAGAGCCTCGCCATGCGAAGATCGGGCAGGCCGCTTTGACGCGTGCCGAGGAACTCACCGGGGCCGCGCATCTCCAGATCGGCCTCCGCCAGCTTAAAGCCGTCGCTGGTCTTCTCCAGGACCGCGAGACGCTTCTCCCCATCCTCGGATAGAGCCTCAGACAGCAGCAAGCAATAGCTCTTGTGCTCCCCCCTCCCCACACGCCCGCGGAACTGGTGGAGCTGGGAGAGGCCAAAGCGCTCCGCCCCTTCCACCAGCATCACCGTGGCGTTGGGCACGTCTATGCCCACCTCCACCACCGCCGTGGACACCAGGACATGCAACTCGCCTTCCCGAAAGCGGCGCATCACCTCATCCTTCTCCCTGGGGGACATGCGGCCGTGGAGCAAGCCTAGCCTCAGATCGGGGAAGACCTCCTGGGAAAGCCGCTCGTATTCGGCCACCGCAGCCCGCGTCTCTATGCTCTCCGACTCCTCGATGAGAGGGCAAATAACGAAGGCCTGCCGGCCGGCGGCCACCTGCTTGCGCACGAAGTCGTAGGCGGCGGGGCGCTGGCGAGGGTCCACCCACTTGGTGACTATCTCCTGCCGTCCCGGCGGAAGCTCGTCGATGACCGAGACGTCCAGGTCGCCGTAGACCGTCAGCGCCAGCGTGCGCGGAATCGGCGTAGCCGACATGGCGAGCACGTGCGGGTTGAAGCCCTTTTGACGCATGGCCGAGCGCTGCATGACGCCGAAGCGGTGCTGCTCATCAACTACTGCCAGGGCCAGCCGGTCGAAGCTGACCGCCTTCTGGATAAGAGCCTGCGTGCCGATTATGAGGTCCACCGCCCCCTCGGCGATGCAGTCGTGAACTCGCCGCTTCTCTCCTGGCTTGAGGCCTCCGATGAGCAGGCCGACGGTGACTGTCCTGGCGTCCGGTACGGCGACGGCCCTCAGAACCCTTTTGCTTTCATCCTCCTCTTGTGCGGCTTGCAAGAGGCTGCAGATGGTGCGAAAATGCTGCTCCGCGAGTATCTCCGTGGGCGCCATCAAGGCGGCCTGGTAGCCAGAGGAGGCGGCGAAGAGCATGGCGGCTGTGGCCACCACCGTCTTCCCGCTTCCCACATCCCCCTGGAGCAAGCGGCTCATGGGCCGCCCCCTCTTGAGGTCAGCGATGATCTCCCTGAGGACCTTCTTCTGCGCCCGAGTCAGGGGATAGGGCAGGGAAGCGATGAAGCTCTTCGCCAGGCCCGCTTCATCGGTCAGGGCTATCCCTGGCTCAGCGTCCTGCCACTCCCGTTTGCGTTGTATGAGCCTCAATTGCATCGTGAAAAGCTCGTCGAAGGCCAGGCGGCGACGGGCTTGATCATAGCGGGCCGGGTTGTCCGGGAAATGCGCCTGAGCGATGGCCACCGAAAGGGGCATCAGCCCCAGCCGTCTCCTCACGTCTTCAGGCAAGAAATCGGGCAGCGTCGGCGCCAAAAGGTCGACGGTCTCCTTGGCCAGGCGCCGGACAACCTTAGGGTACAGACCCTCGGTCAAAGGATACACAGGCACCAGCCGGCCAGTATGGATGGTATCGCCGGATTCCACGTACTCCCACTCCGGCGATTCGAACACCTTCATGCCCTTGAAAAGGCTGACCTTTCCGCTGATGGCAATGCGCGTATTTGGCCGGAGGGCTTTGGCGACGAAGGGCTGGTTGAACCAGACAACCCGGGTGTTTCCCGTCTCATCCCCGACCACGGCCTCTGTGGAGCGCATGCGGCGCCCGATCTGCCTCACCGTGGCCTCCCAGACCGTAGCCACAATGGTCTGCTCCTTGCCTACCTGAAGGCGCGCGATGGGCACCACCTGGCTGAAGTCGTTGTGGCGGCGCGGGAAGAAATAGAGCAGGTCGCGCGTCGTGTCCACGCCGAGCTTGTGGAGCTTCTCCGATACGCTCTTGTGGATTCCTTTGACGCTGGAGATAGGCGCCTCGATAGGGGGGCGCGGCGAGACAGCCTCAACCACCGGCTGCCCCGACTTGCTGCCCAGCGTCGCTGCCTTGGCGATAGCACTGACCGTCCCCGCTCCGACTTTCTCCCGACTGGGTTGGGGATGCCTCGCGACTTCCTGCTCCGCGCTCCGCGCTTCGCGCTCCGCAAGGGGACCGCCGTTGAGGCTTTCCAGGAGAGCGATGGCTTTCGCCGTCCAGCGGAGGCGCGCCGGCTTGTCCAGGGTGGCGTAGCTCACCGACAACATGCGGTCCACGCGCTCCAGAGCATTCGGGCTGTCCGCCACGTTCTTCAGGTCGACAGCCCAGCCGGAGAGGAAGCGGTCGAGGCCGCCCACCACGGCCGTATCGGCGCAGCCCTTGGCCTGCTCCAGCCGAAGGATCTTGGCCAGTTGCTCCGCAGCCCGTTTCAAATCGCTACCTTTCGCTCTCGATGAAGGCCACGCCGAGCGCGCCGGGACCAAGGTACGTGCCGAGGACGGGGCCGAACCTGGAGCAGACCATGCGCTCCCGCGGAAAAAGCGCGGACAGCCGATCGGCGAGGTCCTCCGCGTCGGAAGGAGTGTTGCTGTCCAGGACAGCCAGCTCGTCGATGGGCCTGTGCTCTTCTACCAGCTTGACCAGGCGCGCCATGGCCTTGGCGCGGGTGCGCTCCCTTCCCAACGCCTGCGCCTCGCCATCATGGCAGCCGATGATGGGCTTGATCCCCAGCAGGCTACCCAGCAGGACGCTGGCTTTGCCGATGCGCCCGCCCTTATGGAGGTACTCCAAGCTCTCCACGGAACCCATCAGGTAAGTCCGAGGGATGAGGCCCCGCACCACGTTCGCCATCTGGTCCAGGGACTGTCCCGCTTGGGCCGCCCTGGCGGCAGCGATGACAATGAGGCCGAGGCCCATGGAAGCCTGCAACGAATCAATAATCTCGATGCGGCAGCTCCCCTCCACCACCTGCCGGCCTACCAGCGCCGAGTTACAGGTGCCGCTCAGCTTCGCCGAGATATGGATGGACAGAATCTCATCTGTCTCCCTGGCCAGGGCCTGGTAGGCGGCCGTGAATTCGCCGGCGGAGGGCTGGGACGTGGTGGGTAGAACTGAGGCGCTGGCCAACTTCGAGAAGAATACGGAGGGGGTAATGTCTACGCCGTCGCGATACGTGGCCTCGCCGAAGTGCACTCGAAGCGGGACTACTGTAATGCCCAGGGCCCGGACGATGTCCTTCGGCAAGTCGCAGGTGCTGTCAGTAACGACTTTGACGGCCATTGGTTCTCCTCATATTGGGCTCGCCGTGGTTGGCTTGCTCCAGTCTAGCGGCGGCGCGTCTTTGTTGTCACCCTGAGCGAAGTCGGGGTCTTGCTGGGCTGGCGGCGGCCTTCGCGAAGTCCCGACGCATCAGGATCCCGAAGAAGTCGGGAGATCTTTCGCCGGTGGTCATCAAACCCAAGATCCTTCGCTATCGCTCAGGATAACAGCATAACGCGCGCTATTCGTACACTGGCAGTGCGACATCGACCACCATCGACTATTCTACGGATATTATGTACGCGTAGTGCGGCTGCCCACCCCACACCACCTCCACCTCGACGCCCGGGTAGTCCTGCCGGAGACCGGCAGCCAGCCGCGCCGCCTCATCGGCGGTGGCTTCCGCGCCGTAATAGAGGGTGATGAGTCCACCCTTCCTGGCATCCATTCGTCTCACTGTCTCGCGGAGGGCCTCTTCGATGGAGTCGCTGGCGGCCACCATATCCTCGTCCACCAGGCCGATGAACTGGCCTTTCCGCGCAGCGACGTCCCGCAGGTGGGCGCCCCGGATGGCGATGGTTATCTTGCCGCTGCGCACCGAACGGCGGGCGTCCTCCATGGACGAAAGGTTGGCCTCAAGGCTCGCCTCGCCGCTAAAGGTGAGCATTGCCGCTACCCCCTGGGGAATGCTCTCGGTGGGCACCACCTCCACCGTCTCCTTGGCCAGAGCGCGCGCTTGTCTGGCCGCGGGCACAATATTGCCGTTGTTCGGAAGCAGGATGACCCTCTTCGCCCCAACCATTCGAATGCCATTGAGCAGGTCCTGCACGCTGGGATTCATAGTCTGGCCGCCCGGCACGACCTCCCCCGCGCCCAGGCTAAGAAATACGTCCCTCAATCCGTCGCCGGAGACCACCGCCACCACCGCGGTCTCAGCCGTCGCTGAGCCAGTCCGGAAATCCCGGTGCTGCTCATCCATGTCCTCAATCTTGACCTGCCGCACCTCGCCTATCCCTGAGACATAAGTGATGACCGCGTCCGGGTTGAGGGTGTGGATGTGTACCCTGGCCAACTCGCTATCGCCCACGACCATGAGCGATTCGCCCATATCCTTGAGCGTCTTCCTGATCTCCTCCAGACCCAGGTCCTTGCCCTGAAGGAGGAACTCCGTGCAGTGGCCGTAGCGTTTCGTTTCCCCTAGGATGGGGGATGTCTCGCCGGACACTGGCTCCACAGCACCCTCCTCCACAACAGGCGCCCCCTTCAGCCGGCGCAGGGCCCCTTCGAGGATGATATAGAGCCCCTGGCCCCCGGCGTCGATGACGCCGGCCTCCTCGAGGACGGGCAGAAGGTGCTGCGTCTTGACCACGGAGGCGCGGGCCGCCTCGACAGTGGCCTCCAGAACGTCCACCACACTACGGCTATCGACGCGGGCCGCCGCCCGGGCGGCGTCAGACGCTTCGCGGATAACGGTCAGGATAGTCCCCTCCACGGGATCGGCCACGCCCTTGTAGGCGGCCGATGATGCCAGGGCCAGGGCAGCGGCCAGATCGGCTCCCTTGAAGGTCTTCTTCCCCTGGAGTCCAGTAGCCAGGCCGCGCAGAATCTGGGAGAGGATGACGCCGCTGTTGCCTCGCGCCCCCATAAGGGCCCCCCCGGCCATGGCCTGGGCCACGGCGCCCGCCTCCCGCGAGGGCGCCTTCGCTGCTTCCTCCATAGTGGCGCGCATGGTGAGGAGCATGTTGGTGCCCGTGTCGCCATCGGGGACGGGGAAGACATTCAGCGCGTTCACCGCCGCAGCGTTCCTCTCCAGAAGCGACGTGGCCGCGCCGAACATTGCTTTCAAGTCGTGGCCGTCGAGGCGTCTACTGATTTTCGCCCTAGGCAAGGACCTCTCCCGAATGATGAAAGCTGAAAGCTGACGGCTGACAGTTCACTCTGCGACTTGCCATCTCCCCGCCGATATGGTATTTTAGTTCATAACATTCTAGTGTAAAGACTCAGCGCAGTCAAAGGGGAAAATAGCTTTGGCAGGCAAATGCGATATCTGTGGGAAGGTGGTCCGCTACGGCTGTAACGTGAGCCACTCCAAGCGGCATACGCCGCGGGCGTGGATGCCTAATATTCACGTCACTTCGCTAGTAGTGGACGGCAAGACCAAGCGGTTCAATCTCTGCACCCGGTGCATCCGGACGCGGAGCAAGGCGGCGGGCTAGGATTCGTCGTCTCTACCGCGCACTGAAGTACGCGGAATCGAGGACCGTTCTTTTTTACGGCTGCCAATACCGCGTACTTTAGTGCGCGGTGTGTGACAGTTCCCATCTTCGTGCCAACAGTAATAATTACGGCCTAACTTGGCGCAGTTCCACATGCCCCTGTGGGGGCGCCACGGCGCATGAAAATGCCGTAGGGCAGGTGGCTTGTCCCCTGCCGCCGTCGTGGGGCGTTGGGAATCATTTTCATAGCAGGCTGGCTCGAATACGTTCGATGGCCTGCGCTACGCTTTCCTTGCCGTTGAATACGGCGGCCCCGGCCACCAGCACCCGCGCCCCGGCCTTGACCACGCGGGGGGCGATCTCCGCGTTCACGCCGCCGTCCACCTCTAATTCCGCCTCCAGGCCCTTGTCGTCCAGCATGCGGCGCAGACACGCTATCTTGTCGATGCTGCCATTGATGAAGGACTGTCCCCCGAAGCCCGGGTTCACCGACATCACCAGCACCAGGTCGAGATAGGGCAGAATCTCCTCCAAGGTGGTCAGCGAAGTGGCCGGATTCAGCGACACTCCCGCCTTGACCCCCAGCCCCTTTATCATCTCGACGACGCGGTGGAGATGGACGCAGGCCTCCACGTGCACCGTGATGATATCCGCGCCCGCCTTGGCGAACTCCTCGATGTACCTCTCCGGCGACTCTATCATCAGGTGGACGTCCAGGGGCAGCGCCGTCGTAGGCCGCAGCGCCTTGACGATGGGCGGCCCGATGGTGATATTCGGGACGAAGTGGCCGTCCATCACATCGACGTGGATATAGTCCGCGCCCGCGCGCGTCGCCTCCGCCACCTCCTCCCCCAGCCGCGCGAAGTCGGCCGAGAGGATGGAAGGGGCTAGCTTGATGGTTGAATTAGGGGACATGGGTGATTCCTCGCTGGTGGCGTTGCGCTATGATTTCGCTATTATGTCCCATTTGTCCTTATGGTCTTTCAAATTGAATTCGGACACTGCACAATGAGTTGTTTTCGGATTTCTGGGTCTCTTTCCTCCGGGTTTGTCCAACCAACCTTTGTAGCTTCTGTAAATGATGTCTTGAAGGTCCCTCATTCTGCAAACGTAAAAGTCGTCCCGGTTCTGACCTTTCAACGCTACTAGGACGCATATTATATCCGTCAGTTCTTTCTTTCCGTTGACCGTTTGAGATTCGTTCGACAGAGAGATGTCCAAGAAGTTCGTTGCATCGAATTGCCAGGAACCCGTCTTCTTCGCTTTGACTTGGATGGGGACCGTTTCAAATTGCTGGTTGATCGCGAGAATGTCGAAAGTAGGAACATTTCCGGTAAAGGTGGTTGAGATCAATCCTCTCCGACATAGCTCGGCCGAGACGAGATACTCACCCACTTGCTTTGCAAGCTGCATGCTTCTACCAGTGGCCATGCCCTTTCTCCTCCAAGACGACCTAGCTCACAAGCGCCCTGCTGCTCTCAGTTGCTCTCTGATCTCCCGGTAATCTGTAAATCCGTGAGCACTGCGCACTGCCTTATCCAGGTCAAGGGTGTCTTCCAGTTCCTCCAGGCGGTTCAGCAGACGCGAGTACTCTTGAATATTGAGTAGAACCGCCCTTTTCCTGCCGCGCCTATCTACCAGATACTTGGTGCTGGACATAGCCAACGTTCTTACCTCCTCCCTGGCATCTTCCATTATCGTCCCGCCGCCCCGTATTTCACTGGCAATAGCCGGTCCAGGTTCAGACGTTTCGAGGCATCAAGGATCTCGATGCCAACAATCTTGTCGCCCTCGCCGATGTCCAAAACCATGTCCTCGTTGACCCGTCGGTTGATTAGCTCTTGTTTTCGATCATCCAGGCGGATATACAAAAGATCGGTCTTAGCGTCATAAACTATCTGCATCTTATGCCTCCCACCTGCCGTAGAAGACGTAGACCGTCACGGTGATTAGGGCGTCCTCTTCAATAGTGCAAACCACTTCCACCCTTTTTTGCTCGTAGTATTTCTTCTGCCGCCTCCGCCCGAATTCGTACACTTTCGCCTTGGCCAACCGACCGTGTTTTGCCACGACCGGAAACCCGGATTCAAGCACGTCTCTGATTTCTTCCTCAGTAGTGCCTCGCTCGCCGGATCGCTCAAGGGTGTGGGGATCGATGCGAATATCCATCCGTCCGGCGTTAGTGGCCTGCCACTCTCTCCCTCGCCTCCGCCAGCGCCGCCTTCACGCGGACGGGCGCCGTGCCGCCGGGGACGTCCCGGGCGGCCAGGGAGGAGGCGACGGTGATTGCGAAGACGTCCTTATCGAAGAGGGGCGAGAATGCCTTGTACTCTTCCAGCGTCAGGCCACGGAAGGACATGCCTTTCTCGATCAGGTGTCGAGTCAGGCTGGCGACCACGGAGTGGGCCTCGCGGAAAGGCAGTCCCTTCCTCACCAGATAATCGGCGATGTCAGTGGCCAGCAGGACGTCGTCGGAGGCGGCCTGGAGCATGCGCTCCTTGTTCACCGTCATCGTGCGCACCATCGCGGCGAAGATGCGCAAGGTGTTGTTAAGGGTGTCGACCGTGTCGAAGAAGCCCTCTTTGTCCTCCTGGAGGTCCTTGTTGTAGGCCAGCGGCAGGCCCTTCAGGGTGGTGAGCATGGCCACCAGGTGGCCGTAGACGCGACCCGTCTTTCCGCGAGCCAACTCGGCGACATCGGGGTTCTTCTTCTGGGGCATGATGCTGCTGCCCGTGGCGTAGGCGTCGTCCATCTCCACGAAGCCGAACTCGGCGGAGGACCAGAGGATTAGCTCTTCGGCCAAGCGCGAGAGGTGCATCATGGTCAGCGCAGCGGCCGCCTCGTATTCGACCACGAAGTCGCGGTCGGCGACGGCGTCCAGCGAGTTGCGGCTTATCTCGGCGAAGCCCAGCTCTTTGGCGACCGAGACGCGGTCGATAGGATAGGGCACGCCGGCCAGGGCGCCGCTACCCAGGGGCATGACGTCGGTGCGCTTGAGGCAATCTTTCAAGCGTTCCACATCGCGCTGGAGCATCTCCAAGTAGGCCAGGAAGTGATGCGCCAGGAGGACCGGCTGCGCCCGCTGCAAATGCGTGTAGCCGGGCAGCGCGACGTCGATATTGGCCTCAGCTACGTCCAGCAGCGCCGTCTGCAGCTCTTTCAGGCTGGCATTGGTCTGGGCGATGGCGTGCCTGGCATAGAGGCGCAGGTCGAGGGCCACCTGGTCGTTGCGCGAGCGGGCGCTGTGGAGCTTCCCAGCCACATCGCCGATCTTCTCCGCCAGCCGCGCCTCGATATTCATGTGGATGTCTTCCAGCTCCGCCTTGAACTGGAGTTTGCCCCCCTCGATCTCCTCCCGGATGGACACCAGTCCCATGACGATAAGCTCAGCGTCCTTGTCCGAGATGATGCCCTGGCGCGCCAGCATTTTGGCGTGGGCTATCGACCCGGCGATGTCCTGCCTGTACAGCCGCCGGTCAAAGGGGATAGAGGCCGTATAGTCCCGCACCAGATCGTCCATATTCTTTTCGAAGCGGGAGCGGAGGTGGTGTTTATCGGACATCTACTTTGCTACTTCGGCCAGTTCGATGTTGAGATTGGCGAGGGCCTCCGACGGCACGCGGTCGCTCAGCCAAAGAATCTCAATTCCTATCAATTCGTCTTTGTCGCCGAAGTCCAGGATGATGCCATCGCCTACCTCTTTGGTGTGAGCGATATGGCCCTCCTTCAGCTTCAGGTAAAGGGCGTCGGCTTCCTTATCCACGGTTAGCTTCATACCATTTCCTGGGCCACTACCAAGCGCCGCTGCTCTGTCGTTCTGAGCGGGTACAGAAAGGCGCTCGAACTCACTCCGGCATCCCTCCCGCGAAGAATCTTCCTGCTTGTCGGACGCTGGCGTACGAAGTGAGATCCTTCGCGGAGCCCCCCGTCCGCACCCACCACCCGCTCCGCTCAGGAAGACATTGCAGTGGCGTTTTGCGCTGGCGATCTGCCGTGTGGTCACTCCCTCCAAAACCTCAATCGTACCACCCAGCACTCAAATCCACCCACTTGGGGTTAAAGGAGTCAATCAGGGCGATCTTCTTTGCACGCGTCCAGCCCTTGAGCTGCTTTTCCCTGCCCATCGCGGCCAAGACGTCGCCACCCTGTTCGTAGTAGACCAGACGGTCAACGTTGTATTTGCTGGTGAAACCGGGCACCACCTTGTGCTTATGTTGCCAGACTCGTTTCTCCAGACCATTCGTGAAGCCCACATATAGGGTCCAAGACCGGTTGGTCATTATGTAGACGTAGTAGTTCTTCTCACCGCTCACGTGAGCCCCTTAGCATGAGGCTTATTGCCAGCAGTGGATTCTTTCGCTTCGCCCCAGCACGACACTGAGGCGTGGCCCCTGGCCCCTGGCCC
>JACPQD010000014.1 GCA_016190665.1 Chloroflexota bacterium
CCCCAACATGAGGCGGTGCCCGCGCTTCAGGCGGTGGATGTCGTAGCCGTGACCGATTCGCAAGTGCATAGGGATTAGGGATTAGGGCCCAGCCCCTATCCCCTAAAACCTGGAACCTAAAACCTAAATCGGTCAGGGATCAGCAACCCCGATTCCCTTCAGGACACGGCCCTCACGCGCGTTGCCGGTCCAGCAGGCCCTTCACCCGTTCCCAAATCTCCGCCGCCAAGGCATCCTTCGGCCGGTTGCCGTCCACGACAAGCCACCGCCCCGGCTCTTTCCGCGCCATCTCCAGGTAGCCCTCTCTGATGCGCTGGTGGAAGGCCAGTTCCTCCTCCTCGAACCGGCGGGCGCCTTCGTCAGCGCCTCTTCTTGCCAGCGCGCCAGCCGGCTCCAGGTCCAGAAGCACGACCAGGTCGGGCCTCAGGTCCCCCGTGGATATCCGGTTGATAGCCTCCAAGGCGTTCAAGTTGGTGCCGCGACCGTACCCCTGGTACGCCGTGGTGGAGTGGAGGTAACGGTCCGACACAACTGTGGTACCCTGCCACAGGGACGGGAGTACCACCTCCTTGACCAACTGCGCCCTGGCAGCGGCGAAGAGGAAGACCTCCGCCAGGGGGTCTATGGGAAGGGATGCGGCGCATCGCGGAGAGGAGAGGATGCGGCGCAGGCGCTCGCCCAGCGCAGTGGCACCCGGCTCGCGGACCAGGCGGACGGGGACCCCGTTCCGGCGCAACCGCGAATGGAGGAGCTTGGCCTGAGTAGATTTCCCGCTGCCGTCGATCCCCTCGAAGGTGACGAAGAGGGCCAACTATCCGCCTCCGGCGGACTCGGCCTCGTGGTCCCGGAAGATGGTGACATGGCGGTGAGGATCGCGGCCCATGCTCCGCGATGAGAGCTTGTATCGCTCCGCCATCTGGTGCTGGAGGCGGCGGATGTAAGCGTTCTGAGGGCTCAGCTCCACGGGTTCGCCAGTGTCCATCGTCTGGCTGATGGCTTCCTGGGTCTCTCTCATCGCCTGGGCAAAGGCGTCCTCCGGCGATTTCGCTTGGCCCAGATTAGAGAGACACTGCTCTATCTGAAGCACCGTATTGTTGCGCAGGACGTAAATAGGCACACCTGCCGCTTCGGCATTCCTCACCGCGGTGGGCTTGCGACGATAGTGCGCTTTCAGCGTCATAAGGACGTCCGCCTGGCTAACGTCGCTCACTATACTCATGGGCACATGAAGGTCGCCAGCGGCCTGAATCAGCCGCGCACGGCTAATGCCAAGAGGGTAGACCCTGGTGACCTTTCCCGGAGCAGGCGTCAGCGGCTTGATCGGGCAGAGGTTGTAGCCTTCCGCAGCCGCGACGGGGGGCTCCGGTTGCCGGCTCAACTCCCCGTTCTCGGTGAGCTCTCTTCTCTCCGCGGGCACTTCCTGGCCGCGAAGGATTCCATCCACCACTTGCGCCACATCGGAGTGGACTGCCACGCGGTACCAGCTCTGAATCTCCACCAGGATCTGGAAGCTCGGCGGCGCTTTCCGTTCCAGTATGGACTTCTGCGTGCCGCGGCGGCGCGCCTCCTCGTCCCCCAGCGTCACCGTCTGAATCCCGCCGATGAGGTCGGCGAGGGTGGGGTTCATCATCAGGTTCTCCAGCGTGTTGCCGTGGGCGGTGCCGATGAGCTGGACGCCGCGCTCAGCGATGGTGCGGGCGGCCTGCGCCTCCAGCTCAGTGCCGATCTCGTCGATGACGATCACCTCGGGCATGTGGTTCTCCACGGCCTCGATCATCACAGCGTGCTGCATGGTGGGTGTGGGAACTTGCATGCGGCGCGCGCGGCCGATGGCCGGATGCGGGATATCGCCGTCGCCCCCGATCTCGTTCGACGTGTCCACGATGATCACGCGCTTATTGAAGTCGTCCGCCAGGACCCGGGCCACTTCTCGCAGCATCGTGGTCTTGCCCACGCCCGGCCTTCCCAGGAGGAGGATGCTCTTTCCCGATTGGATGATATCCTCGACGATCTTGATGGTGCCGAACACGGCGCGGCCGACCCGACAGGTCAGGCCCACGATGCGCCCCTTGCGATTGCGGATAGCGGAGATTCGGTGCAGGGTGCGCTCGATGCCAGCGCGGTTGTCGTCGCCGAAGGCGCTGATGCGCGCCACAACATAGTCGATATCCTCCGGCATGATATCGATGGGGCTGAGCACTGTCTCCCGGCTGTGGTAACGGGCCTCGGGCACGCGCCCCAGGTCCATGACAACCTCCAGAAGCTCATCGCGGTCCCCCTGCTTGCGCAACGAGTCCGCGATGTGCGGCGGCAGCGCCGCCAGCATCGCATCCAGGTCATCAGTGATTTCGATTTGTAGTCTTCCTTTTCCCGTGTCCACCATCGATTCACCTTATTCGGGATTGCGGGCTTCCGCAGGAGAACGGTCCCCACGAGTCGGGATGCCCTGCGCGTTCCCCGTCCCCTGGCCCCCGACCCCAGGGCATAGCAAGCTATGCCCCTACGCCCTTGCTGGCACCAGGACGGTCTGTTTCACGCGGGCAGTCAGTTGTTTCCCCAGGGCGCAATACTGGGCCGCCTGCTGGAATCCATTTTGCTCCAGCAACCACCGTAGCCGGTCCTGGTAGTCCGGGACCAGGCAAGTCACCGTTTGCTTGCCCACCAGTTGAACAAGGGCCCGGGCAATGACCCCCTTCCAGACGTCCTCCTCCGAGGGCCTGACGGTCATCTCGAAAAATCCAGCCTTGCCCTGATCGGCCACGCGCAGCCAGGCAAGAACAGCCTCATCCTGCTCCACCAGTTCCTGCCTCCCCCGTCCCCAGCCCTTTTGCGTTTCCTGCCATTCGCGCAACGTCATTCCTTCCATGCGACGCACGCTGACAGGCACGGCAGCGGAGTAAAGCTGAAAGAGGGGCAGCTCGTCTTTGCCTGTCGTGGCGCGAAACTTGAGGGGAGCGCCCTGAGGTGGTACTGGCGCCTCGGCGCGATAGAGATACTCGGTAAGGTAATGCGCGAAACCGGCTCGTCTGGCGGCGGCAAAAAGGGGACTCTGACTGAGAAGGCGGAGGAACACCCTCTCGATGCCCTGGTCGCTGCCCGCCTGGCTCAGCCCGTCCAGCAGATCGGCGCAGACGTCCTCCGCGTTGCAGTCGCCCAGGAGTATTACGTCAACATCCCAGACTGTGGAGCTGGTGCCCGGTTTGACAGAGACGAGGCCGGCGATGGCGCCCCCGTCTTCCGCTACCCAAGCCTGGCGCTGGGTGGTCCAGGGGAGCCATTCCCTGATGAGGATACCCCAGGCGGGGACCTGCGCCCCTTGCTTACCCACCCTGTCCCGCGCTGTCGCCTCGTTGGGGCAGGCCTGCCTGCCAAAGTTGACCAGCGCTATGGTATCGGTAGGACGTAGAGGACGGATCATTTCCTCCTCGGCGCGAATGGCCGGCTGGTGTCCCGCCCTTCAGGAACCATCGACCATTGTCAAAAAGTACTGGTGAAATCTCAAGTCCGGCGTTAGCTCAGGATGAAACGCAGAAGCCAACAGCTTCCGCTGCCGTGCGGCGACGATTTCACCGCCAGGCAGCCTGGCGAGGACCTCCACCCCTTTCCCCACACTCTCAATCAGCGGCGCCCGAATGAAAACGGCCGGGAAGGGCGTTTCCCCCAGGGCCGGCATCCGAAGGGCCGTCTCAAAGCTGTCCACCTGTCGTCCGAAAGCGTTCCGCTTCACATTAATGTCCATTACCCCAATGCCAGGCGCCTCAAGGTCGGTTGCTTTGGCGGCGAGCAGTATCATGCCAGCGCAGGTCCCGAAGACAGGCAAACCACCCTCAGCCAGCCCCGCGATCTTGTCGCGCAGACCGTAGGCGTCCAGGAGCTTGACCATGGTGGTGCTCTCGCCCCCGGGAATCACCAGGGCGTCCAGCTCATCCATTTGGGAAGGCAGCCGAACCTCGGAGGCTTCCGCCCTCAACTGGCGCAGCGCCTTGATATGCTCTATGAAGGCACCTTGAAGGGCCAGAACGCCGATCCTCTTCACCACCCCTCCAATCGCGAGCTCAGCGGCGTCTGAATGGCCAAACGCCAGCCAACCGCCGTTCTGTACGTGCTTAGCCGTAGGGTGGGTTACGCTTCGCTTCACCCACCGTACGGCAACTCCAGTCATATCCACGGGTCACGTGGTCAAGGTCGTCCCCGACCCCGACACACAGACCGTCGCCGGGGCACGAACTGTCATCTCTTGCACGATGGGCAGGTCGCCCTCGCGCCACAGAACTACGTGAACCTTCTGCTGAGCCACGTTCACCACCCTCGCGTCGCCAGTAACGCCTCCTGGGGGATGGCCTTTATCTCCAGCCCCGGCATGGCCAGCCCCAAACCTTTGGATACCTCAGCGATGATGGCCGGGTCCTGGTAATGGGTCGTGGCCTTCACGATGGCGTTGGCGCGTTTAGACCACTCCTTCATCTGCTCGGACACAGGTGAATTGGGATCGCCGGACTTGAATATCCCGGAGCCGACGAAGACGCCCTCGGCGCCAAGCTGCATCATGAGCGCAGCATCCGCCGGCGTGGCCACGCCGCCCGCGGCGAAGTTCACTACAGGGAGCTTTCCTGTCCTGTGCACCTCGATAACCAGCTCCAGCGGAGCGCCCAGGGCCTTAGCCTCGGCCATAAGCTCGTCCTCGGGCATGGTCTGAAGGCGCCGAATGCTATCCATGACCGACCGCATGTGGCGCACGGCCTCGACGATGTTGCCGGTGCCCGCCTCCCCCTTAGTGCGGATCATCGCTGCGCCCTCCCCGAGGCGGCGCAAGGCCTCGCCAAGGTCGCGGCAGCCACAAACGAAGGGTACTTTGAAGTCATGCTTCCAGACATGGTGACTCTCATCGGCGGGAGTGAGCACCTCGGATTCATCGATATAGTCCACGCCCAGGGCCTCCAGGACCTGCGCCTCAACGAAATGGCCGATGCGGCACTTGGCCATGACCGGGATGCTCACCGCGTCCATGATGGCCTGAATGACGGAGGGGTCGCTCATGCGGGCCACCCCGCCCGCGGCGCGGATATCGGCCGGGACTCGCTCCAGGGCCATAACAGCGCACGCCCCCGCATCCTCGGCTATTTTGGCGTGGTCCGGAGTGACCACATCCATGATAACGCCGCCCTTCAACATCTGGGCAAGCCCTGTCTTGACCGTCCAGGTCCCCTTATCCATTGCCGGCCCCTCCTGTGGAGTGCGGAAGTCAGTCTTTTTCTAATGTGGGTTTACACCATACATTTTACTATCGGGAACCGGGTTTAGCAAGGAAAATCGCTTCAAGGAACCGTCTTCCAAGTTTCCACTGACGGAGATGAAGCACTCTTCAGTCCTTGACCTGCCGGTCTGAAAACTGCTATAGTCTGCCTGTCGGAGAGGAAGGGGATGACAACCATGAAGCAGACAACAATACCGACCATCGACGAAGTTAAGGAGAAGGCCGCCGCCATCCTCAGGCGCTACGGCGCGACAAGGGCGGGTATCTTCGGCTCCGTGGCGCGGGGGGAGATGGGGCGTCGGAGCGACGTCGACATCCTCGTTGAGATCGGCGACCATCTCAGCCTGCTTGACCTTGTCAGGATCAATCGGGAGCTTGAGGAAGCCTTGGGCCGGAAGGTCGATCTGGTGGAGTACGAGACCATCAAACCGCGTATCAGGGATCAGATTCTGGCCGAGGAAATTCGCATATTATGAAAAGGCATCCCCGACTATATCTCGAGGATATACTCAAGTCCATCGACATAATCCAGGATCATACTAAGGGCATCACTGAAGAGGGCTTCTACGGGAGCATGCTCATTCAAGACGCGGTTGTCAGGCGGTTGGAGATCATAGGCGAGGCAGCCAAGCACGTCCCCGCGAGGCTCCGAGCAAAGGAGCCAAGCATTCCGTGGCAGGACATAGCGGGAATGCGAAATCGGCTTGCTCACGAGTACTTCGGTATTCAGTTGCACCGCGCCTGGTAGGTCGTGCAGCACGATCTGCCCAGGCTGAAGGGTGCGGTTCTCAAGATGATGGAACATCTTGTTTGAGGCCGTCACATCTATTGTTGCATTTGGCCGCCGCTGGCCGGCATGAGCGACAGTTGCCCTCAGCCCAGTTTCTTGGTAGACTATCGTAGTTATGTCAGAGATTAGCGGCCAGCCTCCTCTCCCTGTTAGTCCCTCGTCCGAAAACCAGTCCCCTCCCGACGTCGCCCCTGAAGGCGGCGCCACGCCCGCGCCTGAAGCGCCAGAGGCCAGAACAAGCGTCGCCTCCGACAGCGATGCCGCTCCAGCGCTTGAAGCTTGCGAGCCAAAGGCCAGTCCTGCTTCGACTGCCGCGCGCCCTGCATCCACCCTAAAGTTATTTCCCGACCTCATGCTTCTTGCCCTCGTTGTGGTGGCGGTCGCGCTGCGGGTCTTCGGCCTCGATTGGGACCAGGGGTTCGTGTTCCATCCAGACGAGCGCGCCATTCTAATGAAGATCGTGGGAGGCTTGACCCTTCCCGCCGACTTCGCTCAGTTCCTTGACCCGGCGAAGAGCCCTCTGAATCCCCATTGGTTCCCCTATGGCAGCTTTCCGCTGTACCTCCTGAAGATCGTGGCGGCGGGCTTCTCCTATGTCCATCAGGCGTTCTCCGGTTTCGACATGCGCCTGCTGGGAAGGGCCATCTCGGCCCTCTTCGACACCGGCACGGTGCTCCTCGTCTACCTGCTGGGCGCCCGTCTCTACAGCCGGCGGGCGGGCCTTCTGGCGGCAGCCTTTGTGGCCTTCACCGTTCTCCATATCCAGCTCAGCCATTTTTACGCGGTGGATACCATTGTCACTTTCTTCGCCGTGGCGACCGTTTTCTTCGCCTGGGATGTGGCCCAGCGCTCCAGCCTGAGGAGCGCCGCTCTCGCCGGACTGAGCCTCGGGTTGGCCCTGGCCACCAAAGTGAGCGCCTTCCCCCTAATTGTGCCCGTCGGCGTTGCCTTCTACCTCGCCTACGCCAGGCGGAAAGAGGTACAGAGGCACCCCTGGACGAGACCGTTCTTCGGCGTCATCATCGCCGCCCTGGTGGCCGCAGCCGCCTTCGCCGTCACGGAGCCTTATGCCATCCTGGATAGCAAGGCCTTCCTGGCCGATACCATCGAGCAGAGCGAGATGGTGCGCCGGGTGCGCGATTATCCCTACACCCGCCAGTATGAGAACACACCTCCCTACCTTTACAACATATCCCAACTGGCCGAGTGGGGCATGGGCCTGCCCCTGGGGACGGTGGCCTGGGCCGGGCTTGCCCTGTCGCTGGGCCTGGCCGCCTTTCGCAAGAGACGGGCCGACCTCCTCCTGGTCTCCTGGGTCATACCCTACTTCCTGCTCACCGGCGGCTTCCAGGTGAAATTCCTGCGTTACATGCTGCCCCTGGCGCCCTTCCTTTCCCTCATGGGAGCGCGTCTCTTAATGTCCTGGAATGACGAGGGGAGGAGGATTCCGTTCATCGGCGCCTTTTCGGCGAAGGTTGTCATAGCGTTTGTGTTGCTGGCTTCCATCCTCTATTCCTTCGCCTACATGAACGTTTATCTGAACCCCCATCCGGCCGTGGAGATCTCCAAGTGGATAAACGCCAACGCTCCCAAAGGGGCCACCATCGCCCAGGAGCACTGGGAGGAGGGCATTCCCAAACTCGAGGGGTACAAGCGTATCGATCTGAACCTCTACGAGAACGATGACCCTAGAAAGCTGGCGCACATCATTGAGCGGCTGACCCAGGCCGACTACATCGTTTTCTTTAGCAACCGCCTGTACGGGACCATCCCGCGCCTTCCGCAACGTTACCCGATGACCAGCAACTACTACAAGCTGCTCTTCTCCGGGGAGCTGGGCTTCCAACTGGAGGCAGTCGCTTTTTCCTATCCCAGCCTCTTTGGCGTCACGATTGTGGACGATACCTTCTCCCGTCCCGGCCTGCCAGCGCCTCCCATGCTGGTGGACTTCAGGCCCACGTCCATCACCATCAATCGGGGTTACGCCGACGAGAGCTTCACCGTCTACGATCACCCAAAGGTGATGGCCTTCAAGAAGGTGAAGGCGATGTCGCCGGCGGAGCTGACGTCGCTGCTTCAAGTCCCCGGCCTCGGCGCCGGAGAGCGGAAGCCGGGATTGCTTCTTTCCCCCGGCGATTTGCAGGCAGATAGAGCGGGTGGGACCTGGTCGGAGCTCTTCCAGAGGGACAGCCTGGCCAATCGCTTCCCCGCCTTGAGTTGGATTTTGCTCGCGGAGATTATGTCGTTGGCCGCGTTGCCGCTGACGCTGTTGCTGATGCGCCGTCTGCCCGACCGCGGCTATCTGCTGGCCAAGCCCCTGGGCGTGCTCATTGTGGCCTACCTGACCTGGCTTGCGGCCAGCCTTCGTGTATTAACCTTCTCGAGGGAGACCCTGTTGCTCAGCCTTGCGGTCCTCGCCCTCTTCTCGGTCTTCCTCGGTTTCCGCTGCAGAGGCGAGCTTGCGGACTTTATCAAGCGGCGCTGGGGGACCATCGCCGTGGGCGAAGCCGTCTTCCTGATCGCTTTTATGGGGTTTTACATAGTCCGCCTCCTGAACCCGGACCTGTGGCATCCCTATCGAGGCGGCGAGAAGCCCATGGATTTTGCCTATCTCAACGCCGTCATCAAGGCCACCTATCTGCCGCCCTACGACCCTTGGCTCAGCGGCGGCTACCTGAACTACTACTATCTGGGCCAGTTCATCGTCGCCAGCCTGATCAAGTTCCTCGGGATCGTCCCTTCTGTCGCCTATAACCTGGCCGTGCCGCTGCTTTTCGCCATGACCGTGGGAGGCGCTTTCTCCGTCATCTACAATCTGGTGGAGATCGTTCGCGGCGAAGATTCGAGGGCAGGCGTTTCCCGGGGGCCGGTCCTGGCGGCGCTGGCTGGCGCCATCATGCTCGGTGTGCTGGGGAATATCGACGGCCTCTTCCAGGTGGTAGAGGGTTTCTGGAGGGTGGGCGAGCCCTTCATAAAGGGGAGCGCCCCGGCACTGACCGAGGTCTCCCGGTTCTTCTCGGGCGTGGCCAGGGTCATCTTCGAGCAAAAGGACCTTCCCTCCTTCGATTTCTGGCGCAGCAGCCGCATGATGCCGCCCACCATCAGCATCACTGAGTTCCCCTTCTTCACCTTCCTCTTCGCCGATCTCCATGCCCATCTCATCGCCATGCCCTTCGGGGTCCTGGCGGCGGCTCTTGGGCTGAGTTTGCTGCTGGGCAGGGGCGCCCCCCCTCAGTCCCCCCGTGGACGGGGGGAGGAGGTGGACCGTGGACGGGAGAAGGAGCTGGATCAATCCGCCGGGGAACAAGTGGATGGCTCGCTTCTGTCCCCCCGTGACCCGGCTCAGTTGCCCGGTGAACAGGGAGAGGTCCTCGCTCGTTCCATGAATATGCAGGTTGACACCCTTACTCAGTCCGCCGGTGAACCGGACGACGCCCCCCCTCAGTCCCCCCGTCCACGGGGGGAAGGTGATAGCCCACCTCAGCCTCCCCAAGCACGGGAGGATGGTGACAGCCCACCTCAGCCTCCCCAGGCACGGGAGGAAGGTGATAGCCCACATCAGCTTCCTCAGGCACGGGAGGAAGGTGACAGCCCACCTCAGCCTCCCCAAGCACGGGGGGATGGTGATAGCCCACCTCAGCCTCCCCAAGCACGGGAGGATGGTGATAGCCCACCTCAGCTTCCCCAGGCACGGGAGGATGGTGATAGCCCACCTCAGCCTCCCCAAGCACGGGGGGATGATGACAGCCCACCTCAGCTTCCCCAGGCACGGGAGGATGGTGATAGCCCACCTCAGCCTCCCCAGGCACGGGGGGATGATGACAGCCCACCTCAGCCTCCCCAAGCACGGGAGGATGGTGATAGCCCACCTCAGCCTCCCCAAGCACGGGGGGATGATGACAGCCCACCTCAGCCTCCGGATGGTGACAGCCCACCTCAGCCTCCCCAGGCACGGGGGGATGGTGATAGCCCACCTCAGCCTCCCCAAGCACGGGGGGATGATGACAGCCTCCCGCAGTCACGCAGTGAACGGGGGGAAGCCCCCTCTCTGTCCCCCCGTGAACGGGGGGATTCAGGGGGGCCCCGGATGAGGCAGCTTTTCGAGAGGCTTCCGCTGGTCCTGGCCATGTCACTGGTGCTGGGGACCCTGCGCTGGGCGAATAGCTGGGACTTCCCCACCTACTTCCTTCTGGCTACGGCCGCCGTTTTCCTCTCCGAGCTGGTCAATCGCTTCGGGAGGCTGCGGACAGCGCTGGGGTGGTGGGCGCTGCAGACCGGGCTCCTGTATCTATTCAGCACCCTGCTTTACCTGCCCTTTCAGATGAGCTACCAGTCTTTCTATGATTGGGTGCAGCCGAGCGCGGAACACACCCCTCTGTACCAGTATCTGTCAATCCACGCCCTGTTCCTGTTCATCTTGCTCAGCTATCTGATGTGGCAGCTTCAGCGGACCTTGCGCATGCTGCCGCTGGTCCTGGCCACCCTGATGGCGGCGGTCGTCTTCACCCTGATAGTTGTCTTCTTTCGGCTGGAGACTGTGGCCTTCCTGGCGGCCCTGCTGACTTTGGTGGTCACCCTCTTGATCAGCAAGACGGCGACCGCAGAGCCGGAGCCGGCAGGCGGTGACAAAGATGTTACTGTGCCAGTGCTGGAGTCAGACGGACCGCCCGCGCCTCGCAGAGTCAACAACAGGGCTGATGTCTTTGTCCTGGCTTTGACGGGCATCGCCTTTGCCCTGGGGATCGGCGTGGACCTTATCACCATCCAGGGCGACATCAACCGCATGAATACGGTTTTCAAGTTCTACCTGCAGGCCTGGGTCCTCTTCTCCCTGGCCTCCGGCTTTGCCTTGTGGCGGTTGCTGCGCTGGCGCTGGGCGGGAAAGCGCATGTGGCTGACGGGCCTTGCTATTCTGCTAGTAGCCACCTCCATTTACCCTCTGGCGGCGACGCCGGTGCGGGTGCGGGACCGGTTCAATCCCCTCCCTCCCACCGACGATGGCATGGCCTACATGCAGCCGGCGGTCTACAGCGATGAGAAGGGCAAGATCGAGTTTGCCTGGGACTATGAAGCGATACGGTGGATGCAGGACAACATTCAGGGCTCGCCGGTGATGCTGGAGGGGATAACGCCGCTTTATCGCTGGGGATCGCGGATTTCCGTCTATACCGGCCTGCCAACAGTCATCGGCTGGGACAACCATCAAAACCAGCAGCGGAGGGGCTACCAGTGGATGGTCGAAGAGCGGCTGAGGGATGTGCGGCAGCTCTACACCGCGGACAACCCGCTCACAGCGGTGAGCCTCCTGAAGAAATACGATGTGAAATACATTTACGTGGGCCAGGTGGAGCGCCTGTACTTCCCCGCGGCGGGCGTGGCCAAATTCGACAGGATGGTGGGCCAGTACCTGGACGTTGCTTACGAAAACCAGGAAGTCAAGATTTACAAGGTGAAGGAAGCGGCGATGTAGGGGCTTGAGCGCCACCGTTTAGAACCGCTGATCGACACCGATGAACTCGGATACTTGGAAGCGCGAAGCGAGGAGCGGGAAGCACGAATCCCCCGGCCCCAGCCCTCGCATTCAGTGCTTTGATATCCGTGTCTATCGGAGGCGTTCCACAAGCGCCTCTTCAGCCATGGCCTCCTCAGCCGCATTCTCTTCCTCCCGAGCAGATCGCATCGGTCCCCCGCCTTTAAGCATGCCGGCGGTGCGCGCGGCTTTGGCGTAGGTTGCACCCCGATGGCAAGGCTGTTATACTAACACACCGTGGAGTACGAAACCGTCATCGGGCTGGAGGTCCATGCCCAGCTCCTCACCAAGAGCAAGATGTTCTGCCGGTGCAGCGCGGACTACGCTAATGCGCCGCCCAACACCCATGTCTGCCCCGTGTGTCTCGGCATGCCCGGGGTGCTGCCGACCATCAACGAGAAGGCGCTGGAATACACTGCCATGACCGGCCTGGCGCTGAACTGCGAGGTAGCCGGTTTCTCCCGGTTCGACCGCAAGAACTACCCCTACCCGGACTTGATGAAGGGCTATCAGATCTCTCAATACGACCTTCCTATCTGCCAGCGCGGCTGGCTGCCCATAGAGCTGGACGGAGAGACAAAACGGGTAGGTATCACCCGGGTCCACCTGGAGGAGGACACGGCCAAGCTCGTCCACCGTACCAATGAGTTGGGTGAGACCTACAGCCTGGTGGACGTCAACCGCGCGGGCACGCCCCTGATGGAGATCGTCGGGGAGCCCGATATCCGTTCTCCCGAGGAGGCCCGGCAATACCTGATCAAGCTGCGCGCCATTCTCCAGTATCTCGGCGTGAGCACGGGAAACATGGAGGAGGGTAGCTTTCGCTGCGATGCCAACGTCAGTATCCGCCCCAGGGGTAGCGCTGAGTTCATGACGAAGGTGGAAGTGAAAAACATGAACTCCTTCCGGGCGGTCTATCGCGCTCTGGCTTACGAGGTGGAGCGCCAGACAGCCGCTGCGGAAGCCGGCGAACGCCTGGTCCAGGAGACCAGGGGTTGGGTGGAGGAGAAGGGCGTTACCGTCTCGCAGCGCAGCAAGGAATACGCCCACGACTACCGCTACTTCCCGGAGCCGGACCTGCCGCCGATGGCTTTCAGCCGCCAGTGGGTGGAGGATCTTCTCGCCCGGCTTCCCGAGCTGCCGGACGCTCGCCGCGAGCGCTTCATGAAGGAGGTTGGACTCTCCCTCTACGACGCCAGCCTGCTCACCGCATCTCGAGATACAGCCGAATACTTCGAGGCCTGCCTGCCCCGAGTCCCTCGGGGTCCCGATGCGTCGGGGCCGGCGAAGGCTGCCCCGGCGTCCCTTCAGAAGCGGGCCAAGGTAGTGAGCAACTGGATGCTGGGCGACTTCGCCAGACTTCTGAATGCTCGCGGCCTGGAGATCGGCCAGGCGAAGATTCGGCCCGAGCATCTGTGCGTACTGCTGGACCTCATAGACCAGGGTACGATCAGCGGCAAGATCGCCAAGGACGTTTTCGAGGAGATGTTCGATACCGGCAAGACGGCGTCTCAGATAGTAACGGAGAAAGGCATTACTCAGATAAGCGATGCTTCTCAAGTAGAAGCTGTAGTGGCGGAGGTAGTGAAGGCCAACCCGCAGGCTGTCGCCGATTACAAGGCCGGCAAGCAACAGTCGTTGGTCTTCCTGGTGGGGCAGGTGATGAAGGCTACCCGTGGCCGCGCCAACCCGAAGCTGGTCAACCAGTTGCTCGAGGAGCGGTTGGAAGCGGCGGGCTGACACCAATAACCAAGAAACAAGCACCAAACAATAACCAAGAGACAAGAAACAAACAGCTCAATAACTGGCGCATTTCTTGGTTATTGTATCTTGTATTTTGCTCATTCCTTTCAAGGTGAGGTGATGTGGGGATGCAGAGGGATGGCATGGACTTCCTGAAGTGGCTGTACCCGGGGATGCACATCAAGCGATGGCTGGCCCTGCTGATGGTGGGCATAGTCATCATCGCCCTGGGCTTTGCTTACATCCTGCGTCAGATATACAACACTTACACTTTTCCTGATTTTGTATGGTATATCACCCTTCAGTTTATCCCCCGCTACTATCGTGGCGCCCTCTTCGCGGTGGTCGGCGTAGCGGCGATTGTCATCGCTGGCTGGAGGTTTTATCGTTCGCTGGTTTCCGCCCTGCTGCCGAACGGACGAGATGATAGCCTGGTCAACATTCTTTACCAGCACCACCATCTGAGGCGCGGGCCCAAGATTGTGGCCATAGGGGGTGGGACTGGACTCTCCACCCTGTTGCGCGGCCTCAGGGAATACAGTGGGAACCTCAGCGCCATCGTGACGGTGGCCGACGATGGCGGCAGCTCGGGGCGGCTGCGCCGGGAGCTGGGAGTCCTGCCGCCAGGGGATTTCCGCAACTGCATCGCGGCTCTGGCCGACGTCGAGCCGCTCATGACGAAGCTCTTGCAGTACCGTTTCAGCGAGGGCTCCGGGCTCGAGGGCCACAGCTTCGGCAACCTTTTCATAGTGGCGATGTCCGGGGTCACGGGCAGCTTTGAACAGGCGGTCAGGGAATCCAGCCGCGTCCTGGCGGTGCGTGGACAGATTCTCCCCTCCACCCTGGCCAACGTGGTCCTTTCGGCCAAGATGGAGGATGAGATCACGGTGTACGGCGAATCGAAGATTACCGAGAGCAACAATCGCATCCGGCAACTCTTCCTGGAACCGGCTGATGCTGCCGCCTATCCCGAGGCGGTAAAGGCTATCGAGGAGGCCGACCTCCTCGTGCTGGGTCCGGGCAGCCTGTATACCAGCATATTGCCCAACTTGCTGGTAGACGGCATCAAGCGGGCGGTGGCCGCCTCCAAAGCTATGAAGGTGTACGTGTGCAACGTGGCCACGCAGCGGGGCGAGACGGACGGCTTCAGCGTAGCCAATCATGTGGAGGCGCTAACGCGCCATGTGGGCGAGGGGTTGTTCCAGTATGTGCTGGTTAACAACAACATACTGAAGCTGCCTAAGGAATGGAGGGTAGTGCCTGTATCTCTCGACTGGTGGCCGGTGGACGGCATACAGTTGGTGGCCGCGGATTTGGTGAACAAGGACCTTCGGTTGCGTCACGATCAGAGCAAGCTGGGCGCTGCTCTTCTTCAGTTGTACTATTCGAACGGCCGCAGCCAGCGCCGCCGCTGGCTGCCACAGGAGTTTTCGAGGTAAAATAGTGTCAGCTTTCAGCGATCAGCCATAGGAGGACCATGAAAGTATACTTGAACATAGCCCAGATGTTGCTCTCCGCAGTCCTTATAGCCGTCATCCTGCTTCAGGTGAAAGGCTCCGGACTCGGTGGCATCTTCGGCGCAGAAACCTCGGTCTTCAGGACCAAGCGCGGCGTGGAAAAGACCCTCTTCCAGTTCACCATCGTATTGTCGGTGCTCTTCATCATCATCTCCCTGATCAGCGTCAGGGTGGCGAGCTAGCCCCGATCTCATCGGGACGCCGTAAGTCTGCCAGAGGGGAGCCGCTCGCGAGATGTGGCTGCTGCGTGTACGCATAAGACTGCGTCAGGTCGCCTTCGTCCTCGCCTCTCTCGTCGTCCTCATTATTGTCTGGTATCTGGCCTCGTTGCCGGTCAAGGAAGTGAGGGCCGACTACGGGGGGACCTTCGTCGAGGGCGTCGCCGGGGCGCCTCGATCTATCAGTCCCCTCCTCAGTCAGTTGAATGACGCCGACCGCGACCTGGCCTCGCTGATCTTCTCCAGCCTGACCCGCTCCAATGAGCGGGGCGAGATAGTCCCTGACCTGGCGGAGCGATGGGACGTCAGCCTGGATGGGCGTACTTACACCTTCCACCTGCGCCCGGGTGTGCTCTGGCACGATGGCACGCCCTTCACGGCCGATGACGTCCTGTACACCATCGAGACCCTGAAGAACCCGGATTTCCCGGGAGTCCGAGAGTTCGCCTCCTTGTGGAATGGGGTCTCCGTTTCAAAGGCTGATGGCTCCACAGTGGCGCTCACGCTGAAGGGTCCTTACTCCCCGTTCCTGGCCAACACGAGCCTATTGGGCATAGCGCCAAGACACATCCTGGGCAAGACCCCGGTGAAAGACCTGAGAGACGCCGCCTTCAACACGAGGCCGGTGGGCACCGGCCCTTTCAAGTTCAAGGAGGCGTCCGCGGAGCGGGTGATGCTGGAGAGCGACCCAAACTACTTCCTGGGAAAGCCCTATCTGTCCGCTATGGAGGTCAGGTTTTTCGCTGACAACACCTCGGCCCTCGCTGCGCTGGAGAGGAAGGAGATTCACGGCCTGCTCTCCCGGCAGTGGCTTTCGGCCGAGGAGATGGTCCGCCTCAGCGGGAACGAAAGCCTCAGACTCAACATCTCCTCGCGCGCCAGCTACTCGCTGGTCTTTTTGAACCTCAACTTTCCTCTATTCAAGGACAAAGCGGTCCGGCAGGCGCTAATCTACGGGCTTGATCGGGACAAGATCGTCAACGTTGCCCTGGCCGGCCAGGGAATAGCGGCGCAAAGTCCCATCGTCCCGGGGACCTGGGCCAGCGACAGCGGCGGCGCCAGGAAGTATGATTTTGACCCCGAAAAGGCGAAGGCCCTCCTCGATCAGGCTGGATGGCGACAACCCGAAGGCAGTATCGTCCGCAAAAAGGATGGTCTCGAGTTTCGTTTCGCACTACTGACCAATGATGACAGATCCAGGATCGCCGCTGGAGAGGAAGTGGTGCGTCAGTGGCGGACACTGGGCGTGAGAGCCGAGCTCTCTGCCAGCTCGCCGAGCCGTCTGCTGAGGGATTTCGTCGTTCCTCGGCGCTATCAGGCCGCCCTCTACGGGCTCGACCTGGGCTACGACCCCGATCCCTATCCGGTGTGGCACAGCTCGCAGAAAACGGAGCCGGGCTTCAATTTCCCTGCTTTCGCTAACGAAAAGGCTGACAGGCTCCTGGAGCAGGCGCGGCAAATGACCTCGCAGGGGGAGCGTGCGAAGCTGTATGCGGAGTTTCAAAGCATCTTCGCCGAAGAAGCCCCTGGCGTCCTTCTCTATTACCCCACCTACGTCTACGCCGTGGACGCCTCGGTGAAGGGGACCAGCTTCGGCGTCGTCTTCGAGCCAGGCAACCGCTTCCTCAACGTAAAGGACTGGTACATGAGGACCAAAGAGGTTGAGGTGGGCCTCTCGGCCCGGCCGCGGAAGTAACGATTTTAGACCGGACCGGTCTGATCTTACCCGTACCGCGCACTTCAGTGCGCGGTACACGGAGACGGCATTTTCTAAGCTATGTCTTCCCTGATCACCCTCACCACCGATTTTGGCCGCCTCGACGGTTATGTGGCCGCCATGAAGGGGGTCATCCTGGGCATCAACCCTCAGGCGGCCATCGTGGACGTCTCCCATGAAGTGGCGCCGCAGGACATTGCCGGCGCCGCCTTCCTCCTATGCACGGTTGCCCCCTACTTTCCCGTCGGCGCGATCCACGTAGTGGTGGTCGACCCCGGTGTGGGCACGGAGCGACGGGCCATTGCCGTCTCCACGCCCACGGCGCTCTTCGTGGCGCCGGACAACGGGGTGTTAAGCTACGTGCTTAGACTGCCGCACTGGGGTGCGGCGGTCCCAGGAGCGCCGCACCCCAGTGCGGCAGTGAGTGCGCCAGTGGAGGAGGAAGCAGCGCCATTCCCGGGAGGCATCAAGGCGGTGCGCCTCACCAATAGCGCCTACTGGCGTCATCCGGTGAGCGCCACTTTCCACGGGCGAGATATCTTCGCGGCCATCGCCGCTCATCTCAGCCGCGGCGTTCCGATAGAGGAGATGGGCGAACCCATCTCCTCTCTGGTCACGTTTCCCATCCCGAAGCCGGAACGTCTCCCCGATGGATCGCTTCTCGGAGAGGTCATTTACATCGACCACTTCGGGAATCTGATCACGGACATCAGGGAGAGCGATCTCCCCCGAGGAGAACTGGTCATTGAAGTGGCCGGGCGGCAGATTCGCGGCCTGAGCGTGTCCTACGCTCAAGGGGACGACTTCCTCGCCCTTGTCGGCAGCTCGGGTCGACTGGAGATAGCGCGGAGAAATGGAAGTGCGGCGGAGATGCTGGGGATAGGGGTTGGGGGACGGGTGAAGGTGAGAATGCTGTAGGGGTAAGGACCTTTTCTCCCGAAGGCCAAGGCCGACTCGGTCTCTGAGACCGAGTCGGCCTGTATCATCCCTTCCGTCAGCCCGCTGAAGGAACGGCCCACGGAGAGTGCGGTGGCGAGGCCGGGGGCCGGGGGTTGGGGGTTAGGGCTTGGGTCTTCTCCCTTCTCCCCCATAACCTGCAACCTATAACCTATCCCCTATCCCGGGGGTTGGGCCTTCTCTCTTCTCCCTATCCCCTATAACCTCTAACCTATCCTACGGCACCAGCGTCCCCGCCGCATTCAGGAATATCCAGTAGCCTTTACCTTGCTCCACCTGGGTGAAGCCAATGCCGCCCGGCCTCGCCACCTCCCATCCCTTGATTGCGTCAAAGCGGTATAGGGATATCCATTTGCCCTGGAGGCTCGCCAGGTAGGTCTCCACCGGCATGTTCGCCACCGAGGACGTGTAGCCTATCAGGCTCCACTCTCCTGGTAGCGGATAAGACGGCGGCGGAGCCAGGGGGTCAACCGGCGCGGGGCGCAAGGTTAAGACGGCCGGTTCCGTGGCATAGACCCAGTACCCCTGGCCACCACGTATCTCAGTTAGAGTGCCGCTCCAGCCCTCCGGACTCCGATTAGCAATCAGCCAGTTGCCGTCCTGGAAGGTGTGAAGCTTGGTAACCGCCGGATTCCGGGCGAACACGGCCCCGACCGCCGGGTCCTGCTGGGCGCTGGGCACCGATATGAGGCTCCAGCCCCCCGCTAGCCCAATCCCACTGGTTGGTGTCGGAGCGGGCGCACCCCCGATAACTGTGGCCACAACTGTGGCCGTAGTCGTGGGCACGACGGTCGGCGTGCCGGTCGTCGTCTTGCACTTGCCCGCGCTGTCCGCCTTGAAGATCGCCTGGATTTCTGAAGCGAACAGGGCGCGGCTGAAGATCTCTATCTCGTCAATCGCCCCCTTGAAATATGGCGTCGGCTGGGAAATCGGATAGCCACTCCCGATCAATAGAGCCGCGGCGTTGGTGGCATTTCCCGTTCGAGGGACGCCAGTGAAGACTAAAGCGCCGTCTACGTAGAGCTTGACTTGAGGCGGCGCTGCAGCCGTCCCTGTCCTTTGCACTGTTACGGCAACAAGATGCCACTGACCATCAGCAACATTTGCGCTGGAGATGTAATCTGTGTGAGCCCCATCTGCCATCTGGAAGGCTAACTGGCCATTGTCGAGGAAGAAGGCGTACCCCAATGTCCCGCTGCCCGTCTGCACTCGCTTGTCAACGATCGGCCGAACCCCTGAGCTGTCAGTGGGAGCGACCTTTATCCAGGCGTCTATCGAAAAATTGTCCGTTGGGTTTCCAAAGCTAAGGGTACCAGGACCATCCGGCACACTCACAAAGGTTGAGGGATCAAACCCGAACGCGCCGGCGACCTTCCCCGCCACGGGAGTCGGACCTCCGCTCCCAATCGCTCCAGGCTGAGTGTCGCCGTTGCGCCCACCGACGATGTCGTGCGCGATCTTGCCTGAGGGCTCATCCAGCGGCCACCAGCTCACCAGGCCGGAGGGCGGAGTTATGCCTTCGCACGGTATGGGCGTAAAGGTCGGGGTTGGCGTAAAAGTAGGCGTGGGTGTAGGCGTCGCCGTCGGTGTTGGCGTGGGTGTAGGCGTCTCCTTTGAAATCTTGCACTTGCCCGCGCTGCCGGCATTGAAAATGTCCTGGATTTCTGTTACTGACAGGGCGCGGTTGAAGATCTCTAGC
>JACPQD010000015.1 GCA_016190665.1 Chloroflexota bacterium
AGATTACCTGTTACCTATGTGTTTAGCAAACATGTAACCAGTGTACCAGGTTTGCACCCACCCTAGCCCTCTCCCGCGGCGGGGAGAGGGAACGCGTCTTTCCCGGCGCGAGTGGGTCATCGAGCGTCTCCTTGCCCAAATCCCCCTCACCCTAGCCCTCTCCCGCGACGGGGAGAGGGAACGCGTCGTTCCCGGCGCGAGTGGGTCATCGAGCGTCTCCTTGCCCAAATCCCCCTCACCCTAGCCCTCTCCCGCGGCGGGGAGAGGGAACGCGTCGTTCCCGGCGGGGGTGGATCATCCGGCGTCTCCTTGCGTCGTGCGCGAGCGCCCTTTGAATTTTCCTCTCCCTTGACGGGAGAGGTTAGGTGAGGGTGAAGACTCCAAGCTCCCCCTTAATCTCAGTTCTCTCCCGTGGAGAGGACAGGAAACCTTTGAGCCGCTCGCGCTCAGGATCCCAGTCCATTACGCCAACATGTAACGATAGCGCCTGCCACGCCTAGGCGTCAATCCGTACCAGCATACAGCCACACTAAGTAAAAACCGCATGAGGGCGACGGTCGGAGCATCCCGGGACAGGCCCCCTGGCGCCACGGCCGCCCCCCAGGCGAAAAGCGACGCCGTGAACGGAAGCGCGAAGCGGGAAGCACGAAGCACCCATCCCCCGGCGCAAAGAGACGTCCGCCTCTACGCGATTGCCGGCAATTACGCCTCTTGGACGCCTGTCCTCCGCTTTTTTGCGTAGCGATTTTGATGACATCAGGTTTCATCAAAAAATTGCTGATATCTCTTGACACAACTAGTAAGCTTTTGTGACAGACTCGCCAGGGAATAGGGGCGAAAATAGACTAAGCAGATGGGATGCCTGGGGCGTCATCCACCTGTTTTTGGAAAGTACCCGGGAGGGGGTGAAAGAGATGGACGGCTTTTCAATCGGGCTTCCACTTTGGGGGCCGCAAGGGTGTGAACTGGAGAATCGATACCGGGAACCGGGGGCGATAGGCCTGAGAATAAAAGGAGAGACGTGATGAGGGCAGGGACAGGGACACAAACTGTGAATTGTGCGCACACAAACGAAAGGAGATGACTCTCAAATGACTGGCAAAATTCGGACCTCTAGAGCGATTTCCATTACCTTAGTCTTGTTCATGCTTATGAGCCTCATAAGCTCCGTTCCCGCCCAGGGAGCGGTGCCGAGAGCATTGCAGGCGGTAGGGCCTATCGACGCCTTCGATGGCTTCCCCCTCTGGTACCAGGATTCAGCCGGCCTGGCCCTGGAGAAATGTTTTGATACGAACGGCTTCTGCTTGTTTGACCCTGCCACAGAGCTTCCCAACCCGGCGCTGCCGCTTGCTTTCCCTTCCAACTACCCCGCCGAGCTTTTCTGGTGGACCGCCGACACCAACCTGGCGGTTCCCGGAGGCGGCGACGTTCTGCTGGTGCTCGCCATGGAAGGCGCCTTCGCCGGCGAGGTCGCCGTTCCCGGAGAGCAGTCGAGTTTTGCCAGGGTGAGAATTGTGGCCGACCTCGCCGTGCCTGGCACGTATACCATCACGCATCCCTTTGGCACACAGGTCTTTGACGTGCCAACGGTGGGGGTTGGCCGGGAGATATTCGATACGGTAGACTTCGGATCTTTCGGCGTGGTCGGATTTCCGGCCGACTTCAGTGTAGCGCTGGCTGGACCGGTCGGTCCTTTCCTCACCTGGGATAACTTCGCTGCGAACCCGCCGGAGCTCAGGGACCCGGTCACGGGCCAGAGGTACGTAGGGAATCCCAGCATACCCCATGCCGTAACCGGCAGCCCCACAGGCAACAACCTTCTCAGGGTTCAGGGCCCCGCTGGCACCGCCCAGACGAACCTGTTTCTCGTCTCCGGAAAAGTGGCGATCATTGACACAGCCCCGCCGGTGATCGTAGCCGCTGGAACGCAGCCTTCGCCTCTGGACGCGGCTGTCGGCACCGCGGTCTTGCAGGCCCACGTTACCGACAACGTCGGCGTGGCCAGCGTCACCGCGGATTTGAGCTCTCTCGCGACCACCTTCCCGGCGTCGGCCACCTTGCAGGGCTCACAAGAGGTGCCGCCAACAGCTTCAACGGCGACGGGGAGCGGCGCCTTTACCATCGATACGGCGGCCAATACGTTGAGCTTCAACATCACTTTCAGCGGGCTGATAGGAGGCGCGGAGACGGCCGCCCACATCCACGGCCCCGCGGCCGCCGGCGTGAACGCGGGCGTTCTCTTCCCGTTGCCGCTCGGCAGCCCGAAGACCGGGGTGTGGAACTATCCGGAGGCCAGCGAGGCGGACATACTGGCGGGCCGGACCTATGTGAACATTCACACCCCCCTCCTGCCCGGCGGCGAGATCCGAGGCCAGATCCTGATGGTTCCCGGCTCCAACAGCGTTTCCATGGTCCTCTTGACCGGCACCCCCGCCGAGGGCGACTGGGCGACCGCGCTGACCGGTCTTACGAGGCTGGGGGTATTCCCCATCCCCGTGACCGCGAAGGACCGAGCGGGGAACACCGCCACCTCCACGGTAAACGTGACCGTGGCACCGCCCGCGCCCGTGGTCACCCAGCCTGCCGGCCCAATCACCACGGGAACCCTGACGTCCACTATTGCAGGGACGGCAACCGCCGACTCTCTAGTCAAGATCAAAGACGCCGCTGGAGTGGCGGTCGGGCAGCAGCAGTTGGCGGGTGGCGCCACGGCCTTCAGCGTCAGCGTTCCCCTGGTGGCGAATTCAGCCAACAACTTCACCGCGACGGCAACCGTAGCGGGAGCTGAAAGCGCTGGCGCGGCGGTCCCGCCCATAACGCAGGACAGCGTAGCGCCGGCCGCGCCGGTGATTACGGCGCCTACCGCCCCGGTCAGCGTGAACGCGGCCACCTTCAGTATCACGGGAACGGCGGAGGCCAACTCACTGGTGAAGGTGAAGAAAGCGGGAACGGCTGTCGCCCAGCAGCAACTGACGGGCGGAGCCACTGCCTTCAGCATCAGCGCTCCCCTCGTGGGCAATTCGGCGAACGACTTCACCGTGACGGCCACAGATGCGGTGGGCAATGAGGGACCGGCGGCGACAGTCCCGACGATAACCGCCCTCGCCCCGGCAGCGCCGGTCATCACGCAGCCGGCGGCCGCGGTTACCGTAGCGGCGGCAAACTTCACCATCCAGGGGACCGCTCAAGCTAATACCCTGGTCAAAGTAAAGAACGCCGCCGGGACCGTTGTCGGCCAGCAGCAACTGACGGGCGGAGCGACTGCCTTCAGTATCAGCGTTACCCTCGTTGCGAATACGGCGAACAACTTCACCGTGACGGCGACGGACGCAACCCCCGTCGAGGGAAGCCCGGCGACGGTGCCCACCATAACTGAAGCCAGCGCCGCGCTCAACGTAGGCCTGACCTATAACCCCGCCAGACCAGTGAGGTCGGGAGAGACCCTGACCATAACGGCTACCTTCTTCGGCAACCCGAACGTCGTGGGCACGCCGGCCATCTCCATAACCTACGCCGGAGCGGGCCCCAACGTGACCAACGCGCCCATGACAGGCTCTGCCCGGGTATGGACCTTCGCGGCAACCATTCCGGCGGGGAACGACGGCGTGGCCACTGTGGCCATAACGGCGCAAAGCAGCGCCGGCGGCTCGAACACGCCGGCCACCAATGCGCAGTTCACCGTGGACAACACGAGTCCGCTTCCGCCCACCATTGCGTCGCCGGCTGCGGCGGGCGTGTCTGTAAACACGGCCACCATTAACATCACCGGGACAGCGGGACCAGCCGTGCTGATCAAGGTCTACAACGCGGCATCGGTCGTCGTGGGTTCCGCCAGTGCTGATGCCACGGGCGCCTTCAGCGTATCGGTCCCGCTATCGCTGAACGCCGCCAACGTTTTCACGGCGTCAGCCACCAGCGGGGCAGGAGTCGAAAGCGTGCGCGTGCCGGTTCCCACCATAATCCACGACAACGTTCCGCCGGCCATTTCGGGAGTGACCGTGAGCAACGTGTCCGCCACCGGCGCGATAATAGCGTGGACGACGAACGAGCCGGCCACCTCAACGGTGCGCTTCGGTAACACGACGGCCACGTCGTTGACGGCAGGCGACAGCGCTCTCAACACGGCGCACTCCGTAGGGCTCTCCGGCCTTACGCCTGCCAGCCAGTCGTTCTACACCGTGACCTCCTGCGATGCCGCCGGCAACTGCGACACAACTTTGCAGGCCGCCTTCACCACGGCGGAGGCTCCGCCTATCTTTGGCGGCGGTGGCGGTGGTGGTGGTGGTGGTGGATTCACACCGCCAACTCCAACCCGGACGCCTACGCCGAGGGCCACAGCGACGCCTACGGCCACGCCTACGCCTACGCCGACGCCCACGCCCACGGCCACGCCCACGCCGGTCACCCCCATTCTGACCATCAAGCTGGCCAAGGGATGGAACCTCATCTCGGTGCCCAGGCGGCTGGTCGAGGATAACATCGCGGACGTCATGGGCGCGGTCGCCGACAAAGTCTACACCTACAACACGACCACGGGAGGATGGGACTTCGCCACCTCCGCAGGCGGCGCGTGGACGGGTACGCTTACGGACATCGAAGATGGGAAAGGCTACTGGGTCAACTCGCTCATCGATGGAGAGCTGACCCTCACCCTGGAGCCCAAGGAGCTGCTGAAGGTCCTCACGCCGAGGTACTCGCTGGCGGCCGGCTATAACCTGATCGGCTTCACCAGCATGGACCTGCTGCCGTCGGGCAACCTCAACGGTTACCTGGCCTCTCTGGCGGGCAAGTGGGTATCGCTCTACCGGTACGATACTGCCCTGGGCTACGAGATCGCGAGGCCGGGGTCCGGGTTCAACTCGTTGGACATGGGGCGAGGGTACATCATCAACCTGAGCGAGCAGGGAGACCTGATCCCGTAAGGGCGACACCAGACCGCGGCGGTCTTTAAGACCGCTGCGGTCTACTTGGAACACCAGACCGACTCGGTCTCGAAGACCGAGTCGGTCTTTTAAGTCAGACCTGTCCGACCCGTCCGACCTCTCGGACAGTGTATTGCAAGGACTCGTCCCCCTTCCCCCAACCCGTCCCCGTCCTTCGTTATCCTCATGTAGCGATCTTGATGACATCCAATCTCAACAGCCAGCCGTAGGGTGGGTGCAGTCCCGATGCTTGGGCTTTCTGGGAGTCCCTGATGCGTCGGGAAAATCGGGACTGCACCCACCAGATCCAATCGGTGGTGGTGGGTCACGCTTCGCTCCACCCTCGGATTAATCAATGTTACACCGTACTAGTTATCCTCATGTAGCGATCTTGCTGACATCCAATCTCAACAGTGAATTGCTCAGATGTGATTACACCGATTCTGAGTTCTATTGACATACTCCGCCCATGGAAAGGGCCGAAAATGTAGCTATGGGATGTAGCCATAGGAGGGCTGGTCGGCGCGAGACCGCCAGACCGCCAGAAATGGACTGCTGCCCGCCGGTCGCTCCGGTATCCGGCTGAAACAGGAAGGCGTGGAGGTGGATCCAGCATGTTAAGCAATGCCAGCAAACTCTCAGTTCCCGTGATCGTCTTCGTGTTTGTCCTTCTCATAAGCTCCGTTCCGGCGCAGGGAGCGCTGCAACTGGTGGGGCCCGTTGACCCGGCTGACGGCTTCCCCAGATGGTATCGGGACACGACAGGGCTGACCCTGGAGAAGTGCCTTGATAACAACGGCTTCTGCTTGTTTGTCCCCGCCATAGACCTGCCCAACCCGGCGGCGCCCGTTTCTTTCCCCGGCAACTACCCCGGCGAGATCTTCTGGTGGACCGCCGAAGCCCCCCTGGGCGGCGCCGGACAGCCGGTAGACGCCCTCCTGGTCCTCGCCATGGAAGGCGCCTTTGTCAGCGGGGACACCGCTGTCCCCGGAGAGCAGATGACCTTCGGCAGGGTGAGAATCAGGGCTGATCTGCCTGCCCCGGGAAGGTATACCTTCACCTATCCCTTCGGCGCGAAGACCTATGACGTCGCGTCTGTAGATGTGGGCAGGGAGGTTTTTGCCACGGAAGACATTGGGTGCTTCCCCGTCCCCCAGGCCGGCGTTTTCTGCGATTTCAACCTGGCGCTGGTCTCCAACATCGGGCCTTTCCTCGTCTGGGATAATGTCGGCGCGGACCCGCCGGAGCTCAGGGACCCGGTGACGGGGAGAAGGTAC